>NZ_DS996810.1:1634-53874 GCF_000156235.1 Pseudovibrio sp. JE062
GATTTTCCGGGAAGTCAGATCAAGACAGAAAACCTTCTTTATCTATAAAAATCAACATACTAAGTTATTTAATGATATCACCAAGGAAACCAGACCACCTGCCCTCCGAAGGCAGAGGCCAGAGGTTCGAATCCTCTCGGGTGCGCCACTTTCTCGTAAAATTTGAAGCTTGTTACACAAGGTAGAAGGCTTGACTGTGTTTTTACGCGCTTGCGGTCAGTGTGCCTCGTGCGTGGTATTGGCTTTGACTTCAGAATGCCGACTACATCTAACGCTGCCCAAAAGAAAAGCGGGCGGTGTTGGGGCCGCCCGCTTTGTAAAGTTTGTCGCTGAAATCAGCTCTTAGAAGTGGACTGATTTGGAGTCCAGTGGCTTCTGGAGGGGTGGGGCGAATTTGGTGAGGTTGATGCCTTCTACCGCTGCCTTGTACTCGTCCATGCTTGGTGTTCTGCCCAGAATTGCGGAGAGAACAACAACAGGCGTGGAGGCCAGCAGGGATTCACCTTTCTTCTCAGCAGTATCTTCTACCACACGGCCCTGGAACAGGCGGGTAGAGGTTGCCAGAACGGTATCACCTTTTGCAGCTTTTTCCTGGTTACCCATGCAAAGGTTACAGCCAGGACGCTCCAGGTACATGATGTTTTCGTATTCGGTACGAGCTTTTGCTTTTGGCATCAGATCGTCGAACTCGAAACCGGAGTACTTCTGCAGGATCTCCCAGTCGCCCTCTTCCTTCAACTCATCAATGATGTTGTAGGTAGGTGCAGCAACAACGAGCGGAGCCTTGAATTCGACCTTACCACCGCTCTTCTCAAGATTCTTGAGCATCTGAGCAACGATCTTCATGTCACCCTTGTGAACCATACAGGACCCAACGAAGCCCAGATCAACCTTCTTGTCGCCACCGTAGTAGGAAACAGGACGGATGGTGTCGTGGGTGTAACGTTTGGAAACGTCGTCGTTGTTCACGTCCGGATCAGCGATCATTGGCTCATCGATCTGGTCCAGATCAACAACAACTTCAGCGAAGTACTTCGCGTTGTCATCGGGGGTCAGAGCAGATTTCTCACCAGACTTGATCTCAGCAATACGCTTGTCCGCTTTCGCGATCAGACCAGCCAGAACCTTCGCATCATTGTCCATGCCTTTGTCGATCATGATCTGGATGCGGTGCTTGGCCAGCTCAAGAGAACCGATCAGGGTTTCATCGTTGGAGATACAGATGGAGGCTTTTGCCTTCATTTCTGCAGTCCAGTCGGTGAATGTAAAGGCCTGGTCAGCCAGCAGAGTGCCGATGTGCACTTCGATGATGCGGCCTTGGAACACGTTGTCGCCGTGCTGCTTAAGCATCTGCGCCTGTGTTGCGTGCACAACATCACGGAAGTCCATGTGATCCTTCATGGTGCCTTTGAAGGTCACCTTCACGCTCTCTGGGATCGGCATGGTTGCTTCACCGGTTGCCAGTGCCAGAGCAACAGTACCGGAGTCCGCACCGAACGCCACGCCTTTGGACATACGGGTGTGGCTGTCACCGCCGATGATGATGTCCCAGTCGTCCACGGTGATGTCGTTCAGCACCTTATGGATCACGTCTGTCATGGAGTGATAGACGCCCTTAGGGTCGCGTGCGGTGATCAGGCCGAACTTGTTCATGAACTTCATGAGTTTAGGAATGTTAGCCTGCGCCTTCAGATCCCAAACAGAAGCGGTGTGACAGCCAGACTGATATGCACCATCAACAGTTGGAGAGATGACGGTTGCCGCCATGGACTCCAGTTCCTGTGAGGTCATCAGACCAGTGGTGTCCTGAGAACCAACGATGTTCACTTTCACGCGAACGTCGGAACCAGCGTGCAGAGTTGCGCCCGGGGTGGTACCAACTGCGTTGCGGTTGAAGATCTTCTCAACAGCGGTCAGACCCTGACCCTCAACGGAGATCTCTTTGGACGGTGCGAAAGCGGATTTCAGCTCAATGCCCAGTGTTTCAGATGCAAATGTCTGCAGCTTTTTACCGAACACAACAGCGTAGGAGCCACCTGCTTTCATGAACTCAACTTTTTGAGGTGTGAAAGCAGAAGAAATATCGACCAGCTCTTTGTCGCCGTCATAAAGCTTCTTGGTTTTGGAGTTGATGGTGAGCACTTTACCTGTCTCAACAGAATAGGTCTGCTCAAGAACAGGATCACCATTTGCATCCAGAACTGCATTGCCGTCTGCATCCAGCTTCTTGACCCAGTTCTTCAGGTCAAGGCCGATACCGCCGGTCACGCCAACAGTGGTCAGGAAGATTGGAGAAATACCGTTGGTGCCTGCAACAACCGGTGCGATGTTCACGAAAGGAACATATGGGCTTGCCTGCTTACCAGCCCACAGCGCAACGTTGTTCACGCCGGACATACGGGAGGAGCCAACACCCATGGTGCCTTTTTCAGCAATCAGCATCACGCGTGCATCAGGGTTTGCTTTCTGCAGTTCCTGAATTTCCGCCTGTGCTTCAGGGGTGATCATGCATTTACCATGCAGTTCACGGTCAGAACGGGAGTGCGCCTGGTTGCCTGGAGAAAGAAGATCAGTGGAGATATCGCCTTCACCAGCGATGAAGGTAACAACCTTGATCTCTTCTTCTACTTCAGGAAGCTTGGTGAAGAACTCAGCCTTTGCGTAGCTTTCCAGAATGTCTTTTGCAACAGCGTTGCCTGCTTTAAACGCAGCAGCAAGACGATCGGTATCAGCGTCGTACAGGAACACCTGAGTTTTCAGAACGTCTGCAGCCTGAGCAGCGATTGCAGCGTCATCACCCAGCGCCAGATCAAGCAGAACCTCAACAGAAGGACCACCCTTCATGTGAGAGAGCAGCTCAAAAGCAAATGCAGGGGTAATTTCTTCTACAACAGAGCCACCGAGAATGATCTCTTTCAAGAACGCAGCCTTTACACCAGCAGCGCTCGTGGTGCCTGGCAGCGTGTTGTAAATGAAGAACTTGAGCGACTCTGCTCTGTGTTCGTTCTTAAGATCTTTAATTTGCGCGATAATTTCACCAACAAGGGCACCATCTTCAATCGGCTTCGGGTTCAGTCCCTCACCTTTACGCGTTTCAATCTCATTCAGGTAGTCTGTGTACAAGCTCATGATTATCCTGGCGATTTAGTGTTAGATGTAGCTTGAACGCCGGGTCACAGAATCTTCTGTCAAACCGGGGCAAGTTTGTTGTATGCGGATGTATACCAAACAATACAAACTTGCAAGATTTTTCCGAGTAAAGAAAGAGAGAAGAGCTGCCAGCGCCATTTGCAAGACTACCGGTTTCGCTAGGCTTAGGAATGATTGTTTCTACGTATAGCCTCAATCCGCCAAAATCATGTCTGCGGCTTTTTCGGCTATCATGACGACTGGGGCATGGGTGTTGCCGGAGGGGAGGGTTGGCATGATGGAGGCGTCTGCTATGCGGAGGCCTTGGAGGCCGTGGACTTTCAGGTCTGAGCTAACCACCGCATTTTCGTCTGAGCCCATTTTGGCGGTACCGACCGGGTGGAAGATGGTTGTGCCGACATCGCCTGCTGCTTCGATCAGTTCCTCATCGCTTTCATAGGCCAGACCGGGTTTGATTTCGGTGGCTTTGTAGTGCTGCATGGTTTTGGTGGCCATGAGTTTTCTGGCGTGTCGGATTGAATCTATGGCGACTTGTTTGTCTTCCTGTGCGCTCAGGTAGTTTGGTGCGATAACGGGGGCATCGCGGTAGTCTGCGGATTGGATGGAGACTGTTCCGCGGCTTTCCGGGCGGAGATTGCAGACTGATACTGTGATGGCCGGGAATGGGTGCAGGGGATCACCGAATTTTTCAAGGCTGAGTGGCTGGACGTGGTACTCGATGTTTGGCGTTGCGTAGCGCTCTGAAGACTTGGTGAAGATGCCGAGCTGGCTTGGAGCCATGGCCATTGGACCGGAGCGCGTGAGCGCATACTCGGCCGCGATTTTGGCCTTGCCCCAGAACGTGCGTTGCATCTCGTTGAGGGTTTTCGCTCCCTGTATCTTGAAGATCGTGCGCAGTTGCAGGTGGTCTTGCAGGTTTGCGCCGACACCTTGCAGCTCGTGCAGCACCTCTATGCCTTGGGATTTGAGTAGATCAGCCGGACCGATGCCTGAGAGTTGGAGCAGCTGCGGTGAACCGATGGCGCCCGCAGAAAGGATGACCTCTTTACCTGCCTGAACAGTCATCGGTTTGCCTTTAGCAGTTAGGTTCAGCCCTGTAACACGGGTTCCTTCCAACAGCAGCTTTTCTGCCTGCGCGTGGGTGACGATGGTGAGATTGCTGCGGTTTTTGACTGGACTAAGGAAGGCGCGGGCGGCGCTCCAGCGGAGACCACTTTTCTGGTTGACCTCGAAGTAGGACGTTCCTTCATTTTTGCCATCATTGAGATCATCCGCAGCGGGGATTCCAAGTTCTGCTGCCGCATCCTGCACCGCGTTGAGGATGTCCCAGTTCAGGCGTTGTTTTTCGACCCGCAGTTCGCCACCCTGATGGTGCAGAGCGTTGTTGCGGAAGGCGTGGTCTTCTGATTTTTTGAAATAGGGCAGCACATCATCCCAGCCCCAACCGGTATTGCCGAGCTGGACCCAGTGGTCGTAATCAGCGGACTGACCGCGCATATAGATCATGCCATTGATGGATGAACAGCCGCCTAGGACTTTGCCACGTGGGTAGGCGAGAGATCTGCCGTTGAGGCCCTTTTCTGCGGCGGTGCTGAAGCACCAGTCTGTTCTTGGATTGCCGATGCAATAGAGGTATCCAACGGGAATATGGATCCAGTGATAGAGGTCTGAACCTCCCGCTTCCAACAACAGCACCTTGTTGGCAGGGTTGGCACTGAGGCGGTTGGCCAGCACGCAACCGGCTGAACCTGCACCGATGACGATGTAATCGTAGGTTCCAAGAGACAGACGGGTGGACATCACGCCAGCTCCTCTTCTTCCAATGGCAGGCTAAAGCGCTGGCTTAACTTGCAGAACTTGGCATACCGACGATCCATGAGCTCGCGAAGTTCTTCTCTTGGTGTGCAATGTCGAGTTTGGCGGGTCATGGCCTCGATACCAGCTTCAAACTCATAGAACACCCCTGCCCCAACACCTGCTGCGATGGCCGCGCCCAACGCGCCGGTTTCCTGACATTCGGAGATGGACAGCGGGATGTTGAGCGTATCAGCGAAGATCTGTGGCCAGATCTGACTTCTGGAACCGCCACCGGACAGAACTGCGGTTTCAAAGCTTGCGCCAGCGGCTTTAAGCTGTTCGATGTGGCGACGATGTTCGAAAGCAACGCCTTCATAAAGCGCGTAGAGCATATCAGCGTGGGAATGCCAGCCAGCAACGCCGATGAAGCTGGCGCGGGCTCTCGGTTCTGGACCCGAGCCATAAAGGAACGGCAAAACGAACGGCAAATCCTCAGATGGCGTGACGCTCTGGACCATCTCATTGCACAGAGCAAACGCGTCTGCACCTTCCAGAGCCGGGTTTACGTGTTCGATGAACTCGCGGACATACCATTCCAGATTAGCTGCGGAGGTGGCGCTGGCTTCGATCTCCATGACTTTGTTCGGTCCAAAGCTGGAGGCCATGAAGACACGTGGGTCATGCAGCGGTTTCTCAGTGATGATCTGGTTGATGCTCCAGGTACCGACCACGATGGAAGCTTCGCCTTGCTTGACCACACCAGATCCCAGCGCGCTGGCGATTACGTCGAATAGGCCCGCAACAACAGGTGTGCCTTCGGCAAGTCCGGTTGCTTCCGCAGCTTGGGCTGAAACTTTGCCTGCGCATTCTTCCGGTGCCAGCAGTTCTGGCAAGTGCTCCATGGCATCTGAGAGGCCGTAGAGGCTCAGTAGCTCAGCATCATAGGCGCTGGTTTGCATATTAAGCAGACCGCAGCCGCTCATGTCGGAGATATCGCTGACACGCTTGCCGGTGAGCTGGTGGAGGATGAAGTCCTTGCAGAGAAACACCGTGCCGATTTGGGCATAGGTTTCAGGATCATGATCCTTTACCCAGCGCAGTAGGGTTGGGGTTTGAGAAACCCACGGCTTTTGCAGGCAGATGTCGTAGAGCGGATCATCTTTGCCTTCTGCCGTATAGCGCTCCACCGTTTCAATGGCGCGGGTGTCCAGAGACTGGACGGCCAGCAGAGGCTGTTCTTGTTTATCCAGCAGATACAAACCGTTGCCGTGGCCAGCACAGCCGACGCCGATAATCTCACTGGCGGAGACGTCTGCCTCGGCGATCACTTTAGAGATGACTGAGGCAGCATTGGACCAGAGCTCTCCCAGATCTCGGAGAACATGACCGGGCGCTGGGCTAGAGGATACGCCATCCCGCCCGGCCATGGATACAATCCTGCCCGATAAATCAAACAAGACTGCCTTAATAACCGTGTTACCGGCATCAAGCCCGAGTAGATAAGAGCCCATGGTTTCCCCCAATTCCCGATTATGCAGCTTCGAAGGCTGACTGATAGATCGCCCAGGCTTCTGCCGCGTCGACATCCTGATGGATCATCGCCATGAGAGCCTGAACCACGCCGCGTGGATTGTCATGCTGATAAATATTACGACCGTACACCATGCCGTGCGCCCCTTGACGCATCAAACGGGATGACTTTTCAAAGACCTTCAGCAGGTCTTCCTTGCCGCCGCCACGTACAAGCACTGGGCAGCGAGCCGCCTCAACCACGCGGTGGAAGTCATCCGGGTTGTCAGTTGGATCGGCTTTGACGATATCTGCGCCCATCTCACGTGCCAGACGGACCAGTGTGACGATCTTATCGGCGTTGCCGTCCACCAGATAGCCGCCGCGCTCGCTGTTTGGCTGCATGACGAGCGGTTCGATCATCAGCGGCATGCCGTATTTCTCGCAGGCGTTGGTGAGGCGGGAGATGTTTTGGACGCATTGTTTAAACAGCTCCGGCTCATCCGGCAGCATGAACAGGTTCACGACCACACAGGCAGCATCCATACGCAGGGCTGTGAGGATTGGCTCTTCCTCATTTTGCATCAGCGCCCACATATGGCGGTGGCGTTCTGCATTGTAAGGGTTTCCCATATCGACGCGCATCACCAATGCTGGCTTATTCTTGCCGTCGATGGTTTGCAGCAGATCGGACTGGCCGTAATTCATCTGGATGGCATCCGGACCAGCATCTACCAGCGCTTTTACAACGCCGCCCATATCTTCCAAACCATCCATAAAGGTTGGTTCGTTGCAGACACCGTGGTCAATGGCGACGTCCAAACATTTGCCGCCGGAGAACAGGCGGTTCATTCGCACTTTTTTGCTAAGATACATTGGAAGTCTCCATTTCAATATGATCTTCAATGAGTTGCTTCATGCCGTGATAGGCACTTAGGTAATTTCGTGTTTCGGTGGCGTGGTCTTGCCGCAAGTTCTCATCCCATCCACGCTGATTGGCGAAGATCCGGGAGATATCTTCCAGCGTGTTGGTGGTGAGCGTGCCTGAGATGGCGAGGGTGGTTCTGCGCAGGACCAGATCGAGCATGTTGGCGACATGTTCGGCATTGATGAGATGTGCAATCTCCGCGTGGGTGTAGGTTTCAGCATCTGCCAGCGGCTGGTCTGACTGGTTGGCACAGGCGAGGGCAACATCACGGGCTTTGGTGCCGTATCGCTCCAGCAAGGTTTCGAGACGCTGCTGGGAGGCACCCGTTTCGGACATAACGGCCTGATACCAGCGCTGTCTTTGCGCTTCTGTTTGCGGGTAGGCGGCACCTCCGCCGATGCGTGCCTCTAGTGTAGAGTGGGTGCGTTTCATGCCGAGGTCTGCCAGCACCGCATCTGCCACTTGCTCACCGAATGCGCGGAAGGTTGTCCATTTGCCGCCGACCATGCAGCGCACGGGGGCTGAACCTCCGGCCAGTGAGCCGAGGTCTACGCAGGAGTGATCCCGGGAGATCTGGCCGTTGATAGCAGAGTTGCTATGGGGCAGAGGGCGGACACCGGCGAAGGTGAAGCGGATTTGCTCCGGGGCTATCTTGATGTTTGGGAAGATGCCTTCCAGCGATTTGAGGATGTAGTCCTGCTCTTCCTGCGTGCAGATCATGCCGGTTGGGTTTTCGACGCGGATGTCTGTCGATCCAACAAGCACAAGGCCCTGATAGGTGAAGAGAATACAGACGCGGCCTTCTTCATTTTCAAAGTAGACCATGTGATCACCAATGGCTTTGCGCAGTTCCTCATTGTCGATCATGAGATGCGAGCCTTTGGTGCCGCCAATCAGGCGTTTCTTAAGTGACGATACCTCATCTGTGAGGGCATCATTGGTGAAGTCGATCCAAGCGCCTGTGGCGTTGATAATGGTCTTGGGCATCACGATCGTTTGCTGGCCGCTCAGTTCATCATTGAGAATGATCTCGCCATTCCCCTTGCCTGTTGCGCGGGTATAGTTGAGGGCTAGTGTTGTTGGGTTTTCAGCAAGGGTTTGCTCAATGATTTCAAAGCCAAGTCGCTCTGGCTGGGTTACTGAAGCATCGTAATAGGTTGCGCTGCAGAGGGTTTCCGGGCGGTATTGCGGGAACTTCTGCCTGGTAGCCGCTTTACCGAAGAACTGGTGGCTGGGCATAACTTTGTTCTTGCGGGTGAAAAGATCATAAAACGTCAGGCCAGCCTTGATCATCAGGGCACCACGGCGCGGTTGAGACTGGCTCAGGCGGAAAAAGCGCAGGGTGCTGCCGATGATGCCGTCGAAGTAACTGGAAATTGGGATTGATGTTGGCAAGGGCTTCACATAGTGCGGAGCGTTGGCAAGCAACGCATTGCGTTCCATGAGAGATTCCTGCACCAGACGGAACTCACCATTTTCCAGATAGCGCAGGCCGCCATGAACCATGCGGGAAAGGGCCGCACTGGCGCCGCTGCAATAGTCCGCCGCATCAACTAGGATGACGTTTGCACCAGCTAGCCCGAGTTCGCGAAACACGCTAGTGCCATTTATGCCTGCGCCAATTACAAGCACATCTGGCGTGGTGTTTTGTTTTAAACGCCCCCAGATATCGTCCCGTTCCATATGCCGCAAATTATGGGCCATAGCCAAAGCACTCCCGTTGCCGGACCATCTCGTCGACGGTCCAGCCTGACCTCACTGCCCCGAGGTCGCTGTTATTCCTTGAAATCCGAGCGGATTTTAGTTGTCGTCAAACCCGGAGAGATGGCGATCGATTGCCTGAGAAATCATGGCAATTTCATCTCCTGCCAGCTGCAAAGTCCCAGCATGGGCGTTCTCGGTTGCCTGCTTCACATTGCGCGCGCCGCATAGAGCGTAGGTGATGCCCGGTTGGGCGAGTGTCCATGCAATCACGGTCTGTGCAATTGAGATGTCATGGGCTTTCGCGACTGGCTCAATCTCTTTGGTGAAGTTCTGGATTTTGATGCGGTTCTCAACGCTGAAGCGCGGGTTCTGGAGGCGCTGGTCATCGCCTTCGAATACGCGGTCTGGCCCGACCTTGCCTGAGAGCAAGCCGAGTGCGAGTGAGGAGTAGCTGAGTGTAGCCACATCATGCTGTTTGCAGAGCGGTAGCAAGGTTTGCTCTATGCCTCTGTCGAGCATGGAATAGCATTCCTGAATAGCATCCAGCTGCCCAGCAGCGACATACTCCTGCAGATCCTCAGGAGACGCATTGGAGATTCCGATTGCACGGATCTTACCTTGCTGTTTGAGGGTGAGCAGTGCATCCATCGTCTCGGCAATTGGTGTTGTGCTGTCCTGCCAGTGGGTGATGAACAGGTCGATATAGTCTGTCTGCAAGCGGCGCAGGCTTTGTTCTGCTTCGTAGATGATGGAATCCTTGCCCAGATAGCGATAAACGGGCTTGCCTTCCTCATCAAAGAAATGAGTGCCTTTGTCTGTGTGCCAGACAAGGCCGCATTTGGTCGCCAGCACCACTTCATCCCGGCGGCCTTTTATGGCTTCGCCGACGAGCTTTTCGGAGCGACCCAGACCGTAAGCCGGGGCGGTATCAATCAGGCTAACTCCTGCATCCAGTGAGGCGCGCACTGCATCGATGGAGGCCTTGTCATCACCGCCGCCCCACATCCAGCCGCCCATGGCCCAGGTACCAAGGCCGATGACAGAGGCATCGATGCCGGACTTGCCCATGGGGCGCAGTTCCATTTTGCTCTTTGTTGCTAAAGTGGTCATTTCTCGGCCTCGTTCATTGTCTGCAAAACTGTGCGACAGGTGTTTTCGTCTGTCACCAGAGCGTTGATGTAGTCGCCTTTCAGGATTGTGCGGATCGGCAGCACCTTTTGCTTTCCTGCTGCAACGCCAATGGTGAAAGGTATTTTTCTGAGTTCATCCAGTGTCAGGCTCACCAGCTGGTCATTGAGGGCATAGCCGCAGGCCTGACCGCCTTCTTCAATAAGGTGAGCGAGCAACTCGCCAGTGGCACCGCTTTGCAAAATGGCTTTGCGATCTGCCTGACTGGTCGGGTGCAGGCTGTAGTAGCTGGAGTCTTTGGTCAGAATTGAGCCGATACCAACGACTGCGATTGTTGCTCTACGCGCCATTTCCAGAACGAACTCGTTTTGACGCATTTCCTTAAGCATATCGCGCTGCTGCGTGCTTTCTGCGAAGATTGGAGCGTGCAGCTGGTAGCTGCGCCCGCCCAGCGCTTCAGCCATTTGCGCGGTGACGTGGTTCACATCGATAAAGTGGTTGCCCTGCAAGCAGCCGGTGGCTGGAACCACGACTACATTATAGGTTTTCTCGGGCTTCAGCGCGGCAACAAAGGCAGACATGCTCTTGCCGCCGGAGAC
This sequence comes from Pseudovibrio sp. JE062, assembly GCF_000156235.1. Taxonomy (NCBI): domain Bacteria; kingdom Pseudomonadati; phylum Pseudomonadota; class Alphaproteobacteria; order Hyphomicrobiales; family Stappiaceae; genus Pseudovibrio; species Pseudovibrio sp. JE062. Next base: position 12,450 of record NZ_DS996810.1, read on the forward strand.
CGTGACTATGTCGCCGTCCTTGAGTTTTGAAAGGAACAGCTTGGCAGCAGCTTCGGCAACGGATGCAAGGTTGACATCGTCCTGCTCTGAGATTGTTGCCGCGACAACGGCGCTGTCCAACCCACCAAGGCCCGCGATTTCGTGCTCCAGATCGAACAGGGAGCGGAAGGGAGAGCGGATTTGGATATCCACCATGCCCATTGTGCGGCCCTGTTTGATCATACGGTTGACCTTGGGGTGCGAGACGCCAATTAACTTGGCAATCTCGGCCTGGCTCTTGCCCTCGATGAAGTGCATGACGAGGACTTTGTAGATTTGCCGTGTGGCGTCCAGTTCGCTCTGATCTATCTTTGTCAGCATAGCTACCTCACGCGCGCTTCTTGTGAAGGATATGATCGAGCGCGACTGCCACCAGCAGAATGCAGCCGCGGATCAAGTCCTGCCAATAGACAGATACGTCCAGCAAGATGAGGGAGCTTGAGACCACAGAGAGCAGAACCACGCCGAGGATTGCGCCAAGGATAGTACCTGAACCACCATTGAGGCTGGCACCGCCGATAACGGCTGCTGCGATGATGTTGAGCTCCATGCCGACGCCGAAGTTTGGTGTCGCAGCTCCAAAGCGAGCCATGTAAATGACACCGGCAACGCCTGCGAGAGTGGCACACAGGACGGTGACCCAGAACTTCACCTTGTCGGTACGGATGCCGGAGTAAGCGGCAGCTTTCTCATTGGAGCCGGTGTAGAACACCTTGCGGAACAGAGTGGCCTTGCGGAGCAGGATGTCGAAGGCGAGCACGATGGCGAAGAAGATGAGGATCACCACCGGGATACCTGAAACCGTGCCCTGCCCGAGGAACTTGAACTCCGCTGGGAGTGTGTAGAGTGAAAGCGGGGTGCCCTGGGTGATGACCAGACAGATGCCGCGCACAATCACCATAAAGGCCAGCGAGGCTATGAAGTGGTGAAGACCGATCTTGGTGACACACAGGCCCATGAGCATGCCGATGCCTGCACAGAGGACAACGGCAACACCGCTTGCCAGCCATGGGTCCATACCCATCAGGAACAGCTTGCCGCCAACAACCATTGCAAAGCAGACAACCGAGCCGACAGAAAGGTCGATGCCTCCTACGATGAGCAAGATTGTCATACCGACCACCACAATGCCTTCTACGGAGAAGGAGAGCAGCATGGCTTTGATGTTGGCCCAGGTGAGGAAGTAGGGCGAGGCGAAGCTCATCACGATGCAAAGGGTTATGATGATGGCGAGAAGGCCCGCTTCACGCATGTTCTTGAAGTGTCCGAGCCGGAGCGCTGGGCTTTTGAGTACCTGCTGCTCACCTGCTATTGTTGCTGTCTCTGTCATACTTAAATCTTTCAATTAACTGGCGAATGGGGATCAAGCGGCGGTTTTGCTGGTGTGAAGGCCAGACGCCAGTTCCATGATGCGTTCTTCGGTCATTTCATCTGGCCCAACTTCACCGCTGAGTTCGCCTTCGCAGATCACGAGAATGCGGTCACACAGGCCAATCAGCTCGGGGAGTTCGGAGGAGACGACCACAAGGCCGATACCTTCCTCTGCCAGTCTGCGGAGCAGGGCGTGGATCTCCACTTTTGCGCCCACATCAATGCCGCGTGTGGGTTCGTCCATGAGGATGATTTTCGGGTTCACTGAGAGCATCTTGGCGATGGCCACTTTCTGCTGGTTTCCGCCGCTGAGGGAGGAAACTGGCAGATCCAATCCGCCATGCTTGAGGTTGAGACGCTCACCTAGTGTCTTCGCCTGCTCCAGCTCTGCCTTGCGATCCAAAACGCCTGTTGCAGTTGAGACTTGGTCTACATCCAGAGCCGAGACGTTCTGTGCGATGGAAAGATCGAGGAAGACGCCCTCCCCTTTGCGGTCTTCTGAGAGGTAGACGATGCCTTTTTTGATGCTCTCCTGATAGGAGTTGATGCGGAAGGTTTCACCGCCCAGTTCCACCACTCCAGAATCGTGATGATAGAGGCCGCAGATGCCTTGCAGGATTTCGCTTCTGCCAGAGCCGATCAGGCCGCCGATGCCGAGGATTTCGCCGGGGCGCAGGTCAAAACTGATGCTTCGGAAGCGCTCTGGGTCCGTCAGGTCTTTCACCCGCAGCAAAGGCGTTGCGGTGATATCGATATTTTCGGCCTTGGGTGGGTAGAGATCGCCCAGATCACGGCCTACCAGTTTGCCGATCAAGTCATCCGGGGTGATATCAGCCACATTATCGGTGCAGATGTACTTGCCATCACGCAGGACGGTGACCCGATCACACTGCTCGAAGATTTCTGCCATGCGGTGGCTGATGTAGATGATGCTGATGCCATCTTCTTTCAGCTTCTGCATGATTTTGAAGAGGGCAACCGCTTCAGTCTCCGTCAGAGCTGCAGTCGGTTCGTCGAGAATGAGAATTTCGCAGTCCAAAGTCAGCGCCTTGGCAATCTCCACGATCTGCTGGTTGGAAATGGAGATCTTCTCCACGTTTATAGCTGGATCAATCGGGGACAAGCGCGCGAGGATTTCAGCGGCTTTCTTCTTCAAACCAGCGTAATCCATAAAGAGCGAGCGCCGGGCGTTTGTGGCTGCCATAAAGATGTTTTCGGCAACGGACACATCCGGGCACAGCGCTATTTCCTGATGAACCAGCCCAACTCCTCGTTTTTGCGCATCGGCGGGACCATCAATGGTGACAGTTTCTCCGCGCAGGATGATCTCGCCGTCGCTGGGCTGCAGGATGCCATCAATGATGTTCATCATGGTGGACTTGCCTGCTCCGTTTTCACCTGCAAGAGCGTGAATTTCGCCCTTACGCAGTTCAAACGAGACGCCTTGCAACGCTTTGACCGCTCCGAATGATTTGCTGATGTTGCGCAGTTCCAGAATTGGCTGCTCGCTCATATTCCCCTCCCCGATCCAGCTCTGTTGTTGAACTGGTGTGAAGCCTCACACTCCGGTATCGCTAAAAGCGTGAGGCTTCCTTTCAGGCTTACTCGTTGATGCCTTTGGTGCCGCGACGCTTCAGGTATTTGTCCCAGTAGAAGTCGTCGGCATTGGCGGCTGTCACAATGGAGAAGCCGTTGTCGAGGTAAGGCACACCCATTGGGTTGAAGCCTGCGGACTTGTAGTCGTTCATCGGATCGATGAGGTCACTATGGTTTGCCAGCCACAACATCATGAAGCCCATGTAGCCCTGAACGCCCTGGTTCGGGTTCACCGCACCAAACACTTCACCTGCTTTGATCAGGTCCAGCATCTTTGCATTCACGTCGGCGTGCATGATCTTGATTTTGCCGCCGAGCTCTTTGGCCGCCTGAGCCGCACCCAGAGCAGAGTTTGCTTCTGGCATGAAGATCGCACCGAGGTCAGGGTGAGCCTGAGCCATGGACTGCACTGCATTGTAGGCTTTGGTTGGATCCTGATTGGAAGCTGCGCGGGTTGCGAGCTTCATATCAGGCCATTTTTCTTCCATGCGAGCGATGAAGCTTTTTACGCGTACATCATGGTTGTCCTGACCCGGATTTTCCAAAACAGCGTACTTGCCTTTGCCGCCCATTGCCTCAGCCACTGCATCAGCAGCGTATTTGCCTTCGCTGACGTTGTTTGAGGTGATGTAGGAAACACGCTTGGAGTTTGGAGAGTCCGCAGCAAACGTCACAACCGGAATTCCCATTTCCGTTGCGCGGTTGATTGGCTCGATGAACGGGTCAGAGTTCATTGGGTGCAGCAGAATGCCTGCTGGCTGCTTTGCCAAGGCCTGCTCAAAGCTGGCGAGCTGTTTGTTGACGTCATACTCCGGCGTGCCGGTGTAGACGGTTTTACAGCCCATCTGCTGTGCTGCCTGCTTGAACATTTCATAGACCGGGAACCAGTATTCAACACCGGAAACCATCACGTTCATGACGTAGGTTTCGCCTTCTTCACACTGGAATGGATTGTCCTGTCCTGCGGTTGCTGGTGCTGTTGCCCCAAGAACAGCAGCCAGACCAAGTCCGGCAATAAACTTTTTCATATTCCCCTCCCAAAAGGTAGAAAGCTAAATACATAGCCATCTAAATGATTAGTATTCCGCACCAGACCAGAATAATCAGGACCAGTTCCTCCAGCGGAACGCGAACAAAAATCAGTTCGTGAAGAAAAAATGGCGAAGACAATCAAGAGGGTCAACATATTTCCAGCAGTGAAATATATTTCTTATCTAATCATCGATAATTTATTAGAGGAATACTGCTCATCTATTATTAGAGATAACTATGCATGGAGAATGATTTTATCTTGATGCGTTGTGCGCGTTACTTATTGAAATAAATAAGGAATTTTATCTGTAATATCACGTAGAGCTCGGAGATAAAGAGCGCCGCACAGACGCACAATTTTGAGGTGAGATTTGTGCCTCTGCACCTCAGGCTGAGGAGGTGCAGAGTCTCTATTTGAGAGCCAAACCAGAGCTGATCAGCCTTTGAGAGATTAGGCGGGTTCGGTGATTTTTTGTTTTGTGTAGGCGGTGAGGCGATTCACGAAGGTGCCTAGATCACGTTGGAGATTGTCGAAGTTCGGGTATTTTTCGAGCGTCACTTCGCTCATGTAGAGGCCGCGGCTGACTTCGATCTGGAGGGAGTGCCAGCCCTGTTGGGGGCGGCCTGTGTGAATGACCAGCTCTGCACCTTTGTAGGGGTCGTTGATCTTCACTTCATAGCCGAGGCTGAGCAGAATATCCTTTGCAGTGTTGATGTACTCAGGATCGCATGTTGCGCCTTCGCGGTCACTCAAGGTGATATCGGGTCGCTTCTCGCCTGCTCCGGTTTCATGCATCACCGTTGAGACTGCCTGCATGCTGTGGCAGTCCAGATGATAGGCCACGCCAAAGCGGGCGTGGGCTTGCTCCATGAGGCGGGTTAGGGCGTCGTAGTAGGGCGAGTAATAGGCGTCTATGCGGTTTTCGATCTCTGCTGCTGTCAGTTCTCGATCATAAAGAGGGCCACTGCTGGGCGGGGCTTCTGTCCAGATGAGACCTTTGCCCAAATCACTGCGGAAATCCGGCTTTGCTTCCCTTGTCCAGCCTTTGATAATGGCCGGATCGATGTTGTCCGCACGGCGGTTGGGGTCGATGTAGATGCGCGGGAACAGGGCTTCCAGGTAGATACCACCGGTTTCTGCGGCTTTTTCGAAGAGTTCGTGGACGTATCTGTCTTCTGCGCATTTGTAGCGGCTGGCTGGGACGCAGGGGCGGAAGTCGGCTGGATAGATCTCTCCGGAATGAGGAGAGTCCACCACCAGAGGACTTGTCAGTTCCGCAGGGCGATGGATTTTCAGCACATTTTCAATGGATTGGGGCAATGTATCTCTCTCAAATAGCTTGGGGGTGCGCATCAGCCGTCGTTCAGGTGACAGGCGGAGACATGGCCGGGAGCAATTTCCCTCAAGGCCGGTTGGCTCTCAGCGCAGCGTTTGGTGGCAAATGGGCAGCGCGGATGGAAATGGCATCCGCTTGGGGGTGCCAGTGGTGATGGGATCTCGCCTTTGATTGGCTCATACACCTGCTTGCGGGCATCAATGCGCGGGACTTCGCGCAGCAGGGCCTGCGTGTAGGGGTGGTTGGGTTTGGCGAAGAGTTCATCTGTTTTCGCGATCTCAACCACACGGCCCAAATACATGATCACCACACGATCAGAGAGGTGCTCCACAACGCCGAGATCATGACTGATGAATAGATAGGTGAGACCGAGCTGAGCCCGCAGGTCCATGAAAAGATTGATGACCTGCGCCTGAATGGACACATCGAGTGCTGCGATGGACTCGTCACACACGAGAAATTCCGGGTTTACCGCCAAGGCGCGGGCAATGCCGATGCGTTGGCGCTGTCCGCCAGAGAACTGGTGCGGATAGCGAGTTTTGAAATCCGGATCGAGCCCCACACGCAGGAGCATCTGGTCTACGTAGTCGGACAGCTCTGCTTTTGAGACAAGGCCATGAACACGTGGTGCTTCACCGATGATATCACTCACCCGTTTGCGCGGGTTTAGGGAGGACATGGGATCCTGAAAGATCATCTGTACTTTGAGCTGGGCGTTTTTGGCATCGGCTCCAGAGAGTTGTTTGACGTTGTCTCCGTGGAAATGAACGGTGCCGTCACTGGCTTCATGAATGCCTGCCACGACACGGCCCAGCGTGGACTTTCCGCAGCCGCTTTCGCCAACAAGGCCAACCACTTCGCCCGGTGCAATGCTGAGCGAGACATCATCGACTGCGTGAACCACTTGCTCCTTGAGGTTGGAACCGAAGAAGCGGAGTGTTTTTTCGGCAAGATCCAGCTTTTTGGTGAAGCGTTTGGAGACGCCTTGCAGCTCGATGACTGGTGTTTCCAGAAGCGTCATGCCATTTCCTCCTGCTTTACAGGATGGAAGCAACGCACGTGCCTTTCCTCTCCCAATTGCGTGATCTCCGGAGCCGCGACCAGACAATCACTCTGCTTTGCCGGACAGCGGCTGGCGAAGGCACAGCCTGCGGGTAAGTTGAGCAGTGACGGCGTCATACCGGGGATCTGGTAGAGTTTCGCACCACGTTTGTTGCGGCTCGGGACGGATTCAATCAGGCCCTTGGTGTAAGGGTGCAGTGGGGCGTCCAGCACTTCATCGATGCTGCCCTGTTCTACAATCCGCCCAGCGTACATGACTGCGATCCTGTCTGCCAAACCGCTGATAACGGCCAGATCATGCGTGACCCAGATGAGAGACATGCCGGTTTCGGAACACAGCTTGCGAACTTCGTAGAGGATTTGCGCCTGAATGGTGACATCGAGCGCGGTTGTCGGTTCATCGGCGATGATCAGATCCGGCTCATGCAGCAGTGCAATGGCGATGGCTACACGTTGGCGCATGCCGCCGGAGAACTGGTGCGGGTAGGCTGTGAGACGTTCATCCGGTGAAGCGATGCCTACGCGTACCAGAGCTTCGCGGCAGCGTTCTCTGGCTGCTTGTTTGGAGATGTCCTCATGGGCCTGAATGGCTTCGATCATCTGCGTGTCGATGCGCAGGACGGGATTGAGAGTCATCATGGGGTCTTGAAAGATCATCGCTATCTTCTTGCCCCGCAGCTCGCGCCACTGCTTTTCGTCTTTTCTGGCCAAATCATCCCCGTTGAGGAGGATCGAGCCGCCGACCACCCTGCCCGGTTCATCCACCAGACCGATCAACGAGAAGCCGGTGACAGTTTTGCCGGAACCACTTTCGCCAACGAGGCCAAGGATTTCACCGGAATTGACAGAAAAACTGACATCATCAACGGCTTTGACCACACCTGCTTTGGTGAAGAAGTGGGTTTTGAGGTTTTTGACTGTGAGTGTGTTTGGCGTGTTCATTGTTATCCTCACTTCCTCAGTCTCGGGTTGAGGACATCGCGCAGCTGATCTCCCACCAGATTGATGGAAACCACGGTGACGAGCAGGGCTATACCAGGGAAGAATGAGATCCAGTATTTGCCGCTGATCACATACTCAAAGCCATTGGCGATGAGCAGGCCGAGGGATGGTTCTGTCTGCGGCAGGCCGACACCGAGGAACGACAGGGTTGCCTCTAGCGCGATGGCATGGGCGGTCTGAACGGTTCCCACCACGATGAGTGGTGGTAAGCAGTTGGGCATGATGTGCAGGAAGAGCACGCGGGCATGACTTAGGCCAAGACACGTGACAGCCTCCACGTATTCCTTGCCGCGCTCGACCAGTGCTGTTCCCCTCACCGTTCGGGCGTAATAGGCCCACTGTGCAACGACCAGTGCGAGGATGATTTTGTCGACGCCCTTGCCTAGCAAAGCCAGCAGCATAAGGGCAACCAGTGAAGCCGGGAAAGAGAGCTGCAGATCGACTATGCGCATGATGAAGGTTTCGGTGCGACCTCCGGCATAGGCTGCGATCAAGCCGACAGACATGCCGATTATGAGCGCGATGATACCACTGGTGACGCCGACAGAGAGCGAGATGCGCAGGCCGTAGAGGATAGCGGAGAACAAGTCTCGCCCTGCCCCATCTGTGCCCAGCCAGAAGGTGTAGCCGTCGAAACTTTCAGCTCCGGGTTCCATGCGCGCATCCAGAACGCTGACTTGCGCCAGATCGTAAGGGTTTTGTGGGGTGATCCATGGTGCGAAGAGCGCTGCGGCAATGATGGTGAAGAGGAGAAGCGCTGCGACGACAGCGACTTTGCTTTCAACAAACTCTGAAAGGAAACGGCCCATAGGCGTTTCGCCTGAAAAGAGCTTCTTTCGCGGTGGTTTGAGGCTTGTTTCTATAGTCATGGCCGCCCCTTAGCTTGTCGCATCCTGAAGCCGCATGCGCGGATCCAAAATGGAATAGAGGATGTCAACAATCAGGTTGATGACGACGAAGAGCACCACGATGATCATCAGATAAGCCACGATGATTGGCCGATCGAGCTGCTGAATGGCATCGATGAGCAGCTTGCCCATGCCGGGCCACGCGAAGATGGTTTCCGTCACTACTGAGAAAGCAATGAGAGAACCGAACTCAAGGCCGAGGACGGTGACCACCGGGATCATGATGTTCTTGAACAGGTGCACCATGACAATGCGGTTGGCGGACAGGCCTTTGGCGCGGGCGAACTTGATAAAGTCCATATGCATGACTTCCCTCACCCCTGCCCGCGTCAGGCGGATGACCAGCGAGATTTTCAGGAGCGCGAGGTTTATTGCAGGAAGGACGATGTGTGAGAAGCCGTCAGCAGTGAGGAACGACACCTGCAAACCGAGAACTGAGATGGTCTCTCCGCGTCCTGTAGCGGGCACCCAGTCAAGCATCACTGCGAAGAGCATGATCATCATGATGCCAACCCAGAATGTGGGCAGCGAGAAGCCCAGAATTGAGCCGCTCATGATGAGGCGTGAGGAAATGGCGTTGGGGCGCAGGCCTGCGTAAAGGCCCAGCGGGATGCCGATGACAATCGCCATGAGGAGCGCCATAAAGGCGAGCTCCAGCGTGGCGGGCATGCGTTCTATGATGAGTTTCAGGGCTGACTCACCAAAAACAAAGGAAGTGCCTAAGTCTCCCTTAAACGCGTTGCTGACGAAAACCATGTATTGCTGCCACACGGGCTTATCGAGGCCGAAGTCGCGGATTACGCGTTCAATCTCGGCCTGATCCGCATCCGGCGCGACCAACATATCGATGGGATCACCCACCACATTCACGCCAAAGAACACAATGACGGACATAGCAATCATGACTATGCCACTTTGCATCAGGCGTCTGAGAATGAAGACAGACATGTCTCTAAATCTTTCGCAGGTAAAGACAACCCATTGAAATTACAGGGGTGTCAATCTGGCTTCAGATAAGAAAAAGGCCGGCATGGAACCTACGCCGACCTTTTGATTGCGTGCGATTACTCAGCGGATACGCCCCAGGACAGGGTGTATTCATCCGTGCGTGGCAGGTACTGGAGGCCCTTGCGGGTTGCCCATGTGTTCACCTGATAGTGCAGCGGAATAATCGCCTGATCGTTGATGGCAATCTCGGTTGCTTTAGCCAGCAAGTCCTGACGTTTTTCATCATCAACGGTGGCCAGAGCTTCCTCGATCATGGCGTCTACTTCCGCATTGGAGTAGCGACCACGGTTGGAGGAGCCGAAGCCCTTGTCCTTGTCGTAGGTATGGATGAGAGAGCGCAGCGGAGACGATGCTTCACCGGAGCCAGCGCCCCACCCTACGAGAACCATTGAGAATTCTGGCGTGTTGTTTGGACCACCACGGGACGCGCGTTTGAAGTAAACTGAACGCGGCATGGTTTCTACATCGGTTTTGATGCCGACGCGGTTGAGCATCTGTGCGATGGCTTCCACGATCTTGGCATCGTTGATGTAGCGGTCATTCGGGCCGTGGATGCGCAGCTCGAAGCCATCCCCAACGCCTGCAGCGGCCAGAAGCTCTTTTGCACCTTTGGCATCGTACTCCACCGGCTTCAGGTTCTCGCTGACACCAAAGAATCCATCTGGCAGAAGCTGGCCTGCTTTGACAGCAACACCTTCCATCACGCGCTCAACAATCAGATCACGGCTGATGGCCTTGGAGATCGCCTCACGAACGCGTTGATCTTTCAGTGGGTTTTTGATGGCTCCACCACCCATAGCTTTTACGAATGGGCTGTCATCACGATCATGATCCAGATGCAGGTAGATGACGCGGTTGGATGGGCCTTGCCACAGAGAGACTTTGTCGTTGCCGCTCAGCACTTCAATGTCTGTTGTTGGGACACCGTTGATCAGGTCAACATCACCCGCCAGCAAAGCCGCCACGCGAGATGGGCCGGATTTGATTGGCTTGAAGGTTACCTTATCCCACTTCGGCTTTGCGCCCCAGTAGTCAGCGTTTGCTTCCAGCACAATGCGGTCGCCCGGCACATACTCAGAGAACTTGTATGGGCCTGAACCGACGGTCGCTGTACCGGCATTGTACATCTCGGTTGTTGCATCGGTTCCTGCTTCTACAGAGATGATGCTGACCGTAGAGATATCATTCGGAACAAGCGGATAAGGCTTTTCGGTCGTGATATGGATTGTGTAGTCATCAATCTTTTTGACCGTTTTGCCTTTGGTATATGTGGCGAAACTGGATGGTGAGTTTGGCACATTTGGTGCGCGCTCAAACGAGAACACCACGTCATCCGCATTGAACGGATTGCCATCATGGAACACCACGCCTTCACGCAGTTTCAGCTCCCATGTGGTGGCGTTGACTGGCTTCCAGCTGGTTGCCAAACCGGGCTGCAGCTGCTGTTTCTCGTTTTGGTGAATAAGGCGGTCGAACATATGATAGGCAATCATATTGTTCGGGCCCAGATTGTGGTAGTGCGGGTCAATCGCGCTTGGCTCTGAAGACAAGCCGATGGTCAGATCTTCAGCTGAAGCCACTCCACCCATAAGCAACATGGCACTTGCTGTTCCAGCAAGCCATTTCTGCAGCTTAATCATTGCTGCTCTCCCCTCGAAATTATCGTTCCCTCTGGCGATTAAAATTCATTCGCCCAGTAACAATGCCGCTGCTTCTTTATTGGATGTGTCTTCACCACAAGGGCAAATCACCGGTAGAGCTTCGCGGTTGACTTAAACCGTAGTATGTGTTTTCAACATTGTCATTCAAAAATTTATAATCAAAACGCATAGAACTATGTCCGATACCCCTACCCGTCCACGCTTGAGCCTTCGAGAGTTTGAAGTTTTACGCGCTGTTATCAGCGTCCGGAAAACAACTGCAGCCGCTGCCCGCCTTGGTATTTCGCAGCCAGCCGTAAGCCGTGCGATCAAGCATCTGGAAGAGCGACTGGGCAAAACACTGTTTAATCGCGACAGCGGACGACTGGTGCCGACCTCTGATGCGCTGGCGCTGAATGAGAAGCTTGAGCCGGTGTTTGAGATGCTGGCAGGGATTGAGAACGAGACCTTTGTTTCTCAACACAGCAGCAAGCCGCTGCGTCTTGCAGCTCCCCCGACAATCTCACATCGCTTCCTGCTTGGTGTGATTGCGGAGTTCATCAAGGCTTATCCAGGGCAGAAGGTGGAGCTGGAGATTGGGACATCCTCTGATGTGCGCAATCATGTGGCTGAAGGACATGCGGATCTTGGGATTACGGATGGGCTTTCTAAGCATGCTGGGTTGACGCTGGAACCACTGCGCTCTGCCATTGCGCATGCTGTTTTGCATCGGGATCATCCCCTTGCCAGCAAAGCGTTTATTGAGCCCGAGGACTTTGACGGACAGGATTTCGTCGCCCTCACCCGCCGGTTTCCGGTGCGCGCTATTTTGGAGCGCATGTTTGCGGAACGGGGAATTCGGCCTAATATTGTTGCCGAATCTTCTACCGCCGTCTCCGTGAGTGAGCTGGTGCATGCAGGTGTTGGTGTCAGCGTCCTCAACCCTTTTCCTGTTGCGCGAAACCATCCAGAAACGCTGGTTTTTCTGCCGTTTAAGCCGCGTATTTCCTACCTCAACGCCTTCATATTGCCTGCAACGACGCCCAGCACTCCAATCGCCAGAAAATTCATTGAGTTCACGCGCGCCTTCGAGATTGAGGACCCATATTCAACACCGGCCTAGATGCATTTTCGGGCTGGTGTGACCTATACTTTTCAAGGACCATTGCCATGATTATTGAAAGTACAGCTTACCCTATCGAAATCGATTTCCCTGATATCCTGCCCTACAAAGTCGGTAATACCGGCGTGGACTGGATCACCACGTTCGATTCCGGCACGGCCGGGCCGCATGTGATGATTTCAGCCCTGGTGCATGGCAACGAGCCATGTGGTGCCGTTGCTTTGGACTGGTTGTTCAAGCAGGAAGTTCGCCCTGTGCGCGGCAAACTGAGCTTCGCTTTCATGAACGTTGCAGCCTACAACGCCTTTGACCGCAACGACCCAACCGCATCACGCTATCTGGATCAGGATTTCAACCGCGTCTGGCAATCAGCCTCCCTCGATGGTCCGGAAATAACACGCGAGCTGGAACGGGCGCGTGAAGTGCGGCCTGTGATTGAGAGTGTTGATTATCTGCTGGATCTGCACAGCATGCAGCATAAAAACCCACCTTTGATGCTGGCGGGAGATCAGGAAAAAGGGCGGACACTCGCCAAACAAGTTGCTGACCCTGAATGGATTATTTGCGACTCTGGTCATGCAGAAGGCAAGCGACTGCGTGATTATGACGGGTTCTCTGAGGCCTCCAGCCCTAAAGCTGCGTTGCTGCTGGAGGCTGGACAGCATTGGGAAGCAGCAGCAGGCCCTCGTGCGATTGCAGCGAGCATCCGTTTCTTGCGTGCAACAGAGTGCGTACCAGCTGACTTTGGTGAGGCGCTTTTAGAAGAACAGACGCCATTGGTGTCGCAGAAGACCATAGAAATCGTCGCGCCTGTTACGGTTCAAAGTGAAAACTTCCGCTTCAACGAAGATTATCGCGGAATGGAAGTCATCGCCAAGCAAGGCACGGTGCTTGCGATGGATGGTGATACGCCTGTTGTCACACCACACGATAACTGCGTCCTGATTATGCCGAGTCGCCGTCTGCAGGTTGGCAAGACAGCGGTTCGCTTAGGTAAGCTGTTGGATTAAAACATGCTTTGGCTGGGGCATCACCCCAGCCGTGTTTGTTTAAGCGTTCAATTCTGCAGTTTCTGAGCAGATGTTTTTCAAACTCTTCCATTGCCATTCTGGCAGCACCGGATCCTTTTTGGCCTCACCAACATTGGTGACAATGCTACCGTCGATGAAATCTCCTATGAAAATGGAAAAACAAGCACGATAACAAAAACAGGCGCACCTTTGGGGGTGCGCCTGTTTGGAATCGATGATTTGGGTTTGTTTAGACGAAGCAGTCCATGATTTCCTGTTCGCGGATGATGCCGACGGGGCGGTCGCCGCGGAAAACTGCGATTGGGCCAGCGTGTTTGCGCTTCATTTCAATCACATCACGGATCATCTGTTTGGCAGTGCACCTCGGCATATCGTCAACGCTTACGATTATGTCTGCGCTTGCATCAGACAGGTTGGTCATGATGTCTTCTGCGTGCAGAACGTTGAGTGGGTTCATGTGCGCTACAAATGACTCAACGTACTCATCAACCGGGTTCTTCACGATCTCCTGCGGCGTGCCGATCTGCACCACATGACCACCTTCCATAATGGCGATACGGTTGCCGATTTTGGCGGCTTCGTCGAGGTCGTGGCTCACGAACACGATGGTTCTGTGCAGCTTTTCCTGGAGGTCCAGCAGCTCATCCTGCAAGTGGCTGCGGATGAGGGGATCCAGAGCGGAGAATGGTTCGTCCATCAACAGGATTGGTGCATCGGTGGCAAAGGCTCGGGCCAGACCAACACGCTGCTGCATGCCGCCGGAAAGCTCATGCACGTATTTGTCGCCCCAACCGCCGAGGCCGACGAGCTCCAGCTGCTCTTCAACGCGTTCGAGGCGCTGAGATTTTGGGATACCGGAGAGTTCCAGACCGAAGCCAACGTTGTCGCGCACGGTGCGCCATGGCAACAAGCCGAACTGTTGGAACACCATAGCAACGCGCTCGCGGCGCAGTTTGCGCAGACGTGCAGCAGAGCAGGTGGTTGGGTTGACTTGTTCGCCATCATCCGCCACCAGAATTTCACCGCGGCAAACCTTATTGAGGCCATTGATAGCGCGGAGCAGGGTGGATTTACCGGAACCAGACAGGCCCATCAGAACGAGCAGTTCGCCCTGCTGGATATCAAAGGTCGCGTTGGCTACACCCACCAGTTGGCCAGTTTCTTCCTGAATTTCTGCGCGGGTTTTGCCAGCGTCAATCAGGGGCAGGGCAGCGTCTGGCTTATCACCGAAGACGATGGACAGGTTTTTGAAGGAAACAACAGGATTGGTCATTACTTGCCGCCCTTATCTTCTGAGCTTTTGAAGAAGCGGTCCAGCACGATAGCGACCAGAACGATTGCAATACCGACTTCAAACCCTTTTGCGATATTCACTGTGTTCAGCGCGCGCAGTGTTGGAACGCCAAGGCCATCCGCGCCAACGAGGGCAGCGATCACGACCATGGACAGGGACAACATGATGGTTTGCGTCAGGCCTGCCATGATGTTTGGCAGAGCGTATGGCAGCTCGATCTTGAAGAGCTTTTGCCAGTAGGTGGCCCCAAAGGCTTCACCGGCTTCCAGCAGGTGCTTTGGAGTGGAAGCAACGCCGATCTGGGTCAGGCGGATTGAAGCTGGCAGAGCGAAAACGACGGTAGAGATCAGACCCGGAACCACACCCAGACCAAACAGGATGAGGGCAGGAATCAGGTACACAAATGTCGGGATTGTCTGCATCAAGTCCAGCACAGGACGCACCCAGGAGAAGAACTTTGGATGGTGTGCGGAGTAAACGCCGACAGGAATGCCGATCAACATACAAATGAATGTGGAGCTGAGGATCAGCGCCAGCGTTTCTGTGGTTTCATCCCAGTAACCCTGATTGATGATGAGCAGCAGGCTCAGAGCAACAAACACGGAGAACATGACGGACCTTCTGACCACAAAGGCCAGACCGGTGGCAATAACGACAATGCCGAGCGGGTGAGGGGCTTGCAAAAGCCATAGTACACTGTCGATCAGCCATTCAATTGCAACGGAAATTGCATCGAAAAAGCCACTTGCGTTGTCAGTGAGCCAGTCAACGTACCACTTGGCCCATTTGCCAATGGGTAGTTTATGCTCTGTTAGCCACTCCACGGGAAACCTCAGATTTTGTTATTGTATATCAACGCGTTAACGTAATTCAAATCAATCGGGCGAGATGCAAAAAGCTTGATACCGACACGCAGCTTGCCCCAGTTGCGCGTTGATTTTTCCGATTGTCGGAAGGCTTCGGAAAACGCGCTAAGAGGCGGAGTGCGAGTTTATCGCATCCGCCTCTCAAATTATGCTCGGTAATGACGCTTAGAGGCCGAACGCAGCCTTTGCAGCAGCCAAGCCGTCTTTACCGTCGAAGGTGGTTACGCCAGCCAGCCATTTATCAAGAGACTCTGGGTTCTTCTTGATCCATGCCTTTGCAGCATCAGTTGGTTCTTCACCGTCGTTCAGGATCGCATTCATGATCTCATTTTCCATCTCCAGGGAGAAGGTGAGGTTCTGAAGGAACTTGCCCATGTTCGCGCACTCTGCAGAGTAGCCAGCGCGGGTGTTGGTGAGAACGTCAGCACCACCGAAGTTTGGACCAAAGAACTCATCACCACCGGTGAGGTACTTCAGCTCAAAGTTGGAGTTCATTGGGTGCGGAGCCCAGCCGAGGAAGACGATGTCCTGATCCTTACGGGTCTTACGAGCGACCTGAGACAGCATGCCAGCTTCAGATGATTCGACGAGTTCGAATCCCTTCAGGCCGAATGCGTTTTTCTCGATCATATCAAGGATAAGACGGTTACCATCGTTGCCTGCTTCGATGCCGTAAATCTCGCCATCAAGGTCACCAGAGAATTTTGCGATGTCAGCAAAGTCCTTCAGACCCTTGTCGTAGGTATACTTAGGAACAGCCAAAGTATACTTGGCGCCAGTCAGGTTGGTTTGAACAGTATCAACGGTGCCTGCTTCACGATATTTCGCGATATCAGCTTCCATTGTTGGCATCCAGTTGCCAAGGAATACATCGATATCATTGTTTGCGAGAGACGCGTAAGTTACTGGCACGGAAAGTACTTTTACGTCTGTTTCATAACCAATCGCATCCAGAACAGAGGTTGCTGTTGCGGTGGTTGCGGTGATGTCTGTCCAGCCCACGTCGGAGAAGCGTACGGTTTTACAGGCTTCCGCTTCTGCGGCGAGAGCTGACCCAGTGATCAGTAATAGTACTGAAGCAGAAGTAGAAAGTTTCTTTACCAGGCTACTAGCAACACTCATGTAAATCTCCCCAATTTCGGTATTTATTTAATAGAGCCGTAGAATTGTGTAGAAAACATGTCCCAAACACTCTTCAGCCGATAATTAAATTTTCAAATTCCTTCGTTCACCTAAGCTAATAAAGACCCGATGGACTAAAGGCAACCTCTCCACCAGATATTAATTACGATAAATCGGAGTGCAATACTTTTCAAAAGCTCCAAAATGTTCTAAGAACTATTTTTATTGATTGAACGTTCAATAAAAATAATCTTGGAGTGAGTGCGGCGCGCATGCCTAAAGTCGGAATGGAAGAGGAACGCAAAACCTCAATCATCATGGGGACGATCAAAGCGATCCATGAGAAGGGGTATGCTGCGACCACAATGGCGGATATCGCCAAGAATGCTGGCGTCTCTACGGGACTGCCGCATCACTATTTCGGCTCGAAAGCAGCTGTGTTCAACGCGACCATGAGCTTCCTGCTGAAGGATCTGAGCAAGCAATCACGAAGCCGCCTGCTGAAGGCCAAAACGCCCATGGAGCGGATCGATGCGATCATCCATACCAACTTCAGCGATGAGCAGTTTCAGCCTTCGGTTATCTCGGCCTGGTTTGCGTTTTACGTGGTGGCACGCACCGAGCCTGCAACGCGTCGCTTGCTGCAAGTTTATCATCGACGGCTGATTTCGAACCTCACCGCCGAGTACCATCGCGTTACGGATCGTCAGACGGCAATTACCGCAGCTGAGGGCACTGCTGCGATGATTGATGGGCTGTGGCTGCAATGCGTGCTGACGACCAACCGGCCTGACGGATCACCAGCAACCATGCTGGTGCAGGACTACGTGAAGAAATGTTTCGACAGCTTTGAAACGACAGATACCCCACAATAAAAACTGGAATACGGCTTATAGCCCAAGAGAATACAATGACTGCAGATTTCATTATTGTAGGCGCTGGCTCTGCTGGTTGCGCCCTGGCAAACCGTCTTTCTGATAATCCCCAAAACAAGGTGGTTTTGCTGGAGTTTGGCGGCACGGATATCGGTCCGTTCATCCAGATGCCTGCTGCTTTGTCCTATCCGATGAACATGTCCCGTTACGACTGGGGCTATGAGAGTGCGCCTGAGCCGCATCTGGACGGACGCCGGCTTGCGCTGCCACGCGGTAAGGTGATTGGCGGCTCTTCCTCCATCAACGGCATGGTGTATGTGCGCGGCAATGCCTGCGACTTTGACACCTGGGAAGAGATGGGTGCGAAAGGCTGGGGCTATCAAGATGTCCTGCCTTACTTCGAGCGTCTTGAAAATGCGACCTCTGGTGATGAAGGCTGGCGCGGCCGGTCTGGTCCGTTGCATGTTTCTCGCGGATCGCTGTGGAGCCCGCTTTACGAAGCCTTTGTGAAGGCTGGCGAAGAAGCTGGTTATGCGCGGACCGAGGATTACAACGGTTATCGCCAGGAAGGCTTTGGCGAGATGGAAATGACGGTGCATGATGGCCGTCGCTGGTCCGCTTCCAACGCCTATCTCTGGCCGATCAAAGGGCGTGAAAACCTTGAGATCATCTCTGGCGCACATGTGAACCGTGTTCTCATGGAAGGCAAGCGTGCTGTTGGTGTTGAATACATGCGTGGCGGACAGCTGCATCAGCTGAAATGCACCCGCGAAGTGATTGTTTCTGCCTCTTCCATCAACTCACCAAAGTTGCTGATGCATTCCGGCATTGGTGATGCGGCAGCTCTTTCTGCGCTGGGTATTGATGTGGTTGCTGACCGTAAAGGCGTTGGCGCGAACTTGCAGGACCATCTGGAGCTTTACATCCAGCAGGCCTGTACGCAGCCGATCACGCTTTACAAGCACTGGAACCTGCTCTCAAAAGGGGTAATCGGCGCACAGTGGCAGCTGATCAAATCTGGTCTGGGCACTTCAAACCACTTTGAAACCTGCGGCTTCATTCGCTCAAAAGCAGGCGTAAAGTATCCTGACATTCAGTTCCACTTCCTCCCATTTGCGGTTCGCTATGACGGACAAGCAGCGGCTGAAGGCCATGGCTACCAAGTTCATGTGGGACCAATGCGCTCCAAATCTCGCGGTGCAGTGACTTTGCAGTCTGCTGATCCGATGGAAAAGCCAAACGTGCTGTTCAACTACATGAGCCACGAAGAGGATTGGGAAGACTTCCGCGCTTGTATCCGCCTGACCCGTGAGCTCTTTGCGCAGCATGCGTTTGATCCGTTCCGCGGCAAGGAAATTCAGCCGGGCAGCGACGTTGAAACAGACGAACAGCTGAACGGGTTCATCAAGGAACACGTTGAAAGCGCGTTCCATCCGTGCGGCACCTGTAAAATGGGTGACGCGAATGACGAAACCGCTGTGGTTGACAGCGAATGTCGTGTGATTGGCGTTGACGGTTTGCGCGTTGCGGATAGCTCCATCTTCCCGCAGATTACGAACGGAAACCTCAACGCGCCTTCCATCATGGTTGGTGAGAAGGCAGCTGACCATATTCTTGGAAAAGGTATGCTTCCTGCCAGTGACAAGCAGGCGTGGGTACACCCGAACTGGCAGAACGAACAACGTTAAGTGTTGGATTAAGAAATGACGAAAACAGATACTCTGACAAATGCATCCCTGCGTGCGCAGCCTAGTGGGTCTCACTTCATCGGCGGCACTTACGTTGAAGATACGATGGGTGAAGAGATCCTGAGCCTTTACCCGGCAACGCAGGAGGTGATTGCGCGCGTTCATTCCGCAACACCGGCGATCATCACCAAAGCGGTTGCTTCTGCCCGCACCGGTTTTGCTATCTGGCGCTCCATGGCTCCAGCTGAGCGCTCCCGTGTTCTGCGCAAGGCTGCGGATCTGATGCGTGAGCGCAATCGTGAGCTTTCCGAGCTGGAAACCCTTGATACCGGTAAGCCGCTGCAGGAAACACTGGTGGCCGACGCTGCTTCTGGTGCTGAAGCTCTGGAATACTTTGCGAGCGTTGCTGCGACTTCCAACGGCGAGCATATCGACCTTGGCGGGTCTTATGCACTGACAAAGCGCGAGCCACTGGGCATCTGCCTTGGCATTGGCGCGTGGAACTATCCAATCCAGATTGCGGCATGGAAAGCAGCACCTGCTTTGGCTGCTGGTAACGCGATGATCTTCAAGCCTTCTGAAGTGACCTGCCTGTCTGCGCTGAAGCTTGCTGAGATCTTCCGTGAAGCTGGCCTACCGGATGGTGTGTTCAACGTGGTGCAGGCGGACCGAGACGCAGCTGCTGCTCTCGTAGCGCATCCTGAAATCGCAAAGGTTTCCCTGACTGGTTCCGTGCCAACAGGCATGAAGGTTGCTGAAAAAGCAGCTTCTCAGCTGAAGCACATGAGCCTTGAGCTTGGCGGCAAATCTCCGATCGTGATTTTTGAAGATAGCGACATCGACAATGCTGTGGCTGCAGCGATGAATGCTAACTTCTACTCAACCGGCCAGATCTGCTCCAACGGCACACGCGTGTTCGTTCATTCTTCCATCAAGGAAGAGTTCCTGAAGCGTCTGAAAGAGCGTACCGAGAAGATCCTGATTGGTGATCCACTCAACGAAGACACGCAGCTTGGTCCGCTTGTTTCCAAAGCTCAGCTTGAGAAAGTGATGGATTACATCGCTATCGGTCAGAGCGAAGGTGCTGTTCTATACGCGGGTGGTGGTCGTCCGCAGGTGGATGGTCTTGGCCGCGGCCTGTTTGTGGAGCCAACCATCTTCACCGAAGTCAAAGACGACATGCGCATCGCGTGTGAAGAGATCTTTGGCCCTGTGATGTGTGTGCTGGACTTTGACGACGAAGCTGATGTGATCCGCCGTGCAAACAACACCGAGTTTGGTCTGGCTGCTGCTGTGTTCACCAAGGACATTCAGCGTGCTTACCGTGTGATTGATCAGTTGGAAGCAGGAACTTGCTGGATCAACAACTACAACCTGACCCCGGTTGAGATGCCATTTGGTGGCTTCAAGCATTCCGGTATTGGTCGTGAGAACGGTCAGTGGGCACTGGATCAATACTCTCAGGTGAAGAGCATCTATGTTGAGATGGGTGATGTTGAGGCTGGCTGGTAAGCAGCCTCAACCATCTGTTTAAGCTAATAGAGTAGGGGCTTTTTGCTCCTACTCACGCATTGCGTGGGCGATCTGATCGACCATTGGCTTCATGATGTAAGAGATCACCGTGCGGTTCTCTGTCTGAATGAATGCCTCAACCGGCATACCTGGCACCAGGTTCTTGCCACCTAATTTATCCATTTCATCCTCAGAGATGGTCAGCTCGGCCATATAGAAGCTGAGACCAGTTTTCGGGTCTTCCAGCAAGTCAGGTGAGATGGTTTTCACAGCTGCCGTCAGCTCCGGCGTTGTGCGCTGGTCAAAGCTTGGCAGGCGAACAGTCGCTTCCTGATTTGGAGTAAGCTGGTCCACATCAATTGGCTGCACCTGAGCTTCAATCACAAGCACATCTTCTCGTGGCACGATTTGCATCACCACTTCACCGGGAGCGATCACACCGCCGATGGTGTGAATGGTGAGGTCGTGCACTGTGCCGGATTGCGGTGACTTGATTTCCATGCGCATCAACTGGTCCTGAGCTGCGATCTTTTTCTCTTCAAGCTGAGCGATCTCCGCCCGTACCTGCTGGAGCTGCTCCAACGTCTTGGTCATGACGTCTTCTTCGATCTGCATGATCTGGATATTGCGTTCTGCGATGGCTTCTTCAGTCTTAGCAATCTGAGCAATGAAGTCGCCGTATTCACCCTGAAGTTTGGTTTTCTCACGCTTCAGAGCTGTCACACGGGACTCGGTGACCAGTTTCTTAGCAAGCAGTTTGTGCAAATCTTCCAGCTCACCATCGATCAGGCCAATTTCGATTTCTTTGGCGTCTCGTTGCTGAGACAGACCATCAATCTGCTTTTTGTACTGCTCAATCTGCGCCCGCATCTGGTCCTGACGACCGCGCAGGTTCTTGGTCTTTGCCACCATCATGCGGCGCTGACCTTCCTGAATGGTATTCAGAACCTGTGAATGCGCATCGTCAGCAGCCCGTGACGGGAACAGGATTTCCTCTTCACCGTCCCGCTCTGCAATCAAGCGAGCTTCCTGAGAGTAGAGGTTGTCCAGCTGCTTCGTGACAACAGCAAGGTTTGCTCTGGTCACCGTATCATCAAGACGAAGCAGTGTATCACCAGCATCTACGGTATCACCGTCGGTCACCATGATGGAACGAACAATGCCGCCTTCCATGTGCTGCACGTTCTTGGTGTTGGTTTCAACAACGATGGTGCCGGGAGCGATGATCGCGCCGCGGATTTCCATCAGACCTCCCCAGAGGCCGACGCCTCCAACGAGGATGACGACCAGAAGACCAGCGCAGATCAGGTGGAACCGGATGCTGCCTTTCAGCTGTTTGTCGCTTTCAGAATGGTTATGCATCACGCTGCTCCCTGTTTCTGCGGAGCCTTAGCTGGTTGTTTTGGTTTTACCTGCGGAGTCTGTACCGGGGTGACGAGTTGCTTCATCACTTCATCGCGCGGCCCAAACGCAGCCTGACGGCCTTCGTTGAGCACGAGCACCTTATCGACGGCTGCAATTGCACTTGGACGGTGGGCAATCACAATAACGATCTTGCCGCGACCGCGCATGAGCTTGATCGCATGGGTCAGGCACGCTTCACCTTCGGAATCGAGGTTGGAGTTTGGCTCATCCAGCACGATCAAGAATGGCTCGCCGTACATGGCACGAGCAAGGGCGATCCGCTGGCGTTGTCCGCCGGAGAGGGCATAGCCACCGGTGCCGATGACGGTGTTGTAACCATCAGGCAGGCCGGTGATGAACTCATGCACACTGGCAATTTTCGCAGCTTCGATGACATCATCCGGGTTCGCATCTTCCTTGAAGCGGGAGATGTTTTCCGCGACCGTTCCGTCAAACAGCTGGATATCCTGAGGCAGGAAGCCAATGAACTGGCCGATACGGTCGGACGACCATTGGTCCAGCTCGGAACCATCAAAGCGGATTGAGCCGGTGAGGGCGTTGGTGATGCCCACGATTGAGCGGGACAGGGTGGATTTGCCGGAACCGGATTTGCCAATCACGCCCAGACCTTCACCTGCTGCAAGGCTGAAGGAAATGCCTTGCACTATTGGCTGGCGGATACCAACAGGACCGCATGCCACGCCATCCAGATCGATCTTCTGGTGAGGGAGGGGCAGTTCCATCACGTTGTTGGCGTCGGTCTTGTTTTCAATCACACGGCGCAGGCGTGCCAGACCCTGACGGGCTGCGAGGAAGCCTTTCCATTGGGAAACAGCCTGCTCAACCGGAGCCAGTGCACGGGAGGACATGATTGAAGAGGCAATCATCACACCGGAGGTGACTTCCTGCTGAATAACAAGCCAAGCACCCATGCCGAGCATGGCGGACTGGAGCACGAAGCGGAAGGTTTTGACTGCTGTTGCGAAGAACGCTGCTCTGTCGCCTGCTTTACGCTGTTTGATCAGGTAGGCATCATTTCCCTGATGCCATCTGTTCTTCATGGTTTCCATCATGCCCATGGCCTGAATGACTTCGGCATTGGCACGGCTGGCTTCCACGATAGCGGAGCGGCGGTTGGTTTCAGCAGCGGCTTCACTGGATGGCCGGCGAGAGGAGAACTCGTTCAGTCCTACCAGCGCGCAGATCACCAGTGCACCACCGATCGCCATCATGCCCAGATATGGGTGGAACAGATACACGATAGCGAAGTAGAGCGGCATCCAGGGCAAATCGAAGATGGCAGAAGGACCGGGGCCGGAGAGGAAGCTGCGCACCTGATCCAGATCCTGAACCGGGCGCATCTTGGAGCCTTTCGGGCCAAGGATAAGTGGCAAGCTTGTTGAGATTTCGTAGGAGACGCCAGAGAGCTGAGCGTCAACACGCTGTCCGAGGCGTGAAAGAACACGACTGCGGAGCGTTTCCAAAATGCCATAGAAAAGAAAGAGGACGCCTACAAGTGTTGCCAGAACAAGCAGTGTTGGCACTGATCCACTTGCGAGGACGCGGTCATAGACCTGCAGCATAAAAAGGGGGCCAGTCAGCATCAAAATATTCAACAGCATGCTGACGCCGCCGATTCCAAGCAGTGCGGACCTTAGAGATCTGAATGCATGGGTGATTACAGATTCTTTTTGTCGTTGGCTGCCGGGCATAAGCTTTCTCCCAATTGTCTTCGGGGATTAAAGCAAGAAACCCCCTCCCGGTTTTCGCCGGGAGGGAGCAGTTCGCTAGGTTACTTTGTTGATCAGATCAGGTTGTCGTCCTGGTTGATCGAATGGATCTGATCCACAACACCGCCGTCTTCCGTTACGATGGTATTGAAGTCATCTGCCTCAAAGTTTGCCTCTGTCAGATCATCAGCACTGATGCCGTTCAGGGTGTAGGTGTGACCACCATTGTCCAGAACTTCGATCACAACACTGTTGTTCTCTTCAGTGATCTGAACCTGAGATGCGTTCAGGTTGCCGAAATCGATGGTGTCGGTTGCAGGATCGAAGTTCGTGATGACTTCTTCTGCTGCCCAATCCCAATTGATTTCTACGGTATCGCCACCGATTGCACCATTGCCGTTGTTGGCTGCAGCTGCGAGAGCTGGTTCCGGAGCATCCTGTGTTTCGCGAGGACCTTCTTCCTGTTCAGCTTCTTCAGCCGGTGCTGCAACTGCATCATCGTCTCTGCTGCTGGAAGCGGTTGCTTCTTCAGGAGCGGATGGAGCTTCAGGTGCTTCTGGAATGTAGGTTGTGTCTACATTTTCAGCTTCAGACTGAGTTCCTACATCTGCCAGATTTTCGGCATTTGCGAGGAAGTCCTCAATCTTGGCCTGAGCGGCTGCATCATTTGCGAGGATGCTGTTTGCTGTCAGGTCTGCGACGACAATACCAACCAGAAGCAGGGACCGTCCGCCGTTACCTGGCAGGGTGAAGAGGACGCCATCGTCAGTCTGTTCAACTTCGAACTGACCGCCGCCAATCCAACCGATGTTCACGGTATCCTGGGCTGGGTTGAAGTCCTGTACCTCTTCCTGCTTGCCCCACTGCCAATCCAGTGTGAACTCGCGAGGAGAACCATCACCCGGATCAACTGGGTCAACCGGATCGACTGGATCCACTGGGTCCGGATCTGGAGTTGGATCTGGATCCGGGGTCGGATCTGGGTCTGGGGTTGGATCTGGATCCGGAGTAGGATCAACCGGAGGCTGAGTGCTGCCACCAGCAAGCAGATCGCGGATTTCCTGCAAGGTAGAAGGATCTTTGATGTCGAAGTTATCGGCATTCAGATCTTCAAGGAACACACCTTCCAGCAGGAGGGTCTGACCACCATTGGATGGCAGGGAGATCACCAGACCGTCTTCGCTTTCCGTGAAGCTGATCTGATCTGAACTGATCCAGCCAATGCTGATCTTATGTTCTGCAGGGTTGAAGTCGGTGATAACGCTGTTCTCACCCCAAGCCCATGTGAACACGACCACACCATCACCAGGAACCTGACCTGGAGTACCTGTGCCCGGGTCAACTGGGTCGACCGGGTCGACTGGGTCAACAGGATCAACTGGGTCCGGATCCGGATCGGTTGGATCAACAGGATCGACTGGGTCAGTTGGACCGAAATCGCCTGGTCTCGTCTGGTGACCGTCTGTTGTGTCGCCTGCTGGTGCTTCTGGGGTCAGAAGACCTTCACGGCTTACAAGGGTCACGTCATTCTGGTCGAAACCGAATGGAACTTCGAGGTTATCTTCCATGACCTGGTCGAAGTGGAACTCAAGCTGACCTGGGACCAGATCATCAAGAGAGATACCTTCGAAGAGGAAGCTCTGACCACTTGGCAGTGTAGAAATCAGCAGACCGTCGTCGGTTTCTTCAACGCTCAGACGCTCACGTGTACCGTAGTACAGGAAGCTGATTTTCATAGTGGCTGGGTCAAAGTCAGAGATAACTTCGTGTACGCCGTATTCGTGGGACCGGATGTAGACTGTGTCGTCTTCGCGTGGACCCACGCCTTGTTCCCAAGAGACCACACCGCCCAGATCCTGACGCAGGTGTTCGTTCCCGACGATCCCGAAGTCTGAGATATCGACATCCTGGTAGGTCACTCCCTGAACGATCTGTGCCGCGGAGCTCCATGGGCTGTCGATGACGATTTCACCGGAAGGTGCCTTCGTTACGATAAGGCCGTGCACAGAAGTGCCGCCGAAGTCCAGCTCATCCGTGGCCGGATTGAAGCCAACAATATCGTCTGCGTTGGTATCTGCGCGGAACTTGGAGCCGCCTTCGTCTGTTGTGCCAGTTACGGTAGGAGGGTTGGAGCCGTCATTGTCATAGACAAGTTCGTATCCGCCGCCCTGACCCGGATCTGGCTGTTCTACTGTCTCACCGATTGCAGAGACAACTTCGTTGAACGCAGACTGGTCTGCGACGGAGAAGTTCGCCAGTGACAGATCGGAGAGGGTCACACCCTGGAAGATGGTGGTGGAGAGAATGTTGCCGAGTTCATCGGTAATTACGATGCGGACTGTCTGTCCAAGTGCATCACCGCTTTCCTCGAAGATCTCAAACTGCTCACCAGTTACACCCTGCAGGATGTGGATCATGTCGGTTGAAGGATCGAAGTCCGGAACAACCTGAGATTCACTGTCCAGACCGAGCATGTACATGTCGCCGGTATGGCCGCCGTGTCCATCATCGCCATCACCTGGATGACTACCATGACCGTCATCTCCGTCACCCGGATCAACAGGATCAACTGGGTCGACAGGATCAACCGGATCGACTGGGTCAACAGGGTCCACCGGATCAACTGGATCGGTTGGATCCACTGGCTGGGAGTTACCGCCAACAAGATCTCTGATGAGCTCTGCTGCAGATGCATCCTGAATGGAGAAGTTAGCCATTGTCAGGTCGGCGAGGGAAACTCCGGCCAAGAGCAAGGTCTGACCACCATTGGAAGGGATAGAGAAGAGAACGCCATCGGCTGTCTCAGTCACATCAAGCTGATCGGAACTGATCCAGTCCACGAAGATCACGCCGTCTTCGGTGTCAAAGTCGTTTACGACTTCCTGTTCACCGTAGGACCATGTGACGACCACGTCTGCATCTTCCTTTGGCACGCCAACGCCTGGCAGAGAGCCATTCAGGCCTTCATCACCAGTCAGGCGGTCCTGGAAGTAGTCGATCGCTTCGTCAACAGATGGGCTCTCAAAGCCACCAAACTGTTCAACATACTGAAGAATGGATGTGCCGTACTCATCCTGAGAAACGTTGCCACCCTGCAGGAGAGCAAGGGTGCCGTACGCACCACGCAGGTGAGCGGCTGCCAGAATACCGGTTAGTGTGAGGGTTACGCTAACCTCTTGGCCGTTCTGCTCGTATGTGAATTCCTGTCCAATAAAGTCATCCAGTGTCTGACCACTGTTGGACAGTCCGTTTTCGATAATCTGAAGATTGTAGCCAAACGCTTCCTGAATGGCGACTTCCTGCTTTTCAGCAGTCATGAAATCTTCAAGTGAGGTTACGCCGTTCTTGCCGGTCCACTGGCCATCCCATGTGTTGGTGGCTGCGCCGTTGCCGTAGAAGACGTCATCATCATAATAGCCCAGATCAATAAGCAGGGCTTCACCAAACTGGTATCCGACGAACCCAAGAGAGTTCATGGAGCGATAAGACATTGCGCTCCACTGGTCGTCGTTCAGATCCCCCCAACTGTCATACTCTGGAAAGAAGTCTTGCACCGGACCGCCTGCCCATTCAGTGAGCTGCCAATCCTGAATTCTGCCGTCGTTGTATCTTTCGCGATCCCAACCGGATTCGAAAGCCCGCAATGCGTCACGGAATTCGTCATATGTGCCACGATAGTCCATTGTATTCCCTCAGTTTTTATTGAGAGATTCCAGACGACTCCGAAATGAAAGGAGCTAGCCGAATTGCTAAAGTCCAGATGGCTCATTGAGCCTCTCTCGTTAAAAACGAACGTTGATGCGATCTGACTGCAATTTTGTTCTTTGCGTTTCCAACAGCCGCATTGTTTGCAGTACCAGTGATCGCTTCCGCGTTCGACGAGGGTGATTTTTCTGGAAATTGGGGCCAAATTTCGAAAGAAAAATGGAGTATTTATTACGGACGAATTTAAAAAAATCGCCTCGATTCAATGTTTTACATCACAGAATACCGCTTTCAGATTCTCACGATTCTGTTTTCGTCCAGTATTTCCGTGGTTTAACGATTCTGGAGATTTAGAAAGAGCTTTGGTATTTTATTGGCGTTTGGGCTGCCTTATTTGCCTTATTTGGCTTGTATTACTTTAGGATATGTACCTACACATTCTTGTGTATTATGCGGATATCACATGTACTCCACATGCGAACTGGGGACCGACTCAAACTGTCTGAGCAATCCCTAAAATTCTACCCGCATACATTGATGATTTTAGCAATGTTGATTTGCTCCCAAAATAAGAGTGGCGACTAGCTTATTCTGGGAGGAAGCTATGGCCACGATCGCTCTAAGCATGGCTTTGGCTCTGTGCTTTTTATCTGCTGCACTACTGTTTCTGGCTGTAAGGAACAGGTGGGCTGAACGTTCCAGGGTGCTGAAGCGCAAAGCGCCAATCAAAGGCGAGTTTGCACTCCATCCTCTCAATCTCATTAAGGAGGAAGAAGAGAAGATAGAGGGCGAACGCCTGAAGCGACGGGATGATCTCTAAGAGAAGTGCGTGAGTTCGCTGCCGGTTGGGCTGAACACGGCCTGCATCACTGCTGTAGACGCGAAGGCCGAGCTGCCTTTGCTTAGGACGGGCGCAGCTCTGACCATGACTTGCCGAGTTTCTGGCCTTTCGCCAGATGGCCCCACTTGGTTTCCAGCATGCGATCATCAAGCTGGTAGACTGAGCGGAGCAGGTCGGTTGTCACCACATCCTGCGGTGTGCCATGAGCGACCAGATTGCCGTGGTTGAGCACGAAGATCTTGTCTGCGTAAACACAGGCCAGATCGATATCATGCAGAACGGCGATAACACCGCCGCCTTCATTGGCATACTTACGACCCGTTTCCAGCACATCAATCTGGTGCTTCAGATCGAGGCTAGCGGTCGGCTCATCGAGAAACAGGTAATTGGCCCGGCCTTCCTGTCGAGGCTCCCATACCTGACAAAGCACGCGTGCCAGATGAACACGTTGCTTTTCGCCGCCTGAAAGCTCCTGATAGTACCTGTGCAGGTAAGAGCTGAGGCCGACACGGTCGAGCGCTTCTAGCACGCGCGGGCGCAATTGCTTGGCCCTGAGGCCATGTGTGCCGGAGACGAGCCCCAGCATCACCACTTCTTCAACTGAGAACGGAAATGAGAGTTGCGAGCTTTGCGGCAGGACGGCCCTGCGGCTTGCCAATTCGACTGCCGGAACAGACAGGATCGAGGTGCCGTCCAGCATCACCGTGCCAGCGGTTGGCGTCAGATCGCCCGTCAGGCACTTCAAGAGCGTCGATTTGCCTGCCCCATTGGGGCCGATAATGACGGTCAGCTCCCCCGGACAGCTGCGGAAGTAGACATCTCGCAGAAGCTTCTTTGGGCCTGCATGGACGGTGATGTTGATCGCTTCAAGCATCTACATTCCTCAGAGTTGGACCTGGTTCTTGCGACCAAGCAGGATGGAGAGGAACACCGGTGCACCGATCACTGCAGTGATAATGCCGATTGGCAGCTCTGCGGGTGCAACAACGGTTCTTGCGACAACATCTGCAGCAACGAGCAGGGATGCTCCAAGCAAAGCGCAGGATGGAAGAAGGAAGCGGTGGTCTGGTCCAATTACCAATCTCAAGACGTGGGGCACAACGATCCCAACAAAGCCAATTGCACCAGCCGCCGCAACTGAAGCTCCGGTTGCTCCGGCAACCAGAATGATGATCAAGCGCTTGAGGTGCTGCGTATTGAAGCCCAGATGGAAAGCTTCTGCCTCACCCAGCAGAAACGCATTCAAGCCCTTTGCAATGAACGGGAGGGAAATCAGAACAGCAAGCGCGAATGGCAGCGTGGACCACACTCGCGGCCACGTGGAACTGCCCAGTCCGCCCATACCCCAGAAGGTCAGGTCACGCAGCTCTTCGTCTGTACTGCCAAAAACAAGGAAACCGGTGACTGCGCCAGCCAATGCGCCAAGAGCAATGCCTGCGAGCAGCATGGTCGCGATGGAGGTTTGGCCGCGCCGAGTGGCGACCTTGTAGAGCAGGGCGGTTGTCGCCGCACCGCCGATGAAGGCGCCCCATGGCAGGAGGTAGACGGAATAGTCATCTAAAAACCAAGCAGGCAGACCGGAAGAGAGGGTGATCACACAAACTGCAGCGAGGCCTGCGCCGGATGATACGCCAACCAAGCCGGGATCGGCGAGGGGATTGCGGAACAGGCCCTGCATCATAGCCCCGGAGGCCGCGAGTGACGCACCAACAAGACAGCCAAGCAGCGTTCTTGGCATGCGGATGTCCATGAGCACCACTTTATCTCTTAGGGTGAGCGCGGTTTCATCACCCAGAAGCCAATAATCAATCGCGCCAAAGATATGTGAGACTGACACTTCTGTTGGCCCAACAGCCAGCGAGACAAAGCAAACCACCAGCAGCAGAGCCGCCAAAGCGCGGAGGGCATAGTGCTGGCAGATTTCCCTGCCTGTTCTTGCATGGGTTACTGGTGACTTGAACGCCTCAGACAGTGTCATCTCACTCATAGCCGCCTCGCCTTAGGATTTAGGGGTGGTCTTTGCCGCAATTTTCACGAAGCGGTCGCTCAGATCACGGATCGCCTCTGCAGTGCGTGGGCCAAAGCCGAGCAGGTAGACGCCATCCATTACAATGAGATTGCCGTTCAGACCTGCTGGTGTGAGATTGAAACCTGGCTCTTTCAAGATTTCGGACTGACCGCTGGAGCCTGGACGGGACATCATCATGATAACATCCGGAGCCGCTGCGATGAGCGCTTCCTTAGACACTGGTTTGTAGCCACGCAGGTCGGCAAACACGTTGGTTGCGCCAGCGAGGCCAATAACAGCGTGAGCTCCGGTTTCACGCCCGGCAACGAGTGGCTTGCCGCCCCCTTCAGAGATAACAAAGACGACTTTGAGCGGCTTGGCCTGCTCCTGCGCATATGCCAGAGCGCCATCCAGATCCGCTTTGACTTTGGCTTTGAGTGCTTTGGTTTCCTCTGGAAGCTGTAATGCGTTGCCGACCACATCAATCTTTTCGAGGATGCCTTCCGGAGAATAGACCTCTTTCACTTCTGTCAGATTGATGGAGGCCGCTTTCAGGACATCCACCGCGGTTTGCGGTCCTGAGCCTTCCATCATCAGAATATGGGTCGGATTGGAGGCCAGCACGCCTTCTGCACTCAGGGCACGCATGTAGCCAACGTTGGGAAGTTTTTGCGCTTCAGTTGGGTAAAGACTTGTTGTGTCGACCGCGACGATCCTGTCCTGCGCTTCCAGAGCGTAGACGATTTCTGTCACAGACGAGCCAATCGAGATGATGCGCTGATTTTTTTGGAGATCTTCAGCCTGGACCTGACCAATGAACATGCCGAAAAACAGGCTGAGAAGCGCTGCGGCTGCATAAGGAAGCATAAGAGAAAACGATTTGAGAGCTCTGGTTAGAAGACACATAGCTGCACCCATTTGCGAGGAGGTATTTCATTCCTGCGGGCATGAGTGGCTTTTGGCTTCCCAAATTCGCCCGTCTAGTAAAGCGCTATCTTTTAGAATAACATGAGTGGAATACTCATATTTATAATAGCGGTCAATGTCAAAAATGAAAGTGATCAGGAAGTCAGGTGAATATACGAAATAATACTTGACTATTAAATTCATATTTTCATACATACCCGGATTGACCGCCTCCATGGGCGTGTCGTTAAGACCATTTTGCCAGCCAAGCGGTTTAATTCGCTAGCCAGCCTCCGCATGCCCTTCTTAATCCTGTAGTGGTATGTGTTTAGAGTGTGGCTCTGAAGACCTGAAACTTTGCTGGGCCTTTAACAGGAAAGGCTCATGTACTAATTGGCTAAGGAGTTCCGGCGTGTACATCGCAATGAACCGTTTCCGCGTGGTGCGGGGCAAAGAAGAAGAGTTTGAAACCGTTTGGAAAAACCGTGAGCGTCATCTGAGCTCTGTTCCTGGTTACATTGAGTTTCGGATGCTCAAGGGTGAAACCCTGGAAGACCATACGCTTTACGCCTCCCACACCCTTTGGGATTCCTACGAGAATTTCCAGGCCTGGACAAAGTCCGAGGCCTTCGCGTCTGCTCATAAAGGCGCTGGCACCCGCATGAATTTCTATCTGGGCGGCCCACACTTTGAAGGC
The DNA here is from genome assembly GCF_000156235.1 of Pseudovibrio sp. JE062. Taxonomy (NCBI): domain Bacteria; kingdom Pseudomonadati; phylum Pseudomonadota; class Alphaproteobacteria; order Hyphomicrobiales; family Stappiaceae; genus Pseudovibrio; species Pseudovibrio sp. JE062. The sequence continues at coordinate 44,247 of NZ_DS996810.1, forward strand.
TTTGAAGTCATCCTGACCGAGACCCGCGAAGTCGCTTAAAGCCTTCCTGATTGGGAGCTACAACCTGCTGTAGCTTCCTTTCACCCCCTCCTAAGGATCAATTGCGCTTGTATATTTTGTGTGCAAACTATTTGTATGCAAAGTATATGGAGTGCTGACGATGCGCCTTGATAACTGCATCTTTTATCTGCTTTCCCGAAGCGCCAGAAGCGGCGCGCGTTTTTATAAGAAACAGCTGGAAGAGCTCGGCCTTACGCCGGTTCAATCCATAGTTTTGCAAGCATTGGCAGTTCAGGACGGTTGCACCACGTCTCAACTTGGCAAAGCGGCTGAGCTGGATAATGCCACGCTGACCGGTGTTTTAGATCGACTTTGCCCTGCCGGATATCTGGAGCGGAAAGCCAGCCCGGACGACCGACGCACTCAGCACATTTTCCTCACTGAGCGCGGGCAGGAGATCACAGAAGTTCTCGATAGTTTAACCGAAGACGCAAACGCCAGGTTCCTTGCGGAACTGAGTGATCGTGAGAGGGACGACCTCAAGGCGCTGCTGGCGCGGCTTTGATTTCAGAAATTTTCAATAGGACGGATTGGAAAGATGGACGTAAAAGTGATGTCAGGACTGGAGTTCCTGAAAGCCATGCAGAAAGCGGGCAATCGTCCGCCCATGGCAGAAACCATGAATGTAGACATTGATTGCATTGAGGACGGCCTTGTTCGCTTCAAATGCATGCCGACCAATGATCACCTGAACCCCGGCGGCACTGTGCATGGTGGTTATGCCGCGACAGCGCTGGATTCTGTGCTTTCACTGGCTGTGCAGACCAAACTCAAAGACGCTTTCAGTTTTCGCGGTACGTCAGAACTCAACGTTAAGTTCATACGTCCCATTAAGGTAGGGCAGGTTCTATACGCGGAAGGCCGTGTTGTCAGCATGACGCGGCAGACCGGCATCTCTGCTGGCGAAATCCTCGATGAAAACGGCAAAATCTATGCTTACGCATCTGGAACTGTGATGATCAAACCGGAATCCTGATCAAACAGTTCTGGTTAGGAGCACATAATCGCCTCTATGTGCTCCTTCCTTTGTGGACAAATTAGCTGGCTAAATTAATTTATTTCCGGTAGCTTCTTTTGGTGTTCCGTTGGTTGAAACTCTTCAAAACTGCCAATAAATTGGAACATATAGCTCTGTAGCTACAATTTTTTATTCGATTAAATTCGGGCTACAACAAAGCGCGCAACAATACGCCCTACCCCTAAGGAACTATATTTAACAATTGCACATAACATAGTTTACACGCTATACGTGCTTATGGTGTTCCTGTGATGAGAAATCCGAAGCTATTTGCCCGAATTGAGCTCTCGGAGTCGTCCTCATCCAAAAAAAAGCGCTTCTGTCATGCTGCACACGATCTCGGACCGTTCCCTCATTTCTCGTTTTGGAATTTCTCCTTGGTCATCTTCCAGCAATCGTAAAAGTGACGCTGTCTATCATTACCTGGAAGAACAGATCATCGTTGGTGCCCTGAAGCCCGGTGAAGCAATCGCCGAGCAGCAGGTAGCAGATGCCTGCGACTGCGCGCAGGGAACTGTACGTGAGGCTATGTTGAAGCTACAGCAATCCGGCCTTGTGGTGCGCCACGATTATAAAGGCACGCGGGTTGCTGGTATCAGCCGCGCGGAAGCAGTCGAGATCGTCAAGATCCGCATGCAGCTGGAAGAGCAGGCGGGCCGGATGATTGCCTCCAATATTTCTGGCGAGACGCGGGATCGGCTCTTTGAAATTCTGGATGCCATGTGTCAGGCAGCAGATGCCAACGAGGTGTTTCTCTGCAGCGCTTATGACCGGCTGTTCCATGCCACGTTATTCAGTCAGGCAAACTTGCGCGGTCTGGAGCCAATTCTGGAACGGTGTGCGCTTCATATGCATCGTGTAACGCTCTCTCATCGGGACATCCCGCTTTGCGGCACGGATATCCATGAGAAGCACATCACAATCATCGAGACCCATTGCAACGGCACCCCGGAAGAGGCTGCCAACGCTGCTCGAGGGCATGTGAGCTTCTTGTTCGATCGCTGGATGTCCGAGCACACCTTCCTTAGCCTTTCCGTTTAAGGCTCTCCATAGCAACAGAGATTTGGCGCGCTTGCCCTGAGTGCATAAAAAAAGCCGGAGTGCAGATGCATCCGGCTTTTCTGATTTCTTACGCTGTCGCGTGTTGCTTAAACGTCGAGGTTCGCAACAGACAATGCGTTGGTCTGAATGAAGTCACGGCGTGGCTCAACTTCATCACCCATCAGCTTGGTGAAGATGTCGTCCGCCGCATCAGCTTCCTTGATCTTAACCTGCAGCAGGGAGCGGACATTCGGGTCCAGAGTGGTTTCCCAAAGCTGCTCTGGATTCATCTCGCCCAGACCCTTATAGCGCTGCATGGAGATGCCTTTGCGGCCCTGCGCATATACAGCTTCCAGAAGTGCCTGAGGGCCGCGGATTTCGACAGACTTATCTTTGCGAACCAGAGAAGCTGCCTTGTGGTAGACCTCATCCAGATGCTTGAAGTGGCTGTCGAGACGGCGCGCATCGGCGGAACCGAGCAGAGCTGCGTCGATGGTAGTGACTTCTTTCACGCCGCGAACGACACGGCTGAAGATGAGATCACCCTCTTCAGTTGCTTCACCTTCCCAGCCACGCTCAAACTCGTCAGCCAGAATGTCCAGACGACGTGCGATGTAAGCAGCAGCTTCCTGCGCTTTTTCGTGGTTATGCAGGTTGTCGGAGTTCAGCGCACCAGCGATGGCTGCCTGCTCAACAACTGCTTTGTCGTAGCGGGAATGCAGGCCGTTGAGGATATCGGAAACCTCACGGGCTTCTTCAACAACTGAACGCAGATCTTCACCCAGACGAACTTCGCCGTTTGCGAGTGCAAGGGAGGTTTCGTCCAGACCGCTGCCAATCAGGTATTCTTCAAAGGCTGCCTCATCTTTCAGGTACTGCTCGGACTTGCCGCGCGTTACCTTGTAGAGTGGTGGCTGCGCAATGTAGACGTAACCGTTTTCGATCAGGTCTGGCATCTGACGGAACAGGAAGGTCAACAGCAGCGTACGAATGTGCGCACCGTCGACGTCCGCATCGGTCATGATGATGATCTTGTGGTAGCGGAGCTTTTCGAGGTTGAATTCCTCGTTGCCGATACCGGTTCCCAGCGCAGTGATCAGCGTGCCGATTTCCTGCGAGGAGATCATCTTGTCGAAACGTGCGCGTTCGACGTTCAGGATCTTACCCTTCAGCGGCAGCACAGCCTGGTTGGATCTGTCACGGCCCTGTTTGGCAGAGCCACCCGCGGAATCACCCTCCACTATGAAGAGTTCAGCTTTAGAAGCATCGCGCTCCTGACAGTCGGCCAACTTACCCGGTAGGGAGGCGATATCCAGTGCGCCTTTGCGGCGGGTCAGCTCGCGTGCTTTACGCGCCGCTTCACGGGCACTTGCAGCTTCCACCACTTTGGAAACGATGGACTTTGCCGGAGCAGGGTTTTCTTCCAACCATGTGGAGAGCGCTTCACCAACGAGGTTCTCAACCACCGGACGGACTTCTGAGGAAACCAGCTTGTCTTTGGTCTGGGAGGAGAACTTTGGATCCGGAACTTTCACGGAAAGCACGCAGGACAGACCTTCGCGGCAATCTTCGCCGGTTGGGCTCACCTTCTCACGCTTCAACAGGCCGGAGGTGTCTGCGTAGCCGGTCAACTGACGGGTCAGTGCGGCGCGGAAACCTGCGAGGTGAGTACCACCATCGCGCTGCGGGATGTTGTTTGTGAAGCAAAGAACGTTTTCGTGGTAGCTGGAGTTCCACCACATCGCCACTTCAACAGTGATGCCGTCTTTTTCGGCCATCATGGTGACTGGTTCTTCGATGAGCGGATGCTTTGCACGGTCCAGATAACGGACGAATGCTTCCAGACCGCCTTCGTAGTAGAGCTCTTCAACATGAGGCTCGACACCACGATTGTCGGTCAGGATGATACGAGCACCAGAGTTCAGGAACGCCAGCTCGCGCAGGCGGTGTTCCAGAGTGTCGTAGTCAAATTCGGTTTTGGTGAAGGTTTCCGGAGACGGGGTGAAGGTCACCTCGGTACCAGACTTACCCGGTGCGTCGCCAACAACTTCCAGAGGACCTGCAGACTCGCCGTGATGGAAGCGAATGAAGTGCTCTTTGTCATTGCGGTAGATGCGCAGGTCCAGAGTGGTGGACAGCGCGTTCACCACAGAAACACCCACACCGTGCAGACCGCCGGATACCTTGTAGGAGTTGCTGTCAAACTTACCACCAGCGTGGAGCTGGGTCATAATAACTTCGGCTGCGGAAATGCCTTCTTCCGGGTGAATATCAACCGGGATACCGCGTCCGTTATCGGTCACCGTGACAGAGCCATCAGCATTCAGCGTTACGGTCACATAATCGGCATGACCAGCCAGCGCTTCATCGATGGAGTTGTCGACAACCTCATAGACCATATGGTGCAGGCCGGATCCATCATCGGTGTCACCGATATACATGCCAGGACGCTTACGTACAGCATCCAGGCCTTTCAGCACTTTAATGGAATCTGCACCGTATTCACCTGCGCCATTTGCCTGCTCAGGTCCGCCATTTTCAGGGGTCGACGTTTCGCTCATTCGAATCACTTCACACAACGGTTTTCATTGAAGTTCATGTTATAATTGGTTGGGCAAATGGTTCAAGCAATCAGGGAGTTTAAGCGCTCGTAAACCAAGGGAAATATTGCATAATCACTGTTTTTATGGGGGGATAATTTCCTTAGCGTGCATCACTGCGTTTTGCATTCGCGAACAACACGCCAAGATTTGGGTGGAGCGCCTCTGATTTTCGGAAAATTGAAGCTAGTTTCTGGTGCTTTTTCTAGCGTGCAATCATCAGCGCTGCGATGCACAGAAGACCCAGTGCAGCCAGTCGGTTAATCAGATACATGGTCTTTTCAGAGCTGAGCAGTTCTCTGAATTTCACAGCCAAAAATGAGTAGACACCGTTGATGGTGAGCAGCACAACAGACAGTACCAAGGCCAGCTCGACAAAACCCAGCAAGTTCATCTCTTCAACGCTCACCAGATTTGGCATGAGCGCGAGATAGAACATAATCGCTTTGGGGTTGGAGAGGTTGAACAACAATCCGGCAAACAAGGAGGTTCTGGCTGATGTTTGTGGTGTTGCCGGAGTTTCCCGATCTTCAGAAGGTGTTGCGCTGGCGCTCTTCCAGATGCCCCAGGCGATGTAGGTGAGATAGGCTGCTCCGAGCCCTTGCAGGACAACAAAAGCGCCGGAGAAGCTGCTTGCGATAGCGGCCAGGCCCAATGCGGCCATGGAGAACCACAGCAAATCACCGCTCAGCAGCCCGAAGCAGAACAGCATGGCTCCGCTGCTGCCAAAGCTCATGGCGCGGGCGATGATCGCAAAGACGGCGGGGCCGGGGATGACAGCAAGCGTGAAAAGCGTGCCGGCAAACAGGGCAAGGCTTGTTACATCCATAAAAGTGCAGCAGTTCTTTCCTGAAGACGAACATCTTCAGTATACGGCGCCGTGCGCTTTCGCAAGCGCCGTTCCTGAGCAGTTGCGTTAGCGGGTTACCATGGTTGCAGCTACGCCAATCATCACCATGCTGGAGCCTCTGTTGAGGCGCTTGAATGCACGCTGCGAGGACATCAACTTCTTCGCAGAAACAGCCAGATACGCATAGATGCCAAAGACGATGAACAGTACACAGGCCATGGTCGCGGCGAGCTCCCAATAAGCAAGCAAGCCGATCTTATCCATGGGCACGATGTTCGGCATCAGCGCCATGTAGAAGATCACCACCTTGGGATTGGAGAGGTTCATGGACAGGCCAGCCAGCAAAGCAGCCAGACGGGATGTTGCTTTTACTGCTGCATCCCCTTCTTGCGTTGGCGTGACCCCCTGGGAGTTCCACATGCCCCAAGCGACATAAAGCAGATAAGCCGCGCCAAGCCATTTGAGGACAACGAACACGATGGCGTAGTTGGTTGCGATGGCCGCAAGGCCCATGATCGCCAGCGTGAACCAGAAGAGATCGCCACAGATCATGCCGACCACAAACATCGGCGTACCGCGCATACCCTGACCGAAGATACGGGCCAACAATGCCGTGATACCGGGACCGGGGGTAATGGCTGCAGCGAACAGGGTTCCTGCAAAAAACAAAAGAACTGCCAGTTCCATCTTATTGCTCTTCTTACTTCGCGACGATTGCAGCAGCGGCGCCAAACATTGCAACGCTCGCGCTCTTATTTAATCTGCCAACGGCTTTTTCTGAGGTCAGGAGGCTTCGTGCCCGTACGGTCACTCCAATATAGATCGCAAAGACCACTGACAATACGGTAAGCGTGACGAACATCAATTCCACCAGTCCGATGGTTGTGATGGTTTCCATCGGCACCACGCTTGGCATCAGCGCTGCATAAAACAGCAGGCCTTTTGGATTGGAGAGCGTGATCAACATGCCAGAGACCAGCGTTTTCGCGCTGCCCTTGGTGTTTTGCGATGCTGCTGCTTGCTCATCCATCTGCTGTGTTTGCAAGCCGCTGGCGCGCCAGAGTTTCCAGGCCAGAAAGAGCAGATAAGCTGCGCCTGCGTATTTGACCACGGTGAACGCCAGAACGTAGGTGCTTGCGAGTTTCGCCAGACCGAGGATTGCCAGAATAAACAGGCACATGCTGCCAATCAGCATGCCAGAGACAAACGTGAGCGTGCCTTGCAGACCAAATCCGAGCGTGCGCGACACCAGTGCGGTGATGGCAGGGCCCGGAGTGATGGCAACAACAAACAGGGTTGCCCCGAAAACGAGAAGAATTTGCAAGTCCATGGGGATCACATTGCTCTGAAACAGAAGGTTTGAAGCACTTTGTGTTTCTTGCCCGAAAAGCAGTCTTCACCTTCCGAGAACACCGCTTCAGAATAAACACAGGGAAATTGAGCTGACAAGCGAGATAAAAGGGCATTGCCTTTAAGTGAGCTCAACCAAACCCGTCAGCTCAGCTTAATGCCACCGCCTTCGACTTCAAAAATCTGTGCTGCGCTTGGCAGGTCTTTGAAGAGGTTCTGGTCAGTCCCGGTCATGAACACCTGTCCGCCGAGCACTTCCAGACGCGTGAAGAGAGCTTCGCGGCGACCCGGATCAAGGTGAGCAGCCACTTCATCCAACAGCAGGATTGGCGTCATGCCGGAGATGGATGAGGTGAGGTCTGCATGAGCCAAAACCAGGCCGATTAGCAGGGCTTTTTGCTCACCAGTTGAGGCTTGAGCCGCTGGCATTTGCTTTTCGCTGTGCACCACATAGAGATCTGAGCGGTGCGGGCCGTCCAAAGTGCGGCCTGCAGCGCGATCACGGAAGCGGCCTTCAACCAGAAGTTCGCGGTAACAATCTTCGCGATCCGATGCGCTCATGCCAATGGTGGCTGTTTCAAAAGCACCTTGCAGATGGATTTCTGCAGACGGGAAGGGAAGGCCGAGCTGTTTTTGGGTTTCCAGCGTTTTGGCCAGCAAACTCACGGTTTCACTGCGCGCCAGAGCAACGGCGGTGCCTAGTTCGGCGACCTGTGCTTCGATGGCATCAAGGAACTCAGGTGTTCCCCCTTCGGAAAGCAGGCGGTTTCGCTGGCGCAGAGCTTTTTCAAAGCTGGCAACCATTCGGCCATGAGATGGATTGAGCGAGAGCACCAAGCGATCAAGAAACTTGCGGCGATCAGAGGCAGAGCCAGTGAACAGGCCATCCATAGAAGGGACCAGCCACAGCACTCGGAGGTATTCCAGCAGAGCTTCCGAGGAGCGAGCTTCTTCGCCATCAATGCGGACGCGGCGCCCCGGTTCACCTGCTGTCAGGCCGGTGCCTATGCGCGTTTCGCCATACTCGCCATCCAAGACGGCGCTTACTGCCCAGCCACCAGCCCCATCAGCGCGTGCGATATCGCCAAGCGTCGCGCGGCGGAGGCCACGACCTGCGGACAGAAAAGAGATTGCTTCGAGGATATTGGTTTTGCCTGCGCCGTTGTCGCCAACAAATGCGATCATCCGACTGTTCAACTCAACGCTTGCTGCGCTGTAGTTTCGAAAATCCGTTAGCGCGAGGCGAGAAAGCGCCACAGGCACTGGATCCGACATTCAGGCTCTCTTTGGTTCAATAAGTTTCGCAGATGCTGTTTTCCGAAATTCGAAAGGCATTTTCGGAAAAGCATACCAAGAAAAGAAATGCCCCCGACTGTGGTAGCCGAGGGCGAAAGATTTATACGCGCATTGGCATCAGAACGTAGATCGCTTCGTCGCTGCCTTCATCGCGGATCAGGGTCGGAGAACCGGAGTCTGCGAGAGTGAAGAGCGCGGTGTCTGCTTCCAGCTGCGCTGCGATATCCAGCAGGTACTTGGAGTTAAAGCCGATCTCGAATTCTTCGTTGTCGTACTCAACTGCAACTTCTTCAGTCGCGGTACCGGAATCCGGGTTGGTCACGGTCAGGACGATCTTGCCTTCGCTGAGCGCCATCTTCACGGCACGGCCACGGTCGGATGCGATGGTGGACACGCGGTCGACAGCTTCTTTGAAGACATCACGGTCAACTCGCAGTTCCTTGTCGTTTCCTTTCGGAATAACGCGCTCGTAATCTGGGAAAGTGCCGTCGATCAGCTTGGAGGTGAGGATGATGTCACCAATGGTGAAGCGGATCTTGGTCTCGGAGATCTCGACCTTGATTTCAACTTCAGGATCGTCCAGCAGCTTCTGAATTTCGCCAACGGTTTTGCGCGGTACGATGATACCCGGCATGCCGTCAGAACCTTCTGGCGCCTCAAGCTCAGCCTGAGCGAGGCGGTGACCATCAGTTGCAACTGCGCGGAAACGCAGACCTTCACCGATGTCCAGAGAATGCATATAGATACCGTTGAGGTAGTAACGGGTTTCTTCCGTAGAGATCGCGAACTGGGTGCTGTCGATTAACTTGCGGATGCCACCAGCAGTCATAGTGAAGCTGTGAGAGAACTCACCTGCTGTCAGATCAGGGAAGTCGGTGACTGGCAGGATCTGCAGCGCAAAGCGAGAACGGCCTGCGCGGATTTCCATGGTGCTGTCATCACCGGAAGTTTCCAGAACGACCTGGGAGCCGTCTGGCAGTTTACGCACGATCTCGTAGATCATGTGTGCCGGAACGGTGGTCGCGCCAGGTGTTTCCACCATTGCTGCGATGCTTTCCACGACCTCAAGATCCAAGTCGGTTGCTTTCAGTTTCAGGTTGCCACCTTCAGCCTGCAGCATAACGTTGGAGAGGATCGGAATGGTGTTCCGCCGTTCAACCACACGGTGTACGTGGGTCAGAGACTTCAAAAGCTCGGTCCGCTCAAGTGTCACTTTCATGCGAAACGTCCATTCTTCTGGGCGGAGCTGCGTGCCGGTGCAGCGCACTCCGCGAATTACTAATACAAAATGCTCAGAGCTTGCCGCATTCAATCAAACAGAATGCGCTCCAGCGCCCATGCAAACCCCGCTGTGTCTGCACTGCCCCATTACGTCGAGTTTGACCTCCTGCGGGGTCGTTCAAACTGCACGTT
>NZ_DS996810.1:53894-166340 GCF_000156235.1 Pseudovibrio sp. JE062
CCAATAATCACCAAAATCCTGCACGGAGTCCATATACTCCTATGTAGGGAACGCGAATTAGAGCACGTCACGTTCATTTGCATTCACGTATCGCGCTCAAATTTTCTTTCTGAGCGAATTCTTGTCATTTGATTGAAAACAATCAAATGGAACGCGCTTAGGCGTCCAGCATGCGTTTCAGCAGCTCCAGCTCCTGAGCCAGACCATTGTCTGCCTTGGAGAGCTCTTCGATTTTACGAACTGCGTGAAGCACTGTTGTGTGGTCACGGTTGCCGAAGCGACGACCGATCTCAGGCAGAGACCGTGGGGTCATCATCTTGGCGAGATACATTGCAATCTGACGCGGACGCACGATGGTGCGGGTACGGCGTGCAGAAAGCAGATCTGCTTTTGTGACGTTATAATGTTTGGAAACGACGCGCTGAATGTCTTCGATTTTGACGCGGCGTGGCTCAGCTGCACGGATGAGATCACGCAGAGTGATTTCAGCCATTTCCAGAGTTACCGGAGAATTGGTCAGCTGATTGTGTGCAACGAGACGGTTCAGAGCGCCTTCAAGGTCACGACCGGAGGAGGTGACGTTGCGCGCTACGTAGTCCAGAACAGCGTCCGGCACGGTAAAGTTCGGGTATGAGCGCTGCTGAGCGCGCATACGGTCTTCGATGATGGCGCGACGAAGCTGGAAATCTGGCTCGGAGATATTTACGACCAGACCACCTGCCAGGCGGGAGCGAACGCGATCATCCAGGCTTTCCAATTCAGCCGGAGCGCGGTCAGCTGCAACAACAACCTGACGAGCACCATCAATCAATGCATTAAGAGTGTGGCAGAACTCCTGCTGCACCTGCTTGCCGTGAAGGAACTGCATGTCATCGATCAGAAGAAGATCGATAGAACGCAAAGTTTCCTTAAAGGACATTGCAGACTGTGCCTGAAGCGCTGCAACAAAGCGGTACATGAAATGCTCTGCAGTGAGATACAGAACGCGGCGACCAGCCATGCGGGCCTGATTTGCAATCGCCTGCATCAGGTGGGTCTTACCAAGACCTACAGAAGCATGGAGGTAAAGTGGGTTAAAGGTTACAACACCGCCGCCAGCAACCTGCTTAGCTGCAGCAAGAGCGAGAACGTTGGATTCACCTTCAACAAAACTATCGAAGACGTATTTTGGATCGAGGGAAGCACCTTCGAGCACGTCTTTGGAGGAGAGGTCGGAACGACCAGCCCGGCCACCCATCATAGCAGGTGCTGGGGATGCGGCGCGCAGACCAACAGGATCATTTACCTGAATTGGGCGCATATCAGCTACCTTGCCACCCAGTGCTGGGCGTGCAGCTGGCTTAGCCGCTGCTGGACGTGGACGAACAGCACCACGTACGGTGAGTTCGATCTTATGAATGTCGTCGCATTCATTTTTCCAAAGTCCCATCAGACGCTCTGAATAATGAGACTGGATCCATTGCTTTAGAAACCGAGTAGGAACGGACAGACGGACGGTGCCGTTGTTGTGCCCTTCCATATCAACGCGTGCAAACCAGCTGGTGAATACGTCTTCACCAAGTTCCGCACGTAGACGCTTCTTAACGCGATCCCATTGCTCCGGCCCTGGAGCTTCCTGAACGTGCATGCTCGCCTCCTTGCAGCCGTTGGGTATTCCGCCACAGATACCCAACCTTTAAATCAAATTTGCTCATTTTGAGCTTTGTTGTACCAGACGCTTTTTATTTCGTTGTCATTAGACAAAAACATCACATCGGTGCGACGCCAACGCACCGTTGCTGAATTCTAATATTTCTTGGGAGCTATCCTTGGCTCCACGGAAGGCCTTGTGCCTTCCACCCAGAAACCGAGCCTCGATGACCTTCAGCATCATGACCGCCTTCAAAGCCATCTGCCACGTTGTAGCAGTTTGTATAGCCAAGGGCTGTCATTGCAATCGCTGCGGCCTTACTTCGTACTCCAGAGCGGCACAAAAAGTAGATTGCAGCGTTTTGGTCAAGTCCTTTTTGCGCCAGAAGGTCAGAAAGTTGACTCGCAAAGCCCTCGTGAGGGCCGTTGGACGGGAAACCCTGCCATTCAGCGAGGATGACTTCCTTACCCAACATGGAAAGATCAGGTATGCCTACAAAGGTCCATTCAGCGTTGGTTCTCACATCTACAAGAGTTGCAGAACTATCAGCTTTCAGGCTCTCGAAAACATCCGTTACGTTTCGATCGCCTGCATAGGCCTCATGCATAGATACTTCCATTTACTAACCTAGACGCATTCCGTTAACTCACCCAAATGAGTGGGCCACTATAAAAAGACTCAAAATCGAATTTCAAGAAAAATCAAAAGGGGGAAGCAATAAAAGCAGCAAAATGACGCAACAACTCTAGTAGCCTAGATTGCAATTACTATAAAATGCAACGCCTAGACTTTACGCCTTCTGACCAGCTTTGCCCGACCCTGGTTCGATTCTTCTAACTTGTATGCTGGGATCGGGTAGCAACCCGACTTCTTCTTGACCATACACAGCCGATTTTGGTCCCGCAATAGCGGAAAGTTTACAAAACGCAAATGCCCTTTCTGTGACGCAAGGTCAAGCCCATATGTCGTCAACGGCTAAGTTCGGCAAAAAGCAGTGAACTCAACAACTTTCTTCATATGCACTTGGTTAATGGCGGGCGGCTAAGGCGAATAAAAAAAAATTATCCGGCCGTCACTTGACTCGCCAAGAATCTGCTCTTTTCAGCTGCGACAATTTTAACCTAGAGCTAACCTATTGTTTTTTAAGGATTTTCCTTGACAGGCTCCGAGACTATTCCACAGGCTATTCGCCGCGAAAATGCCCCAGTTTTATCCTAGGGTAAGCTTATCCAGCTAACAAAAAAGCCCGGCCATACGACCGGGCTTTTTTAGTCCAAAAAACTTGGATTAGGCGCCGAGTGCCTTAATACGAGCATTCAGACGGGATACCTTGCGAGACGCAGTGTTCGCATGGATAACGCCTTTAGTAGATGCACGCATGATTTCAGGCTGTGCAACTTTGAATGCTTCGTTAGCAGCTGTCTGGTCACCCGCGACAATTGCTTCTTCCACTTTACGTACGAAAGTACGTACGCGGCTACGGCGAGCCTTATTAGTGGCCGTCTGGCGGGCAATTTTACGTGCCGCCTTCTTGGCCGAAGGAGTGTTGGCCATGGGCTCTGTCCTGATCTGTCAGTAAGAACTGTTTTCAAATCGCGAACGAGGCCGCCCAGAGCCGCCCCGGTCAAACGAATTCAGTGACGAACAAAATCCGCCACCGGTTGTGGAGCGCTTATAGTTGGGAGTCTTAGCCTCGTCAATGAAAAAAGGTGTAGACCTGCCCAAAATCGGCTTATCCGTCTTCGAATTCAGGTTTTCTCTTTTCGATGAAGGCCTTCATACCTTCTTTTTGATCGCTGGTTGCAAACATAGAATGGAACAAGCGACGCTCAAAACGAATACCTTCTGCAAGGGTTACTTCGTAAGAACGGTTTACACTTTCCTTCGTCATCATAACAATTGGAGTCGAGAAACTTGCAATCTTTTCAGCAGCTTTGAGTGCTTCTTCGACCAGATCGTCATTTGCAACAACGCGAGAGACAAGGCCGGACCGCTCAGCTTCAGCTGCATCCATCATACGGCCTGTCAAGCACATTTCCATTGCTTTCGACTTGCCAACAAGCCTTGTTAATCTCTGTGTACCACCTGCACCTGGCATAACGCCAAGTTTGATCTCTGGCTGGCCAAACTGAGCAGATTCCGCTGCCAGAATGAAATCACACATCATAGCAAGCTCACAGCCACCGCCTAGCGCGAAGCCTGCAACAGCTGCAATGATCGGCTTACGCTTCTGCGCGATCTGGTCCCAGCTGGTGATGAAGTCCATCAGATAGGTCTGCGGATAGTCGTACTCAGCCATCACTTTAATGTCAGCGCCCGCAGCAAATGCCTTTTCGGAGCCGGTGATGACGGTCGCGCCAATTTCAGGATCGCGATCAAACACATTTAGCGCTTCATCGAGCTCAGCGATCAGGTCGCTGTTCAGCGCATTCAATACTTTCGGGCGGTTTAGCGTAATCAGGCCAACCTTGCCGCGTGTCTCAACCAGAATATTCTCGTAGGACATATGTCCCTCCCAATAAAATCAACTTGGATTTCTGCCCTAACATTGAAGAGTGATGGCTTAGCGGCAAGGTAGCCGTTTGTCTTAGTTCTATCAGGCGGTGGCGTTCGCCCGCTCCGGGAACAGCCCTGCAAGCCCTTCTTTGCTTGCCGCGCAGACACCACGTTCGGTGATCAGAGCAGTGACGTATTTGGATGGTGTTACGTCAAACGCAAAGTTGGAGAGTGGAGTTTCCGGCGGGCAGATGCGCACCTTCTCGACATCACCAGCAGCTGTTTCGCCACTGATCCATGCAACTTCCTCACCGCCACGTTCTTCGATCGGGATTTCCTTCAGGCCGTCTGCGACCGTCCAGTCGATGGTGGAGGACGGGAGTGCCACGTAGAACGGTACGCCGTTGTCATGGGCGGCAAGCGCTTTGAGGTAGGTGCCGATCTTGTTGCAGACGTCTCCGTGAGCCGTGGTTCTGTCGGTGCCGACAATGCAAAGGTCCACCATGCCATGCTGCATAAGGTGGCCACCAGCGTTGTCGACCAGCAGTGTATGCGAAACGCCGTGTTCGCCCAGCTCCCAGGCGGTGAGGCCAGCGCCCTGATTGCGTGGGCGGGTTTCATCGACCCAAACATGGACCTTCAGGCCCTTGTTATGGGCGTGATAAATCGGAGAGGTCGCGGTGCCCCAGTCTACGGTGGCCAGCCAACCGGCGTTGCAGTGGGTCAGGATGTTGATGGTGTCGCCCGGGTTCTTCTGCGCAGCGATCTCTTCGATGAGCTTGAGACCGTGTTTGCCGATAGACGCATTGCAGGCCACATCTTCATCGGAGATCTCAACGGCACGCTGCCACGCTGCGTCTGCACGTTGCTCCAGAGGCAACTGAGAAAGGCGGCTGCGCATATCGTTCAGCGCCCAGCGCAGATTAATTGCTGTTGGGCGGGTGGCGTGCAGCACCTCCCATGCATTGTCCAGCGATGCATCGCTTGGGTCTCTTGCCATTTCCAGCGCCACGCCAAAGGCAGCAGTTGCGCCAATCAGCGGCGCACCGCGGACCCACATGTCTTTAATGGACACGGCTGCGTCTTCCAGAGTGCGCAGCTCGACCTCAACAAAACGATGGGGGAGGCGCGTCTGGTCGATGATGCCGACTGTTTTACCAGCTTCCAGCGGCCAAATAGAACGGTATGCCTTACCATGAACCTTCATCGCGACGTCTCCTACCCATGTGAGCGATATGTGCGTCAGATTATCGGATTTTTCGAAGGCTCCATCTGCAATTTATCGCGTCCGGTTTCTTTTCCTCATAAAGTTCTTCAGGTGACCGGTTCCGCTTCGTCGATTTAGATGAAACCCCTTCATCTCCTCTTTAACCATAATGCGCTACGCTGATCTTCCGTGTCTGTTTACACTTCAACTATGCCGGGTTGATGAAAGAGGCTCTCAATGGCTCCG
Source organism: Pseudovibrio sp. JE062 (assembly GCF_000156235.1). Taxonomy (NCBI): domain Bacteria; kingdom Pseudomonadati; phylum Pseudomonadota; class Alphaproteobacteria; order Hyphomicrobiales; family Stappiaceae; genus Pseudovibrio; species Pseudovibrio sp. JE062. Next base: position 59,474 of record NZ_DS996810.1, read on the forward strand.
CAAGGTACTGATATTCGCATTATGGACGAGGATGGCATTCTGACCATGTTGGATTGGGCCGCATCTGAAGGCTGGAATCCGGGTGAGGATGATGCTCCTTCCTATTATGCAGCGGATCCTGAAGGGTATCTGGGCTGTTACCTGAACAATCAGCTGGTTTCGATGGTCTCTGCAGTGAAGTACGGCGAGTCCTTTGGATTTCTCGGTTTTTACATTTGCCACCCGGAGTTTCGCCGGCAAGGTCTGGGGGCATTGATATGGAATGCAGCCATGCGGCGTCTGGAAGGGCGGACCATTGGTCTTGATGGAGTGGTGGAAGAGCAGGACAACTATGCCAAGTCCGGCTTTAAGCTCGTTCATCAGAACATGCGGTATTGCGGCCTTTCCAACATCACCATGCCAATGGATCAGCGCATCACCATTATCGGCAAGGGCATTCTGCCCAGCATCATTGAATATGATCGCAACTACTTCCCCGCAGAGCGAGCTGCTTTTCTGGAGCGATGGCTGGAGCCTATGAACCCCATGCGGCGCGGTGTTTATCTGGTTGAGAATGGAAGTGTGCAAGGCTACGGCGTTATCCGTGCGGCACGAGATGGCTTCCGCATTGGCCCGATGGCAGCAGAAACGCCTGAAGGCGCAGATCTCATCTTCCGCGCCTTGGCTGGCAGTGCAAAGGGGCAGATGATCAACATTGACCTGCCTTTACCCAACGAACAAGCCGTAGAACTGGCAGAACGCTACGAACTATCACCCGTGTTCGCTACCGCCAGAATGTATAAGGGACAGGACCCCAACCTACCGCTGGACAAAATCTATAGCTTTGCGAGTTATGAGTTGGGGTAGGGAGCCACAAGCGAAGCAGCTCCACTAGTATCTAAACAAGCTACCAAACACAGATTTTGGCATTTGTCTCATCATTCAACCAGCATGCTTTATCTGCATCTTGTCGGAGGTACTTACCCGGCAGCGATACGTTGCGCCCAGTACCAAAATCGGCCCAACCATAAGCAACTCCGGGCGCATCTATTACCAAGATCATTGTAGGTTTGCCCGGTGCGGACACTTCAAAACTACCTTTATTGTCGGTGTTTTTGAATTCACAGAGATACTCGCCATCATCAGATGTAAAACAACGAGCTTGTTTAGCCAAAGCAGTCTGGCCCACCATAAAGCCAGCAACAAGCATCAAGAGTACTCCTGATTTTGCAATTACGTTCATGCATCACTCCATCTACAGAGAGACTATGTTTTAGTTTCCATAGATGAAATCTATCTTATTGAAATAAATACATAATTCACACCAAGGCATGGACATTAATAAAAATGCACCCCGCGCTTTTGGTTTTCAGATGCATTCAAGTAAGTCTGGCAGGTGATCGATCTCATGGTCTGCTTCCATCGACCTCAAAAACTCAAAATTATGGAAGAGGCTATTGAGTTTCGGCACAAATAAGCATGTTTGACAGCCAAGCGCTTTGCCTGCCTGAACATCAACATGAGAGTCACCAATGACTAATGTCGTTTCGGCCTCTGCTCCCATGCGATCAAGTGCTTCTTCAAATGGACGCGTATCAGGCTTATGTCCGTAACCATCATCCCCAGCGACTGTCGCCTTAAAGTGCTTGGAGAGATTGTGTACTTCCATTCCACTATTCAGGAGACGGCGTGAACTGGAGCTAACGAGGCTTGTAGGAACGTTTTCATCATTCAGCTTTGAAAGTGTCTTGGTTGCCCCTTCATAGAGCTCAACTTTTTGCAGGGCCTGCAAGACATATTTCCTCGTTTCCTCCGCAATCTCGGGGAAACCTAAATGAGGATGTTTGTCTGGCACTTTGTGGTGATCATGAAAGAACTCGGCGACAATTTCCTTAGGCTGGAAGGTAAAGTTTCGCACCTCCAAAGAGCGTTGATATCCGTCGAGCCAAACGTCCAGAGTTCTGGCTAAGGTGCCATCCCAATCAAAAATAACTGATTTAATTTTCAATACTGCAGCTTTCCAAAATTGTATGCCGCCTGCTCACCCCGCTACTGCGGCAGCAGTGTCTCCCGGTCTACCTGCTGTTCCTGAGCTTCTTCTTGTAGCCAGGCCTTGAAGGACTTTACGACCGGGCGCAGGGTGCGGTTTTCGGGGTAGACGAAGTGGTAGGCAGAGGAGAGTTTCAGGCTGATGTCGAAGAGGCGGACCAGCGTGCCGGCGGCGAGTTCTTCTTCGATAAAGAACTTCGGCACCAGTGCAACGCCCAAGCCTGAGGCCGCGGCCTGTGAGATCATGGTGAACTGATCAAAGCGTGGGCCCTGGAAGGCTCCATCTGTTTCGACACCTGCCAGGGAGAACCACTTTTGCCATGCATCCGGGCGGGTTGACTGGTGCAGGCGCATGACATCCACCAGATCCTCCGGCGTGCGCAGGCTGTGTCTATCGCGGAAAGCTCTGGAAGCGACCGGAATGACCTCTTCCTGAAACAGGGGCTCTGCAATAGCGCCAGCCCAGACGGGTTCACCGTAATGAATGGCACCGTCGAATGGTTCTACCGAGAAATCAAAGGGACGCAGGCGGACGGAGAGGTTGAAGCTGGCTTCCGGGTAGCGCTCGTGGAAGCGCGGGAGGCGGCGGGCGAGCCAGCGGGTGCCGAAGGTTGGGAGCACGGCGACGTTAAGCACATCCTCACTGCCTGCAAAGGACATCACCTGACGGGTGGCGCTGGTCATCTTTTCCAGCGTGCCGCGGATGTCGTGCAGGTAAATGCGTCCCGCATCTGTCAGAACAATGCGTTGGCGAATCCGTTTGAACAGCTCGACACCCAGACGCCCTTCCAACAAGCGCACCTGTTTGCTCACTGCACCTTGTGTCAGGAACAGTTCTTCAGCGGCTCGGGTGAAACTGCCATGGCGCGCAGCACTTTCAAAAGCAATCAAACAATCAATCGGAGGGATAAAACCACGCTTCATCCTGACCTCTCATGATGCCGTGGACAGCTCGAAACTCCTGAAATCGCGAGGTTAGGCACAGCCAACACGATTAAATTTCGTTCTATCTGGCATCATCTCCTTCATAAAACAGAATCTCAAATAGGCCGGTACCCATTATTATCTTACTGATTTTAAGCAGTTTTCTTCCTGACGCAAGATCCAGACGAAATTATCAGTCATTCCATATGCGAATGAATAATGGAAAAGACGTAGCTTTTACCGATGGTCCGGACAAGAGACACTCTGTTCAAATAATGAATTTAGCATCTCTCACAGTTTGGGGACTTCAATGACCGTAGGTCTGGATACCGTGAAATTCGCAGAAGAAACAATTGAACTCATGGAGCGTATGGGTGTTGCCCGCTCTGCTTTGGAAGGTGGCACACTGGCTGCAACCTCTCCAAACACCGGTGAAACACTGGCGATGATCAAGGAAGACAGCGTTGAGGAAACCTCCGCTGCCATTGGTCGTGCGCATGACGCTTTCAAAGAGTGGCGCAAGCTGCCTGCACCACGTCGTGGTGAGCTGGTTCGCCTGCTGGGTGAAGAGCTTCGCACCTATAAAGACGACCTTGGTAAGCTGGTGAGCCTGGAAGCAGGTAAGATCACCTCTGAAGGTCTAGGTGAAGTTCAGGAAATGATCGACATCTGCGACTTCGCAGTTGGACTTTCCCGTCAGCTTTACGGTCTGACCATCGCGACCGAGCGTCCGGGTCACCGTATGATGGAAACCTGGCATCCATCCGGTGTTGTTGGCGTGATCTCCGCCTTCAACTTCCCGGTTGCAGTCTGGTCCTGGAACGCAGCGCTGGCGTTTGTTTGTGGTGACTCCGTTGTCTGGAAGCCATCTGAAAAATCTCCTCTGACAGCAATGGCTGTTCAGGCGCTTTATGAGCGTGCGGCTGCCAAGTTTGGTGATGACGCACCAAAAGGCCTGCTGGAAGTCATTCAGGGTGGTCGTGAAATCGGTGAAACTCTGGTTGATGACAAGCGCGTCCCAGTTATCTCCGCAACCGGTTCCACCCGCATGGGTCGTCAGGTTGGTCCGCGTGTTGCGCAGCGCTTCGGCAAGTCCATCCTTGAGCTGGGTGGCAACAACGCAGCGATCGTGACCCCGTCTGCTGATCTGGATCTGACCCTGCGCGGCGTTGCGTTTGCGGCTATGGGCACCTGCGGTCAGCGCTGCACCACACTGCGTCGTCTGATCACCCATGACAGCGTGTATGACGCGCTGATCCCGCGCCTGATCAAAGCATACTCCTCCGTCAAGATTGGCATCCCAACCCAAGACGGCACTCTGATCGGTCCACTCATCGACAAAGATGCGTTCGACAACATGCAGAAGTCTCTGGAAGCAGCGAAAGCGGCTGGTGGCACCGTGCATGGTGGTCAGCGTGTAATGGCTGACGAATATCCGGATGCTTACTACGTTCAGCCAGCGATCGTTGAGATGCCAGGTCAGGTTGGTCCTGTTCTGGAAGAGACCTTTGCTCCGATCCTTTACGTCATTCGCTACACCGACTTTGATGATGCGATTGAAATTCAGAACGGTGTTGGTGCTGGTCTGTCTTCTTCCGTCTTCACCAAAGACATGGGTGAAGCTGAGACCTTCGTTTCTGTTGTTGGCTCTGATTGCGGCATTGCAAACGTCAACATCGGTCCCTCCGGCGCTGAAATTGGCGGCGCATTCGGCGGTGAGAAGGAAACTGGTGGTGGCCGTGAAGCTGGCTCTGATGCATGGAAGGCATACATGCGCCGCGCAACCAACACCATCAACTACTCCGGCGCTCTCCCATTGGCGCAGGGTGTGAAGTTTGACGTTGAATAAGGAATTTTGAGAATGAGTAGTGATCCAACAGGCGGAGGCGTCTTCAATTGGGAAGACCCGTTCCTGATGCGGGACCAGCTGAATGAAGACGAAGTCCTCATCATGGAAAGCGCGCGTGCGTATGCTCAGGAAAAGCTTCTGCCACGCGTGATGGAAGCTTACCGTGAAGAGAAAACTGATCGCTCCATCTTTAACGAGATGGGCGAGCAGGGTCTCCTCGGCGTGACACTTCCTGAGCAATATGGTGGCTCTGCTGCTTCCTATGTGGCTTACGGTCTGGTTGCGCGTGAAGTTGAGCGCATCGACAGCGGCTACCGCTCCATGATGAGCGTGCAGTCCTCGCTGGTGATGTACCCAATCTACGCTTACGGCTCTGAAGAGCAGCGCATGAAGTATCTGCCGAAGCTTGCTTCCGGCGAATACGTTGGCTGTTTTGGTCTGACTGAGCCGGATGCAGGCTCTGACCCGGCTGGCATGCGCACCCGCGCTGTGAAGACTGAGAGTGGCTACCGCATCACTGGTTCCAAGATGTGGATCTCCAACTCCCCAATCGCAGACGTGTTTGTGGTTTGGGCGAAGTCTGAAGCACATGACAACCAGATCCGCGGTTTCGTTCTTGAAAAGGGTATGGAAGGTCTTTCCGCTCCTAAGATCGAGGGCAAACTGTCTCTGCGTGCTTCCATCACCGGTGAAATCGTGATGGACAACGTGGAAGTAGGTGAAGACGCGCTGCTGCCTAACGTTTCTGGTCTGAAAGGCCCGTTCGGCTGTCTGAACCGCGCTCGCTACGGCATCTCCTGGGGTGCGCTGGGCGCTGCGGAAGACTGCTGGATGCGTGCTCGCCAGTACGGCATGGACCGCAAGCAGTTCAACCGTCCTCTGGCACAGACACAGCTGTTCCAGAAGAAGCTGGCAGACATGCAGACCGAGATTTCACTCGGCCTTCAGGCGTCCCTGCGTGTTGGTCGTCTGTTTGACGAAGGCCGCGTTGCTCCAGAGATGATTTCCATCGTGAAGCGCAACAACTGCGGCAAGGCGCTGGATATCGCTCGTCAGGCACGTGACATGCACGGTGGTAACGGCATCTCCGAAGAGTTCATGGTGATGCGCCATGCTCAGAACCTTGAGACCGTCAACACTTACGAAGGCACGCATGATGTTCACGCCCTTATTCTGGGTCGTGCACAGACTGGCCTTCAGGCTTTCTTTTAAGCCCTGATCTACAGCGTATTCCTGAAAAAGCTGGGAGGCATCTTTCAGGAATACGCTTAAACTCTTGGGAGGCGTTTCGTCTCCCTTTTAGACCGACGCTCGCGAATACCCGCCTAAATATTTCGGGCGTCGGTTCTTACTTTCTCCATTTCTCAGTATTCAGGTGTAACTATGGCGATAGCTTCAGTTGATGTTGCTATTATTGGGGGGGCTGTCATCGGATCATCGGTGGCATACCATCTTGCACAGCGCGACGATTTTAAGGGTAGCATTGCGGTCTTTGAGAAAGATCCATCCTACCAACATTGCGCCTCGGCACTTTCTGCCGCTTCTATTCGCCAACAGTTCTCCTCTGCCGTGAACATCGATATTTCGCTCTACGGCATCGATTTCCTGCGCAATATTGGCGATCTTCTGGAAGTTGACGGCGATAAGCCGCGTATTGATCTGGTTGAAGGCGGCTATCTGTTCCTTGCCACACCTGACAAGCGCAGTATTTTGGAAGAAAACCACGCTCTGCAGCAGAAGATGGGCGCGGACATTGGATTTCTGGAAGCTGATGCGCTGAAAGCCAAGTTTCCATGGCTCAATGTTTCTGATCTTTCCGCAGGCTGTCATGGCCTTTCCGGTGAAGGCTGGTTTGACGGGTATGGGCTGATGCAGGCATTTCGCCGTAAAGCACGCTCCCTGAACGTGCCATATGAGCCGTATCAGGTGGTTCACCTTGAAAAGATCATGGGCGGCAGCTGGATTCTGACGCTCTCCAACGGAGAGCAGGTGGAAGCTGGCGTGGTCGTGAATGCTGCCGGGGCTTCCGGCGGCACGCAGATCTGTCTGGAAGCCGGATTTGAAGCACCAGTTCACTCCAAAAAGCGGATGATCTTTACTTTTGAATGCCGCGATGAGGTGCCGGGTCTGCCGTTGCTGATTGATCCGAATGGAACCTATGTACGCCCTGAAGGAACAGGCTTTATCTGCGGCAGTTCACCGGATGAAGAGCAAGACCCTGATTGCTATGATTACGAGGTGGATTACTCCTTCTTTGAAGAGCACCTATGGCCGACACTGGCCAACCGTATTCCTGCGTTCGAAGCCATCAAACCCGGCGCTGCATGGGCAGGGCATTATGATGTTAACCTGTTCGACCACAACGCCTTTATGGGCCCAGTACCAGGCATCGAAGACTTCTACATCGCCCTAGGCTTCTCCGGTCACGGCCTGCAACAAAGCCCTGCCGCGGGACGCGCGCTTGCAGAGCATATCGTGACGGGCGGCTATGAAACGCTGGACCTTTCCGAACTTGGCGTTGACCGTCTGGCCGCCAACAAGCCGCTGATTGAACGGAACGTGGTTTAACTGGAAGTGGCCTGCTGAGGTGGGCCGCTGAGTTTGCTTCGGTTTTGGATGATCAGGTCGGCCAGGAAATCTGCCATGACGCGCATTCGGGGGGAGTGGGCGAGGTCGGAGTGCATGACCAGATAGATTGGTTGTTCGACACCGATATCCGCATTCATGCAGACAAGACCAGCATCCGATGCGAGGAAATGCGGTAGGACGGCGAGGCCCAGACCGGCTTGTGTCGCTGCGACTTGCGTTGCCAGAGATGATGTCAGAACGGCGGGTTGTCGGCCTTTCAGAGCGCGTTCAATCCATTTTGCATTCACCAGATGCGAGAGCGCTTCGCACCAGGAAATGAAGTCGTCCTGCTCATAATTCTCCTGATCAGTCCATTTTGCTCGCTTAAGCGCATAGTCTTTGCTTGCGTAGAGGCCAAAGCCGAGTGTTCCGAGGCGGCGGAGGGTGACGTTGCCGCTTTCCGGTTTCACCATGCGAATGGCCAGATCTGCATCGCGGCGGTGCAGGTTGACTGAGCTTACGTCGGTCAGGATCTCAATGTGCAGCTCCGGGTAGTGTGCACGAAACTCTGGCAATGCGGGCAGGATCAGGTGGGTGGCGAGGTTTTCTGCCGTGGCAAGGCGGAGTTTGCCAGAGATGCCTGCTTGTGCCTTTGCACCGGAAGCGAATGCTGTGGCGGCGGCTTCCAGCGCTTCAGCTTTTGCCAGCAGGTCGCGGCCATCCTCGGTGAGCTGGTAGCCGGACTGATGCCTGATAAACAGCGGAATTTTCAGCGTTTCTTCAAGGCGATCGATCTTTCTTGAGAGCGTTGCGACACCGATGCTTAAGCGATGAGCGGCAGCGCTGAGCGTCCCAGTTCTTGCAACAGCCAGAAAGGCTTTGGTGTCATCCCAAATAAGATCGCGCAGGATTTCATTTCCACTTTCGGAAATCTGCTTTCCGGTTTTGCTCGTATTTTCCATTTTTGAAACATGGCAAGTAACGAGCTGCAAAACAAGGAGGATGCTGATGAAAACTCGCCAACTTGGTTCCAAACTCAATGTTGCCATGCTCGGCTTGGGCTGCATGGGAATGAGTGAGTTCTATGGCTCACATGATGACAGCGTATCCTTGCGCGTGATGGCGCGAGCGGTTGAGCTGGGTATCGATTTTTTCGATACAGCAGACATGTACGGCCCTCATCATAATGAGGAGCTGATTGGTCGCTTTTTGAAGGAAACCAAGGCGCCGCTGAAAATCGCAACGAAGTTTGGCATCAATCGCAAACCCGGTGAATACAAGCGAACAATCGAGAATAGCCGGCAATATGCAAGACAGGCTTGTGAAGCTTCTCTGAAGCGTCTGGGGCTTGATTACATTGACCTTTACTACGTTCACCGCGTGAACCCAGAGCAACCCGTTGAAGATGTGATGGGGGAGCTTTCGTTGCTGGTTGAGGAAGGCAAGATCGGTAATATCGGGCTTTGTGAGGTCAGCGAAAAGACGCTTCGCCGTGCCCATGCCGTTCATCCTATTGCGGCGGTGCAGACAGAGTATTCTCTTTGGTCTCGTGATGTGGAAGAGGCAATTCTGCCGACCTGCCGCGAGCTTGGGATTGGCTTTGTGCCTTACTCTCCTTTGGGCAGAGGTTTTCTGACGGGCAGTTTCAACTCTGGTACGCAGTTTGAAGAAGGTGACTTCCGCGCAAACCTACCGAGGTTCTCTAAAGAAGCGCTGCAGGCGAATGAGGGGATCACGAAGGTTATTGTGGAGGCTGCCGCTGAGAAGCAATGTACGCCTGCGCAGCTCTCTCTGGCTTGGTTGATGGCGAAGGGAGACGATATTGTGCCTATTCCGGGAACGAAGAGATTGCGCTATCTGGAAGAGAATGTTGCGGCAACTGAGATTGTGCTTTCTTCTGAGGAGATTGAAGCGCTGGAAGCCAAGCTTGCTCTGATTTCAGTAGTCGGCGAACGGTACACACCTGAAGGCATGAAAGGGCTGAATGCCTAGGCTAGCCCTCTAAAAGCTGGAAAAACTTATCCCCTCTAGCGAAAGATGGCTCCATACTAATCCCATGCCCACGTGACGGGCTGCTGGCGGGCCGTCCGTCGGCGTGTCGTGGGCTGGGTGGGGCTTTTGCAAGGGGTAACGCATCTTGCAAAGGTCCGGTGGCACCGATTTTCAGGCGTGACTGCATGGTCTGAGAGGAAGGGCCCAAGCCTGAAGGGCATCACGCAGTGGCATTTGCTGGTCAGAGCAGCACATGTCAGGGGTAGAGGACCTGTTTGGATACGGAAACTTATCTGAGCAAAGCCACTATCCTTCCGGGAAACCGGCTATCGTGTCTTTCAGGATAAGAGGCGATGTTGGCTATACCAAAATGCCCGGGCAAGGCGCGTAGCCAATGCCGAAGACTCTATTACTAACTCAATGCGCAGGTGTTGCCTGCCGCCTTGCCCCTCCCGACCTTCGGGAGATCTAGCTTCACCACTGCATGGGCTGCCATGTGGTGCTGTTGGTGTTTATTTTCCCGCTCCAGTGCCATTCAGAACAGCAAAACGCTGCATTTTCCTTCAATCTGACAGGCAGAGGCAAAGCCCCTGCATGACCAGTTGACCACGTGAAGGAGGGTGGACCATGTCATCTTCAGTTGGTTTGGATACAACACGCATTCATCCGCAGATCTCTGCGGGCGATCTTCAGAGCATCAAAGGTGCATCTGACCGGGAGCATATTGGCAGTCCGGCAACGCGGCTCTGGGATAAGATTGTCGACTGGTTTTGCGGCACTGATCGCGTCAATGCGAAGAAGCTGGTGTTTGATCTGTACTCCCCAAGCGTGACGGATCAAAACAAGGTCACAGCCTTTGAGCAACTGCGCGAGATGGCTGGTGCGAACTTTCAGGAGAACTTCAAGATCTATGACGGTCCGCGTTTTCAGAGCTACAGCGTGCTGGACTTCAAGCTGGAGTTTGATGTGCGCAGCCCGGATCCAGACAGTGTGGAAGGCACTCTGAAGAACGACATCATGATGGAAGGTGTCAGGATACCTGAGCAGCAGGGACGTCAGTTTCTGGAGGACTTTAAACGCCGTCAGGAGCGCACGTTCACCTTCGATTCCAAACCAATCGATGACATGAGTTTCTTCGATCAGTTTTCACCGCAGGAGCGTGCCACCGTCTTCGCGGTGTGTCATCAAGGGTTATTTCCGCTGTTATCTGGTCCCGTGATGTGCATGTCCAACCATCAGGAGATGCGGTTTGATATCAGCAAGCCGGGGCCGGATGATTTGCGGATTCAGGCTTACATGGAAAAAGACATTGCTGCGGACGTTGAAAGCGCCGACTACGAACAGATGCAGCAGCAGGTTGCGGAGTATGAGGGCGTGAAGAAGTCGTTGAAGATTGAAGCGGTGATCAACGTCTGGCGCGGAGGCCAGGACGTTGATCTGGTTTCCGCTGAAGTCCTGTCACAAAACAGCGTGTGACAGGACGTGATTTACCAAAGGCAGACGAAGAGAGCTGGCTCAGATCTCTTTGTCCTTGTCCTTGTCCTTCTTCTTCATCGCTTTTTCGAGCGCGTTCACGGTGGTTCTGAGCACCTGAATGCGAGCGTAGCGCTTGTCCTCGGAGGAGATCAGCGTCCACGGAGCGTAGCGGGTTGAAGTGCGGTCCACCATGTCACCGGCAGCGATGGCGTATTCGTTCCATTTGAGGCGATTGCGCCAGTCTTCCTCGGTGATCTTATAGTTCTTGTAGGCGGTTTCTTCACGAGCCTTGAAGCGGCGCAGCTGCTCTTCTTCAGAGATCGCGAGCCAGAACTTGCAGAGGATGAAGCCGGAATCCGTCAGCTCTTTTTCGAAAGCGTTGATTTCGTTGTAGGCTCGCATCCAGTCAGCTTCAGAGCAGAAGCCCTCGACGCGTTCCACCAGAACACGCTCATACCAAGAGCGGTCGAAGATGGCACTGTGGCCCTTCTTCGGCAGGCGGCGCCAGAAGCGCCAGAGGTATGGGTGCAGCTTTTCTTCCACAGAAGGCGCTGCGATTGGGTGCACCTTATAGTTCCGCGGGTCCATGGAGCGGGTGAGGCGGCGGATTGAACCGCCCTTGCCAGCTGCATCATTGCCCTGGAAGACTGAGATAAAGCCGAATTTTTTGAAGCGCTTGCGGTCTGTCAGGTACGCCATCTTGTCCTGAAGTTCTTCAAGCTCTTCCTTGTACTCCTCCTTGGAGATGGTCGCAGACAGATCAATTGCATCCACCGCATTGGCCTGAGATAGGGTGGTGACCACGGCAGGCGCTGAAACCGGTTTGCCGTTGCCGCTTTCCAGCTTCTTCTTCATGGACTGGGCGATGGTTTCTGCCAGTGCAAGGTCACGAACATCCGGATCCTGTGATGGGATCACGAACCATGGCGCGTAGCCGGTGCTGGTTTGCAAGGAAGCTTTTTCACCTGCGGTCTGAGCTGCGCGATAATGTTCAGCACCGGACCATTCCTCAATGAAGTTGCGGCCTTTTTTGCCTTTGGCTTCGATATCATGCAGGCGTTCCTGCTGTTCTGCCTTGGGCAGGGTGAACCAGAACTTGAGAAGGAGAATGTTCTCGTAGGCGAGCATTTTTTCGAAACGGTTGATGGCAGACAGCTGGCGCTCCAGCTCTGCGTCATCAATCTTGCCCATAACCGCATCACGCAGAGGTTCCTGATACCAGGAGCCAAACACAATGGAGGTTTCACCGCGTGCAGGCAGATCCCGCCAGTAACGCCAGTAGTTTGGTCGGGCGCTTTCAGACTCGCTGCGCTCTTCATGATAGGCGTTGCAGAACAGGTAACGCGTATCCATCCACTCGTATAAACGGGAGATCGCCGCACCTTTACCCGAGCCGTCTACGCCAGCGAGCAGAATGATTGTTGCGAAAGCTTTGTTCTCTCTCAGCTTATGCTGAACTTCCAACAATTCCTCACGGAGTTCAGGCAGTCTTTTCTGAAGCAGCTCTTTACTGACTGTCTGAGGAATGTTTGCAGACTGAAACATGCAAGTGACCTTCGCATCTGGGGCATGGCGTAAAATGTTATTTTTGCTCATTCGGCTTTGGGCCAAGAATAACCATTCTGTATTATTGCTTAAAGAGCTAAACGATGTTTTTCGTCACCAGAATTAACGTATGGGTCTGATTAGTGGGACTATTATGCTTTTTGCAGGGAATAGGGCTTGTTATTTCCCTTTCAAAGGGCCAGATGCCTGCATATAAATGTAACAGAATGCGCACCATATTTTGGTCACCTTGGCACGATGTATACATTTTCAGTGGTCACCCAGCGATCTAAGTAATTTAAGAAAGAGCTAGAGACTTTTCAGTGAACGTCGATTTCGTCACCACATTCCTCAACCACATTGTTGATTTCATTGCAGCAAATCCGGCTTTTGCTGGCCTTATCTGTTTTATCGTCGCAATGGGTGAAGCGCTCTTTCTGATCGGGCTGGTGTTTCCAAGCACGGTTGTTCTGGTGGGGGCTGGTACGCTTATCGGCCTTGGTGAACTACCGTTTCTGAGTATCTTTTTATGGACGACTGCAGGCGCCGTAACAGGCGACGCGTTTTCCTACTGGTTTGGTTACTTTTACAAAGACAAAGTACGGACAATCTGGCCTTTAAGCCGCTATCCCGACTGGTTGAAGCGTGGTGAAGATTACTTTGCCAAACACGGCGGTAAGAGCATCTTTATTGGCCGTTTTGTGCCGGGTGTGAAGTCTGTTGTGCCGGGCATTGCCGGCATGGCGGACATGAGTTTTGGCCGCTTTACCTTCTTCAACGTGACCTCTGCTTTTGCCTGGGCAGCACTGCATCTGGTGCCCGGCGTGATGGCCGGTTCTGCCCTGTTTGCGATTGGTGAGATCAACACCCGCCTTGCAATTATCCTTGGCGGTTTGCTGCTGGTTCTTCTGATCGCCGTGGCGATTATCCGCTGGCTGATCATGTTTATTCTGCCAATTGTTGGTGGTTCGCATCAGGCAATCGTCAACTGGTTTGGTCGTCGTCCTGATCGCTTCAGCCAATGGATTGCGCGGACATATGATCCTGAAAACCCACGCAGCGTGGGCATGCTGGTCTCTGCATTCTTCCTGCTGGTGACGCTGCCGGGCTTCATCTGGTTTACCGGTGCAGTCGCTCCGGGCATGCCGATGGCGCGAGCGGACCTGGCGATCAGCAACTTCTTCCAGATCGCACGGACGCCGATCATCGATAAGATCATGGTTATGATCACCATGATGGGCGATGGCACGGTAACTGCGACCGTTACGCTCCCCGTGGGTATCTATCTGTTTGGCCGCAAAGCATGGCGCCGCGCAACGGGCTTTGTAATTGCGATTGTCAGCTCCTCGATCTTTGTGGTCATCACCAAAGCGTTGATTGGCCGAGATCGTCCGATTGAGCTGTACTCCGGCGCTGATGCGTTCTCATTCCCATCTGGGCACGCCACGATCAATACGGTGCTGATTGGTGTGATTGCGGTACTGGTGGCTCATGAGCGCTCCCGCCTGAGCAAGACGATCATCTATTCTGTTGCAGCGACTTTCGCGATCCTGATCGGGTTCTCACGGGTATATCTGGGCGCACACTGGCTTTCAGACGTGCTGGCAGGCCTGCTGTTTGGTTCTGGTACCGTGTTCTTCTTCTCGTTCGTCTTCGGGCACATTCACAATGAGAAGGTGGGCAGAACTGCTCTGACGATCATCTCGCTATGTGCATTGGCGATCGCCTCCACATGGCACATCAGCCAGAACTATTCGACAGCTGCTGAGGCCTATGAGCCGCGCAGCGAGTCCGTTGTGATCCAGAAATCCAGCTGGCGCATGCAGGATTGGCGCTTGCTGCCTGCCAAGCGCGTTTCCATTACGGGTGAACTGGAAGAGCCGATTACGCTGCAGTGGTCCGGCACGCCGGAACAGCTGGAGCAGGAGCTGACCAAACTTGGATGGCGCAAAGCACCGGAATGGTCTTTCCCAACTGCGACTGGCTACCTGAAAGGGGAAACACCAGCAGGCGAGCTGCCACCAGTGCCGCACACCAATGCGGGCTTCCTGCCTGCGCTGACGATGGTTTACGAAAGCGATCAGGATCACCGGCAGGTGTTCTGGCTTTGGGAAACACGCTTCAAGCTCTCCGATGTAAACGGAGACATTTCCCATCTGTATATTGGTGGCGCGCTGGACGAAGAAACCGTCCGCCTGTTTGGTGAGTTCTCAGGTCTGAAGTCCGAGGATGAAATTCCGGTAGATCTTCATATGTTCAACCAGCTACCAAATGCAGAAGAGAAACGCAGGTGGGACGGTAGCTCAGTGGTTATCGCGGGGCCTTAAGGCAGGCCCTGCTATGCTTCTTCCTGAGGAGCGCAGTAAAGACCGTAAAGAGTTTGCAGAACGGATTCCACTTCGGCGCTGGCCAGAGAATAATAGATTGTCTGGGCACTGCGACGGGTGGAGACCAGATTGCTGGCACGCATCTTGGCAAGATGTTGTGAAAGAGCGGACTGGCTTAAGTTCACAGCTTCTGCAAGTTCACCTACAGTACATTCGCTCTGAACAAGTCGACACAACACCATCAGGCGCTTGGGATGCGCCATGTTAGCAAGAAGCCGGGCAGCTTCCTCAGCGTTTTCTTCTAAGTCTTCAAAATTTGCATCAATCAAAGCTCGAACCCTAATCTTTAATGTTATTAGCAGCAGGCCAGTTTTAGGATAATGGCCATAAAAGCAGCATCATTTTTCTTGGTACCCATACATAAAGAAGAACATGAAACATGCAAGTAGCTGGACTGCGCTAACCGGAATTGTCGCCCTTTTCTTGTCAGGACAACCAGAATATTATGCTCCCCGGCAATAATTCTAGCATAATGTGGCGGGTCTATGTTAATAGCCCGATCAAACCACGCCCCAGAGACTATTCCAGTAGAATTAACTGATACAGCGTGCTGCTGTGCTGGATTTCTCGAAGGCAAACTTCTTCAAGCTTGTTTCACGCATCTGCTCAATTGAGGAACGCACTTTACGTTTCAGAGGACTGCGGGAAGCACATGACGAAATCAGCAGAACCGGAAACGGATACTCTGCTTATCTGAGAGATCACTGTTGACCGACTTTGACAAACTTGGTGTTGCAAAACCATTTCAGATCGCCCTGAAATCTAAAGGCTATAGCGAGCCAACACCTATTCAGGAAAACGCAATTCCGTACATTCTGGATGGCAAGGACCTGCTTGGCCTTGCTCAGACCGGAACGGGTAAAACCGCCGCTTTCGCAGTGCCGCTACTTCAGCGCTTGCTTGAGAGCCGGTATCGTGCTGCGCCGAAGAGCGTGCGCAGCCTTATTCTGACGCCAACCCGCGAGCTGGCGGACCAGATCACCAAGAACATCAAGGCCTATGCGGGCCGCACCAAGATGTACACCAGCTGTGTTGTGGGCGGTGTGCCGTTTCCTCCGCAGTTCCACGCGTTGCAGCGTGGTCTGGATGTGCTGGTGGCAACGCCAGGCCGTTTGCTGGATCTACACCGCAAGAACGGTGTGAGCTTTGATGAGCTGGAAATCTTCGTTCTGGATGAAGCGGATCAGATGCTGGATCTGGGCTTTATCGCAGAGCTGGAAGAGATCGCTTATCTGCTGCCGAAGAAGCGTCAGACCCTGTTCTTCTCCGCGACCATGCCGCGCGAGATCCGCGATCTGTCAGAACGTTTTCTGACCAACCCGGTAGAGGTGAGCACTGCTCCGCCTGCGACCACGGTTGAGACTGTGACACAGCAGATTGCGCATCTGGAGAAAGATGCTAAATTCCCGCTGCTGAAAGAGCTTCTGGAGAAGGACGAGTGCGAGCGCGCACTGGTGTTTACTCTGACCAAGAAGGGCAGTGCCCGTCTTGCAGCCCGCCTGAATGCAGATGGAGTGCCTGCTGAGGCGATCCATGGTGACATGTCTCAGGCAGAACGCCAGAAGACGCTGGATAAGTTCAAACGCGGTAAGCTGAAGACCCTTGTGGCGACTGATGTTGCAGCTCGCGGTATTGATGTGTCCGACATTTCTCACGTGATCAACTTCGACATGCCAAACGCGACGGAGAACTACGTTCACCGTATTGGCCGTACAGCGCGTGCGGGTAAGAGCGGAACGGCGATCACCTTCTGTTTGCCGGAAGATCGCGGCATGCTGCGTGCCATTCAGAAGCTGATTGGCAAGAAGATCGCGGAGATGGATGGTTTCACCTTCTTCCCATCCGATCGTGAGCCCAAAAGCGCGCGCAGCAATGCGCAGGTGGCTGGTAAGCGAGCGAAGGGTAGCGGTCCGCGCAAAGGGCCGGGCAATGGCAAGTTTGCGCAGAAGCCAAAGGGCAAACCTACTGGCAAGAAGTCTCCTCCTCGTCGTTCACCGAGCAAGTCTTCCGACAACGCATCTGCTCCGGCTGGTGACACCGGTGGTTACCTGAAGCGCAAGAAGCCCTAAGCCCATCCACTGATGCCGGACTTAGCTGAGCGATCCTGTGTGTCTTCACGCGGGTTGGAGGTGAAACTCCAATCCGGTGGCCGCAGCGGAGTGCTGGTGGTGGTGTTCTCACAAGTTCGCATTCCCTCCGGCAAGTTCGGACTGGAGCGACTGTTTGCCAAGACACAGCATGCCTGTATTTTTCTGAATGATACCGCCTCACAGTGGTACCTTGATGCGGAGCGAGAGATTGATCAGGCGATCGACCTTGCTATCGCTCAGGAGCAACCTGAACGGATCATCTATTACGGCGCGTCCATGGGGGCTTATGGAGCACTGGTCACAGGTTTGCGCAGGCAAGATGGCGAAATCTATGCCTTTTCGCCTGAGCTGGAACTGGGCACTGCAGGCACGCAAAGCGCTGATTATCTGGCTAGATCTGCTCCAGATAAGCTGGAGTTTCTGGGACGCCTGGCAGGAGAACTGAGGTTTCCAGTGCATTTGCTGTTTGGGTTGTTCGATTGGGTCGATACATGCGGATACCTTGCGGTTCAGCGCCTTCCCAAGAACGAACACCTGAACTGTTATGGAATTGCAGGGCCGCATGCACTGCATGACCAGCTGTATTCGCTCAACATCATCCGCCAGCTGATCAAAACATTTCAGCGAGACATATCTAAGCTTCTTGCGGATAAGAACTTGCTGTATTCGCAAAGCCTCACAGATTGCGAGGCATTTGCTCAACTGGGGCATGCATTGGCATGTGGTGAAGTTCCTACTTTGGAAGTCTCAGAGGCATTGCGGAGCAATCCGGGCTATGGGTTGCTGGAAGCAGAGCAGTTTGCTTTCCTTGGGGAGCCTTATGATGGAGCGGAGCTGCTTCGGGAGTGGCATGTGACCCTTCACGATGATGCGGTGATGAGGACGTCCCCAAAGCGCTGGCGGAAGACGTTTTTGATGCGGGCTGCAGAGCTTTATCTGCAAGCCGGACAAGCATCGGAAGCTCGTGACGCATTGGCAGACTGTATCAGGTTGTTCCCGGTTGATGAGAACATGCGAGAATTAGCGGGTCAGTTGGATATCGCAGTGTCGGCCCCTTACTAAAGATCCCTCTAATCTCCGATTGAATTTGTCTGGCAGCTTGCTAATATTACAAAGAACAAAGTGGGAACGATTTCATGGAATTTGTGAAGGGCTCAAATCGCGTTCAACTTGATGATCCTCTGGTCGATGGTCGTCAGTCTGACCGCGCATTGAAAATCCAGCGAGGGGTGCAGCGGTATTTGCGCGTTCTGGGCCTGACGAGCCTTCCTGAGGTCACACTTGCATCGGGACGGCGGGCTGATTTGGTGGTGCTTGGCAAGAAGTCAGAGATCTGGATTATCGAGATCAAATCATCCATTGAGGACTTCAAGACCGACAGTAAATGGCATGAGTATCGCGATTACTGCGATCGGCTGTTCTTTGCGACCAGCCCTGATGTTCCGCAGGAGATCTTTCCGGAGGAGACCGGGTTTATTCTGGCGGATGACTATATGGCCGAGATTATCCGCGAAGCGCCCGAGCACAAGCTTTCAGCGGCCACCCGCAAAGCCGTGATTTTGCGATTTGCGCAAGCTGCTGGGAACCGCCTGCATGATTTGACTGATCCGAACCAGAGAAACCTGCGGCGGGGATAAGCTGGGGAAGAAACTCAGCAAGTCTCTGCGTTTCAATGAGTTTTTCGGCGAATACACTACGCGCAGTTGCAGGCCTTACATACTCACCAGAATGTTCAGGTTTCCGTTTAGGGAAAGGCTCACTAACATCAGACCATAAAACAGCTCGCCGTAGTCAGGCGAGTGCAAAGCTCTTGTTTTGAGGCGTGTTCTCACCTGAGAACCGGGAGAACTTCTCAGGAATACGCCAAAGACCATTTTTGCTGCTGCATTTTCGAAGGAGGAGAGGGCTTTCGGAAGTGTGCTTTTGTTTCTGGGGAGGGGCGCAATGGATTTTGATTATGTGATTGTTGGAGGTGGCTCGGCGGGATGTGTGCTTGCAGCTCGCCTTTCTGAAGACCCTTCAATTTCTGTTTGCCTGCTGGAGGCTGGTGGCGAGGGTAAGTCCGTTCTGGTACGCGCGCCGCTTGGTATCGCGGCAATGGTTTCGGCAAAGCCATTTGCGATCAACAACTGGGCTTTCGACTCTGTTCCGCAAACCGAGCTGAATGATCGTACGACATTCCATCCGCGCGGCAAGGCGCTGGGCGGTTCCAGCGCGATCAATGCGCAGCTTTATATTCGCGGCCAAAAAGAAGACTACGACGGCTGGGTCGAACAAGGCGCGGATGGCTGGTCATTTGATGAAGTGCTGCCTTACTTCAAAAAGTCGGAGAGCAATCAACGCGGTGAAAGCTCCATGCATGGGGCTAACGGACCTTTGCAGGTCTCAGAGCAACGCTCCCCATTGCCAATCTCTCACGCTTTTCTTGCTGCTGCTGAAGGGCGGCAAATCAAACGGAACAATGACTTTAACAGCGGTGATCAGGAAGGCGTTGGGCTTTATCAGGTCACGCAGTTCCATCAGGACGACAAAAAGGGTGAGCGCTGCTCAGCGGCAGCGGCCTATCTTCATCCTGTCATGGACCGGCCAAACCTGACCGTCATCACACATGCTCGCAGCACGCGGGTGTTGTTTGAGGGCAAGAAAGCTATTGGCGTTGAGTACAAGCAAAAACGCAAGTTAGCAGTGGTGAAGGCGAAGCGGGAAACGATTGTTTCTGCAGGTGCTTTTCAATCACCGCAGTTACTCATGCTTTCTGGCATTGGGCCTGCGGATGAGCTGGCGAAACACAACATTCCAGTGCTGCTTGACCTGCCGGGCGTGGGCAAGAACCTGCAGGATCATCTGGATTACACCATCAGCTATCGCTCCAACAAAACGGATATGTTGGGGTTGGGCCTGAAGCCGGGGATTCAGCTGATCAAGGAGATTATGCGCTGGCGGAAAGATGGATCGGGCATGATTGCCTCGCCTGCGGCAGAGGGTGGTGCGTTTCTGAAAACCAGTCCAGAGCTGGAGCGCCCGGATGTTCAGCTGCATTTCGTCATCTCTATCATCGATGATCATGGCCGAAAGCTCTACGGCGGTTACGGATTTGGCTGCCACGTTTGCGTTTTGCGTCCGAAATCAACGGGGGAAGTGGGGCTGAGCTCAGCTGATCCTATGGATGCACCACGGATTGATCCGAAGTATCTGACAGATCAGGAGGATCTGGATGTTCTGGTGAAGGGCATTCGCATGACGCGGGATATTCTGGAAGGACCCGAGCTCTCTGAGTATCGTGAGGACATGATCCACGATTTCGGTCGCGACGAGCACAGCATCAAACAGGCGGTGCGGGAGCGAGCTGAGACAATCTATCATCCTGTTGGCACTTGTAAGATGGGCAAGGATGAGATGTCCGTGGTTGGGCCTGACCTGAAAGTACACGGGGTTGAAGGGCTTCGCGTGATTGATGCTTCCATCATGCCTTCACTGATCTCCGGCAACACCAACGCACCAACAATTATGATTGCCGAGAAAGCATCCGACATGATCCTGGGCAAACAACCGCTTGGCACTGAACGCGAAACCGAGCAGGTGTCTGCCTAAACAGCAAAAGGCCGGTACGGATTGCACCGGCCTTCTAAAATTCATTTCAGTCGCTGGGCTCTCAGGAAAGCTCTGCGATCTTTTGGACAAGCTGGCGGGCCACTTCGTCCTTACCCATTTTCGGCCAGTCCTCGACGCCGCCATGTGTCACAAGCCGCACCGTGTTGTTGTCACCGCCCATCACGTTATTCTCGGGGCTGACATCGTTTGCTACAATCATATCAGCGCCTTTGCGCTCCAGCTTTCCGCGCGCGTTGGCGATGAGATCATTTGTTTCGGCAGCAAAACCAACAACCAGTTTCGGGCGTTTGTCTTGTAGGTGACCAACTGTTTTCAGGATATCCGGATTTTCAACCAGGCTGAGCGCTGGCGGCAATCCGCTGCCGTCCTTCTTGATTTTCTGGTCGCTGTCATGTGCAACGCGCCAGTCAGCAACGGCAGCGGCCATAATCGCAATGTCAGCAGGGAGGGCGCATTCAACAGCGGCCAGCATAGCGTTTGCGGATTCAACGCGGATGGTTTCAACACCCTTCGGATCCGCCAGGATTGTCGGCCCGGAGACCAGTGTCACCTGCGCCCCAGCTTCGGCAGCGGCTTCAGCAATGGCGTAGCCTTGTTTGCCGGAGGAGCGGTTGGCAATGTATCGCACTGGATCAATCGGCTCATGCGTTGGGCCAGCGGTGATGACGATACGCTTGCCCTTCAAAGGCAGGTCTTTGGGAGAAAGGAGGTCTTCAATCGCAGCTACGATTTCCAGCGGCTCAGACATGCGGCCATAGCCAGCTTCGCCTTTTTCCGCCATTTCGCCCGCGTTCGGTCCAACGAAGTGAAGGCCATCAGCTTTTAGTTGCGCCACGTTGCGCTGGGTTGCCGGGTGACTCCACATTTTGGAGTTCATGGCAGGGGCAACGAGGACCGGCTTGTCGTTTGCCAAAAGCACGCAGGATGCCAGATCATCTGCAAGCCCATGAGACATCTTGGCCATGATGTTTGCGGTGGCAGGGGCAACAACCACAAGGTCCGCTTCACGAGAAAGGCGAATGTGGCCCACATCATGCTCCGCTTCGCGGTCAAACAGCTCGGTGAACACGGTGTCGCCGGTTAGGGCGCCGACTGCGAGAGGTGTGATGAACTGGGAGCCGCCATTGGTGAGAACCGCACGAACCTTTGCGCCACGCTCCTGAAGGCGGCGGATCAGATCCAGCGATTTATAGGCCGCAATTCCGCCTGTGATGATGAGAAGAATGCGCTTGTCTGAAAGCATTATTAAAACCACCTTTTGCGCGGGCGTAGACCCACCAACTCATTTCCTGAGCTAGTTCTATCCGTTTTCCCTACGGATTTCATTAGTTTCCTAAAGGCTATTCGTCCCATTGGGTAAATCGCGGTGACGCAGATCCAAGATCAGAGCCTGAACTTATCCGGATGGGGCCAGATTTCCTGTTCGGGCCTGTCAAATTGCATCAGTTCAATAAGGTTGCGGCCATCATGAATGAAGGCAACCCAGACACCCTCTGTCGGGCTTTGAGGGGGCAGGATAACATCCTTGCCCTTCAGAGCTTCGTGCAGATCATCAACCACATAGGCAACGTGCGGCGTTGTTTTGATCACATCGGGAAGGGGGTTGTCATCGTCGAAGTTCATCCACTCGATGGCGTAGGGGCCATCATAATAACCAGTGGCTGTCAGCTTCAGTTTTTCATTGTGGTCCGCTTCCGGCAGTTTTTCGCTGGTTGGGATGCCAACATGGTGAAAGCGTAATTCCTGCATGGCTGTGTGCCTTTGTTCGGCATGAGACGAAACCAGCCTAAGCCAGAGTAATCACCGTAGGGCCAACAGGACCAGCACAATTGGAAGGATCTGAAAATACCAATAAAAAAGCCCCGCTCAAACGAGCGAGGCTCTTTAGCATCAGATTTTGCGAGGCTTAGAACTGGCCTGCAAAGCTGCGCGGTGCCGGAGCAATTGGCTCTGCTTCGCGTTTGCCGGTCACGGCGTAAACAGCCAAACCGCGGTTGTTCAGGCCATCCTGCTGGAAGCGGAAGATGCCATCAATTCCGAGGAAGCCATCACGGTTGGTCAGCACACGGTCAGAGAAGCGATCCGGCCCTGCGGAACGCACAAGCCCAGCGGCCAGAATGGTTGCATCATATGCCAGCGACGCATTGCGCGGTGGCTGAGAACCATAGGTTTCGCGGTAACGGGTTGCGAGACGCTCGAAGCTCTGGTTGTCCGGACCCGGGAACCAGCTGCCGACCATGACTGGAGACTGAAGGATTTCCGGCGTGTTCCACTGTCCACTGCCAATCATCTTCACTTCGCCAAGGTTGGCGCCCATCTCGGTCATCACCTGCACAACGAACGGAGGAACACCGCCGCCTTCAGGCACAAACAGAGTGTCTACCTGAGAAATGGAGCGGCTCAGGCTGGCAACACGGGCACGAATGTCTTCGGCATTGCCCGGAATGTAGCGCTCAATGGTGATGATGCGGCCATTTGTTTGCCCTACAGCCTGACGGAAGGCTGCTTCAGCAACCGCGCCGTAAGCATTGTTTGGAAGCAAGGCTGAGTAGGAGCGACGTTCCTGCTCTGCTGCGTAAGAAACGATGCGGTTTACGTCAGAAACCGGCAGATAGCTGAGCAGATATGTGCCCGGCTTGGCTGCGTTGGTATCAGAGGAGAATGCAACGATAGGAACACCAGAACGACGTGCAACTGCGGATGCACCCTGAACAGCTGGCGCGAAGACCGGGCCGATCAGCAGTTCAGCGCCTTCGCTGATTGCCTGCTGTGCCGCGATACTTGCGCCTTCAGCGGTGCCGCCGGTGTCTTTTACGAGGAGCTGGATGTCAGCGCCCTGAAAATCTTCCAGTGCCAGCTTGGCAGAATTCTCAAAAAGGGTTGCCACGGAAACGGCAGACTGACCTTCGCCTGAGTACGGCAGAAGCAGGCCAACACGTACTGAACCGTTGCCGATAGCACGGCCAGAGACCAATTGCGGCTGTCCGTTTGGGTTTAAATCAGGCTGAAGAGGAGTGTTCACCGATGAGAAGTTAGGTGAATTCACACAGCCAGCCAACAGGACCGAGATGCCAAGTGCAGCCCCTGTCACAAGTTTGCGGAAGCTCATTCCACGCAGTGTGGCTGATCCTAAGCTCATGGATGCCCCATCTATTCCGAAGGCCGTAAGATCAATCCCTCGTTTAACAAGGAATGAAATCCGGCAATTTACATTTAGAGTTCACCGCATGCCCGCATGCACTCAGCTCTAATCGATTGTTTTGCGCCGTCCCTATCCGAAAACCGGTTCCCACTTTTCGGGGAGAGGCTGTCATTTGGTTTATTTCTACAGATCCACCGCAGTTAATACAGCCTCAACCCAAGGAAATCCGCGATTTTTTTAAGGATTCTGTCAAAAACTCCCCGTTGTAATTAGTCATTTTGCGGTTTGTTGGTTAGATGTGCACTCTCTACTGTGCAAAACTTGCTCCATTCTGGAGCTTTCACGAGGCGACCATGGATCATTCCGAAGCTGCATCTGAGCGGAAATACTACATAGGCGAGCATTCGCTGAACGCTAAACGGATTGAACCGGGCCTGCACATCGTTTCAACGCCAATCGGCAACCTGCAGGACATCACAATCCGTGCGCTGGAAACCCTTGCAGCTTGCGATCTTATTGCCTGTGAAGATACCCGTGTGACGGGTGTTTTGCTGCAACGCTATGGCATCCGCACACAGATGATGACCTATCACGAGCACAACGCCCAGAAGCAGCGTCCGAAGATTATGGAAGCGCTTGAGGCGGGCCGTGCGGTGGCTCTGGTTTCAGATGCCGGGACACCGCTGATCTCCGATCCAGGCTTCCGTCTTGTGGGTGACGTGGTTGAGCAGGGACACAAAGTAATTCCCATCCCTGGTGCTTCTGCCATGCTGAGTGGTCTCGTTGGAGCTGGTCTTCCGTCTGATACGATTTTGTTCGCTGGTTTTCTGGCAAACAAGACCCACGGCAGGAAGAAGCGTCTTGAAGAGCTGAAGGATATTCCGGCAACGCTGGTGTTTTATGAAAGTCCGCACAGAGTTGGGGCTTCGCTTGCTGACATGAATGAAATTCTCGGGAAGCGACAGGCCGTTGTGGCACGAGAGCTGACCAAGCGGTTTGAGACATTTCAGCGAGGAACCCTTGCAGAACTGAGTGATTTCTTCTCGGGGGATCGCCCCAAGGGAGAAATTGTTATCCTTGTCTCACCACCTGAAGAGCAGGAACTGACCGAGGTTGATGCAGACGCGCTGCTGATGGAGGCATTGAAAGAAATGCCAGTGAGCGCAGCAGCGAAGAAAGTCTCCAAAGCAACCGGGGTGGATCGAAAAACGATTTATGCCCGTGCGATGGAGCTGAAAAATGCAGGATCCGCAGAAGACACCGAGAGCGACTAAGAGCAATCTTCTTAAGAAGCAGGCGGCCTACCGCAAAGGGCTACAAGCGGAGCTGAAGGCTGAGATGCTGCTTCGTCAGGCGGGCTGGCAGATTCTGGAAAGGCGCTACAAAACCAAGCAAGGCGAGATAGATCTGATTGCCGAACAGGACCAGACAATCGTGTTTGTGGAAGTGAAGGCACGGCGGGGTGTGGATGATGGCTTATATGCAATCACGCAACGCTCTCAGCGACGGATCGCCAATGCCGCGCGGGAATGGGTTTCTCACCACCATGAAGTGGTGGGAAAAACCTTGAGATTTGATGCAGTTATTCTGCCAAAACACGGGGAAGCCCAGCATTTTCCTAATCTTTTCGAAGCTGAAATTTTTTAGGAAACAAATATTTTATCGCAAAAATGTAGACAAATTGCTTTCTGACCCACATATCTGCGGCTAACATCCATTATTATTTACGTGGATTTCTACCCCTGCGTTATTTTAGGAGTGCCTATGCCCCAAGCAGCTACTTCTGGTGCCAAGCGGCCGCTTAAAGTCGCGGTTCAGATGGACCACATCTCCACCATCAACATTGCAGGCGACAGTGCTTTTGCCCTGATGCTGGAAGCGCAGGATCGTGGTTACGAACTGTATCACTACACACCGGAGCGTCTAGCGCTTTGGGGTGAAAAGGTTATGTGCCGCGTTGAGCCGGTGACGGTGCGCGATGAAGCTGGCAACCACTTCAGTTTTGGTGAGCCGCAGCGCGTTGACATGTCCGATATGGACGTGGTGCTGATGCGTCAGGATCCTCCCTTCGATCTGGCTTACATTGCAGCAACCCACATTCTCGAGAAGCTCTCGAAGACAACGCTTGTGGTGAACGATCCGATTTCCGTGCGCAATGCACCTGAAAAGCTGTTTGTGACCCAGTTCGCTGATCTGATGCCACCAACACTGATCACCCATGATCGTGAAGAGATTGATGCCTTCCGCGAAGAACATGGCGATATCGTCATGAAACCGCTGTTTGGCCACGGTGGTGCGGCGGTGTTCCGCGTGACGCAAGACGACCTAAACTACGGCTCTCTCTACGACTTCTTCTCCGTGACTTTCCGTGAGCCATGGGTCATTCAGAAGTTCCTGCCGAATGTAAAACACGGTGATAAGCGCATTCTGCTGGTGGATGGTGAGTTCGCTGGCGCGGTGAACCGTGTACCTGCTGAAGGCGATCTACGCTCCAATATGGTGCGTGGCGGCTCTCCAAAGGACAGCGATCTGACTGAACGTGAAAGAGAAATCTGCGCGCGCCTTGGGCCAACGCTCAAGGAGCAGGGCCTCATTCTCGTTGGTATCGATGTGATTGACGGAAACCTCACCGAAATCAACGTGACAGCACCAACGGGTATTCGCGCCATTCAGAAACTTGGTGGCCCTGATGTGGCGGGCCGGGTTTGGGATGTGCTGGAAAGCAAGCTGGAAAGCTAAACAAGTTCAAGGCTCTGTTTCACGACAGGGCCTTTTCATTTTATCGGATCAGCCGTTTCTTTAACTCAAGAAATTACCTGAAGCTTTTAAAGGTAGCTTTCGTATTTCTGAGTATTCAAGGCTTGTGTGTTTCCCCTTCGTTCCTGCTTAATTACTGCAATTCTGATAAATTGTGGCTGCAGGAGTGTCTGGTGTTTTCTCGCATCTCTACCGTTTCCTTTCAGGGCGTCGATGCTGCCAATGTTGATGTGCAGGTGCAGATCAGCCCCGGCTCTGTCTACTTCACTCTCGTTGGACTGCCAGATAAAGCAATTGCAGAAAGCAAGGAACGGGTACGCTCCGCACTCATTGCCTCGGGATTGGCGCTACCAGCCAAGCGCGTGACGGTGAACCTTGCGCCGGCAGACCTTCCCAAGGAAGGCTCCCACTACGACCTGCCGATTGCTCTGGGACTTCTGGTGGCCATGGGAGCTCTGCCTGCTGAGGCGGTAGAAGGCTTTGTTGTTATTGGCGAACTTGCGCTGGATGGCAGTATCTCCCACGTCAACGGGGCTCTGCCAGCCGCAATCGCAGCTGTTGCCAATGAGAAGGGATTGATTTGTCCGGCAAGTTGCGGATCAGAGGCTGCATGGGCCGATGAAAACCTGAAGATCATCGCAGCAAACTCACTGGTTCAGCTTTATCGTGCTCTCAAAGGGGAGATTACACTATCCGATCCGAAACCGCGCAGTTCACCACTTGCCGCTAGTTCTTTGGACCTTGCAGATATTCGTGGGCAAGAGACTGCAAAACGTGCTTTGGAGATTGCTGCCGCAGGCTCTCATAACTTGCTGATGGTTGGGCCCCCAGGTTCCGGGAAAACCTTATTGGCCAGTAGATTGCCTTCGTTGCTCCCACCGCTTTCTGCTCGTGAGCTGCTGGAAGTTTCTATGATCGCTTCGATTTCAGGAGAGCTGGAAGATGGCGCTTTAAGCAATCAACGCCCTTTCAGGGCACCGCATCATTCTGCTTCCATGGCCTCACTGGTGGGAGGAGGGATAAAAGCCAAGCCCGGAGAAGTCTCAATGGCTCACAACGGCGTTCTGTTTTTGGATGAGCTACCGGAGTTCGATTGCTCCGTTCTGGATAGTTTGCGGCAGCCGATCGAGAACGGAGTGGCAACGATTGTGCGGGCTAACTACCGCGTCAGCTACCCATCCAAAGTGCAAGTGGTTGCAGCGATGAACCCATGTCGTTGCGGTTATGCTGGCGAGCCAGGTCACACCTGCCGACGAGGTGATAAATGCGCTAGTTCCTATCAATCTCGCGTATCCGGCCCTTTCCTTGACCGCATGGATCTACAGCTGCATGTGCCAGCAGTTTCAGCAAAGGACTTAATCAGTCCAATAACTTCGGAAAGCTCCGAAACAGTGGCCCAACGCGTAGCAAGAGCACGGGCTATTCAGCAGGCACGCTACACATCGCTGGGGCTGGACATAACTGTAAACGCTCATGCAAGTGCGCGGATCATCGAACAGATTGTTGCACTTGATAATGGCAGCAAGGAACTGATTGAGCAGGCTTCCATCCAGTTTGGTTTATCTGCACGAGGCTATCATCGCGTTTTGAAACTCTCTCGCACAATCGCAGATATGGATGGTTCGGATAAGGTGCAGAGGATTCATCTAGCTGAAGCGCTGAGTTTCAAGCGCTCTTCGGCCTATTTGGCAGCAGCATAATCTGCTATATCTTACCAATTGAATTTTACTGAATTTCCGAAATAGTTCGACTGGAGCAAATGCAGTGTTGAAGCGGAGACTAAAAACCGAGGAGAGCACCCACGTTGTTACTCAGGCTCGCGTGTCTCTGATCAAGCAAACAGAAGTCTCAGAGCAGTCCTCATTTATTCTCAAGAGTCTTTCCATCTTCGTTGGTGTTGTTTGTCTTGCAATCGCGCTGCTTTTGACGGATTGGCGTTCTGCACAAAGCCTTTATGTGGTGCTGCTTGCCTTTGGGGCCGGAGCTGTTCTGTTCCGCCGTTTTCCTGCAAGTGATGTGATTGCACAAAGCTGGAAAGCTGCTCAAATCCAAAGTGAGGTGGAGCAGCTGGAAGACCCTTCCGAACTGGCAAGTGATGCGGATTGGCAGCTGCGTGAAGCCGATGACCGGCACCGTTCCATTCTGGATGCGCTGGGCGCTATTGTTATCCGCTGTGACAGCAGCGGTCTCGTGCTCTCCATCAATGATGCGGGTAAGCGGAATTTTCCTACTGGATTTGGCATTGAAGTCGGCAAAGCCATTCACTTGCCTTATGCGGAAGACTTCACACCAGAACTTGAAGAAAGTGCAGCAGGAACAACGGAAGATGTTGCCTTGCGCACAAAACACGGAACCCGTTGGTATTCTCTGCTGCGTTTGAGCATTCGTGACGGCAGCGGGGGAGCTCCGATCATCCAATGGATCCTCACGGATGTCACAGACCGGCGGCACGCAGAGCAAAAGCTACGTGCAGACCGGGACCATGCCGCAAATGCCAGTGAAGCTAAATCCCGGTTTCTCGCAATGGTTAGTCATGAAATCCGAACGCCGCTCAACGGCGTGCTGGGCATGGCTGATTTGCTTGACGACACTTCAACAACCGCCGAGCAGCAGAACTACATCAACGCTATCAAAACATCTGGCTCAACGCTTCTGATGCTGATTGAT
Organism: Pseudovibrio sp. JE062; assembly: GCF_000156235.1. Taxonomy (NCBI): domain Bacteria; kingdom Pseudomonadati; phylum Pseudomonadota; class Alphaproteobacteria; order Hyphomicrobiales; family Stappiaceae; genus Pseudovibrio; species Pseudovibrio sp. JE062. The sequence goes on from NZ_DS996810.1 coordinate 88,511, forward strand.
GAGGTCCTTGATTACTCAAAAATAGAAGCCGGAAAACTGGAGCTAGAGACTGGAGCAGTAGAACTGACACCATTGGTCGAGCGTGTGGTGGAGTTGCTGTCTCCCAAGGCTCATGCCAAAGGACTACAAATCGGTTCTTACATTGCACCGGAAGTCCCGGAAACGATCCAGAGCGATCCAGCCCGGCTTCAGCAAGTGCTCTACAATCTGGTCGGCAATGCGATCAAGTTCACAGAGCAGGGCGGTGTTTCACTGGTCTTGCAGGTGTCGCAGGATTCCGCTGGCAATCATCTCTTGGAATTTGCAGTAAAAGACACCGGCCCTGGTATGGATGAAGTCACCGCAGCACGCATCTTCCGGGAGTTTGAACAAGGCGAATATGGGCGCGATCGCAAGTTCGATGGCGCCGGATTGGGACTGGCGATTTCCAAGAGACTTGCAGAACTGATGGGCAGCTCATTGACTGTTCAAAGTCAGCTCGGATGTGGTTCGACGTTCCTTCTTGAAATGCCACTCGATCAGATTGTCGATGAGGCTATTGAAGAACATTCAGAGCACATTGCAATCCTGACCAGTAATTATGTTGAAGCTGATCTGGTTCAGAGAACACTGATTAGCAACGGTTTTGTTCAGACCCGAGTGCTTGATATAGAAGAATTGGAAGCAAATCTGCTTACAGCACAGCTTGATCGCCTGTTGGTTGGTGAAGAGTATGTTGAGCGTATTCGCGACTTTTATCAGGAGTATTCTATTCATGCTCCTGAGATCATCGTGCTCATCAAACCTCAGGAACGAGCTCGCATTGCCGATATCAAAACTGGCGAGTTTTCTGGCTATCTCACACGTCCTGTACGCCGCGCATCTTTGTTGCGCCTCATTGCACTTGGTCCCGAAGTTGAAGAAACGGATGAACAACACAATGCGGCTCCAGAAGAGAACGAGCCGCCTGAGGAACCGCGGGAGCGCGCACCTCATCTCAATGTTCTTGTAGCAGAAGATAATCCGATCAACTGGATACTGGTCAAGGCTCTATTAGGCAAACTGGGGCACCACGCGGAGCTCGCCGAAGATGGGCACAAGGCTGTTGCTCTCAGCACAACAGGAACATTTGATGTAGTTCTGATGGATCTGCACATGCCAGGCCTTGATGGACTGGAAGCGATTTCCCAAATTAGAGGCAGAGAAGACAATTCTGCGGCTCAGGTTCCGATTTTTGTTGTTTCAGCGGATGTTATGCCGGAGGCAAAAGAAGAAGCTCTGAAGGCTGGTGCAGATGGATTTTTGAGCAAACCCCTGAAAAAGCAGGATCTCGAAGCTGTGCTAAAGCGGTATGCTAAGGGGTAACTTGGTATATTTAGCCTGTTCAATATCAAGAGGCGGTTGTTATACTCAGGTTAACTGTGGTGACAGCATGGTTTAGCAGATATGGGCACGCTTAAGCGGATAAATGTTGGTGCTATGTCACTCAACTGTCCTAAAACGAGCTTATATCATAGATTGACTACCCAAAATTGACATGGGTTACTCGATTGGTGCAAATTCAGAAAGGCGTTCTCATTATTGCAATGTTTTTTAAACACCTAAGCAATATGAGATATTTATAGTATGGCTGGATCTGGACATCTTTCCCCGATGAAAGTCCTAAGAAAAATCACACCGAACAAGCTTGCAGGGCGACCTGCGCCGCGGTGGATCCCACAGGCAATGCTGGGAAAAATGCCGGAGGCAGGACAAAGCCTCGGTAAGATTGGACCGCTTGAAGTTCGCCTTTCCAATGGCGCCAAAGAACTCAAGATGTCTCAGCGTTTGCGCTACGAAGTGTTTTACGAAGAGATGTCTGCGATTGCAGATGCTCAAACGCAGCTAAGCCGCCTTGATCGCGACAGTTACGACGAGATCTGCGATCATTTGCTGGTTGTGGATCACAACAGTCAGGTTCGCAATAAACCGTTCTCCAAACTGAAACCTCAGATTGTCGGCACATATCGTCTTCTCCGTCAGGAACTGGCTGAGTTGAACGGTGGTTTCTATACGGCTGGCGAGTTTGATATTCAGGGCATCTTGGATCGTCACAGCGATCTGAACTTTATGGAGCTTGGTCGCTCCTGTGTTCTGAAGCCTTATCGCACCAAGAAGACCGTTGAACTGCTGTGGCATGGCATCTGGTCTTATGTGTTGATGCATAATGTAGATGTGATGATTGGTTGTGCTTCGATTGAGGGCACCGATCCTGATCTGCTTGCAGAACAACTTTCCTTCCTGCATCATTTTGCCGGAGCTCCCGAAGAGTGGCGAGTTTCAGCACTTCCTGACCAGTACGTGGACATGAACCGCATTCCAAAAGATCAGGTCGATCAACGAGCTGCACTGCGTTCATTGCCACCGCTCATCAAGGGCTACTTGCGCCTTGGTGCTTTTATTGGTGATGGCGCTGTAATTGACCACCAGTTTGGAACAACTGATGTGCTGATCATTATGCCGGTCTCCAAGCTGAACTCACGCTACGTGAATTACTATGGCGAGGATGCTAGCCGGTATTCCAGCTAGATTCTCAGAAGCATCTCATTCAATGAAGGGCGGGTTTCCGCCCTTTTTATTTGCGCGAATATCGATACACGCTCTCCAGTTTTGATTGCTGATCTTCGCAATTCGCGTGAATGGTTTAACGCAGAATTAAGCCTGTTTCCTTAAAATCGTTCGTGTTTTGTATCCAGGTTACGGTCTCACTCCCAAGCAGTCTGTGGCCTGTGTTTGTTCAGGCATGCTCAGTCTTATCTGATCGCCATCGCCTGAGATAAGTGATTAGTATCGGGGTGATTTGGAGTTATGGCGACTGGCCAAAATGGAAATGGCAGAAAACGGAGGCCTGTGCGCCCCGGGCAACGCCCTTCCAGCAGACCGCCTCAGCAGCCCGGTGCCGGTCAGCCCAAACGCCCTCCACAATCACAACGTCCTCGTCTGCAAGGCGTTGCACTGCGGCCTGAAGACGACGAGGATTACATCCGCCGTCCAAACAGGGTCGCGGCCACGAACAAGCAGGCGGCCCCACGACCACGCCGTGCACCACAAACTCCCTCAGCGTCGAGCAGAAAACCTGCACCGCAGAGGCCGCGACAAACGCAAAACACCACAGCCAAGAGGCCTGCGAAGAAGCCGAGCCGGAAGGCGAAACAGCAGACATTGGCGGCGCTGGATGCCGCAACATCCTCTGGAAAGCCCAAAGGCCAGAGTAAGTTCCGGCGATTTATGTGGAAGTCGCTGCGCTTCTGCATGTATTGGAGCGTGGTCCTTGGTATCTGGGGCATTGTTGTTGTTGGCGGTATTCTTGCTTATTACGCGGCACATTTACCGCCAGCCTCAGAGTGGGCTGTGCCGCAGCGACCACCGAATGTGCGCATCGTTTCTGCAAACGGAACTTTGATCGCAAACCGTGGAGACACTGGCGGCGAGGCCGTTCGGCTGGAGCAACTGCCGAAGTACTTGCCTGATGCCGTGATGGCGATTGAAGATCGGCGGTTCAAGTATCATTTTGGGATCGATCCGATCGGTCTCGCCCGTGCAGCGTTTGTAAACTACACCAGCGGGCGTACTGTTCAGGGTGGTTCCACACTCACACAGCAGCTGGCTAAGAACCTGTTTTTGAAGCCGGAACGCACCATGCAGCGAAAGATGCAGGAAGTGGTGATGGCGCTGTGGCTGGAGTGGAACTACAGCAAAGAAGAAATTCTGGAGATGTACCTGAACCGGGTGTATCTCGGCGCTGGAGCCTATGGTGTAGATGCGGCGGCCCGGGTTTACTTTGGAAAATCAGCACGGCTGATCAATCTGGCCGAGGCTGCGACCATTGCAGGACTGCTGAAAGCGCCGAGTAAGTATGCTCCAACGCGTAACGCGCAGTTGGCGGAAGGGCGCGCACAGGTGGTGATTGCAGCTATGCATAGTGCGGGCTTCATCACGGCTGACGATGCCAAGAATGCCCTGTTTAATCCTGCACATGTGGTCACCAGCCACAACAGCAGCAGCGGCAATTATGTGGCTGATTATGTGATGGAGTTGTTGCCGGGTTATGTGGGGTCTATCGGTGAAGATATCATTGTCGACACGACGATCGACTGGGACATGCAGCAGGCGGCAGAAACAGCTCTGACCTCACGTATTGCGGAGTCTCGCCAGGAGTTTAACGTGACTCAGGGGGCTGTGGTTACGCTCAATCGCAGTGGTGCGATCCGCGCTCTTGTGGGCGGAGTTGATTATCGGAAGAGCCAGTTCAACCGTGCGGTTTACGCGCGCCGACAGCCCGGTTCTGCCTTTAAGCCATTTGTTTATCTGGCAGCGCTGGAACGCGGACTTGGGCCGAATACCATTCGCCGTGATGCGCGCGTGACGTATCGTGGTTGGACGCCGAAGAACTACACTAAGCGCTACTATGGTGATGTGACGCTGACACAAGCGCTAGCATTTTCCATCAACACCGTCGCTGCCAAGCTGGCGCATGAGGTGGGGCCTGCGAATGTGGCTCGAACTGCGCGACGCTTGGGCATTACTTCCTCTTTGAAGTCCAATCCATCGATTGCACTGGGTACCTCTGAAGTTACGCCTTTAGAGATTGCAGCAGCTTATGTGCCATTTTCCAATGGTGGATATGGTGTAGTTCCGCACGTGGTTCGACAGATCCGCAATGAGAAGGGTGAAGTGCTTTACCGGCGTTCTGGTGATGGGACAGGACGCGTTGTTCGAGGCGATAAGCTCAGCGAAATCAACAGCATGATGGCGCAAACCATTTATGGCGGCACAGGTAAGCGGGCATTGTTGGCGGGGCGTCCTGCAGGCGGCAAAACCGGTACCACGCAGGGCTATAAAGACGCTTGGTTCATTGGTTACACGAGTTCACTGACCACTGCTGTCTGGCTTGGAAATGACAACAACAAGCCGATGAAGAAGGTGAGTGGAGGGACACTACCAGCAGAGATCTGGGCCTGGATAATGGAAACGCAGCATCAGAACATTCCGATTGCGCGGTTGCCGGGTGTGCCGATCAACCTTGCGGAGACATCTCCTCTGCAAAAGCCGGGTACAACTCCAGCACGGCATCAGCCAACCTTTGTCACTGCTCCTCAGCAGCCACAGCCTCCGCGGCCAGCTGTGCAGGCAACAACCGCTCCACCACCACGGCAAAACAACAACAGCGCCAGCCCTTTGGATCTGCTTGGAAGGCTATTCGGAGGTGGGTAAGGTTATTCTTGCCCGTACAAGTGTAGCTGCGAGCCGTGCTCTTTGAGCCAGCGTTGGGCTTGCTTGGTGTGAGGAGCTAGCTCCTCACAAATGCGCCAGAACTCCGGTGAGTGATCCAGCTTCACAAGATGGGCGACCTCATGAGCCGCCACGTATTCTAGAATATCAGTTGGAGCCATCACAAGGCGCCATGAGAAGGACAGTTTGCCATCGTGGGAGCAAGAGCCCCAGCGGCTTTTGGTGTCTCGCAGTGTGATGCTGTGATAGTTGCGGCCGAGTTGTTGGGTGAAGTGCCGTACATGGCCTTCAATATCATCCTTGGCTAGTTTGCGCAGGAAGTCTTTGGTTTTTCGGTGGAAGCTTTGCGTTTCACCGGGCAGCAGCAGCAGTGGCTCGTCGGTTTCCTCTTCCATATCAAGCTGGGCCAGACCGCGCAGTTTGCCTGAGGAGCGCAAGGTATGCAGCATGCCTCTGATCGGGATACGGGCATGTTCTTCAAACTTGATTGTATCTGGGCGAGAGCCTAATCGCTGTTTGAGCCAGCCTACTTGCCGATTGGCGAAGTCCTGAGCCGTTTTCAGATTGCCTCGGGCTGGCACGGTGATAACCGGGGTTGGGTCTCCCGGTGGAATTCTGAGGATGTAGCGCTTTGCTCTTGAGTTTCGTTTCAGGCGGATCTGTAGGGACTTATGGCCCAGATCCACCTCAATAAACTCCGGCAAAACCTTTGTCGCAAAGAACCCCATGTCACCTCAAAAATTGCACTGATTGCTCTCGTTATTACAGAGAAAAGGGTGATTTGAAAGTCAACCAGTGCCATTTACTTTAGTGCGCTGAAGTCTTGCAACACAGTTCAAACGCAGAAAAGGGTGCCCTGCCAAGACAGAGCACCGGATGCTTATTATGAACCTTTAAGACCCATTAGATTGCTTCACCTGCTGAAGGTTCGCTTGAGCGGTTGTGACGGTTTCTCATGAACCGGTCGAATTCTTCCTGATCTTTAGCCCGACGCAGGTCGTTCATGTAATCATCGAATTCCTGACGCATGCTGTCGAGCTTTCTGCGCTCTTCTTCCAGGCGGTTCAGTTCTTTTTCACGGTAGTCGTCAAATGCAGCGTTACCGCTGCGGGTCGCAGTTTGCATATTGTCCATCGCATTTTTCAGATTGCTACGATTCCACTGGCATTTAGCTTCACGCTTCCAGCCATTAAAGTTGTCGCCCCACAAGATGTAGGCAAGCATAGCAAGACCAAGAGGCCAGAAAATTACGAATCCCAGAACCATAAGTGCAATACTTAGAGGATTCCAGGAGGGTTTTATTGCATTTACATTCATTAAAATCACCCCTTCTCAAATCAACAGACTTGAGATGGGGTGGTTCTATTTTCTTTTCAAGATATAGAATGAAATTTTATTAGACGATTGGTTATATTCACTTACATTCAATTAGAATGCACTGAATCATTGAGGCGACGCGCCTGCTCAACCCAATTGTCGCGAACCATGCGGCCACGGATGTCTAGACGGTCATCCAAAGCGGCTGCCTGATCTTCTGTCAGGTTTGCAATCTGCCAGTAATGGAAGATGCCAGCGCCGTTCAGGGCACGCTCCAGTTTCGGCCCAACACCGCTGATCAGCTGCAAATCATCAGCAGCACCTTTTGGCTCCGCCAACAAGATTTCACGCAGTGGATCACCTGCGAATTTCTCAGAAGGGTTATCGCGAAGCGCTTTTTTAGCAGCACGTTTAGTGGCTTGCTCGGCGCGAACGTTGATCGGATTGTCCTGAATGAACTTTACGATCCGTGGAGCGATTTCTGAGCGGTATTTTGAACCGTTGAAGACCCCGTAGTGACCCACACCCGGCTGGATGTAGTGTAAGCGGCGGCTGGAGGGAATGTTTTCAGCCAGTTTTTGCGCGGCCTGCGTTTGGCCAACGCCGGAAATATCGTCATTTTCACCTTCAACGGTGAAGAGCGCGGTGCCGGTAATCTTTTTCGGATCGACCATCTTGCCACGATGCATCATCTCGCCCTTAGGCAGAGAATGTTCGATAAAGACGGTCTCGACTGTCTGAAGATAAAATTCAGAGGTCAGGTCCATGACGGCGAGATACTCGTCATAAAAATCCCGGTGCTTTTCAGCGCTGTCACCATCACCTTCAATCAGGTGCTGGAAGAAATCGCGGTGAGCGACCATGTGGCGGTCCAGATTCATGCTCATGAAGCCGGAGAGCTGCAGGAAGCCCGGATAAACCTGGCGCGTGAACCCTTTGTGCGGGAAGGGTACTTCCATGATGACATTGCGCTTGAACCAGTCGATGCCTTTTTCGACGGCCAAATCATTCACGGCAGTTGGCGCTTCGCGGGTGTCGATCGGACCGCCCATCAGCGTCATGGTTGCTGGAGCGCATTTGTCTCCATTTTCTTCCATTAGAGAGACGGCAGCATATACCGGGACTGACGGCTGGCACACTGCAAGAACATGCGTGTTTGGCCCCAGATAATGCAGCATTTGCATGATGTATTCGATGTAGTCGTCCAGATCGAAGCGGCCATCCGCAATAGGCACCTGACGGGCATCTTCCCAATCTGTGATGTAGACATCCAGATTTGGCAGCAGAGCCTCAACAGTACCGCGCAGCAGTGTTGCGTAGTGGCCAGACATAGGAGAGACGATCAGGATTTTCGGGTCGTCTTTTCTGCTTCTCGGCAGATCCCGCTTGAAGTGCAGGAGGTCGCAAAATGGTTTAGACCAGATGACTTCCTCAGTGATGTCGACTTCTTCGCCATCAACAACAGTGGTGTAGAGCTCAAACTCCGGCTTGCCATAGCGACGGGTCACACGTTCCAACATCTCACAGGATGCGGCGACTGTGCGGCCAACTTGCGTGTGCGCCATGGGGTTCAGCGGGTTTTGAAAATACAAACGTGTCATATCCGCTGCAGCCCGGACAGGGGACATCGCTGCATGGTTCATTTCATACAAATGGTAGAACAGCACAGAATGTTTCCTCCCCAGACGTTCGCTTCAGCCAACTCTCGTTCATGTAGTTTTTTGATTTCCGCAGCACGAATACACTTTAGCCCGAAGTGCTGCACCGCAAAAGTATAGGCAGCCCTATACCTTTTCAGCAACATAGACTCATGGAGAAATACAAACCAACCTTAACTTGCATTGAAGATCAATAGGTTCTTCACCGCTGCCAAAGTGGTTGTAAGTGTAACCGACCATGTTGCATTGCACAATATGTAAAATAATACCCCAATCGAATCGAGTAATTCGAATGCAATTATTTCACTAAGTTGAAATTGCTAATGAAATTTATTTGGGAATGCTAATCGGAAGCCAGCTCAGCAATTACGGCATTCAGTAGAGGAAAGCCTGTTTGCGTTGCACGCAGGCGGGTGTTGCTCACCCATTCCACCATTCCGTTTTCCTGCAGGTTCAGCAGGCGTTGCGGACTGAACTGACGACCAGAGAGTTGTTCATAACGAGGTACGTCGATGCCTTCATGCAACCGCATACCCATCAGCAATAGCTCATCACCTTGCTCATCACGAACAAGTCTATCTTCAGAAATAGCGCCATGGCCTTTGGTTTCAACCAGCCCCAACCATGTTTCCGGGTGCTTTTCGGTGGACGTGGCCAGTTTGGCGCCGTCCTCCAACGTCAAACGACCATGAGCACCGGGACCAACGCCGACATAGTCGCCATAACGCCAGTAAATAAGGTTGTGCAAGCACTGAGCGTCAGGCGCAGCATGGTTGGACACCTCGTATGCTGGAAAACCGCGGGCAGCTGTGACTTCCTGTGTCAGGTCAAACATGTCTGCGGCCAGATCAGGGTCCAACATCTCCAGCTTTCCAGCTGCATAGAGGCGCTGGAACATGGTGCCGCTTTCGATGGTGAGCTGATACATGGACAGGTGGTCAGCCGCCAGATCGATGGCGCGGTTGAGTTCCTGCTCCCATGCCTTCAAGGTTTGGTTTGGGCGAGCGTAGATCAGGTCAAACGAAATGCGCGGGAATGTTTTGCGCGCAATTTCAACGGCTTGAATCGCTTCCGAAACAGAATGCTGACGTCCAAGGATCTTCAGTTCCTTGTCATCCAACGCCTGAATACCGACGGACAGGCGGTTTACACCAGCGGATCTGTAGCCTGCAAAGCGGGTCGCTTCCACGCTGGTTGGATTGGCTTCCATGGAGATTTCAGCGCTATCCGGCAGATGCCAGAGGCGGGCGATCTCGTTGAGAATGGTCTCAACGGTTTTGGGCTCCATAAGAGAAGGTGTGCCGCCGCCAAAGAAGATGGAGTCGACCGTACGGCCCGGCACCATCTGCGCATAGCGTGCCAGCTCTGTTGCCAGAGCTTTGGCATAGTGTTCCTGTGAGACCGGCTGATGGCGTACATGGGAGTTGAAGTCGCAATACGGGCATTTTGCCAGACAAAATGGCCAATGCACGTAAATCCCAAAGCCGCCAGCCGGTGACACAGTCATTCTTTTTCCTTTGCGCTTGCCAAAGATTTTTCTGTACGAGTTCTAATCCGAAAACCGGAAGCCACTTTTCAGGAACGCGTATTACGCCGGCAAGCACTCTTTCTGAAACTTAACAAAGGCGCGGGCGCGATGAGACAGGGCCTCGCCTTCCTTCGTTGTGTGTTTTTCTTGTTTGTCCATTTCGCCGAAGGTTCTGTCGAACCCTTCTGGTACGAACATTGGATCGTAGCCGAAACCTTCCAGACCGCGTGGTGGCCAGGCAAGCTCGCCGTGGATTTCACCACGGTAGAACTGGGTGTGACCATCCGGCCAAGCCATGCACAGCACAGCGACGAAGTAAGCGGTGCGATCTGTTGCGCCAGTTTCTGTCAGCTTGTCCTGCACAGACTGCATGGCAACGCCGAAGTCTTTGCCCGGCCCTGCCCAGCGTGCGGAATAGATGCCCGGATCGCCGTTCAGGCCGTTTACACAAAAACCGCTATCATCTGCAAGAGCTGGCAGGCCGGTTGCCGTTGCTGCCGCCAAAGCCTTGATTGCCGCGTTTGCTTCGAATGTATCGCCATCTTCTACCGGTTCTGGCAGGTCCAGATCACCAGCAGAGAGAACTTCAAAGCCGTGCGGGGCAAGCATATCCTGAATTTCGCGCAGTTTGCCTTTGTTGTGGCTGGCAAGCACAAGCTTGCCAGGTTCCAGGCGGCGACTTTCTGTTGTTTCTGCCTGCATTAGAGCACCGTCAGCTTCTGCAGCTCAACCAGTTTGGAAATGGACTGTTTTGCAAGGCCCATGAGCTGGCCGAGTTCTTCTTCAGAGAATGGCTCACCTTCAGCAGTGCCCTGAATTTCAACGATGCCGCCTTTGCCAGTCATGACGAAGTTTGCATCGGTGTCAGCAGAAGAGTCTTCTGCGTAGTCCAGATCAGCAACCGGAGTGCCTTCGTAGATGCCGCAGGAGATTGCTGCGATGTGGTCTTTCAGAACCTTGTCGGTCTTGACCATGTCGCGCGCTTCCATCCACTTCAGGCAATCATGCAGAGCAACCCATGCGCCGGTGATGGACGCTGTGCGGGTGCCGCCGTCTGCCTGAATGACATCACAGTCAACGGTGATCTGACGCTCACCCAGCGCACCCAGATCAACAACAGCACGCAGAGAACGGCCAATAAGACGCTGGATTTCCTGAGTACGGCCAGACTGCTTGCCTGCGGAGGACTCACGGCGCATACGATCGTGTGTTGCACGTGGCAGCATGCCGTATTCTGCTGTGACCCAACCACGGTTCTGACCACGGAGCCACGGCGGAACACGCTCTTCCAAACTTGCTGTACACAGAACGTGGGTATCGCCGAATTTGATCAGGCAAGAGCCTTCGGCATGCTTTGCAACACCGCGCTCCAGGCTGACTGGACGCATTTCTTCAGGTGTACGTTTGGATGGACGGTTCAAGGTAAGCTCCCTCGGGTTGCTTAATAGCTATAATCTCACAAATGGTATTGCGGATCTTTTAGCTGCGGATTGCCGCAAGCGCAAAGACTGGTTTTGGTTTGGGAGCTGATTTTCTGCGAAAATTGCGTTTTGGCTGTTCAGTTGTCCTGTGCTAGGGATTGAAGGAGGCCTTTGCCCGAAACCTGCTGTTGATGTGGAGTACCGAAACCGTGACGAGCGTTCCTCCTTCTGTCCCTCTTGAGGATCTTGATGAGCGTTCCCGCGAGATCTTCCGGCGCATCGTTGAAAACTACCTTGATACTGGTGAGCCGCTTGGCTCCCGTAACCTTGCACGCGGCCTTTCCCAGCCTCTTTCTCCCGCCTCCATTCGCAATGTGATGGCAGATCTGGAGCATCATGGGCTGCTCTATTCCCCGCATACCAGCGCAGGCCGCTTGCCTACACAGTCGGGATTGCGCCTGTTCGTGGATGGTTTCCTTGAAGTGGGTGACCTGACCAAGGAAGAACGCCAGCAGATTGCTGTTCAGGTGAAGGCTAAGGGCGGAGATAAAACGCCGGAACAGGTGCTGACGGAAGCCAGCCAGATGCTCTCTGGTTTGAGCCGAGGGGCAGGGGTTGTTCTTTCCAACAAGACCGACACAACGCTTCGCCATATCGAGTTTGTGCAGATTGAGCCGCTGAAAGCGCTCGTCGTGCTGGTGAGCGAGGATGGCTCGGTCGAAAACCGTGTTGTTGATCTGCCTGCTGGCCTGCCGCCTTCCGCTCTGACAGAAGCTTCTAACTACCTGAACTCCATCATCCGCAACCGTACGCTTGCCGAGGCGCAATCTGAGCTTGTTCGGCAGCGAAACGAGTTTCAGGCAGAGCTGGATACACTCACCTCTAAGGTGGTGGATGCAGGTGTTGCTGTTTGGGGTGGAGACAAGAATGATCCCGGTACGCTAATCGTGCGGGGGCGCTCCAACCTGCTGGAAAACGTGGGCGCAAAGGAAGATCTGGAGCGCATTCGTCTGTTATTTGATGACCTTGAAAACAAGAGCGAGCTGATACGGCTGCTGGATCTTGCCAAGGGCGGTGAAGGCGTACGTATTTTTATCGGCTCGGAAAACAAGCTGTTCTCGCTTTCCGGTTCTTCCTTGATCGTTTCCCCATACCGCGATAGTGAACAGCGCGTTGTGGGCGTGCTTGGTGTTATCGGGCCGACTCGTCTCAACTATGCGCGTGTCATTCCCATGGTGGATTACACAGCCCGACTGGTGAGCCGCCTGCTCGGCTAAACTATTGGAGTCCCACTTGCTTTCCCTTACAGCTTCTGAACTGGAACGTTACGCTCGTCATATCGTCCTGCGCGATGTTGGCGGCCCAGGACAACAAAAACTAAAAGCTGCGCGTGTTCTGGTGATTGGAGCAGGGGGACTTGGTGCTCCGGTTCTGCAATACCTTGCCGCGGCGGGTGTTGGTACCATCGGCATTGTTGATGATGACGTTGTATCTCTCTCCAACCTTCAGCGTCAGATCATTCATGATACTGAGAAACTTGGGGAGCCAAAGGTTGCCAGCGCGGCGGAAGCGATTGCGCGTCTGAACCCGAATGTACGCGTCGTTCCGCATCCGACCCGCATTAACGGGCAGAATGCGATGGCGCTGATCAATGACTACCATATCGTCGTTGATGGCTCTGATAACTTTGCTACCCGCTACCTCGTTTCGGATGCGTGTTTTTATGCCGGACGTCCTTTGGTTACCGCTGCTGTGGGGCAGTTTGACGGGTCTGTTACGCTGCTGAAGCCCTACGTACAGGATGATGACGGCAACTACATTAACCCAACCTACCGCTGTCTTTTCCCGAAACGCCCTGAAGCTGGCTCGATCCCAACCTGTACCGAAGCAGGCGTGCTGGGTGCATTGACCGGCCTTGTCGGTACGCTTCAAGCTCTTGAGGTAATCAAAGAGATTGTTGGGTTTGGTGAAGGCCTGATCGGGCGCATGCTGCTGGCTGATACCCTGAGCATGCATTTTGAGACCATCAAATACAAACGCTCCAAGAAAAACCCACTTAACGGCGACAGTCCAAAGACCTGGGCCGAAATGCTGGAAGCGGAGCACGGCTAAGCCACTCTCGTCATTACCTAAAGCGGCCCTCACTTTTCAGCGATACGCTGCAAAAAGAAAGCGGCGGAGAATTGCTTCCCCGCCGTCTCCAGCCCTCCGCCACAAAGGGCCTGGCCTCATTCAGGCAAATCTGTCTCACCAGCATTGCCAAACGCACTGCTCTCACAGCGCGCCGAAAAGAGGCTTAGAATTTAAGCGTTCTTGCCAAAGAAAGCTTGAAGTCACGACCTTTTGCAGGTGTGCTGGTTACAAGGTAGTTCTCATAGTGCTTATCAAATACGTTATCTACGCGAGCAGTCGCTTCAAGGCCTTTGAAAAGGCCCTCTGTTGGTTTCCATGTCACAAACAAGTCGTGTTCGGCGAAGCCTTTTGTTGAACGTGTCGCTCCACTGGTAGGTCGATCAACTGCATCGACAAAGCGTCCATCCCAGCCAAATCGCAGATCATACTCTGGAAGTTTACCACCAACAGTCAAATACAGTTCGTCAGGCGCAATACGATCTGCAACAGGGTGCGTGTTTGCCACGCCAGAGCTTCGTGTCAGGTTTAAACCTGCGTCTGCAAACACAAACTGGGCATCGTAACTAGCTTCAATCTCAACACCATAAACTCGGCCATTCGATCCGTTCTCCCAAGGAGCAATAGTAACATCAGTGGGGCCAGATCGACCAGGCACAATATCAATAACTGTTGTGCCACGTTCAATGATATTGGAGATGTAGTTATTGTATGCTGTTAGCTTATACGAGAAGGTGTCACCTTCTGACAGAAGGTCATCTAAACGTTGACTGAAGCCAATCTCCAGAGAATGTGATCTCTCATTCTCTAGGTTGCCTTGAACTATTGTGGTGACAGTTCCTGGATTAATGGTCTGATGCACATGCTCAAACCAGCTATATTCTTCATCAATTGTAGGCTGACGCTCACCATATGCGTATGAAGCAAATACCGCAAATCCGTTATTGAACTCATATCGTGGTGCGATAGAAGCCGCAAATGAGAAACCATTTACATCGTCAGGTAAAATAGCCCGAGGATCACCGTCAGAATCTTCCAAGGTTGAGCCAATGGCTTTCATTTGCTTCCATTCGCCACGAAAAGCGGTCGTAAGTGAAAGATTTTTGTTAAACAGTGTTTCATTCTGGGCGAAGAGACCAATCGTTGTCTCATCACCTTCAGGATGCGTATTAACAGAAGTATTATCGAGATCTTCACGACGGCGCTCTTGGAACTTTCCGTCGATACCATGCAGGAAATAGTTCTCATAACCTGCAAAGTTGTATTCAAGTGTGTTTTCTAGTCTTGCCTCATAATACGTGTAACTCATATCAGCATTAATAAACTCATCATCTGAGTTTCTCTGCTTTGAATATGACGCGTTAAAATTCAAGTCCAGCCAAGGATTGGCATCATCTGAATGCTCATAGGAAACCTTGGCGGTTATACCTTCTACAACTCGCTCAGTTCTACTGGATGGGTCAAAAGGAGTCCCTCCCGGCGTAGTAGACGTTTCGCCATCAAAATGAGTATGCTCATAGGAGGCACGGAGGACACGATCACGATTTCCTCCGACGTAATAGGTTGCTTTTGCGAGACCAGACGGAGTGCCTCTATCAGCGAGGAAATGCTCATCTCCATTCCCATCAACTAAGCTTTGGAAATCTCGGAAGTTACCCGCAAAGAGCAGCTCGAGATCTTCTGCCGCTTTTACTGCTGCAATTGCAGTTGTACTGAAGCCCTCTTGGTTGCTGCTGTATGTTCCTTTTAGGCGTAAGGCAGCAGTATCACCTTCTTCCAGATAATCCGAAGCATCTTTCGTGGTAAAACTAACGGTACCACCAATAAGACCTGTTCCATAGAGGATGCTTGACGCAGGCCCACGAAGTACTTCAACACGCTTATAGAGCTCAGGCTCTCCGAAGAACCCACCAAACCGATAAGACTCATAGTATTTTGTTGCGCCATCAACCCGTACCAAAACGCGGCCTTCTTGCCCAGATCCAGTCGATTCAGGCCCAAAGCCGCGGATGTTGAAGTTCTGGCCAAAAATTGAGTCTCCACCTGCAGCGTTTACCCCCGGTACTTTGCCAAACAGTTCACTCGCGGTGCCAACCACGCCTTCATCAATTGCGTCCTGAGTAACGACGGTTACCGCTTGCGGCGTATCAATGGCGACCTTGTCTGTGCCAGCAGAGACAACGATCTCATCAAGCAAAGTGGATGTATCACTTTCTGGATCTGCAGCTTCCTGCGCTGAAACAGCTGCAGAAATCAGGGCGAGCGAGAGGGTCGTGCTGGCCAGGAGGGCCGCACGGGAGTAGCGCGAATTAGACATGATCGCCTCAGTCTGAATTTGTATGGGAGTGGCTGGCTGAGACGCTGCTTTAGCTAGCTTGAGTCTGCATTTTGCAAACGTTGTTTCTAGCTGTGTTTTATAAATATGAGTATAATAGTCAAGTTTTAATTGAGGGGTTTTCCCTAGCTGGGGATTTAATGAGCAGATGTAATAAGCCCTACTCACATCTTTTCAAACGTGAGCAGGGCTAGTTTGTGTTGTAAATTCTGTAGGTTAATCGGTCTCTTCACGCCCGCAGGTGCCGATGATCCAGCAGACTGCTGCTCCGACTAAAGCGCCAACGATTGGGGCAAACCAGAACATCCAGAGCTGCTCAAGAGCCCAACCACCGTTGACGATAGCTGTTGCGGTGGAACGAGCTGGGTTCAAGGATGCACCGGAAATCGGGATTGCGATGATGTGCATGCAGGCCAACATGAGGCCAATGGCAAGTGGTGCAAGGGCTGCGGGAGCCTTTTTCGAGGTTGCTCCGATAATCACGATCAGGAAGAGGGCAGTCACAGTGATTTCCGTAATCGCCACTGCGATTTCAGAGAAGCCACCGTTGGAGTGTTCTCCATAGCCGTTGGAGGCGAAGCCTGGAGGATCACCGGGGCCGTGGGCGAGAATGGTCCAGAACACGAAGGCGGCGGCAGTGCCGCCGATGACCTGGGCGATGATGTAGGGAATTACATCTGCGGTTGGGAACCGCTTGGCGGCCCATAGGCCGATGGTCACCGATGGATTGAAATGAGCACCTGAGACATTGCCAAAAGCGTAGGCCATACAAACAACTGAAAGACCAACAGCAAAAGCCACACCCAGCAGGCCAGATCCGCCATACCATTCAACCGGTGCGTAAGAAACCAATGCCCCGCCGCACACCGCGGAGACCAGAGCAAAGGTTCCTACAAATTCTGCGCCAAGTTTCCTCAACATGACACTTCTCCTCATATTGTTCTGAGGGTGGTATCACAGTGAGATTGCCAACTTACGTTTACGGTAACCCGCAATCTAATAATTGCCTTAAGCAAGCATTGCTAGATCTTTAGGAGAAACAAGGATCACACTGGCGCTCTAAAACTATTTCTCTTCAATGTCTTAAGTCTGAGCTTGTGCCTCTTCCATACCGTGACTGGCGTGCCACTTGGTGATCTTGCGCGCACTGAAAAATCCGAGAACACCGAAAACAGCAAAGCTGGAGAAGAGCCAGAAGGCTGAATTGGCGATGCCAGCGGTGCCAACAGTGCTGTTAAAGCCGGTTGAGTTGGCAATGAGGCCCGCGAGCGCTGTTCCGAATGCAACTGCGAAGGTCTGCACGGTTGCCAGTGCGGAAGCGGCATTTTCCTTGTCATCATCAGGCGTCAAGTGAAGCGCGAATACGCCCAGATGTGGCCAGCCGATACCAATGCCGGCACCGATGCAGATGAGAGCGAGGGTGATTACTACCAGCGCCATGAGGTTTCCTGCAGTGCCAATCGGCAGAACGACGGCCAGTGTTATCAACCCAATGGCCATGAGAACAGGACCGACGTTCACGACGCGGCGCATGGCCTGATCTGTAAAGCGGGCACTATAGACCTCCATGGACGCCCACCCAATTGAAACCGTTGCTGCAATGTATCCAGCCCATAACGGAGAAACAGCGAACAGCTTCTGGAGATAGAACGGCATGAAGAATTCCGTGTTCACGCAGAGGATCAAGAGCGCCATGCTGGCAAACACAAAGAACAACGGCGAGCCCCACTCCAAGGCTCCTTTTGGAAAAAGCCGAGTAGATGCCTTCTTCTCGCGTTTCATCAGGGTGAGGATCATTGCAATGGACAGGGCAAAGCCGAGAACGCTCCAGATGATGCCTTCAAACACGCTGGTGATGGAGAGCACGAGCACGGATCCTGCGAGAAGAGCCAGCTGACCAAGCGGGATTGGGTGCTCTGAGCCGCCGTTTTCCTGATGCTTTGGCAAAAGGGCGAGCGTCGCCATGATGTACAGAATCGTCACCGGAACGAGGACACCGAAACCTGCACGCCAGACGCCAAGCTCGGCAAAAATGCCGCCAATGGCGGGGCCGAACAGGGTTGTGATGCCCCATGTGCCGGAAAGAAGCGCGAAGGCACGGGACCAGAGACGCTCCGGATACATGAAAGCGATCATGGAATAGCAGAGGGTAAAGATGAGGCCGCCGCCAGCCCCCTGAACAGACCGCCCCAGAAGCATGACGCCCATATTAGGGGCGATGGCTGCCAGTGCACTGCCTGTCATGAACACAACAGCTGCCAGAAAGAATGAATGCCGGGCGCCAATACGTTGCAGCACTTTGCCTGCTACGGCTGCACTGAGGATTGCAGCGAGAATGAAAAGGCTGGTGTTCCATGCATAATAGTCCAGCCCGCCGATATCTGCGGTGATGGAGGGGAGCATGGTTGCGGAGATGTAAGTGTTCACTGCGTGCAGCGCGATCCCACCAGAAAGGACCAGTGAAGCAACAGCTTGCTTGCCCGTGAATATTTCAGCCCAACTGCTGTTGGCGCTTGCGCCCGGTTCCTGCATTTCAGTTCCTTTCAAGAACGATCTGACCAGCGGATTCTTATATTTTTTGCTGGCGTTTTGGGGCGTTCTAGCTCCTCAAGTTAAGTTGAGGTCAAGGACAAATTTCGAGAAATCTTATCAGTTTTTGAAGCGGAAATGCAGGCCTCTCGGGATTTAACACAACTCGCGGACAAGCCCCCTCAATACCTCGTTTGTATCTCGGCGACTGCCTTGCAGGAGTGTCAGGCGCTGAGTTTTTTCGCGATTTCGGCGACGTGTTTCCCTTGATAACGAGCCATGTTCAGCTCTTTTTCCTTTGGCTTCAGCGCCCCGTCTCCCCCGGCAATAGTTCCTGCTCCGTAAGGCGAACCACCCAGCACCTCCGAAATATCCGAGATTTCTGGGCAGGTGTAGGGCAATCCGACGATGACCATTCCCTGATGGGCGAGGGTGGTCCAGAACGAGCTGATGGTTGTTTCGTTGCCTGAGCCGGTTCCGGTGGATGTAAACACGCTGCCAACCTTGCCTGCCAGTTTGCCCTGAACCCATAGGCCGCCAGTCTGATCCAGAAAGCTGCGCATCTGAGATGCCATGTTGCCGAAGCGGGTTGGGGTGCCAAAGATGATGGCATCATAATCAGCGAGCTCATTTGGCTCAGCGATTGGAGCTGGTTGATCCAGTTTGAAGTTGTGTGCCCGCGCGACATCTTCCGGCGTCAATTCTGGCACACGTTTGATGGTTGCCGTTGCTCCAACCGCTTCAACACCCTCAGCCATCGCGTTGGCGAGCGTTTCGATATGCCCGTAGGTGGAATAGTACAGGATCAGAACTTTGGTCATGCGTGCTCCTACAGGAAACGATAGCTGAGTAGCTGGTCATCAAGTCCTGCAACACTACAAAAACCGTAGTTTGATCCTATCCAGAGATTATGGGGCTATGAGATCGCCTTGGGCCGTCAGCTCTCTAAAGAACCTTTGAGATTTCCTCGGCAACGATGAGGCCGGATTTGTGGGCGCCAGCGATGGTGGACCAATCATCATCACTCATGGCCTCACCTGCGAACCAGATGCGGTCGGCTATGTTTTCGCGCATCTCATCTCTTGCCCAGAACCCACCAGGCTTGGCTGCAGCATAGGAGCCGTAGGTGTAAGGATCGTGCAGCCAGTCGTAGCTGTTGGACTCTACGATGTATTTTTCGATGTGGTTGCCAAACATCCGTTTCAGTTCTGAAACGACAAAGTCATAGGCTGCGTTGTTGCCTGCTTCGAGCAGGTGTTTGGCGAAATCTCCGCCCATATCAAAATAGCAAAGATCTGTGCCGCCTGCGTTGGTGAGCGCACCGAAGGCTTTGGGAGAGCCGTCAACTTCTTCATCCACTTTGTAGTTGAAGTAGGCATCAGCTCCGGTGCCGAAGATGTTTTTGCTCATCTGTAGGCCGACATGGAAGTAGTGGCCCATTGGAAGCTCTTGAATTGCTTCCTGTTTTCTTACCGGAAGCGGAGGATCGAACTCAATATCACCGGAGGCCAGCACACCTGTTGAGACGGTGACCACAACCGCCTTTGCTGTGATGGTGCCTTCGCTGGTTTCGACAGTTACACCTTGCCCGCCCCAGCGGATTTTCTCTGCCGTTACATCGGTTTGTACAGCAACATCACGGGCGGAGTGCTGAAACAGAGTGCCGATGCCTTGTCTGCAATAGAAGTCACTGCCGCCTGCTGCGGTGTACCAATCCACGCAGGAGAAGCTGTCGAGATCCTTGGCGATTTCGTAGGCACCGATGAGGAAGTCCACGGTCAGGCCCCAATCTCCCAGATCCGGAATGATGGAAGCGGGAGAGACGTCCAGTTCATCGCGGCCAGCACGCCACATGGCACGGAGGGCTTTGCGCTGTGCTTGAAAAAACGCTGCTTGTTCAGAGTCATTTATCGGGCGATCGCCGACATACATGAGGGTTTCATCAGGTGCGCGGTAGATATCAAAGCCGTTGGCGAGGCCATAATCTGCAAAGGGGTTGTTTTCCCGGTTGTGAAGGCGAGAGGCGCCCATATCGAAGGGAACACCGAAACTCTCGTTATCAGTCAGAATTCTTCCGCCGATACGACCCGATGCCTCTATGGTGATGACTGAGTAGCCACGGCTCTTCAATGCTCGAGCGGTAGAAATGCCAGCGGCACCAGCTCCGATGACCACCACATCTGTATCCGTTGCCTGAGCGCGCCCAATGAAGAGGGGAGCAGCGGAAAAGGCAGCGGCGGAGAGCAGGAGCTGTCGTCTGGAGATCTCTGTCATGTTCTACTCAGATTAAGAGGGATCGTGACCCTTAGAGGGATTAAACACAGCACATATAGACAGACAAGTGAACGTTGCGTGATCGTTTTTGCCTGGGTGACAGAACGCTTGCTTTTGGTGATTCACGATGGTGACCATTGCGCACCAGAAACGATGTACTGAGCCGCAATGGTTAGCCAGCTTCAGTAATAGACATAGAGCTGCTGAAGAGAACTAAGTGGTTGCAATTTACCATTGATGCACGTGCAATAATTTTGCGATTTTATCGTCAAAATAGGATAAATATCGCGGATAAACGGGCTAGACTTACAGGATAAAACCCTTACCGTAACGGCATAACAGAGAGATTATGCATAAGAAATACATTTGAAATCTCTTAAGTACGCCATGGTTGGGGGAGGCTCTCATGAAGCGTTTTTTATCTGTGTTGCCTGCACTTTCGCTTGCGCTTATTCCGCTGAGTGCAGCGCAGGCTGAGGGGGAGAAGGCCGTTACGGTTGAGGATGCGAAAGCATTCATCGAGTCCTCAGAAAAAGCCATTCAGGAGATTGGAGAGGAAGCTGGCCGCATTGCGTGGGTGAATGCCAACTTCATCACTTATGACACCAACTGGCTGAACGCATTGATGTCTGAGCGGACCACGAAACTTTACGTATCACTCGCCAACCAGACAAAGCAGTTTGATGGGCTTGATCTTCCGCCCGATCTTGCCCGCAAAATGAAGCTTTTGAAGCTGAATCTGACACTGCCTGCGCCTGAAAACGACCCTGCCAAGATCAAGAAGCTTGCTCAGCTCAATACCGAGATGGAAACCATCTATGGCACCGGCAAGTATGAGATTGATGGTGAGGCGCTGTCTCTTTCCAAGCTGAGCCGCATCATGGCGACCAGCCGTGACTACGATAAGCTGCTGGAGGTCTGGAAAGGCTGGCGCACTGTTTCTCCGCCTATGAAGGACATGTACGCGGAGATGGTTGGTATCGCCAATCAGGGTTCTCAGGAGCTTGGCTTCAAAGACACTGGCTCCATGTGGCGTTCCAAATACGATATGGATCCGGATGATTTCCGTCAGGATGTTGATCGCCTGTGGGGTGAGGTGAAGCCACTTTACGACAGCCTGCATTGCTATGTGCGTGGCAAGCTGGTGGATCATTACGGGGCCGATAAAGTGCCTGCGGATGGGCCAATCCCTGCGCATTTGCTGGGCAACATGTGGGCGCAATCCTGGGGCAACATCTATCCGCTGGTTGCGGCTGATGGGGACGATCAGGGCTATGACCTGACCAAACTTCTGGAAGAGCAGAACTATACGCCGCTGAAAATGGTGCAAACGGCAGAAGGTTTCTTCACTTCACTTGGCTTTGATAGGCTGCCTGAGACCTTCTACGAGCGCTCATTGATCACCGAGCCGCGCGACCGGGATGTGCAGTGTCATGCATCTGCCTGGAACGTGGATGGCAAAGAGGATCTGCGCATCAAGATGTGTACCGAGGTGACGGGGGAGGACTTCAACACCGTTCACCATGAGCTGGGGCACAACTTCTACCAGCGTGCATATAACCACCAGTCGCCCATGTATCAGGATGACCCGAATGACGGGTTCCATGAGGCGATTGGCGATATGGTGAGCCTTTCTATCACGCCTAAGTATCTGAAACAGATTGGCCTTCTGCCTCTGGATGCTTCAGAGGAGGTGAACACCAACATTTTGATGGCGCAGGCGCTGGATAAGATCGCGTTTCTGCCGTTTGGCCTGCTGGTGGATCAGTGGCGCTGGAAGGTGTTCAACGGTGAACTGACGCCAGAGACCTACAATGACGGTTGGTGGGAGCTTCGTGAGAAGTATCAAGGTGTTGCTGCACCAGTTGAGCGGGCAGCGGATGCATTTGATCCAGGTGCCAAGTATCACATTCCAAACAATGTTCCGTACACCCGCTACTTCCTCGCGCATATCTTCCAGTTCCAGTTCTACCGTGAGGCCTGCCGCATTGCTGGTTGGGAAGGACCACTGGCTGCGTGTTCCATCTATGGCAACAAGGAAGTTGGCAAGAAATTCAATGCGATGCTGGAAACGGGCTCCGCTCTGCCGTGGCAGGACAGTCTGGAAGCTTTCACTGGCAGCCGTGAGGCCGATGCGACCGCTATTCTTGAGTATTTTGCTCCGCTCAAAGCCTATTTGGATGAGCAGAACAAAGACAAATCCTGCGGCTGGTAGACCAGCAAGGTAATCCTGCCGGCCTTGATGCCCTACAAGTCCGCCGGATATTATCAAACCCCGTCTTTCATGGCGGGGTTTGTTTTGTTTGGAAGCTTGCTGGAGCAAAGCGCTGGCCTGCGGATGGGTGGTGGAGCCGCAGACCAGCAGGGCGCCCATGAGAGGTGATCGTGCGGGGTGTAATGGCAGACACCTCAGGCACCGATCACAGTGACTTATTCAAGAAGCGTAAGGTTGGAATTTATTGGCTGCGGATGGGCGACCCGCTCCAAAATTCCGCAGGTCTTTCTTAGTGCTTCCAGTCGGTCGCGTAAGGCATAATGCAGAGTAAACAGGGCATCGCGTTCGCAGCTTTGTTGCATCCGCTCATTCAGCACTAATTGCTGCATATAAGCCAGATTTTCCAAATCTGAGACGGCTATGATGACCTGATCAATTTCATTTTGAAGAGTGTTTTTGGCGCTACATGCGCATGCGGTGTCGTCCATTCTCAATCCCTCTGTCTTTAGGGTGTTGAAGGACCGCGACGACAACAGGCTTGTGATGGCCCGCTGGCGAGCGGGAGGTTCACAACCTGTAAGACAGACAGGCGAGTTTATTCCCCCCCGAAGGAGGTGTTGTATTCACCGCCCTCCCGCTCATAGCAAAGGGTTTGCGCGCTACCTATAAAGCAGGCACAAAAAATCCGCCAGTGACGGGAGCGGTAACCGCTGTCTTAGAGAGGTTGTGAAGCCTCGAAAAACAGGATGGCCGCAGATGCATGCGGTGTCAATGGGGAGATGCTGCAGGTGGGGGGAGGGATCCTACATTGATGCAAGAAACGAGAAATTTAGCTAGGCAATCCCACATTGAAATTAGATGCTCTGGAGAAGCAACAAAACGACTCGAATGAACGTAACGGTGTAGAGTATCTGCCGACATTAAAGCTTCACCATTTTGGAACTTCTTAATCTCAAGGCCTTCCTTCTTGGTAAGAGTGCCATCCGCTTGGAAGTAATCTGTCACTTTCTTGATTTTATTAGCCAATTTATCATTTGGATGTGTATCAATATTAGTAACTGAAATCGCATGATCAATACTGATTTCGAGAAGAACTCGAAAAACGACTGAAATGGCATTAGAATGCTTACTTAACAGGAGTGAAAACTGCAGTTCATCCCATATGCTCTTATGCTTTTGTGTCGCTGCTTGCCATAAGATACCATACTCAACTTGAGGAATTAGTGTTGTTCTACTCTGTTGCTTTACGGCTGCAGGCTTGTTTTCCTTTGGTTTCGATTCTGTTCTCTTTTTCTCAATGGGCTCCTCAAGCTTTTTTGCTATTAATGGCTGCTCAAGCGCGTCATGTGCATTTGGCAACACACCTTCGACAGCCAATTGATTTAAGTAAGCTTTCTTTTTTGGAGCATCCCAAAGATCGCTTAAAACAATCTTCCGACTTGTTAAATCTTGAGATATTTTAGTTAATGCTTTTGTTGATGTTTCTTGATCATGCGTAAAATGCAATTTTCCATCAACTATACTTATACCAGCTAGATTCCTATATTGCTCAGATGAGAATAGCCTGTTCATCGTTGATCGAGGAATCTGCCTATCATTAGGAAGAAGATTGTTTTTACTTAGATATTCTTCAACTTGTTCAGCGACATCATATTTGGCTTGCTTTCCTGTACGCACGATAAAGTTTCGTTGCATACGATCATCCCAAGTTGACTGCCCAACTCCATTTTGAGAACCTGTATGTCGTCGAAACAGTATGTCATCAATCCGATCTCGCTCTTTTTCGACCTGACAAGTTACTCTGTCCAGCGGAGCTCCATTCCACTCTTGATACAAGCTGCTGAAAAACTTTTGTAGTTTAAGAGTTGGAGCTAAATTCGGAAAAGCAATCAACTTTAAGCAAGTAACACGCCGGTTCCCGTCAAAAACGATAAACCTATCGCCTTCCGGACAAACTAACGGAAGCTCAAAAACTTGCCTTTGGTCAGTAATATCCTTTGCAAGGTTCTTCATATGGCTTTCCTTTTGGTCAAAAAGCCAAGTTATTGCCGCGGACTCATCAGCTAACTCGCCGTGTCGGTCATTTGCGCTATTGATGATCAAATCAGTAATTGGAATATCTACGACAGGCATATTCTATTTCCGACAAACGTTGTGTGAAATACATTTCGCAGATACTAACTACAAACCCACCCCGATCAATTGCATTTTTAATTTCAGCAATTTTTAGTAGTAATTTCAGCTACCTTCTGCATGGCCCTTCTTAAGGTAAAATAGCCCAACCATATCTCCAGTGCATTAGTGCTTTACCGCAGACGCCGCTGCAAACTGGACTTCTTATCTTAAAGATCCTTTTCAAGCGCGCGATGACGGCGGAGATCTGAGAACCGCTGTCACTCTCTGACGTCATCCCGGACGAGCGGAGCGGTGATCCGGGACCCAGAGCAGTACGGAACAGCCTTGATGGCCGGGCCAATGAAGTGGTTTCGAAGGAATACCGACGCAAAAGCGGCTGAGTTTAAGGGCATGGCCCATGGATCCCGGCTCGGGGGCCGGGATGACACCGAGGGTGAGGCGCTAGGGCGTGGGGAGGTTCTTGGTTGCGAGTGAGTTTTCTGGAGAATGTGTGATGTTTGCTGGGTCCCGCATTGAGTGTGGGATGACGGTGGTAGGGTTTGGGTTGCCGCCACCCTCTGACGTCATCCTGGAGGAGCGGAGCGGTGATCCGGGATCTAGAGCAGCACGGAGTAGCTTTGATGACAGGGCTGATGAGGTGGCTGCGAAGGAATACCGACGTAAAAGCGGTTGAGTTTGAGGGAACGGTCCATGGATCCCGGCTCGGGGGCCGGGATGACGCCGAGGGGTGTGGCTTGGCGGTTTAGACGCCGTGGTCGGTTGAGAGTGCTGGTGGGGGCTTTGTGAGGGCGGTTTAGGGAGGCCCGGGGTGGTGGTTTGTTGACCCGGGGCTCACTAATCGTAGGAGCTAACTGCTTTGCCTTGAAGGAAAAAGAGGCGCTAGTGCGCCTCTTCCCAGTTGTCTGCGGCTTCTGCTTCCACCTTGAGGGGGACGGAGAGCTGGAGGGCTGGTTCTGTTGCTTTTTCCATGGTGGCGATGACGAGTTTTTTGGTCTCGTCCACCTGATCCTCAGGCAGTTCAAAGATCAATTCGTCGTGCACCTGCAGCAGCATTTGAGCGTCCAGATTTGCCGTTTCCAGAACCTCGTCCATACGCACCATCGCACGGCGGATGATATCTGCCGCAGAGCCCTGAATTGGGGCGTTGATGGCTGCGCGCTCGTAGAACTGGCGCATGTTCGGGTTCTTGGTGTTTACATCCGGATAGTGGGCGCGACGGCCAAAGATGGTTTCAACGTAACCATTTGCATGGACGAACTTTTTGGTTTCTTCCATGTAGTCTTTGATGCCTGGGAAGCGCTCAAAATACGTTTTGATGTAGTCGCCTGCTTCGCCGCGTGCGATGCCCAGCTGGTTGGCGAGGCCGAAAGCGGAAATGCCGTAGATGATGCCGAAGTTGATCGCCTTGGCGCGGCGGCGGACCATTGGGTCCATGCCTTCAATCGGCACACCAAACATCTCGGAGGCTGTCATGGCGTGAATATCGAGCCCATCCGCAAATGCCTGTTTGAGCTGCGGAATATCGGCCATGTGAGCGAGCACGCGCAGTTCGATCTGGCTGTAATCGGCAGAGATGAGCTTTTTGCCCTTTTCCGCGATAAACGCCTGACGGATTTTGCGGCCCTCTGAGGTTCTGATCGGGATGTTCTGGATGTTTGGCTCAGAAGAGGACAAACGACCCGTGGAGGTGGACGCCAGCGAGAACGAGGTGTGGACGCGGCCTGTCTCCTGATTGATGAAGCTCGGCAGGGCGTCGGTGTAGGTGGATTTCAGCTTGCTCAGCTGGCGCCACTCTACGATTTTACTTGGCAGCTCATGGCCTTGAGCGGCCAGATCATCCAGCACGGAGGCAGAGGTGGACCAAGCACCTGTCTTGGTTTTTTTGCCGCCTGGCAAGCCCATTTTGCCGAACAGGATTTCACCCAGCTGCTTTGGCGAACCGACGTTGAAGATTTCACCCGCGACGTCGTGGATTTCGCTTTCCAGACGTGCTGCACCCTGGGCGAACTCACCGGAGAGCAGGGAGAGCATCTGACGGTCGATGGAGATGCCGCGGCGCTCCATTTTGGCCAGTGTTGCCACCATTGGGCGCTCCAGACGCTCATAAACCACGGTCATTTCCTCAGCAGCGAGGCGTGGTTTGAGGATTTTCCAGAGGCGCAGGGTGACGTCTGCATCTTCCGCCGCATAGGCGGTGGCTTTGTCCAGCGGCACCTTATCGAAGGAGATCTGGGATTTGCCGGAGCCGCACACTTCCTTGAACGGGATTGGCGTGTGGTTGAGCCAGCGCTGGGAGAGCTCGTCCATGCCGTTGCCGCCCATGCCCGCGTCGAGCGCGTAAGAGAGCAACATGGTGTCATCAAACGGCGCCATTTCCACGCCGTAGCGCTTGAGCACGAGCCAGTCGTACTTCATGTTCTGCGCAATTTTGAGGACCGCCGGGTCTTCCAGCATTGGCTTGAGCAGGGTGATTGCCTCTGCTAGCGGTATCTGACCTTCCAGCAGCGCACCGCCGCCAAGGAGATCACCTTCGCCGTCCACATGGGCCAGCGGGATGTAGCAGGCTTTGCCCGGCGTGCAGGAGAGGGAGACGCCGACGAGGCCGGATTCCATAGCGTTGAGGGCATCTGTCTCAGTGTCCACAGCCACGTAGCCTACTTCATAGGCTTCCGCTATCCACTCTTTGAGGCGCTCAACTGTGGAAACTGTTTCGTAGGCGGAATTATCTATAGGAAGCGCAGATATTTCAGCTGCAACGTTCTCTGCCAGAGGGGCCGCTGTCCATGCTTTACCCTCAAGTTCTCCCGCAGAATCCTCAGCTTGTTCTGCCGGTTTTGCAGTGCTTTCCCAGCCTTCGATCACAACATCAGCAGCTTCAATGTTTTCCAGCACGGCGCCGGTTTTATCTGCCACTTTCTTGGTGAGGCTGGTGAAGCCCATGGCTTTGAGGAAGCCGACTGCCTGCGCGCCATCAACGTCACAAACGGAGAAGTCTTCAACCGGAGTTTCCACCGGCACGGCTTCTTCCAGCTGCACAAGGCGCTTGGAGATGCGGGCCTGCTCGGCGAACTCGATGAGGTTCTCGCGGCGCTTCTTCTGCTTGATGGTTTCGGCTTGTTCCAGAAGGGTATCCAGATCACCAAACTCGTTGATGAGCAGAGCTGCGGTTTTCAGGCCGATGCCTGGAACGCCCGGCACGTTATCGACGCTATCGCCTGCCAGCGACTGCACTTCGACGACCTTTTCCGGGCCAACTCCGAACTTCTCGAAGACCTCAGGCTTGCCGATGATCTTGTTCTTCATGGTATCGACCATGCCGATCTTATCGGTGACAAGCTGCATCAGGTCTTTATCGCCGGAAACGATGGTGACGCGGGCGCCTTGGGCCTCTGCCTGACGGGCGTAGGTGGCGATCAGGTCATCCGCCTCATATCCCTGCTGCTCAATGGCAGGCACGCCGAATGCGCGCGTTGCCTGACGGATCAGGCCAAACTGCGGGCGCAGATCTTCCGGCGGCGGCGGGCGGTGGGCTTTGTATTCCGGGTAGAAATCGTTTCGGAAGGTTTTGCCGGACTTATCGAAAATCACGGCGAAGTGTGTTGGCTCGTCGCCTTCTTCCTTGGTCGGGCCTTCCTGCATCATTTTCCAGAGCATGTTGCAGAAGCCGGAAACCGCGCCAACGGGCAGTCCGTCGGGCTTGCGAGTAAGCGGCGGCAGCGCGTGATAGGCGCGGAAAATGAAGGTAGAGCCATCGATCAGGATGAGGTGATCGTTCTCTGTGAGAGCTGGGGCAATGGATTGTGTCGACATGGGCTGGATCATGCCCGTCAATTGCGCACAAAGAAAGGGCTATTAACCCTTTTTCAATGATGTTTTAGCGGAGGGTAGGGTTGGATCGGCCTCTGGCTACCTGGCTCTCAACTTCCACCTCACAAAAATGAAGTTACTCTTACTCATCCTGTGGTTCTAACAAAGCTAATGCTTCCAGAATTGCTGAGCGATTATCTTTTGTGGCTGAGTTTGGTAGCCCATCCTCAATAGAGAGCATTGCCAGGCCGTGCACGGCTCCCCACGCTAGCAGGGATTTAGCCGGGATTTCAGCATGTTTTTCATCTTCACCAGCATCGTTCAGCAATAGGCGCGTCATGCGTGCTTCTGCTTCGACTAAATCGACATCGGTCTCATCCAGCAATGCCGTGCGGAACATTGTTTTGAATTTGGCAGGCTCAGAAAGAGCAAAGTCCAGATAGGCCCGCCCCTTAGCGGAAAATACTGAGAGCCCCGCGCTACGCGCTTCAGTGGCTGCCGTTTCCATATGTTCTGCCATTCCCCGATGGGCGCGGACAGCAACTGCCGTCATCACAGCTCGCTTGTCCTTGAAGTGCCTGAAAGCTGCAGCAGAGGAGACACCTGCATGCTTGGCTGCAGCCCGTAAGCTCACTCCCTCAGGCCCCTTCTCAGGCAACTGAGCTTCGACAGCATCAAGAAGCGCCTCACGCAATCGTCCGTGATGATATTCAGATGCGCCCGGAGTTTGTTTTTCTTGCCTCGATGTTACCATTGATAACTTTCCACTTGACCAGATAGCCTCAACCAATGTTACCATCGATAACATATTTGAAATCTGGAGAATTGCTCATGAATTCTGTTTTAATTTCTGGTGCCTCCAAAGGGCTGGGTGCTGCAATGTTAAAAGCTTTTACAGTAAACGGATGGCAAGCGATTGGTACATCTCGCCATGGAGGCACTTTAGAAGAACTTGATGTGTGCGACGAAGATTCTGTGATTGCACTTCGCGACCGCATCAACCTTGTCCCCGACTGTTTGATATTGAATGCGGGTTCTGGCATCGCTGGCCCTATCGAAGTGACAGCTGCTTCCGAAGCCGTTCGACAGATCGACACCAACCTACTTGGCGTTGATAGAATGGTACGCGCCTTTCTTCCTGACATGCGAAAAAGACGAGCAGGAACGATTGTGATTATTGGCTCTATTGCATCACGGCTCCCAATCCCCTTTCAAGCACTTTACAGCGCATCAAAAGCCGCGATTGCGAACTATGCGGCGGCTTTATCAATGGAGGTCGCCCCCTTCGGGCTCCACGTTATGCTGGTGGAACCGGGAGATCATCGAACTGACTTTGGTGCAGCGAGAAGGCGAAGCCCATCCGACAACGACCCGTATGAACCCTCCACAACACGTGCAATTAACAGCATGGCGAAAAGCGAAGAAAGCGGAAATGACCCGGAGCGATTTGCAAATTTAGTCGCTCGTGCTTGCATGTCAAACAAGCCTCCACACCGCCTTACAATTACGACTCCAACAGAACGTATGCTTTTGATTTTATCAGCAATTTTGCCCCGACGAATGATGTTGAAGGCTACGCGAAAAGCATTCTGTCAGGCGTAGAAGTCTAAAACAGAGGATAGGGTGGCCCCGCAGTTGGGTAATGAGTCAGATTGACAATCACAGAGTACACCATGTGTTTCCGGTGGCCCTCTTACGGCTTTTCACCGGGGCGGATGGGATCTGTGGGCTCGGTGTAGGGCATGAAGCCGGTGCGGTTGTTGCGGATAGTGGGTTTGTATTTGCCTTCCGGGCAGATGAAGATGAGTTCATCCTGAATGCGCACTTGCTGGCATTCGTCGCTGAGGTCATAGACGAAGCCGCTGTTATCGCCGCTGAAGTAGTAGTCGTTGGTCGCCGGTTCTTTTCCGTTCTCAGATTTTTGCGCGCCTAGGACGGATTTGTTGCAAAGATCGCGGATCTTTTCGCGGTATTGAGAGGTCCCCAGATCCGTCTTGCCCTCGCGTTTCATGAAATCTTCCTCACACTCAACGACCTCAGCAGGAGTGGCCTGTTTGGGTGGTGGTGGGGTTTCCTGTGCCTGAGCTGCAGAGAAGCTGAAGCCGGAGAGGAGGGCCAGTGTTGCCAGCGTTCTGACGGTGTGGCCGAGGAGGTGGGTGGTGGAGCAACTCATCTTGAGTTCCCTCCGTTTTCTACTGCTGAAAGGGCGGGCAGGCTGAAGCGTTCTGCACCTTCTGGTGCCTGGAACCTGAAGTCTTCTGGCTGCAACTGGGGATCAAGATTCCATCCCCGATATGACAGGTGCGTTTGAGGCAGCCCGCCGATTTCCTTATAGGTGATAATGAGATAGCCGGGCAGGCCGGTGTCTTCGTAGACCCATAACTGCCAATCTACTTCGTCGTTAAAGAAGGCGAGATGATGGGCGACGCCTTCGGGCAGGACTTCGCGGCCTACATAGACGGAGCGAGTTGTCAGCTCATCGACCATCTTGTCCAGCTCCGGGTTGACCAGATCGATACCGGGCAGGGTGAGCTGGAAATCATTGCGCAGGACTTCGATCAACTCTGAGGCGGTGCCGTTGAAATCACCCTGCGTATAGATATTCCGCGTTTTGTCGAAGTATGTGATGATGCCGTCGTCGAGATAGATTTCGCTGACGCCGTTCGGGCGCGGGAGATCGATCTTAAGATCACCCTGACCGAGGATGTTGACCGTGTACTCAAAGACGAAGTTGAGTGGCACCATGTCTTTGAAGATGCGTTCTTCACTGGCATAGACCGTGAACGTCATCTGCTTGATGTCCTGGAACTTTTCGATGGTCTCGTGGAGGATTTGCCGGGCTTTGTCCTCTTTTTGCGCAACAGCCGGGAACGGGCGCAGCTCCAGCCAGCCGATGGCGATCAAAATGAGAAGTAGCGGCAGAACCCTGAGAGCCCCGAGTTTCATGGGTATGTCTTCCCTGATCTTGTCACGCGAATAGCTGTTTCACGGGAAACACTAAGCAAAGACCGGAAAGACCTTCTGAACCCAACCACTAAAATTGGCCGTGCTGTGGCTTGATAGAAAAAGCCCCCGACAGCGGATGCTTCGAGGGCTCACAAAATCAACATTTAGCACTGCGCTCAGGTTGGTGAGGGTGCAGGGCTTTTGGCGCGTGGCATTTCTGCGATGTAGGCCCATGCTGGTCGTTTGAACAGGAACTGGCCGTAACCGAGTTTATTGATCAGCCAAAACAGGATCATAGGTGCAATGGTCGCTGTGCAAGTGACGATCAGCGAGATCAGGCCAGCATCTTCAATGATGCCCAGTTTCAGCAGGATGGTGCGCGACACGGCCATCGGGAAGAAGAAGGAAAGATAGATCACGATAGAGTTCTTGCCCATGTAGCGGAGCAGATCCAACGCTTTGACCTTGGACAGCAGCGCAGAGACAGTGATCACCGCCAGTGCCCCCAGTCCACCAAGTGCCAGTGAGGCGAAGGGCAGGTCTGCGTAGCCGTAGCCGACGAAGAGGCCATTGACCACGGCCCAGACGAAGACAAAGGCCAAGCCTTTCATGGTGTTCTCACGCACCCAATCGGCAATCACGAAGATCTTTTGTGCAAACACATAGCCTGCGAAGAAGAACACGAAGCGGGAGGCGGTTTCGTCAATCAGCACGGAACCGGTGTGCACCTGGCTTATCTGAAGACCTGCAGCGACCAGCATGGTCACCTGCCATGGCACTTTCAGCGAGTGCAGCAGCTTGGTGATGACGAAGAAGACCGGCAGAGCGTAGATGAACCAGAGAGTTCCAAAGGGCTGCACAAAAGCGAGTGCGTAATGCATCAACACGCCATCCCAACCGAACTCGGCGGCGAAGGAGGGCGCCTTCATTCCAAACTGGATGGTGAGCCAGAGAATGTAGAAGTAGAAGAAGTGAACCACTTTGCGGTCCAGATACAGGCGCCAGTCCCGGTCTAGCGTCAGGGCGAGGAAGAGACCGGAGATCATGAAAAAGTCCGGCATACGGAAGGGTTTAGCGAAGGCAACGATGTCGCCCATGAAGCCCATTTCGCCGATGGCGCTGCCAACCCCAAGGGTTGAATGCATCATAACCACGAGAAAGATGCAGAAGCCTTTCGCGTAGTCGACCCAATCCACTCGACTGGAGGTTTGATGCGCCGCCATGTAATCCCGCCCACAAATACACTAATTAATTCGTGCAATTATAAGTTTTAAGGGTCGTGAATACTAGCGTGGTTCTCTTCAACTTTATTTGTTGGTTACCGGCAGGGGCTCTGAGGGGGTACGACGAGCTGCTTTGGCATGGTTGGCCACTCCTTCACCTAAGGTAATGTTAGTTTTTATGTGCCTAGGATGCATATACTTCGAGTAGATATTCTGGAGATGCAATTGCTTAGTTATTTTAAGGCGTTATGCGTTCTACTAGTGTTCGTAGTGGCCTCGGGTTCTGCTGGTGCGCAAGAGGCGAAGAGCCCGGTGGAAGTGCTCAAAAAAGTCTGGAATGGGCCTGAGTTTGACGCTGATGATTTTGCGCCAGAGGTCTACAAGAAGATCCCAAAAGAGCTGCTGGTTTCCATCCTTTCAGAACAGCGCTCGATTTATGGTCCGGCGGTTGATGTGGTGCCAACACAGGATCCGCATAAGTTTCTCGTTGAGACGAAATCCTACACAATCCCAACGCTTTTGAAGCAGAACAAGGATGGCCAGCTGACGGGTCTGCTGTTTCGTTTTGCGCTGGTGAAGGACGTGAAGCATGAAGACTTGCTGGACCACATGAAGCAGCAAGCGCCTAAACAGAGCTTTTTGCTGATGCAGAACGACGAGGTGCATGCGGAGCATAACAGTGATGACCGGCTTGCCGTCGGATCTGCCTTCAAGCTTTATGTGCTGGATCAACTGGCACAGCGGGTGAGAGATGGAGACCTGAGCTGGCAGGAGAAAATCACGCTGGAACAACGGCATATTTCGTATCCGGGCGGAACGATGCAGAACGAGCCGGTCGGCAAGAAGTTCGTTTTGCTGGATGTGGCCCGCAATATGATCGAGATCTCCGACAACACCGCCACAGATTTGCTGATGGATCTGGTGGGACAGGAAAATGTGATGTTGCCGGGAGAAACCTCGCCAGCACTGACCACACAGCAGCTGTTTCACTTAAAAGCCGATGAGAAAACAGCAGAGGCTTATCGTCAGGCGGGTCCTGAGGAACGGGCGCGCATTCTTGCGGCATTGCCTGCTCAGTTGCCCCCAATCGACAAGGTATCCGTGCCTTTGACGGAAGGTATCGAGTGGTACATTTCCAATCGCGAGTTGTGCAAGATCGTGAGGAAAGTGAAGGATATTAAAGGGATTTTCGTGAACCCAGGTGTGGCGGAGCCGGATAACTGGGTGGCCTACGCTTATAAGGGTGGAAGCGAGATCGGCGTGCTCAACATGACGTATGCGCTGGAAGATGACGATGGCAACAGCTGGTGTTTTTCAACCACATGGAATGATGAGCAGGAGCTGAACATTACTTATCTGCTGGCATTGGTCGCGACACTGTTGGAGAGCCCGGCCTCTGTTCAGGCGGCTCTCCAGTAAGCTTTGCTGATTAGCGACGCTTGTCGTCGTCGTCAGACCATGGGCTGATCTGGTCCGGATTATTGGAGCGTGGACGGGAAGGGCTGTCCTGCTCGCCGTGGCGGGAGGAGCTCCACTCATCTTCATCCAGATCCACGGTTCCATCCTGACGACGGTAACCCGGATTTACATGAATGTTCTGCACCTTCACGTGACGGGCCAGATAGTTGCCGATTACTTCGCGCAACGGCGGGATAAACAGCAGAAGACCGATCGCATCCGTAAAGAAGCCAGGGATCAACAACATGAGGCCTGCAAAGACGATCATGGCGCCATGCATCATCTCGTGACTTGGAACCCGGCCAGCATCCATTTCAGCGCGCATGCGCATGAGCAATGACAGGCCTTGCTGGCGCAGCATATACGTGCCGGCAGCTGCGGAAGCTACAGTCAGCAGGATTGTTGGGATTGCGCCGATGACACTTCCGACTTCAATAAAGAGATAGATCTCAATAGTTGGCAGCAGAATGAAACAGGCAAGAATGATAAGTCCGAGTGGCATAGCGTCCGCGTTAGTTCAGGTCTATTATGTTTGTTGATCACCTCAATTTGAAGTGATCTTTCATATAGTGGGTTGTTTCTGCAGAATTGCAATGACTGATTTAAGCTTATACTTGCGTGTTAAGACCTTAAAAAGGCGTTGGGATGAACACGAAATAGCTGGATGTTGCTGATAGAAACCTTAAATTAGTGACAGAGCCTGTAAAAATGAGTTAGAGCACCTTATCTAGATATCTAAAGCATTTGATCATCGGCGCCTGGCAGCCAACGAGTAAAGGACCGGTCGGTACTCGGAATGAACGAAATATTCGACGTCTACAACATCATCTTCCTTATTGCGGCAGTTGTTATTTTCCTGCGGTTACGCTCCGTTTTGGGCAATCGCACCGGTAACGAGCGTCAACCTTTTGACCCGTATTCTGCCCAGCAAAAACAAGACTCTCAAAAGACTCAGGCACCTGAGAATGAGGACAATGTTATTCCTCTTCCAGGCAGTGAACATGTTCACCACGATCCTGAGCGCGCTGAGCGTGAAGCTCGCGAACAGATTGAGGCCGAGATCGACAAAGTTGCCAAGAAGGGCACTGATCTGAACCATGGCCTGCGCGAAATCTGGAAAGCTGAGCCGTCTTTCAATCCTAAAGAGTTCGTAGAAGGTGCCCGTGGCGCTTACGAGATCATTCTGATGTCGTTTGCTCAGGGTGATCGCCGTACGCTCAAAGACCTGCTTTCTCCAGAGGTATTCACCGGTTTCTCCGCAGCGATTGATGACCGTGAAAGCCGCAATGAACGCGTTGAGTCCACCTTCGTGGGCATCGACAAGGCCGACATAGTGGAAGCCGTGTTCAACCAGAAAGACAGCCTTGCTGAAGTGACCGTTCGCTTCAAGAGCCAGCTGATCACCGCGACACGGGATTCTGAAAACCGTATCGTGGATGGTGACCCAACCGCGGTGAGCGAGTTGACCGACATCTGGACCTTCGCTCGTGTGACTGGCGTGAACGATCCAAACTGGAAACTGGTTGCAACTGAATCTGCATGACGTTTTCTTTCTCTCGCGGCGTAGTGAGGTTCATTATGACTCTCACCGTCGCGGCGGGGATAAGTTCTGCTGCTACAGCTACCCTAGGAAATGACCATAGGACCATGCGAAGCGCGAAGCTCTCCGGGCCACTTGATCCCAACGAAATCGACGGATGGGCTGCAGATGATCACTCTGCGGCCCTTTCCGCATTTGTAGCGCACTGTGAGGGAAGCGAGGGCCGAACGCTGCCGACCAAAGCGTTTGGCATTAGCGACGCAAAATTACGCGCTATCTGCGCAAAATCGCGCAAAATCAACGCAAACGACGGGCGGGAAGCAAAAGCCTTTCTGGAACAGCACTTTACGTTTCGCCGCGTTGAAGAGGACGGGTTTGTGACCGGCTATTACATGCCGGAGCTGGAAGGCTCGCTTGTTCGCACTGGCGAATATGTTGTCCCCCTTCACGGTTATCCGAAAAACCTGAAAGTGATGCCGACCCGCGGGGATGTTATGGACGGCGCGCTGGATGGAATGGGCCTTGAAGTGCTTTGGGTGAAAGACCCGATAGATGCATTTTTTACAGCTGTTCAGGGTTCTGCGCGGGTTCGCCTGACCAATGGCGAGCTGCGCCGCTTGGCGTTTGCCGGCAAGTCCGGCCATGATTACACCGCGATTGGCCGTGTCCTCATTGAGCGGGGCGAAATCACCCGCGAAAACATGGGCATGGATGCGCTTCGGGCATGGTTATCCGCGAATCCATCTCAGCAAAAAGACGTGTTCCGGCACAATAAATCCTACATCTTCTTTGAGTTACAATCTCCGGAAAACGCTGAGGTTGCCGCCATTGGAGGTGCAGGAACAGCGCTTACGGACCTGAGATCACTGGCAATTGATGATGATCTGCACACATATGGCAGTTTAATTTTTGTCTCTAGTGAGTTAAGGACCTACGACAAATCAGGTGATCGCTTCGCCAAGCTTATGGTTGCCCAGGATACTGGGTCAGCCATCAAAGGCCCGGCGCGTGGCGATATCTATGTTGGAAGTGGTGCAGAGGCAGGTGCAATTGCCGGGAATATCCGTCACCGTGCGGAATTCTATCTCCTTGTTCCAAAAGAATAAATGATCGTGGACGGATCGGATAGATGACGAATGGTGATCGCACAAAGCGAGCCAAGACAAAGCAGCTGACGGAAGCAGATAAGCGCTTGTGGAACAGGGTGAAAGCCACTCTGACACCATGGCATCAAGAGCGCCTTTCCGACCTGCTGGAAGAAACAACGCAGCTTTCCGAACCAGATCAACCACTTATCAACGCACAGACCACTGAAGCACCTCAGCCGGAGCTGAAGCCGCAACTTGTTTCTCCGCCGAAGCCACAAGCGAAAAAGTCGCGTGGTTACAAAGGGAAGACGGCTCCAGACTACACTCCGCCGACGCCGGTTGTGCCACCAATTCCGCCACTTTCGCCGCTGAACAAGAAAGAGCGCAAGAAAGTTGTTCGCGGAGGGAAGGGCTATATTGATGCACGGATCGACCTTCATGGTCTGACGCAGTATCAGGCGCACCAACGCTTAACTTCATTCATCTATCAATCGCAGGCAATGGGCTATTCGCTAGTGCTAGTGATCACCGGTAAGGGGCTGGATAACTCACATAGCCCATACGGTGATGATCGTGGTGTTCTGCGCAGAATGGTGCCGCAGTGGCTTTCTCTTCCTGATATGCGCAGCTGTGTGGTAGGCTTCGACCAAGCTCACGTTTCGCATGGGGGCAGCGGTGCGCTTTACGTTCGCATCCGCAAGCGCAAGAAATAGCTTAGGAATTTCAGTAGGATGACACCTTTTGGAGCCAAGGTTAGGGAGCTGCGGGCAAAGCAGAACATTACCCTGAAGGAGATGGCGGAGGCCCTTTCGGTTTCCTCAGCCTACCTGAGCGCGCTTGAACACGGCAAGCGTGGTACTCCAACCTGGTACATGGTTCAGCGCATCATCACTTACTTCAACGTGATCTGGGATGAAGCTGAGGAACTTCAAAGACTTGCGGAACTTTCCAACCCGAAGATCACCATCGATACAGGCGGTCTGACACCGCGGGCGACCGAGCTGACCAACAT
This sequence comes from Pseudovibrio sp. JE062, assembly GCF_000156235.1. Classification (NCBI taxonomy): domain Bacteria; kingdom Pseudomonadati; phylum Pseudomonadota; class Alphaproteobacteria; order Hyphomicrobiales; family Stappiaceae; genus Pseudovibrio; species Pseudovibrio sp. JE062. The sequence goes on from NZ_DS996810.1 coordinate 126,378, forward strand.
GCTGGCTTCCAAGATCAACGGTCTTTCCGAGGAATCCCTTGAGCACCTCATTCACCAATTAAGAGTGGTTAGCTCTCGCGACAATATCTAGTCTAAGGCAACAAAGCTCTGTAAAGTCAGTGTGCTGACTTTTGAAGTGGACTGCTGATATGACGCCTGAAGAACTTAAAGTGGATCAACTGGTTGATCCCAAATCGCTTCTCAACGAACTGAATAAGCTGGTTGAGAAGTATGATGGCGATGGCAGCAGCTTTAAGCTGCGCAGTGAAGTTCTGACCAAGCTGAAATCCACTCACAAAGAAGCCCGCAGGGAAATCGAAAAACTCCTGATGGATGACGGGCAGGGACGCCGTTGTTCTGAGCGCCTGTCCTGCGTGCAGGATATGATTATTCAGGTGATCTATGATTTTGCGGTTACACACGTCTATCCCGTTGAAAATCCAACGAAGTCCGAACGCATCAGTGTGATTGCCGTTGGTGGTTATGGTCGCGGAACGCTGGCGCCGCACTCAGATGTAGATCTGCTTTTCCTCTGGCCATACAAGCAAACGCCCTGGGGTGATCAGGTCGTTGAGTTCATCCTTTACATGCTCTGGGACATGGGCCTGAAAGTCGGACACTCTACCCGTAACCTCGATGAGACCATCAAGCAGTGCCGGGAAGATATGACCGTGCGGACTGCTATTCTGGAAGCGCGGTATGTGTGGGGCGATCTTGAGTTGTTTCAAGAGCTTACCAAGCGCTTTGACAAGGAGATCGTTTCAGGTTCCGGGCCGGAGTTCATCGCGGCCAAGCTTGCTGAAAGGGATGATCGGCATGAGCGGCACGGTGCCTCGCGCTATCTGGTGGAGCCGAATGTCAAAGAAGGCAAGGGCGGGATGCGAGATCTGAACACACTGTTCTGGATCGCCAAGTATTTCTATCGTGTTCCCAATGGCTTAGGGTTAGTTGAAAAAGGTGTCTTCTCCCGTCGGGTATTGAATCGGTTCCGAAAGAGTCAGGACTTTCTCTGGGCTGTGCGCTGCCATCTGCATTTTCTGACGAACCGCCCAGAAGAGCGCTTAAGCTTTGATGTGCAACGAGAAATCGCTGACCGGCTTGGCTACATGGACCACCCCGGCATGCGCGCTGTTGAGCGGTTTATGAAGCACTACTTCCTTGTGGCAAAGGACGTTGGTGATCTGACCCGTATTTTTGCAGCAGCGCTGGAAGAGCAGCATGTGAAGTCTGCTCCGAGTATCTCGCGATTTTTGGGGAGTTTTGTTCCGGGCAGCAAGCATAAGCGTCGATCTATCAAGGGTACCAGAGACTTCCTCGTTGAGAATGGACGTATAGTTGCGGCGAAAGAGGATATCTTTGAAAAAGACCCGGTCAATCTGATCCGTGTTTTCTATCTGATCGACAAAACCAATCTGGATATGCATCCTGAATTGCTGAAATTGGTTCGTCGATCCCGCCGCTTGATCAATGCTGACTTCCGCAAGAATGAACAGGCGAACAGGTTATTCCTGAAGATCCTGACCAGTCGCAGCGATCCGGAAACCGTTCTGCGCGCGATGAACGAGTCTTCCATTCTCGGGCAGTTCCTACCGGAGTTCCGAAAGGTCGTGGCGATGATGCAGTTCAACATGTATCACCACTACACCGTTGATGAGCATCTCATCCGGTCCATCGGTGTGCTTTCTGAAATCGAGCGCGGGATGGGTGGGGATAGCCATCCGTTGGCGACGGACCTCATCAAGTCGGTTCACAGCCGAAAAGTTCTTTATGTTGCAATGCTTTTGCATGATGTGGCGAAGGGACGGCCTGAGGATCATTCTATTGCTGGGGCAAAGATAGCACGCAAGATTTGCCCACGCCTTGGGCTTTCTCCCGCAGAGACCGATACGGTCGCCTGGCTCATCGAGCAACATCTGGAGATGAGCACCGTCGCGCAATCTCGCGACTTGAGTGACCCGAAGACCATCAAGGACTTCTGCCGTAAAGTGCAAAGTCTGGAACGCTTACAGTTGCTGCTGATTTTGACCGTTGCGGACATCCGGGCTGTCGGTCCCAATGTTTTCAATGGCTGGAAAGGGCAGCTGCTGCGCACGCTCTATTATGAGAGCGAGACTATTCTCAGCGGTGGTCATGGTCGTATGAGTCAGCAGCAACGTGTTGATTTTGCAAAGCAAGAGCTGGCTGAGAAGCTGGAAGGTTGGTCCGATGAGGAGCTTGATAACTACCTCAACCGTCACTATCCGGCTTATTGGCTGCGCGTTGATCTGAAGAGTAAGATCAACCATGCCAACCTGATCCGCATGACAGATGCGGAAGAAGAGCATCTGGCGACTGCTGTAAAGCCGCATGCCTTTGAGGGTGTTACAGAAATTACCGTTCTGGCACCTGATCACCCACGGCTTCTTTCCACGATCGCGCAGGCCTGTTTCGCGGCTGGTGCCAACATCGTGGATGCACACATCGACACCACGAAGGACGGCCTCGCGCTAGATACGATCTATATCAGTCGTGAGCTGCCGGAAGATGATGATGAGTATCGTCGTGGTGAGCGGATTTGTTGTCTGATCAAAGAGGCATTGCGTGGGACTGCACCGGTGCCAGAAGTGAAAGGACTGGCGAAAAAACCGAATGCGCGGAGTAAGGCGTTTTCGCTGCAAACGACTGTTTTAGTTAGCAATTCATGGTCTGAAAACTATACGGTTCTTGAAGTGACCGGCCTTGATCGACCTGGTTTGCTCTCTGATCTGACCACTGAGATTTCCGCGTTGAACCTGAACATTGCCAGCGCGCATGTTGGAACGTTTGGAGAGAAGGCGGTGGACGTATTTTATGTGACGGATCTGACCGGCCAGAAAGTTCACAATGTGGGCCGACAGGAATCCATTCGCGATAGACTTAAAAATGCATTTGACGGTAAAAAGCCACAAAAAGCACCTATGAGCTCACGCCGTAGACCTCAAAAACTTACAGGTAAGTAATTTTATATGAGCCTTTTCAAGAGCTTCGCCACGGTTGGTGGCGCGACGATGCTAAGCCGCCTTTGCGGCTTCGGGCGAGACGTGATGTTGGCTGCTTTTGTAGGCACCGGCCCCGTTGCGGATGCTTTTGTAGTGGCTTTTCGGTTGCCGAACCTGTTCCGCCGATTGTTCGCAGAGGGTGCATTCAATTCAGCCTTCGTCCCGCTTTTCGCCCGCTCTGTTGAAGAGGATGGCGAGCATGGGGCACGGCAGTTTGCGGGTGAGATCGCGGCAGCTCTGTTCTGGACGCTGGTTGTTATCCTCGCACTGGCCGAGGTGTTTATGCCATTGCTCGTGCATCTGCTGGCTCCGGGCTACTATTCTGATCCGGCAAAGTTTGACCTCACCGTCTTGATGTCGCGGATTGCTTTTCCGTATTTGCTGTTTATGTCGCTGCTCGCTTTTATCAGCGGAATTCTCAATACATTTCAGCGGTTTCTGGCTGCTGCGATGGCGCCTGTCATGCTCAATGTGGTGATGATGGCGGTTCTGGTTGGCATCGGGTTTTACGGCATGGAGCCGAACCAGACCACTGGTGTGCTGCTGGTGGTTGGCGTTGCTGTTGCTGGCGTTGTTCAGCTGGCTGTTGTTGCCATTGGCATGAAGCGACTTGGGTTCAGCGTTCCTATTATGCGGCCACGCTGGACGCCCGGTGTTAAACGCCTGTTGGTACTGGGTGTTCCCGGTGTGATTGCCGGGGGGATTACCCAGATTAACATCACGGTCGGAACGATCATCGCATCGCTGGAAAGCAGTGCAAATTCATACCTTTACTACGCGGACCGGATCTATCAGCTGCCTCTTGGCGTAGTGGGCATTGCGATTGGTGTGGTGCTGTTGCCAAGCCTGACGCGTCAATTGCGCTCTGGTCAGGAAGAGCTGGTTTATCATACGCAGAACCGGTCCATGGAGTTTGCGCTTGCGCTGACGCTTCCGGCGGCTGTTGCGCTCGTGATTATTCCAGACACTGTGATTGCGGTGCTGTTCCAGCGTGGTCAGTTTACTGATGCGGCGGTTGAGCAAACGGCGTTGGCATTGATGGCATTTGCCGTTGGTTTGCCAGCATTTGTGCTGAACAAGGTGCTGTCTCCGGGCTTCTTTGCGCGGGAAGATACCAAGACACCGATGTACTTTGCTGCCGTGGGTATGGTGGTGAACGTTGCTCTGTCGATCCTGCTGTTCCCAGCCTTCAAGCACGTTGGCATCGCAATCGGCACAACAGCTGCAGGGTGGGTCAACACCAGTTTGCTGGCGTTTGTGCTTTGGCGACGTGGTCATTTCGTCATCGACAGCGCATTGATGAAGAGAATTCCGCTATTGGGCTTTGCAAGCGCGCTGATGGGCGTTGTGGTTTATGGCGGCACGCTTGTTCTTGAACCGCTTTCAGCCTCCAACCTGTTTGTGGTACGCGCCAGTGAGCTTGTCATTCTGGTCGCTATTGGACTGGTTTCCTTTGGAATTCTGGTGCAGCTGACCGGCACTGTAGATTTTCGCGCACAACTGCAGAAATTGCGGCGATAACGGCTTTCCGGCTTTGTAAAGCACTTGCGCATACGCAAAAGCGCAGTCATAACCACCGGGCTTACTCTGCGCGGGCTGTCCTAGTTTGTTTGTCACCCATTCAATCTATGCTCGCGCAACCCACTGGCCCTTCCAACAGGCCCAAGCCTAGGGATATTTGTTATGACGGCGTTTCAGCCTCGCGTTTTCTCCGGTGTACAACCAACCGGAAACCTCCACCTCGGTAACTACCTTGGTGCGATTGTCCGCTTTGTTCCGCTTCAGGACCAGATGCCGACTATCTTCTCCATCGTTGACATGCACGCGATCACAGTCTGGCAGGATCCTGCCGAGCTGACGCAGCAGACCCGCGAAGTGACAGCTGCTTACCTCGCAGCCGGTGTTGATCCGAAGAAGTCGATCATCTTCAACCAGAGCCAGGTGAAAGAACATGCTGAACTGGCATGGATCTTCAACTGTATCGCTCGCATGGGCTGGCTGAAGCGTATGACTCAGTTCAAGGACAAAGCAGGGAAGAACGCGGAAAACGCTTCCGTTGGTCTGTTTGCTTATCCGAACCTGATGGCAGCAGACATTCTGGCTTACCGCGCAACCCACGTTCCGGTTGGCGATGACCAGAAGCAGCACCTTGAGTTGACCCGCGATATCGCGCAGAAGTTCAACAACGACTTTGCTGAGCGCATCAAAGAGCTGGGCCTGGGTGTTCCAAACCCTGAGCCTTCTCATGAAGCACCAGATGAGCTGTACTTCCCGATCACCGAGCCGATGATCACCGGTCCTGCGACCCGTATCATGAGCCTGCGTGACGGCAACAAGAAGATGTCCAAGTCTGATCCTTCCGATCTTTCCCGCATCAACCTGACCGATGATCAGGACACCATTGCGAAGAAGATCAGAAAAGCGAAGACAGACCCTGAGGCTCTTCCAAGTGAAGTGGATGGTCTGGAAGGTCGTGCGGAAGCTGACAACCTCGTTGGCATTTACGCGGCTCTTGCTGGCAAGTCCAAAGCAGAGGTTCTGGGCGAATTCGGCGGTCAGCAGTTCTCAGCATTCAAGCCTGCTCTTTCTGAGCTGGCGGTTGAGAAATTGGCGCCAATGAACAATGAAATGCGCCGGATCATGGACGATCCTGCAAGCGTTGATGCTGTTCTTCGTGATGGTGCTGAACGCGCTGCGGAAATCGCTGAGCCAGTGCTACATGATGTACGCCGCATTGTTGGCTTCCTGGAAAGCCGCCGCAACTAATTTGCGTTTAGTTTCAAGACTGAGAAAGCCGCAGACCATCTGCGGCTTTTTTGTTTTCCGAAGTGTTGTGCCAGCCTCTTCTGGTGTGCTCACTCATCCTTAAAGAAGGGCGATACACGTGTTTGCGCTGCCTCGTTGGCCGCAATGATGTGCTTGAATGACAGAGCATCCACCGTGTGTGCCATGACAACACAGCGTCGGTCCATTTGTGGGAAGTCATCGCACACAGGTACCCTGAACAGAGTGGGGCGCTGTTGAGCCAACCCCAGCATGTCCTGAAGATCCTGAATACTATAGCGCGCGTGAAGAACCTTTATAAACTGCTCTTTGAAGCCAACGTAATCGGCCGTGATGCGCTGAGCCAGTTCTGCCCGCGTAACTTTACAGGCCTGCTCTGTCATGCGGGCTCCACAAGTCATCATACGCGGTTGCTGTTGAAGGTAATCCGATATTGGACCGTGCATATCTTCCCAATTGTCGAACTGATAGCCTTCGAAAAGTTCAGACATCATTTGTGTCTGCTTCTCTCTATCAGGAGGCAAAGGCTGAGCAAATCGGAAAGTGGCGGAGGGATCTTTTGCATCAAGTTGGCCGGTGATGAGATCAGTGAGTGGAATCGATGTTACTGATTGCGTTGCGTCTGCAATCGTGTTTCTAGAAGCATTGATAAGCGCAGGGCCGCTAAGGATTACGGTCAGGTTGCGCTCAGCAAGAGCTTGGGCCATCACAGCTTTCTCAAGAAAGGTGGCTGTGGTCAGAACTGTCGCTCCAGAGTCGGCATTATTGAAATCCGAGACCTTCAAAGCCACTTGTAAGCTCGTGTCATCCACCCGAGTTAACTGGAGAACAGAGGGCCCCATGGATGTAGGGGGCGAAGGGGTTTCCTGCTCTGGTAAGAGCAAATCAGATAAACTCTGTTCAACGGTATTGCTGCAGAACACAAACCCGTTTTCCCGCTTTACCTCGCCGTTATCACAGAAGGCCACCACAGGAACCGGACCTGAGTTTTGCTTCTTTTTTTCCTGCATACGGGCATAGGTAGCCTCTGTCATCTTGTAGGTCATGCGCTGTGTGACAGAACCATCCTCAGCAAAATCATAGTGTAATTCAACATCTACGCAGGCGGAAAGAACCACTGCCAAACACATAAAAACTATCGCTTTCCATCCCGGCATCTCTTACCCCAAAACTAATCTCATAAAAAAATACGCCAGAACCAAAGCAGAGGGTTGTCATATGAGCCACACAACTATGGTCTAAGGGGGACTGAGTTGATTATTGATATGGCTGTTTACCGCGTTTCGATGCTTAAAACTGGTTCTACCACAGCTCTAAAAATTCAGTGCTTATTGACGTTTGGCGGGTCGAATTCTCCATTCGCTCACGATCAGAGCAGGCAATATTATATTTGACGTAATGGTCAATCTGAGACCTTGTGAGTCTATATCGCTGGATATTCTCTGGAGCTGTTGTCTATTTCTTATAAAATTCGCCAGAAACGCATTCTATTTGCGCTGTGTTTATTGACATGGGGCTAGTTGCACCCCTACATCCTTGCTGATTGATTGGTGGGGCTTGCCCCAATACATCAGATGGTCGGATGAATGATTGAAACTCGTATTGATCGACGCTTCGCAAAGCTCAAGGCTGAAGGACGTCCTGCACTCGTAACTTTTATTACGGCTGGAGACCCGGACCTCGCCACCTCACAAGCTATTCTGGATGCTCTTCCGGAAGCTGGCAGTGATGTTATTGAGCTTGGCATGCCGTTTTCCGATCCGATGGCTGAAGGTGTTCCAATCCAGCTGGCGACTCAGCGCTCTTTGGCGCATGGCCACACCATGGACAAGACCCTTCAGATGGTGCGTGAGTTCCGTAAAAAGGACAATGACACCCCAATCGTTCTGATGGGTTATTACAACCCAATCTATGTACGCGGCAGCGCAGCGTTTGTGAAAGAAGCGCGCGAAGCTGGCGTTGATGGCCTGATTGTTGTTGATGTGCCTGCTGAGGCAGATGATGAACTCTGCATTCCGGCAATTGAGGGCGGTGTAAACTTCATTCGCCTGACCACACCAACAACTGACGATAAACGCCTGCCAACCGTTCTGGCGAACACCTCTGGATTCGTTTATTACGTGTCCGTTACCGGTGTTACCGGATCTGCTGCTGCAGACACAACCGCCGTTGCACAGGCGGTTACACGAATTAAATCCCACACAGACCTTCCTGTTGCTGTTGGCTTTGGCATTAAAACTGCTGAGCAGGCTGAGGAAATTGGCAAACACGCTGATGGTGTGGTGGTTGGCTCCATCCTTGTTGAGGCAATTCGCAAGAGCCTTGATGAGAATGGTAAAGCCACAAATCAGACACAAGCTGCTGTTACCGACCTTGTGAGCTCACTACGTGTGGGTGTAGAAAAAGCTCGGAAATAAGTATTGCTTTACGTATGGCCCGTTTAATGGCCATTAAAAATCGAAAACGAAATTAAAGACAGGCGGCTGCCCGTGAACTGGATTAACAACGTCGTACGGCCGAAAATCCGCAGCTTTCTCGAAAAGCGCGAAGTACCGGAAAACCTTTGGATCAAGTGCCCTGAAACAGGCGAGATGGTGTTCCATCGCGACCTTGAGGCAAACCAGTGGGTCGTGCCGAACTCCAACTTCCACATGCGCATCTCCAGCAAGAAGCGCCTAGAGTATTTCTTCGATAAAGGTGAGTACACCAAGATCGAAACTCCGGAAGTTACTGTCGATCCTCTCAAGTTCCGCGATCAGCGCAAGTATGTTGACCGCCTGAAGGACGCTAAAGCCAAGACCGACATGACCGACTCTGTTGTGGTCGCAAATGGTAAGGTGAACGGCTACGACATGACCACTGCTGTTCAGGACTTCGCCTTCATGGGTGGTTCTCTGGGTATGGCAGCTGGTGAAGCTATCATCCGCGGCATGGAATATGCTGTTGAGCACAAAACACCTTTCGTCATGTTTGCTGCATCTGGTGGTGCACGCATGCAGGAAGGCATCCTCTCCCTGATGCAGCTGCCACGCACAACTGTGACCGTGCAGATGCTTCGTGAAGCAGGCCTGCCTTACATCGTGGTGCTGACCAACCCGACGACCGGTGGTGTGACAGCTTCCTACGCGATGCTGGGTGACGTGCACATTGCTGAGCCAAATGCTCTGATCGGCTTTGCTGGCCAGCGTGTGATTGAACAGACCATTCGCGAGAAGCTTCCTGAAGGCTTCCAGCGCTCTGAGTATCTGCGTGATCACGGCATGGTCGACATGGTTGTGCACCGTCATGACCTGAAAGAAACCATTTCAAACCTGTGTAACCTGCTGATGAAGCGTGACGCTCAACTGCCAGTGCTTGAAGAAAAGCCGGCGGAACCAGAAGCAGGCACTGAGGTTGCAGCGACTTCCTAAATCCTCACGGGTTATGGACTTACGACTTGTTTTTAAAAGTCCGGCATACTGTGCCGGGCTTTTTCTTTATTGAATTCCCAGCAGGTGCAGAGCCTATGAACAAGATCGATATTGCCCTTAATCGCTTGATGAAACTTCATCCGGACGAGATTGATTTATCCCTTGATCGCATGCATCGGGTTCTCAAGGCGCTGGGAAACCCAGAGAAGCGCATTCCGCCGACTTTCCATGTAGCAGGCACCAACGGCAAAGGCTCTACTGGTGCGTCCATTCGTGCGCTTTTAGAAGCGCAGGGCAAGACGGTTCATGTTTACTCTTCCCCGCATCTGGTTCGCTTTAACGAGCGGGTTCGGCTGGGAGCGACAGGGCGGTTTGTTGATGATGAACCGTTGCTGGAGGCAATCAAGCGCGTTGAGAAGGCCAATGATGGCCATGAGCTGACATTCTTTGAAGCAACGACCGCCGTTGCGTTCTGCCTGTTTGCTGACAATCCAGCTGATTATCTGGTGCTGGAGGTTGGTCTTGGCGGTGTTCTGGATGCCACCAACGTTATTGAAAAGCCGCTGGTGAGCATCATCACACCGGTGTCCAAGGATCACGAGAACTTCCTGGGTGACAGCCTTGAAGGCATTGCGATGGAGAAGGCTGGTATTATCAAGTCGGGCTGTCCTGTTGTGGTTGGGCCTCAGGCGGATACTATTCGGGATGTGATTGAGAACAAGGCGGGCAGGGTACGGGCGCCGATCTGGTTCCAGGGACAGGAGTTTTCTGCCTGGGAAGAGGGCGGACGGCTTGTTTATCAGGATGAATTCGGCCTTATGGACCTTTCTCCACCAAAGCTTGCCGGTTTCCATCAGCTTTCCAACTCAGGCCTGGCTTTAGCTGCACTACGCGCTGCGGGCCTGCTGGAGAGCGAAGAGGCGCGAGCGGCCTGTGATAAGGCGCTGCGGTCGATCAACTGGCCAGCGCGGATGCAGCCGCTTTATGAAGGCAAGCTGTTTGAGAGACTGCCAGAGAACACAGAGATCTGGGTGGATGGGGGACACAACCCCGGTGCAGCGAAGGTGATCTCAGCTTTCCTTGCGGACCTGACTGACAAGGCCTCGCGTCCGACCTTTCTGGTGATGGGCATGATGAACACGAAGGATCCAGAAGGTTTCTTCCAGCAGTTTGAGGGGCTGGCAAAGCACGTGATGTGCGTGCCGCTGACGACCACGGCTGCAGGACGTTTTCCAGAGGAGCTTGCCGAAATTGCACAGGCAGCGGGCCTGTCTGCCTCGTCTCATGAGACGCTGGAAGATGCTATCTCTGAGGTTGTCGGGCGGTCATTGGATGAGGAAGAGGCACCACGCATTCTGTTTGGTGGCTCGCTGTATCTTGCAGGTGAAGTGCTGGATAAAAACGGCACGCCGCCAGAGTAACGCTTATTCGATTCAGACTCGAAATGAGTTTGGATTCGCATTCGAAATGGTATTACGCATGAAAAAGGGAGGCCAATGCCTCCCTTCATTTGTTTCGGGCTGTTGCCAGAACTTATGCTTCCAGACCTTCGAACAGGGCCGTGGAGAGGTAGCGTTCTGCGAAGCTTGGGATGATGATGACGATGTTTTTGCCAGCCATCTCATCACGCTTGCCAACTTCGATTGCTGCTTTCAGCGCTGCACCGGAAGAGATGCCGACTGGAACACCTTCCGTCTTTGCAACTTCACGGGAGAGCGCGAAGGAGTCTTCGTTGGAAACGGTGACCACTTCATCATAAACAGCCGTGTCGAGTACGCCTGGTACAAAGCCAGCGCCGATGCCCTGAATTTTGTGCGGTCCTGGCTGACCACCAGACAAGAGCGGGCTGTCAGCAGGCTCAACAGCAACCACGTGAAGCGCTGGGTTACGCTCTTTCAGGACCTGAGAGGTGCCTGTGATGGTACCACCAGTACCGATGCCGGATACGAACACATCAACGTTGCCGTCGGTGTCATTCCAGATTTCTTCCGCAGTGGTGCTGCGGTGGATCTCAGGGTTGGCCGGGTTTTCAAACTGCTGCGGGATCACAGCATCCGGGATCTCCTGCCGGAGCTCTTCAGCACGTGCAACAGCACCCTTCATACCCTTTGGACCTTCAGTCAGATCAATCTCAGCGCCGAGAAGCTTCAGCATCTTGCGGCGTTCGATGGACATGGTCTCTGGCATCACGAGGATCAGGCGGTAGCCTTTCGCAGCTGCGACGAATGCCAGCGCAATGCCGGTGTTGCCTGATGTTGGCTCGATCAGAGTGGTTTTGCCAGGAATGATCTTACCTGCCGCTTCCATCGCCTCAACCATTGCAACGCCGATGCGGTCTTTCACGCTGGAGATTGGGTTGAAGAACTCAAGTTTGGCCAGCAGGTTGCCTTTTACGCCGTGAGCTTTCGCCAAGCGATCCAGACGTACGATTGGTGTGTTTCCGATAGTCTCAGTGATGGAAGAGTAAATTTTTCCACGACCCGGCTTGGAAGTGCTCATCGAAATCCCCTTTATACAATTATCCAGTGAGATTGAGCCCTGTCCCCACGTCAGAATCCCGAAGGCGGGCTCATCAAAATCCTCACTGAAATGTAGGAAGTGTATCGAGGGTTTTCGAGGTTTCAAAAACCCTGAAAACTGCCAGATGTAGAAACAAGAGATAAATATTCCGCATTTCTTAGAATTCGTTTCTACTTGATTGCGGAATTAGTATCGTCTTTTGCAGGGATCGAACGTGGCTTGAAACACGCAGCCTTTAAACTGCGGTTTCATCCAGAGACTTGAGGCCGAGAAGAGCTGGCAGTTCAGACATGTGGCCGAAGGTGATCGCGCCAAGCGCTTTGGCTTGTTCGATGTCTGCATTTGCATCGCCGGTGTAGTTGAAGACGCGCATTCCTGCGGCTTTTGCGGCCTTGATGCCCGCAATACTGTCTTCAATCACCACGCACTGCTCCGGCTTGTAGCCCATGCCTTTGGCGGCATAGAGGAAGATATCTGGCGCTGGCTTGCCCATCTTACAGTCCTGCGCGGAGTAGAGGACATCCTTAAAGGTTTCCCAAAGACCGGAGGAGCCAAGAGTCATCTGCATTTTCTCATAGCGACCGGAGGAGCCGACACAAAACGGAATACCTTCTGCCTTCAGGTATGCGACCACATCCAGAATACCCGGAATTGGCTCAATACCAGCTTCGAACGCAACCAGATCGGCTTTGCGCACCTGTGCGGCCCAATCATCGGGAAGTTTTTTACCGCTCAAACGCTCAGCTTCTTCCTTGATGGTGTCCATCGCGGTGCCGGTGAAGCGGTGGTGACAGTCCAAAGGCGAGAAATCGAGACCGATTTCCTTCATGAAGCCGGAGAGGACCTCATTCGCTATGGTTTCGGTGTCGACGAGAACGCCATCACAATCGAAAATCACCAATTCCGGCTTCATATTACTTCCCTGTATTCCTTTAGAGACCTGAGGAGCCAAATCCGCCAGCACCACGCTCGGTTGTTTCCAGCTCTTTCACTTCTTCGATCTGCACCTGAGTCACTGGCGCAACAACCATCTGCGCGATACGCATGCCGCGCTCAATCACAAAAGCTTTCTCACCCAGATTGATGAGAATGACCTTCACTTCGCCCCGATAGTCTGCATCAACGGTGCCTGGCGTGTTCAGAACGGTCACGCCATGCTTGGCAGCAAGGCCGGAACGAGGGCGGACCTGACCTTCGTGGCCAGATGGCAGCGCGATGGAAAGGCCTGTTGGCACCATGGCGCGCTGGCCCGGTTGCAGCGTGATTGCCTCTTCATTGGCAGCCTGCAGATCCAGCCCGGCAGCTTCTGCGCTTTGGTAAGCAGGAAGCTCCAATCCTTCGCTATGGGGAAGGCGCGTAATTTTCAGTGTTCGTGTCATGAAGAGGCCCATTGATAAAAAGCTCCTCTATCTAGCAGGTGTTTCACGCTTCTTCCAGAGGTCGCGTGAAATTCCGTTGGGCTGAGTGAATGGATAATACTTGTTTTAGTGAACAGTCCTATCAGCTTTACTGAGATTGGTTAGGTTTAGTTGATGTAATACACTGCAAGAGATAGGAAATTCATCAACAAACCGAAACAAAAAAGCGTTTCACATGAAACAATCGCCTCTCTTTTTACCTCATGGAGCACCAGATCTCGCTATAAGACCTGAGCTGGAAGCTCATCAGTTTCTCAAAAACCTCGCGAAATCAGAGGGTAAGCCAAGGGCTTTGCTGGTCATTTCACCTCATTGGCAAACAGAACGGCTGAGCATCAATGCTGCCGGACCATTGAAGACCATTCACGATTTCCGAGGTTTCTCACGCCAACTCTATGAAATGCAGTACGAAGCAACCGCCGAAAGTTGGCTTGTTTCCCGCGTGTATGAGGCCATCACGCGCTATGGCCTGAATGTGCGGGAGGATGACACGTGGGGACTGGATCACGGCGCCTGGGTACCTCTGTCTCTGGCGTTTCCTGACGTGGATGTGCCCGTAGTTCAGGTATCCTTGCCGTATTCCTATGGCAGTGAAGAAAGTTTCAATCTGGGGCGGGCTTTGGCTCCGTTGGCGGAAGAGGGCATCCTTGTCATCGGTAGTGGTGCGCTGACGCATAACTTCTCTGAGGTTAGCGGCAGCGGTGACGCGCCGAACTGGGCTCTGGAATTTGACCACTGGATCACAGAGCTTGTCGAACAAGGGGAGACCTGCGCTCTGCTTTCCTCCGGCATTCACAAGTACTATCAGAAGGCCTTGCCAACCGATGAGCACTTCCTTCCGCTTCTGGTGGCCTATGGAGCTGCGGGTGAGCATGCCTATGGTGAAAAGCTGCATGAGAGTTTCACCTACCGCTCCATCAGCATGAGTGCATTTCGGTTTCGTAACAGGTAGTTGCGCAGAGGTTGCGGAGGAGGAGCCTCCCGCCGTCATCCCGGGCGAAGCACAGCGAAGACCCGGGACCCATAACCCTAGTATCAGTGATTTGCTGAGGCCTGAGTTAATCAGCAAGGTTGGGGGGGGTATGGATCCCGGCTCGGGGGCCGGGATGACACCGAGTGGATGGCTCCTTGCCTCAAAAACTTATCCCCCCCGTTTGAAACCATGCCCATACTAAACCCATGCCTACGTAACGGGCTGCTGGCGGAGCGACCGTCAGTGTGTCGTAGGCTGGGCGGGGCTATCGGGAGAGGTAACGCAGCTTTCGGTGGTCCGGTGAACCGAACTTCAAACGTGGCCGCATGGTTTGAGGGGAAGGGCCCAGGAATATAGGGTATCACGCGGTGGTGGACGCGGATGTACCGGCAGGGCAACCTGCTTTTACTGAGGAGTCTGTCAGAGACAGAGGAACTGTTTGGGCAGGGAAACCTGACTGGATAAGCCACTGTCTTTCCGGGAAACCGGCTGACGGGAGACCCGTCATTCATGCCTTATAGGCAAAAGAGGCGACGTTGTTCATCCCAAGAAAGCCCGGGCAAGGCGTGTAGCCAATGCCGAAGAAACTAACTTAACAAACAGCGCAGGTATTGCCTGCCGCCTTGCTCATCCCGATTATCGGGTTTCACATGAAAACACCGCCGGAAATTTCCAGCGGTGCTCTTTGTGCTAACATTTATGGATCCCGACTCGGTGGCCGGGATGACGATAGCAGGCAGTTTCACCTCAAAAGGGCTTAGCTTGCGCTCAGCTCTTTCTGCTTTTGCTTAAGCGCGTAGAGCGCCTCCTGCGCCTGACGTGGTGTCATATCATCCGGATCAAAGCTATCCAGCAGTTCCACCAGCTCATTGGACACAAAGCTCTCTTCTTCTTCCGGCTCCGGAATGGTTTCCAGCGGCTGGGAGAAAGAGGCAAAGAGCGGCAGGTCATCTAGCAGCTTCTCAGAAGGCTTGTTGGTGTCTTGCTCTTCCAGCTGTTTCAGGATCTTTTGCGCACGGCTGACAACGGTTTTCGGCAGGCCAGCAAGCTTTGCAACCTGAATACCGTAGGACCGGTCTGCAGCACCCTCGACGATCTCATGAAGGAAGACAACGTCACCCTTCCACTCTTTTACACGAACAGTTGCGTTGTTGAGACGCTCCAAGCGCTGCGAAAGCGCTGTGATTTCATGATAGTGGGTCGCGAAGAGTGAGCGGGACCGGTTGGTTTCGTGCAGATGCTCAATGGCCGCCCAAGCGATGGAGAGGCCATCAAACGTTGCCGTTCCGCGGCCAATTTCATCAAGAATAACAAGCGAACGGTCGGTTGCCTGATTGAGGATCGCAGCGGTTTCTACCATCTCGACCATGAAGGTTGAGCGGCCTCTTGCAAGGTCATCTGCAGCACCAACACGGGAGAACAGGCGGTCCACGACGCCAATGTGGGCATTCGTTGCAGGAACGAAACTACCCATCTGCGCCAGTACAGCAATCAGAGCGTTCTGGCGCAGGAAGGTGGATTTACCGGCCATGTTAGGACCGGTAATCAGCCAGATCTGGCCGTTTTCATAGCTTTCCTGCGGGCCGAGATTGGCATTGTTTGCCACAAACGGTTCGCCAGATTTGCGTAGAGCTTGCTCAACAACAGGGTGGCGACCACCTTCGATGGTGAAGGCGAGTGAGCCATCAACAGCTGGGCGGGAGTAGTTTTCCGCCTCTGCCAGAACGGCAAGCGAGGTGGACACATCGAGAATAGCCAGCGCTTCTGCGGCGGCTTTGATGAGACCACCTGCAGCAACGACGGCTTTGGTCAGTTCATTGAAGATTTCCAGCTCGATTGCCAGAGCGCGCTCACCAGCACTGGCGATCTTGCTTTCCAGATCCGCCAGCTCGGTGGTGGTGAAACGCATAGCGCCGGCCATAGTCTGACGATGGATGAAGCGGGCAGGGTCATCCTTCATCGGATCACACTGCGCTGTTGGCGCTTCCATAAACCAGCCAAGCACGTTGTTGTGTTTGATCTTCAGGGAACGAATGCCCAACTCTTCCGCCAAATCAGCCTGCATCTGAGCGATGACCTTACGGCTTTGATCACGCAGAGCTTTGAGCTCATCAAGGTCCGGATTGTAACCCGGCGCGACGAAGCCACCATCCCGCTTGAGGAGCGGCGGCTCTTCAGCGATAGCTATACCAAGCTTTTCGCCGAGTGCATGCGGCGCCTGTTCCAGCTTTTGCACGGCAAAGCCGACTTCCTGCGGATAAGCACCACCGGATGCGAGCAATCCTGCGATTTCACGTGCTGACTTCATCGCAAACGCGATGGACTGCAGATCCCGCGGGCCACCACGGTCCACAGCAAGACGGGACAGGGCGCGGGACATATCCGGCGCGGACTTCAGCAGACCACGGATATCTTCACGCTGCATGGTGTCCGATGCGAAAAACGCAATGGTATCCTGACGATGACGGATTTGTTCCGGATCCGTAAGGGGACCTGCCAGACGACTTGCCAACAGACGAGAGCCAGCACCAGTCACGGTTTTGTCGATAGCGGACAGCAGGCTGCCACGACGCTCGCCGGAAAGGGTACGGGTCAGCTCCAGATTAGCACGGGTTGCCGGATCGATCAGCAACTGGCCAGCCGCAGCTTCCTTCACTGGCGGATCCAGAGGAGGGCGCTCTCCCAGCTGTGTCTTGTCGATGTAGGCCAGAATACCACTGGCGGCGATTAGCTCTGCACGAGTGTAGTTGGCGAAACCGTCCAGCGTACCCACGGAGAAGTAGGTGGAGAGACGATCCTGAGCGTTTGCGCCATCAAAGAAGGTGCGCGGAACAGGAGAAAGGGCAGCGCCAAGTCCTTCGACTGTTGCTCGCAACTCAGTTTCCTGCAGCAGCGCATCTGCCAGCACCAGTTCGGAAGGATCAATACGCGCCAGATCAGCAGCAAGGCGCACATCATCACTCTCGGCCACGCGGAACATGCCGGTGGACATGTCGATCCAGGCAAGGCCGTAAAGATTGCCGTCTGCCGCACTGCCTCCTTTGACGCGGGCAAGGGAAGCGAGGAAGTTGTTGCGCTTTGCATCCAGCAGGCGATCTTCGGTGATCGTACCCGGGGTTACAAGACGCACCACATCGCGGCGAACAACAGATTTGGAACCACGTTTCTTGGCTTCTGCCGGGTCTTCCGTCTGTTCGCAGACAGAAACACGGTGGCCTAGGCCAATCAGCTTTTGCAGATAGTCGTCAGCAGCATGCACAGGAACGCCACACATCGGAATATCGTCACCATTGTGCTTACCGCGCTTGGTGAGCGTAATTCCGAGAGACTGGGATGCTATCTCTGCATCCTCAAAGAACAGCTCGTAAAAGTCGCCCATTCTGTAGAACAGGAGGCTGTCCGGATTGGCTGTCTTGATCTCAATATATTGCGCCATCATGGGTGTGACGCGGCCTTTTGCTGGGGAAGGCTTTTCAATATCTGCTGTAGTCATGGCGCAGACACTAGCAAATGGTTCTATGTGTTTCACCCGTGTCCGTTTAGTTCACAGCTTGAGAACGCGAATTTACGGGGATAATGTCGTCCAGTGATATTTGAAAAGAACACTGCGCTTGAGGGTGAGGAATTTTTCGCATGCCAACCACTGATAAAACAGCAAGCTCGCAGGTCAGCTTTACTGACCAAGACGCGTTAGCCTTCCATAACGAAGGAAAACCGGGCAAGCTTGAAATTTCGCCAACCAAGCCAATGGCTACTCAGCGCGACCTGAGCCTGGCCTACTCCCCCGGCGTTGCTGTTCCTGTGCTGGCAATCGCAGAAGACGCAAGCCGGGCTTACGATTACACCACCAAAGGCAACATGGTTGCCGTTATCTCCAACGGTACCGCAATTCTTGGCCTTGGTAACCTTGGCGCATTGGCCTCCAAGCCCGTGATGGAAGGTAAGTCTGTCCTCTTCAAGCGCTTTGCAGATGTGGATTCCATCGACCTTGAAGTGGACACTTCCGACGTTGAGGAGTTCATCGACTCCGTAAAGCACCTCGGCCCTTCCTTCGGCGGCATCAACCTTGAAGACATCAAGGCACCGGACTGTTTTATCATCGAGCAGCGTCTTCGTGAGATCATGGATATTCCAGTGTTCCACGATGATCAGCACGGCACCGCTATTATTGCGGCAGCTGGCCTGATCAACGCGGTTCATATGACGGATCGCGACATTAAAGACGTTAAAGTGGTCTGTAATGGCGCGGGCGCGGCGGGTATTGCGTGTATTGAGCTAGTGAAGGCGATGGGCGTTCCACATGAGAACGTGCTGCTTTGCGATACAAAAGGCGTGATTTATCAGGGCCGTGAAGCTGGTATGAACCAGTGGAAGAGCGCTCATGCCGTTAAGACCGAAAAGCGCACGCTTGAAGACGCATTGGATGGAGCAGATGTGTTCTTTGGAGTGTCCGTTAAGGGTGCCCTGACGCCTGACATGGTCAAGTCCATGGCACCGAACCCAATCATCTTTGCGATGGCGAACCCTGATCCGGAGATCACTCCGGAAGAAGCTAAGGAAGTGCGTCCTGATGCGATTGTTGCGACCGGGCGCTCTGATTATCCGAACCAGGTAAACAACGTTCTCGGCTTCCCTTACATCTTCCGTGGTGCGTTGGACGTTCATGCGACAACGATCAATGATGAAATGAAGATCGCATGTGCGCAGGCGCTTGCAGAGCTGGCTCGTGAAGATGTTCCTGATGAAGTTGCAGCAGCTTACCGCGGCAGTCGCCCTCGTTTCGGTCCCGAATACATCATTCCGGTGCCGTTTGATCCGCGTCTGATCTCCCGCATTCCGCAGGCTGTTGCGCAAGCAGCAATGGATAGCGGTGTGGCTCGTCGTCCGATCGTGGACATGGATGCTTATGGTGCGCAGCTTCAGGGTCGTCGTGATCCGATCGCTGGTACGTTGCAGCGAATTATCTCCAAGGTTCGCCAGAACCCGAAACGGATTGTTTTCGCGGAAGGTGAAGAGCCAGCGGTTATTCGTGCGGCCTCTGCCTTTGTTGCTCAAGGGTTGGGTGAAGCAATCCTTGTTGGCCGTGAAGATGAGATCCGTGCAAACGCGACATCTGCCGGTATTGATGTGAACCGTCCGGGTATTCGTCTGGACAGTGCACGTTCCTCCACCCGCAACGCAGATTATGCCGAGTACCTGTACTCTCGTCTGCAGCGTAAAGGCTATCTGCAGCGCGACTGCCAGCGCCTCGTCAACAATGACCGTAACTATTGGGCAGCCATTATGGTTGCACGAGGGGATGCAGATGGTGTCGTAACGGGTACGACGCGAAACTATTCCGTTGCGCTGGAAACCATCAGCCGCTGTATCGACACCAAGCCTGGGCACCGCGTGATTGGTGTTTCGCTTGTTGTGACACCGGGTAAAACGGTTCTAGTGGCTGATACCGCTGTTCATGATATGCCGACTTCTGAGGAACTTGCGGATATAGCGGAAGAGGCAGCGCACGTTGCTCGCCGTCTGGGTTCTGAACCACGTGTGGCTATGCTGGCGTACTCCACATTCGGCCACCCTAAGGGGGAGCGGACTGAGCGCCTTCAGGAAGCGGTGAAGATCCTTGACCGTCGCCGGGTAGACTTTGAGTATGACGGTGAAATGGGCGCAGATATCGCGCTCAACATGGAGAAGATGGCGGCTTATCCGTTCTGCCGTCTGAATGGGCCTGCCAACGTGTTGATCATGCCAGCGTTCCACTCTGCTTCCATCGCAACAAAGCTGTTGGAAGAGCTTGGAGGCTCAACGCTTATTGGACCGCTGCTGGTGGGTATGGATAAGCCGGTTCAAATTGTGCCTATGGGTGCAAAGGACAGTGAGATCTTCAACATGGCAGCTATTGCAGCCTACAATATCACCTAGGTCTGACGGAATTGTGAGATCAAGAAAAGCGTCGCTCCTGCGGCGCTTTTTTATTCCCTAAGCAACTGAATGCTCTACACTTCCTGTAGATCACAATTTTAGAAGTTACATCTCTTTAAAAATTAGCCAGAAGACTTCAAATCTCTCTTCACCGTGCCCCCAAATGCATGCGAGCTGGCTCCATATTTATGGATATTGTTGGCCCAACAAGAATAGCCTCAGGAAAAGGCTGAAGTTGGGAGTCGATCTATGGCTAAGGGTACGCTCGAAGTTGCTGAATACCAATGGGCACAGAAGTTTTACAAACACAACTCATGGCCATTTGATGAGTATGACGGCGACCCGACACCTGCTTCGATTGAGGCTCACTGCAAAAATCGTTCTGCTCAATACAAAGCGGAACTTGCAAGCTATAAAGCACTAAAACATACCCTAGAGTCAGATGCTCAAATTCAGACGTTTGATAGTCTTTGTGATCAAACTCAAAGTCGCATGAAAAACGCAGATGATCTTTTGCAGGTAGGCAACTTTCTTGATGCGGACAGCACTCTCGATGACATCGCAGCACTCGTTGATGGTGTTGGAATTTTGGTAGGAAAGAGTAGAGCTACAGAGCAGCAGAAAAACGGTGTTGATGGTCAGCAAAACGTTGAAAGCGCAGTACCGCATGTTGATCCTCTTCAAGCTCTGCAACAACGAGCAACGGAATTTTCTGCAAAGCTGAAAGGTTACAAGGCTGAGCGGAAGATACTCGTTTCAAAAGACCAGAAGACCCTGTTTGATCAACTCTTCAAGCAAGCTGCATCGACAATGACATACGTCACCAGTCTGGTAAAAAACGGCGATGCGGCAGGTGCTGACCAGCGGCTGTTTGATGCAGAAGCACAGTTACAAGGCGTGCAGCAAGTGCTTGAAATGCAGAAGCAGACTGTTCGCGAAACTGAGAGTATCAAAACGGCGATTAAAGAAGCTAATACCCGTCTTTCAGAAGCCAATGGACTTCGCAAGACCATTAAATCCCCTCAAGAGCAAAAAGCATTCGCGGATTCTTCAAAGCAAGCAAAGGGGCAAGTTAAGCAGATTGAGGGCTTGCTCAAACGACATGAACTTGAAGCCTGTAAGGACGAGTTAAAGACCCTCGGTAATCTAGTTGAAAAAACAGAAAGTTACGTCAAATTTGTTTCCGTTGATCCGAGCCTTAGCAGGGAACTGAAAACGACACGGATCGAAATCCAGTCTTGCTATCAGCAGGTAAATGAAGTTCCTGACAAAGCCCTCAAACGGGATTTTGAAAAGAACTATCAAGTTGCAATCAACCTACTTGCAGAAACAGAGGATCTGATTGAAGGGCATGGACGTTCTTCTGAAGAGGCCATTACAGCCAACTTAGCTACGCTCAAGAACTTAACCGAAACGCTGATAGATTGCGTGGTCAACGCAAAAGAAACGGCAGAGAAACAAGCAACTAATCCAACTCAAGGAAAGCGGTCGAGGCCTGATTCAGCCACAAAAAATGCAGCTCAGAATGCTTTGAACAAAGCTCTTGCGAACTGCATGGGATCTTTGGATGAGGCTCAAGCAAACCTCAATGAAGTTTTGAAGGCCGGAGCAGAGATTAAAGATCCAGCTCTTGCCAGCAGCTTTGCCCAGTATAGTAGCGCAGCTCAAGCCTACATTACCGAAGGGTTGCAATACGTTGCGGATAGAAAGCTGCAAGAAGCACGGGGCAAACTTGCTACCTGTGAGGATGCAATCAACTCGATGATTGCATTCTTGGAATCTGCGCACTCGACATCTGAAAACCAAGATGAAGTTTCTACTGATCATCAGCAAGAATCCAAGGTCTCTGAAATTGAGCCAGACACTTTTCAGGCTGGTGACGATGAACAGAAAGCTGCCTTGGCAGATTGTAAAAGGCTACTGGATCAACTCGCAGCCCGTCGAGCCAGTGCTGTCGCAAAAAATCCTCAATTTCAGCAGGAATTTCAACACGATGAATTTCTGACATTCAAAGTCATTTCCGAGGAGTTTGAGAGTCAGATTGATGCACTGATTGCCAGCGGTAATGCAGCGGATGCGAAATCAAGATTACAAGACTTTGAGAATGTCGTCCAAAGTTTGGAAGACAGTGCTCAGAATGCCTTCTCATCTGCTACTCAGCCCGAAGGAAAACAAGGCAGACAACCCGAACTTGATCCGGTTCTGGAAGCTTCGTTGAATACTTGCCAGGCCCAACTGCAAAAGTTGATCGGGCGCTACAACAAAGCCATGGTAGGAAACCCTCAATTACCTGATCAGTCTCTTCAAAATACATTTTTGACTTACCAAATGGTGTGGGAGCAGCTCAGTAGCCAAGCAGAGCATTTGATACAAGAAAATCGTCTTAAAGATGCTGAAAACAGGCTATCTGAGCTCGAAAGTGTAGTCGCAAACATCGAGGATTTTGCGAAACAGGGAGCACAGCCAAATGAGCAAAGCCAACCTCCTGAGATTGCCCAAGTCAGCAAAACGCGTGAAGACTATCTGAAGCAGTATGAGTCTTTGGACGCTAGCAAGAGCGTGTTCTTGCGACAAGAATTATTGATTAAAGACCCAGAACTGCTGGCTGAGTTTCAAACTATTAAAGTTCTGTTTGAATTCGCAATGCCAGAAGCAAAAAGATGCATCAATGCAGACCAGTTGGATGGGCTATCAATTGTAATGGCATCTCTTGAAGAACACAGAGATCAGTTAAATACCATTCTCAATCGTGCGCGAGTACAAAACGCAGAAGCACTTGCGAAACGCAAACAGGAGCAAGAAGCAGCTAAGCAGGCCCGACTTGATGCTGCCCCCGCTGTTTCCTTTAAGGATGCAGAGAAGCTCGCCTCGAAGCTTTCAGCAATGCGCAAATACGTGAAAGACTCAGCTAAGTTGAAAATCTTCGATGAGCAAGCAAACTTTGTCAGGTTGTCGATTGCACAGTTAAAAGAAATGGCAAAAACGGGCCAGACTAGCCAGATTGATGAGATCCTCAAAGCTCTGGGCCGAGCAAAGGCAGAGCTGCAAATGCTTGCGGATGAAAACCGCCAGATTCAGGTCAAATATTCCAATCGTGCACCGGGCATCCGCAATAATGTAGATGCACGCAAAAAGCCGAGTGGTGAAAATCCGCAGTTTTTCTGTGAGGTGCAGGAAGGGCAGTTTTGCTTGAAACACGCCATTAATGCCTGCCTCGGCTTCCAAGCAACGGACAAAAATGATTTGCTGGATGCAAGCCTCGTCAATCACCTGAAAGCTTATGAAAGCAAGACCGATGAAGAGTTCTTGCGGTACGCATCAGGTGTTCTTAAACGCAAAGTAAAAACTCTGCGACAAGAGCATCAGAAGGACCCCAAAAAGCTCGCTCGCGAGGTTGCGACAGAAGAATATAAGAAACTCTACAAGACTGACCCTCTTCAGGATATCAGCAACAAAGGCAGCATCGCAGATGTGGGGCTAGAGTTATTGAAGGCACAGCAGCAAAAACTTGGCCTGCCAGACCCGCAAATTACTTACATTGAACACACAAAAACACCCGCAGAAGAAGATATTGCCCGTGAGTTACTCAGTCATGTTGTCAACTCTGGTGAAGACCGGTTCGTGATTAATATCGGCGGCCATTATGTAGCTTTCCGTCAAGTGGAAGAGGGGGACTGGTATTTAGTGAACAGCACCAGTTCTGCAGCAACGAAGATGGACCCGGTTGAATACTGCCTCAACCATATAAAGTCTTCGGGAACACGCTTGCCAGTTATCCATTTTGAGAAACAGGTAGCGCTATAACTCGGGATTCTTAAAGAGTGAACAGTTCAATGAATTGCATTCTACTGTTCACTCTATCATTTAAACGCGGCGCATGTAGCCTTTGTAGACCCAGCCTATTTGTTCGGAGGTTTGTGGGTCACGGATGCCAAGCCAGTTGCCTTTGCAGTCGACGATGTTGATTGCCTGGTTGGAAATGAGGCGGCCAACGACATTGTAGTTGGTTCCGGGACCGGTACGAAGGTTAAGCACGCCTGATTTCAGAGGCTTAACTGCATAGGTACCTGCACATCCCTGATTAAATCCAATGGGCACTTGCGGTTGGTGCTGGTAAACTGTTTGCGCGGAGGGGCTGCTTGCAAAGGCAACGAGCGCGCCACATATACCAAGAGTCATTAGACTACCGCGATAAACTCCAGATTTTCTCATTGGCCCTGTCCGTTTCAGGTTCCATATAATGACCAGAACAGGGTGACAAACCCTGATTATTTTGGTCTAACGGTCATTCTGGTATTGCTTGAACACGGTGCAAATATGGTCTCTTCCGCTACGATAAAAATCTGCGGCATCTCTACAAAGGAAACTGCGGACGCGGTTACGAAAGAACAAGTCGATATGATCGGATTTGTCTTTTTTCCGAAAAGTCCGCGTTATGTTTCCATCGCGCAGGCGAAAGAGCTGGCAGACCATGTGCGTGGCAAAACGAAGATTGTCGCGCTTACCGTGAATATGGATAATGCGGGACTGAAGGAAATCGTCGACAACATAGCGCCGGATGTTCTGCAACTGCATGGCAGTGAGAGCCCTGAGCGCTGCGCGGAAGTGCGTGAAACCTTTGGTGTTCCCGTCATGAAGGCCTTCGGCATCTCCACCGCAGAAGACGTTGAGGCACTTAAGCCCTATATTCCGCAGGTAGACAGATTTCTGCTTGATGCGAAGCCACCAAAAAATTCCGAAATTCCGGGAGGAAATGGTGTCAGCTTTGATTGGAAACTGCTACAAGGCCTAGAACTTGGAAAGCCTATCATGCTTTCTGGTGGCCTAAGCCCTGAAAACGTCCGTGAAGCCTTGGCTATCTCTGGTGTGAGTGATGTCGATGTGTCTTCCGGCGTAGAACGCGAGAAGGGCGTTAAAGACATCGAGTTGATTGAGGCTTTTGTGCGTGAAGTGCGCAGCGTTGCCGAGTGAATTTGGGAAGAGTTAATGAACCAGCAAGCCAACACATTGCGTTCCGGTCCGGATGATCGCGGCCACTTTGGTGATTTTGGGGGTCGTTTCGTCGCTGAAACGCTCATGCCTTTGATCCTGGATCTGGAGAAGGCTTACAACGACGCTAAGGCTGATCCGGCATATGCGGCAGAGCTGAAGAACCTGAACACCCATTATACCGGTCGCCCATCTGCGCTGTATTTTGCTGAACGCCTGACTGAAGAGCTGGGCGGCGCGAAGATCTACTTTAAGCGCGATGAACTGAACCACACCGGGTCGCACAAGATCAACAACTGTATCGGTCAGATCCTGCTGGCTAAGCGCATGGGCAAAACCCGCATTATTGCTGAGACCGGTGCCGGTCAGCATGGTGTGGCAACTGCAACAGTTTGCGCACGTTTTGGTTTGCCTTGCGTGGTTTACATGGGCGCAACTGACGTTGAGCGTCAGAAGCCAAACGTATTCCGCATGAAGCTTCTGGGCGCTGAAATTGTTCCCGTTACTGCTGGTGCAGGTACACTGAAAGATGCGATGAACGAAGCGCTGCGTGATTGGGTGACCAACGTGGAAGACACGTATTACCTGATCGGTACAGCTGCTGGTCCGCATCCTTATCCAGAAATGGTTCGTGACTTCCAGTCAGTGATTGGTGAAGAGACCAAAAAGCAGCTTATGGAAGTAGAAGGCAGACTTCCTGATGCGCTTGTCGCTGCTGTTGGTGGTGGTTCCAACGCGATTGGCCTGTTCCATCCATTCCTTGATGACCCTTCCGTTGAGATTTACGGCGTTGAAGCTGGCGGTAAAGGTCTGGAAGGTGAGGAGCACTGCGCTTCTTTGAATGCGGGTAAGCCGGGCGTTCTGCATGGCAATCGTACTTACCTGCTGCAAGATGATGACGGTCAGATCCTTGAAGGGCACTCTGTTTCTGCTGGTTTGGACTACCCAGGCATTGGCCCTGAGCACTCCTGGCTGAAAGATACTGGTCGCGTGAACTATGTTCCAGCGACTGATACAGAAGCTCTGGATGCATTCCAGATGCTGACCCGTGTTGAAGGTATCATTCCGGCTCTGGAGCCAAGCCATGCGCTGGCTCAGGTTATCAAGATGGCGCCGCAGATGGACAAAGACCAGATCATCGTTATGAACCTTTGTGGTCGCGGTGATAAGGACGTCTTCACCGTCGGTAAGCTCCTCGGCTTTGACCTGTAAGCTCTTATGATATCATAAGAAAAGGCGAGCCAAGTGCTCGCCTTTTTCATTTACACCGTTTAAATCGGATGTGAAACGATCAGCCTGTTGCGGCTAGTCCATCAAGAACGCCGGAGACACCGGCTTCCCAGCCAAGAATGGCGCGCTTGCGGGTGATGCCCCAGTGGTAGCCGCACATATTCCCCTTTGCGCCCAGCACACGGTGGCATGGGACAACGAAGGACAGTGGGTTCTTACCAACTGCGGTCCCCACTGCACGAGAGGCCTTTGGGTTGCCGAGGTTGCTGGCGATCTCCGAGTAGGTGGTGGCTTTACCCATCGGGATCTTCAGGAGTGTTTGCCAGACGCGGATTTCAAAGTCCGTTCCGATGAAGACAACGCGAAGTGGTTGATCTTCCTTCCATTTGTTCGGCTCGAAGATACGAGAGACATAGGGTGCGGTGAGCTGCTGGTTTTCCTCAAACTCAGCTGCAGGCCAACGCTCACACATATCAGAGAGAGCTTTTGCCTCTTCACCAGCATCCGCGAAAGCAAGGCCTGCCAGACCACGCTCAGTGACCATCAGGAGTACGAGGCCAAACGGGCAGGGGTGGAAGCCCCAATTGATCTTCACCCCGGCTCCACGGCGTTTATAATCGCCGGGTGTCATGGCTTCATGGGTCACGAATAGATCGTGGAGGCGTGCTGGACCAGAAAGGCCAACTTCAAGAGAGGCTTCGAGAATGCTTGCTGAATCTTGCAGGAGACCGCGGGCGTGATCGATGGTGATTGCCTGCAGAAACTGTTTTGGAGTGATGCCGGCCCATCTTGAGAACACACGTTGAAGCTGGATTGGTTGCAGACCAACACTATGCGCGAGTTCTTCCAAAGATGGCTGCTCTCTCCAGTTTTCCGAGATGCCTTGAAGGGTTTTTTGAACGACGCGGTAGTCCTCAAGAGCAGAACTGTCTTCTACAAACGCACCATCTGCGAGATTTGCTGCTTTAAACATCTTAGGTCTCGGCTCTTAAGCTTTCTTCGCGCATCTTATCCGAAAACCGGTGTCCGCTTTTCGGCAATACGCAAAAGATTTCATTCTGATTGCGTGAAATCTAGATGATCCTTAGCGGAAGAGCCACCCGAAACGCGAGTATGCCTTTGCTTTAAGCGTTATCGAAGCCCCGGTGTCGTGCGGAATGGAGAGCCTGTGAGAAGGCTGCGGCGAAACTGGTTCTGTCATCTGGATTCAGGAATGAGCCAACGATGAGGAACAGCTGGTCGGAGCGAACTAAAATGCGTGTCACTCCAACATCATCGTCCCGCTCGATATGGAGTTTCATGTGAAACGGGTTGAGCACGTACTCTTGCACTTCGCCTTTGTAGGTGACGTGCTTAAGCCTGACCTCCAGCGGAGAAACGCTGATTTCTTCATAAGTTTCAGCGGTTGTGAAGTTGTGCCGGAAGGCCAACCAGAGGAACAGAATGGGTAGAGAAAGCAGAATTGGTGCGGGCCAGAGGCCCATGAGGACCAGAACAATCGAGTAAAAGGCCACAATCAGGCCTGCGCACCAGAGAACGATGTTCACGCCTCGGCGGGATAGTGAGCGGTGCGGGGTTAGAACAGCCTGAAAGAAAGGGGGATAAGGCTCCCGCTTTTGAAGATCATGGGGCATTGGTGCTATTTCGCACTCTGTTTCATTGCTACTCTTTATCTCTTCAGAGTATAGAGCTTTCAGAGCCTACGCAAAGTCACTTATTTCCTTCGAGAGTCCTATGGTTGACGCCACCAAAACAAAGAAGGTTGCATCTTCTTCCAGTACACGCAAAAAGCCGGTTTCCCGATCAAGGTATTCTAAAGCCGAGATTTACGAGATCTTTGCGACATTCGAAAAAGACAACCCGGAACCGGAAGGAGAGCTCAACCATTCCAATGAGTTCACACTGTTGGTGGCCGTCGTATTGTCGGCTCAGGCGACTGATGCTGGTGTGAACAAGGCGACGAAGCATCTGTTCCAGATTGCAGATACGCCTGAGAAGATGGTTGCGCTTGGTGAGGACAAGATCCGCGAAGAAATCCGGACTATCGGGCTTTACAAGAACAAGGCGAAGAACACGTTCCTGCTCTCACAAATGCTGATTGAGCAGCATGGTGGGCAGGTTCCTCAGACACGTGAAGAGCTGGAAGCATTACCGGGCGTTGGCCGGAAAACCGCAAATGTTGTGCTGAACATTGCTTTTGGGCAGCCAACAATCGCGGTTGATACACATCTTTTCAGAATTGCGAACAGGCTCGGCCTTGCCCCCGGCAAGACGCCGCTGGATGTCGAGAAAAAACTCGAGAAGGTGATACCACAGGACTTCATGCAGCATGCGCATCACTGGCTCATTTTGCACGGCCGCTACATCTGTAAGGCGCGCAAACCGGCTTGTGACCGCTGCATCATCTATGATCTTTGCAAGAGCAAAGAGAAAATTTTGAAAAATGCTGCCTGATTAAAAGCAGAAGCGCTTAGTGCGTCTGCTTTTTACGGAGGCGAACAACAACTTCCACGCGGGAAATTTCCATTCCTTCTGGTGGTACTGGCAAGTTGTCCAATGTCAGGCCACTGTCCGGAATATCAATCACACGGTTTTCATCTTCCAGGAAGAAGTGATGATGCTCAGAAGTGTTGGTGTCGAAGTAAGTCTTTGTTCCTTCAACAGCAACTTCGCGCAGCAGACCAACTTCGGTGAACTGATGAAGCGTGTTGTAAACTGTTGCCAGGGAAACAGGCACGTTTGCGAGGATAGCTTCTTCGTGAAGGACTTCCGCCGAAATGTGGCGATTACCCTGAGAATAAAGAAGCTCAGCCAGAGCAACGCGCTGACGTGTAGGGCGCAGACCTGCGTCTCTTAGCATCCCTGTTACATCTTGATGATCGTTAGCAATCTGCGAGCTCATTTTTTCCTACTTTAGTTCTTTAGGGTGCTGATGTTTTAACACCTACGCACCAATTCTACCAGCATTAGATTAAAAGCAACCTATTGACCTGCACCCAAGCACTCTCAATATAAGGGAACATAACCCTTGATACATCAAGCTAAAAACAAGCAGGAATAACCGGACTGCTTATAACAATAATAAGAATAGTATAAGTTTAACACAACTGCGTACATTGAGCACACGCAAACTCACATACATCGCTCTTTCGATCTTCGGGTTCGTGTGTTAGGAAGGCCCGAACAGTTAATACTTAGAACCATCGTTACGTTTAGGTAAGGTGAACCCTACGTTTTCTGGCCTAACACAAACGACAAATTATGCGGGAATAGAATGCACGAGAAGCGTTCAAGCTACGATAAAGAAGCTCTGCTGGCCTGTGGTCGCGGTGAGCTGTTTGGCCAAGGCAATGCACAGCTGCCACTTCCTCCTATGCTGATGTTTGATCGCATCACTGAAATTTCCGAGGAAGGTGGAGAGCACGGCAAGGGTGTAATCCGCTCAGAATTCGACATTAATCCAGACCTCTGGTTCTTTGAATGTCACTTCCAGGGTGATCCTGTAATGCCTGGCTGTCTCGGCTTGGATGCTCTGTGGCAGATGACTGGCTTCTACCTTGGCTGGTTGGGCGAGCCTGGTCGTGGTCGTGCGCTTTCTACCGGTGAAGTAAAGTTCACAGGTCAGGTTACTCCTGACGTAAAAATGCTGGAATTTGGCGTTGATATGAAGCGCGTTATGCGCTCCCGCCTGAAACTAGCAATCGCTGATGGCTGGGTGAAAGCTGACGGTGAGACTATCTTTGTTGCGAAAGACCTGCGCGTTGGTCTGTTTCAAGACGAAGCAAAATAAGTAATCAAATTATGCGAGGGTTTGTCATGCGGAATGACGAACCCTTTTTTGGAATTTGGTCCGTTTGGACCGCTTAGCCCACGGGAGACCTTAGATGAGGCGTGTGGTTGTTACTGGTATGGGTATTGTTTCTCCTCTTGGCAACAATGCTGAAGAGGTCAAGCAAAGCCTTTACGAAGGTAAATCCGGCATTGTTGCTGCTGAAGACTATAAGAAGCTCGGCTTCCGCTGTCAGGTTCACGGTGCCCCTAACCTGGATCCTTTAGAAGCACTTGGTCGCCGTACTGCTCGTTTTATGGGCGCAGGCGCTGCATGGAACTACATGGCCATGGAGCAGGCGATTGAGGATGCGGGTCTTTCCGAAGATCTGGTCACCAATGAACGCACTGGCCTGATCATGGGCTCTGGTGGTCCTTCTACCAAAGCGATCGTTGAAGCTGCGGATATCACTCGTGAAAAAGGTCCACGTCGTATCGGGCCAACCGCAGTTCCGAAAGCTATGAGCTCCACGAACTCCGCGACACTTGCAACTCCGTTCAAGATTCACGGCGTCAACTACTCCATTTCCGCAGCTTGTGCGACAACCAATATCTGTATTGGTAATGCTTTCGAGCTGATCCAATGGGGTAAACAGGACGTGGTTTTTGCTGGCGGTGGTGAAGAACTGGATTGGACACTCTCCAACCTGTTCGACGCGATGGGCGCAATGTCTTCCAAGTACAACGACACTCCTTCTACGGCTTCTCGTCCATACGACAAGAACCGTGATGGCTTTGTTATTGCTGGTGGCGGCGGTGTTCTGGTTCTTGAAGAACTTGAGCATGCAAAAGCTCGCGGCGCGAAAATCTATGCAGAAATCGTAGGTTACGGCCAGACCTCTGATGGTCACGACATGGTTGCACCAAGCGGTGAAGGCGCAGCGCGCTGCATGAAGATTGCGTTGAAGGACGTTGATTGTGACGTTGACTACATCAACCCACACGCAACTTCCACACCTGTTGGTGACATCAAAGAAATCGAAGCAATCCGCGCCGTATTCGGTGACAAGGTTCCGCCAATTTCTGCGACTAAAGCGCTTTCTGGTCACTCACTGGGTGCTGCTGGCGTTCATGAAGCGATCTATTCTCTACTTATGATGGAAGGCAATTTCATTGCTGCTTCTGCGCATATTGAAGAATTGGATCCGGATTTTGAGGATATGCCAATCGTAAGAGAGCGCGTAGATAATGCAGAGCTAAACTGCGTTCTGTCTAACGGCTTTGGCTTTGGCGGTACCAACGCAACTGTCGTGTTTAAGCGCTACAAAGACTAAGTTTGAGGTGCTGGGCTTGCTCAGCTCCTTTGATTTCGATTACAGGAGTTTTCTATGAGCAAGCTTATGCAAGGCAAGCGTGGTCTGATTATGGGCGTTGCCAATGACCACAGCATTGCCTGGAGCATTGCCAAAGCTCTTGCAGAACAAGGTGCTGAAATGGCTTTCACCTATCAAGGTGATGCCTTTGCCCGACGCGTAAAACCGCTGGCCGACAGTATTGGCTGCGATCTGCTTGTTCCATGTGATGTGGAAGACATTGATAGCGTGGATAACGTCTTCGCTCAGCTCAAGGAAAAATGGGGGACCATTGATTTCCTTGTGCACGCAATCGCGTTCTCAGACAAATCTGAGCTGCGAGGACGTTATGCTGATACTTCTCGCGATAACTTTGCCCGCACCATGCAGATCTCCTGTTTCTCATTTACGGAGATTGCAAAGCGTGCAGCGGAGTTGATGCCAAACGGTGGCTCCATGCTGACGCTGACCTATGGCGGCGCGACCAGTGTTATGCCAAATTACAACGTCATGGGCGTTGCCAAGGCAGCTCTGGAAGCTTCTGTACGCTATCTGGCGATGGACTTTGGTGATCAGGGCATTCGCGTGAACGCGATTTCTGCAGGGCCGGTTCGTACGCTTGCTGGTGCCGGCGTTTCGGATGCTCGTTTGATGTTTAACTTCCAGCAGAATAACTCTCCGCTGAAGCAAACAGTCACGAGCAAGCAGCTTGGTGGTTCCGCGCTTTATCTGCTTTCAGAAATGTCTGGTGGGGTGACTGGTGAAGTTCACTTTGTGGATTCCGGTTACAACATCGTTTCCATGCCACGTCTGGAAGAGCTGAAAACAGCTGAAAAGATGAACCGGGAAAAAGAAACGGTCTAAGCATCTCCTGATTAGTCAAATAGATATCAAAAAAGCCTCTGAGTTTCCTCAGAGGCTTTTTCTTTGATTAGCTTAGCTGGTGAGATCAATTATTGATCGTTTCGTTTTTGTAGACACCGAACAATCTGCTTTGATCAACCCAGCCTTCAAATTCCTTACCGGAGATGCGGCAGTAGCCGTCTGTGCATTCAACAACACCTGCCAGCACAAGTGGTTCAAGGAACGCAACGATCTCTTCATTTGGGCCAGGGCGCTTGCGAAGAGGGGTGGTTTCCACGGTATTTACCAGCCATGGTGTTACCAGCGCAGAGCGGTAGCCGGTGAGGAGGGTTTTGAACACCCAGCCTTCTTTGCCTTCCCAATCGCGAATGCGGCGCCAGTCGTCGTATTCCTGAACGACTTCAACCGGCAGCCTGCTGCGAACAAAAGTCCAACCAATGTCGTGTTTTCTGCTTGGGCCGTTGCGGACGTTTACACGGTCTGATTTGAGGCTCACGAAACGTGGAACTGGAAGACCAGACACGCCAGAACCCGCAGACTGCGCCTGAGCAGTAATTACGGATGGGGAAACAAAGAGGAATAATAGAAAAGCAGCTGCAAGGGCACCAAGAGCACGAAAACTTTTATTTTTCATAGCGATACCAAAACTTCCCGTAGGCTAATCCGTAATTTTCACTAAAATCGAGACACAAGTATCATACCTTAGATCTCGCGATTTCCGATAGTGGCTGCTATTAGATGTAGACGTGTTTGACAAGTCTTGTTTTCACCGGAACATTTGGTAATGAAACTTTGACAGCCTCTAAGACCTTTGAGTCATTGACTCATATGGTGAATAAGGCAGGGTTAAAAAACTTCAAATTTTTGACAGAAGGCGGGGACGATGCCAAAAAAGAAGCCTATTGTGGTTGTGACGCGGAAGCTGCCGGATGTTGTTGAAACCCGCATGCGCGAGCTTTTCGACACACGCCTGAATGAGCATGACAAGCCATTTACCCAAGCTGAGCTCGTAGAAGCCGTCAAAATTGCTGATGTACTCGTCCCCACCGTTACAGATCGCATTGACGCTTCGGTTTTGGCTCAGGCTGGCCCTAATCTGAAAATGATCGCCAACTTCGGCAATGGCGTCGACAATATCGACGTGATCTCCGCAAATAACCGCGGC
Source organism: Pseudovibrio sp. JE062 (assembly GCF_000156235.1). Taxonomy (NCBI): domain Bacteria; kingdom Pseudomonadati; phylum Pseudomonadota; class Alphaproteobacteria; order Hyphomicrobiales; family Stappiaceae; genus Pseudovibrio; species Pseudovibrio sp. JE062. Next base: position 159,784 of record NZ_DS996810.1, read on the forward strand.
ATTGCTGTGACCAACACTGCTGGTGTGATGACTGAAGACACCGCAGACATGACCATGGCGCTTATTCTTGCTGTTCCTCGTCGCCTTTCTGAAGGCATGAAGAAGATTGAGAACAAGGAATGGGATGGTTGGTCTCCGACCTGGATGCTTGGCCGCCGTATCTGGGGTAAGCGCCTTGGAATTATCGGCATGGGCAGGATCGGTCAGGCGGTCGCCAGACGCGCAAAAGCGTTTGGTATGTCTATCCATTACCACAACCGAATTCGCGAGCCACTGGAGCTTGAAGAGCAGCTGGAGGCCACTTTCTGGGAGAGCCTCGACCAGATGCTTGCGCGTATGGATGTTGTTTCCATCCATTGTCCGCACACACCGGGCACTTACCACCTGCTTTCTGCACGTCGTCTGAAGCTGATGAAGCCGGATGCGTATATCGTGAACACTGCTCGCGGTGAGATTGTTGATGAGAATGCGTTGATCCGCCAGATCGAAGCGGGTGAGCTTGCAGGGGCGGCGCTGGATGTGTTTGAGCATGAACCTGCGATCAATCCGAAGCTGGTTGCTTCCGACAAGGTCGTCGTACTGCCTCACATGGGATCTGCGACCATTGAGGGGCGTATTGATATGGGTGAGAAGGTTATCATCAATATCAAAGCCTTCATGGACGGGCACCGTCCACCAGATCGCGTTCTGCCATCTATGCTCTGATAAGAGATTGAAGCGCTTCAGATTTCTGGAGCGCTTTTTGTTTGTGCCTTACTTCAGATACTTATTCCATGCAGGGTCGGTTTTCATGCCTGCGATGAACTTGGCGTGGGCTTCGATCTCTTCCTCTGACAGGGCAGGGGAGAGGGGAACCGGGCGCTGTTTGGCGGCAATGCGCTGTTTTGGCTGGTCATCGCCGATGTTGTCGAGGTCGATCGCCTCGTCATCAGGCATCAGGCCGAGATTTTTCTGCTTACCGCCGTTCATCTCCAGATAAACTTCAGCCAGCAGTTCGGCATCGAGAAGCGCGCCGTGGTAGACACGCTTGGAGTTATCTATGCCGTATCGGGAACAGAGCGCATCAAGGGATACGGAACCGGTTGGGAACTTGCGCCGTGCCAGTTTGAGCGTATCCAACACCTGAGTGTTTGAAATCTTTGGCTTATTACAGCGGGCGAGCTCCATGTTGATGAAGCCCATATCGAACGGTGCGTTGTGAATGACGAGGCGAGCATCACCAACAAAATCAAGAAATTCATCCGCAACATCAGCAAAAACAGGCTTGTCTGAGAGGAACTCAGCGGAAAGACCGTGAATGCGGAAGGCTTCTTCCGGCATATCGCGCTGCGGATTGACGTAGAGGTGGCAGGTGCGGCCTGTCGGGATAAAGTTGATGAGCTCCACTCCACCGATTTCAACCAGCCTGTCACCATCAAGCGGATTCAGGCCTGTGGTTTCCGTATCGAAGGAGATTTCGCGCATAATTACACCGTTCTAGAAGCGATGGAGGACACAGCCCGCATGATGGCACCCACTGCGCGACGGGCTGGTTCGATACCCCGGCCAGTGTCGACAATAAAGTGCGCTCTTTTGCGTTTTTCTGCGTCGTTAAGTTGTTTCGCGTTGATAGCCTCAAATTTCTCTTCTGTCATGCCTGCTCTTTCAAGAACACGCTTGCGCTGCACATCATGTGGTGCAGAAACCACGACAACGGCATCAACAGTCTTGTGCTTGCCGACTTCGAAGAGGAGAGGGACATCGAGAACGACGACCTTGCGTCGATCTTTTTTCGCTTGCTCCAAAAACGCGGTTTCAACTTCCTGAACGAGCGGGTGGATGAGGCTTTCGAGAAGCATCATTTTGGCTTTGTCATTCAGAACGATCTTGCCGAGGGCTTCCCGGTCGATCCGACCGTCTTTCACGGTACCTGGAAAAGCCTTGCCGACAGGCTCTACAGCTTTACCGGCGTAAAGTGCATGGACAGCGGCGTCTGCATCGTAAACAGCTGCTCCTGCCTCTGCGAAGAGCTTTGAGGTGGTTGATTTCCCCATTCCAATTGAGCCGGTCAGACCGAGAATAACCATTCAGGCAAGTCCCATTTCTTTCAGTATGATCTCACGAAGTTCATCGGTGACTTCCGGGCGAACTCCGAACCATTTTTCAAATCCCGGTACTGCCTGATGAAGCAACATACCCAGACCATCGACAGTCGGGTTTCCACGTTCCGCAGAGTCCCGAAGCAGTTTTGTTTGTAACGGAGAGTAAACTATATCCGTCACAACTGCTGATTTCGACAGGTTATCAAGATCAACATTTAATTCTGGCTGTCCAGTCATACCAAGTGAGGTCGTGTTCACCAGAAGATCTGCTTCTCCAAGCTTTTCCCCCAGAGTATCCCACGTGATTGCGATGGTATTTGGACCAAAATGATCGGCTAGTTTCTGAGCTTTTTCCAAAGTTCTATTGGCAATATACACTTCTGTGTATCCTCTGGAGAGCAGCGCCCAGATAATCGCCCGAGAGGCACCGCCAGCCCCCAGAACAATGGCCTTGTTCCCATAGTTATCCCAGTTTGGCAACATCTGATCGAGATTGCCCAGGAACCCAAGCCCATCGGTATTTGAACCGTTGAGAACGCCCGCTTCATCCAGCCAAAGTGTGTTGACCGCACCAATCATTTTGGCTGCATCATCAAGTTTTTCAGCGGAGTTGTAGGCATGTTCCTTGTTGGGAATAGTCACGTTGCAGCCGACAAAGCCGTGCTCAGCCAATGAGCCGTAGAAGCCTTCGGCAGTCTCAGGAGGAACGTCCTGTGCGATGTAGCTGCCTTCAATACCATGCTGTTTAAGCCAGTAGCCGTGGATCAAAGGAGATTTGGAGTGGCCGATTGGGTGACCTGTGACTGCCGCGTTCCTCATTTCTTCAGCACCTCGATGTCACGAAGGAAGGACAGGAGGCTGAGGAGAGGGAGGCCGAGCACTGTGAAGTAGTCACCTTCAATCTTTTCAAAGAGCTGAACGCCTTCTGCTTCCAGCTGATAAGCGCCAACGCTGGAGAGGATTTCGGTTCCGGTCTGCTCGATGTACCAATCCAGAAAATCTGCGGAGAGCTCACGTACATGTAGGATCGCTGTTGAAATGCCTTCCCAAACAACTTCGCCGTCTTTCACCACACAGGCTGCAGAGTGGAGGGCGTGGCTTTTGCCTGAAAAGCTTTCCAATTGTTTGCGAGCCACTTTCAGGTCTTCCGGCTTAACAAGGCGTTTTCCTTCAAAAGCCAGGATCTGATCTGCTCCGACTACGTAAGCACCGTGATTTCGTGCAGAAACTTCTTTCGCTTTCGCAACGGACAATTTGGCTGCAATGGTTTCTGGATCCACACCAGTGGAAAGCAATGGCTCTTCAATCTGACGCTCATCAACGTTAGCCGGGATACGATCAAAGATCAGGCCTGCATTTTCCAAGAGAGTCGCGCGAATTTTACTTCCGCTCGCTAATACCAGTCGAGTCATACTCTGCTTTCTCAATCTGAGGATTTCTTGTGCTGTTTATTGGGATAAAGCGCGATGCTTCTCAATATTCTTCTGTCTCTTTTTGCTCATTTTTATGCTTTCGGAGCAAATCCATGATCTCTGCGGCCGTTTCTTCAATAGAACGGCGGGTTACATCGATCAGAGGCCAGCCATTTTCAGCGCACAACCGTTTCGACATAGCAATCTCCTTGGCGATTGATTTGCGATCAACGTAGGTGTCGTTATCTGTTTTGGCATCGAGCGAAAGAATACGGTTTTGGCGGATATCCCGAATTCGTTCTGCGGTGGCCATCAGGCCCACCACAAGGGGTTTCCTGGCTTTCAGAAGCTGGCGGGGAGGGCGCATGTTGGGAATAAGCGGAATATTGGCCGCTTTGATGCCCCTGTTGGCCAGATAGATGGACGTTGGCGTCTTTGAGGTTCGGCTGATACCGACGAGAATGACATCTGCTTCTTCCAAAACCCCAGCGATTTGGCCGTCATCGTGCAACATGGTGTAGTTCATGGCTTCCATACGCTGGAAGTATTCCTCATCCATCACGTGCTGTCCGCCAACGCGCCACGTTTCTGTGACGTTCAGATAGCTATGGAAGACTTGATAGACGGGTTTGAGAACATTCACACATGGCAGGCCAAGATCCTGACATTTACGCTCCAAGCGGCGGGCATAGGATTGTTCCACAAGTGTGTAGAGTACGATTCCGGGAGCAGATTCAATCTCTTCGAGGACTCTACTCAACTGTTTGTCATGACGGATCAGCGGATAAACGTGCTCAATAGGCTGAATATTCTCATATTGCGCGGTCGCAGCCCGCACAATTGTCATCAAAGTTTCGCCCGTTGAATCCGAAACCATGTGTAAATGGAAATAGTTAGAGTGGTTACCCAAGGTATCATCCTCAACATTCCTGAGAGATCAGGGATAACTACCCAAATCTCACTGTGCTTCCAAATTAATGCCCGTTGACCCTAATCCGTCAACAATTCCATATTTTGAGAATACTGATTTCGAAACGACTTGGATAAACGGGATTGCACATTGCCCACGCAAAAGATTCACAGCACAGCTTACGGGATAAACTGTGATCTGTGGTTATTTTCCAGATTGTAACCCATTGAATCTTTAGAAAAAACAATTTGTTTTCGACTCCTGTTGAGAGTCTTGGTTGAATTTGATCTTTGACTTTTCCTATTTGGGTTTTCTCAGTTAGGAATTGTGGAACGAAATTGATCCCTGCTATTCACTCACTAATAGAAATAGAAACTTCCTCTAAAGAGGATTCTTTTTAAGCAGGCTTGGGAAAAAGAGGCGATTTATGGAATCTCATGAAAGAGCGGTAATGCGCGTTTTGGCAGGCGAGAAACTTGAACGCCCACCAATCTGGATGATGCGTCAAGCAGGCCGCTATTTGCCTGAGTACAGAGCCGAGCGCGCAAAGGCTCCGAACTTTCTGGACTTCTGTTACAACACCGATCTTGCAACAGAGGTTACTCTCCAACCAATTCGCCGGTATGGCTTTGATGCTGCCATCCTATTTTCTGACATCTTCGTTGTTCCAGATGCGCTTGGCTACCCTGTAAATTTTGAGGAGGGTCGAGGACCAGTTCTTGAACCACTTTCTATCGGACAGGTTGAAAAGCTTGATCAAGCTAGGACGATGGAGCATTTGGCTCCTGTTATCGCCACAGTCGAGCGCCTGAGAGCAGAGCTACCGACTGAAACCACCCTTCTGGGCTTCTGCGGAGCCCCGTGGACGGTTGCTTGCTACTCAGTGGCAGGTCATACCACCCAGGACCAGGTTGCCGCTCGTATCGGCTCCTATAAGGATCCTGCGCTGCTGACTGCTTTCATTGATCAGCTCGTTGAAGCTTCCATCACTTATCTGGTGGCTCAGTTGGATGGCGGTGCTGATGCGCTGCAGATCTTTGACACCTGGGCAGGTGTTCTGGATGACATCGGATTTGAGCAGTGGTCTGTTGGCCCGACCCGCAAGATCGTTGATGGCGTGAAGGCTCAGCGTCCGAACGCAAAGATCATTGGTTTCCCGAAAGCATCAGCTGCTCGTTTGAAGCGTTATGTTGAAGGCACTGGCGTTGATGCTGTTGGTCTGGACTGGACTGTTCCGGCTGAAGTTGCTCAAGAGATCCAGAAAATTGTGCCTGTTCAGGGAAATATGGATCCAATGCGTCTTGTTGCCGGTGGACGTGCGCTTGAAACTGGAATAGATCACGCTCTCGAAGTTCTTGGTAATGGTCCGCACATCTTTAACCTTGGTCATGGCGTTGTTCCGCAAACTCCGCCAGAACATGTTGCTGAGATGGTTAAGCGGGTTAAAGGCCTGTAAGCAGCACTGAAGAATTAGAGGCGCGGATTATGGAAGATGCATATTCCTGGGCGAAGTCCCTACACATTATTTCTGTGATCGCCTGGATGGCGGGTTTGTTCTACCTGCCGCGCCTTTTTGTTTATCACACGACCGCTGAGATCGGTTCTGATAAGAGCGAGACCTTCAAAATCATGGAGCGCCGGTTGCTTAAAGCGATCATGGCTCCTTCCATGATGGCCACATGGATTTTCGGATTGTGGCTGGTTTATCTGCTCGATGCGTATTTTGATCTTTGGTTTATGCTGAAGTTTTCGCTCGTAATACTGATGACGATATATCACGTGATGCTTTCGCGTCATGTCACCAAGTTTGCGCAGGATCAAAATAAGAATAGTGAACGCTACTTTAGAATTATTAATGAAATACCGACACTATTAATGGTTGCAATTGTGTTCCTGGTGATATTTAAACCCTAGGTGATCCGAACTTTCGGAAACTAATATTGAAAAATTAGGAGAATTAGTGGGCAATAAGCACTTGCCGAATTGAATTCGATTAGTTATTGTCCCCGCAACTTCACGATGCAGCTTGAGTGATCACTGATCTCCTGGTGATTATCGAAGGTCGATTAAATTCGAATCCAGGTGAGCTGCAATTCCCCCCTAACGTTTAGAGTTCGAAAGTTCTTCAGCCTGATAAGCTAAAGCAAGTCTAGA
>NZ_DS996810.1:166360-466360 GCF_000156235.1 Pseudovibrio sp. JE062
CAAACCCCAACTGAACTCCTTGCATTCGCTGAGGAGCATGAAGTTGAAAATGCAAGCACCATGCGTAAACAGGAGCTTCTGTTTGCCATTCTTAAAAGACTTGCAGAACAAGATATTGAAATCATCGGCGAAGGTGTCGTAGAGGTCCTCCAAGATGGATTTGGATTCCTCCGTTCACCAGATGCAAACTACTTGCCGGGCCCCGATGATATTTACGTTTCTCCTTCACAGATCCGACGCTTTTCTCTGCGTACCGGTGATACTGTAGAAGGTCAGATCCGTAGTCCTAAAGAAGGTGAGCGTTACTTCGCCCTTCTGAAGGTCAACAAAATCAACTTTGAAGACCCTGAAAAGGCGCGTCACAAAGTTCATTTTGACAACCTCACACCGCTTTACCCTGATGAACGTTTCAATCTTGAGATTGAAAACAACACATCAAAAGATATCTCTGCTCGCATCATTGATCTGGTTGCGCCGCTTGGTAAAGGTCAGCGCGCACTGATTACTGCACCGCCTCGTACCGGTAAGACAGTATTCCTGCAGAATATCGCGAATTCCATCACAACCAATCACCCAGAGTGTTATCTGATCGTTCTTCTGATCGACGAACGCCCGGAAGAGGTGACGGATATGCAGCGCACCGTGAATGGTGAAGTTGTGTCTTCCACCTTTGATGAGCCAGCTTCGCGTCACGTTCAGGTTGCTGAAATGGTGATTGAGAAGGCAAAACGTCTGACTGAACATGGTCGTGATGTTGTTATCCTTCTGGACTCCATTACGCGCCTTGGCCGCGCTTACAACACTGTTGTGCCTTCCTCCGGTAAGGTTCTGACTGGTGGTGTTGATGCAAACGCCTTGCAGCGTCCTAAGCGCTTCTTTGGTGCTGCCCGTAACATTGAAGAGGGTGGCTCTTTGACCATCATCGCAACGGCTCTGATCGATACCGGCAGCCGTATGGATGAGGTTATCTTCGAAGAATTTAAAGGTACTGGTAACTCCGAAATTATCCTGGATCGTAAGATCTCTGATAAGCGCGTGTTCCCAGCCGTTGATATTCAGCGCTCCGGTACTCGTAAGGAAGAACTTCTTGTTCCTGCTGATAAGCTCAAGAAGACTTTCGTTCTGCGTCGTATTCTCAGCCAGATGGGTACTGTTGATGCCGTTGAGTTCCTGCTCGACAAGCTGCGTCAGACCAAGTCCAACGATGATTTCTTCGACTCCATGAACACATAAGTTTATTGGAAACCGAATTTATCGGCCCCGCTCGCCAATTCGGTGAGCGGGGCTTTTTTCGTTTTTAAAGCCGTATTTTTATTGATTGGATTCGATTACGAAATGAGGGGAGGGAATGATGGAAGAGGTGCTGCTAGATAAATGCCCGCGGATTGAGACTGAGAGGCTTGTTCTGCGGAAGTGGGAGGAGCGGGATTTGGATGGGGTGATCCGTATGAATGGGGATCCGAGGGTGATGGAGTTTTTCCCATCGCTGCATTCTCCGGAGGAAGCTCGTCGGTATCTTGAGATTAGTCTTCAACAGCAAGAGAAGCATGGGTTTTGTTTTCCCGTGGTGGAAGATAAAGAGACGGGTGCCTTCCTTGGGTTCTGTGGTCTTAATGTTCCGGGCTACAGTGATCCTCTTCCATGTGAGCCTTGTGTTGAGATTGGTTGGCGTCTTATCCCTGAGGCGTGGGGAAAGGGCATTGCTGTTGAAGCGGCTAGGTTCTGGCTTGGATTCGGGTTCGAAACACTTCAGCTTGATGAAATTGTCGCCATTGTCGTCGTGCAAAATCATAAGTCGCGACGGGTGATGGAGAAGCTTGGCATGATGCATGATCCTGCTGAGGACTTCGACTTTCCCAATGTGCCCGCTGATGATCCCTTGTGCCGACATGCGCTTTATCGGATTTCTGCAGAACAGTTTCTGACGCAAGCCAATGGTTGAGGGTGAGATTGACTGTTGTCCGCGCCTTACAACAGAGCGACTTGTTTTGCGGAAGTGGGAAGCGCGCGATCTGGATGACCTGGCTGAGATGAATGCCGATCCGCGGGTGATGGAGTTTTACCCATCGGTGCTGTCTTATGCTGAGAGTGAGAGCATGCTGGCGCGCTATATAGATGCGCAGCAACGGGATGGGTTTTGCTTTTCGGTTATCTCTGAAAAAGGGAGTGAGCGCTTTCTGGGATATTGCGGGTTGAAGGTTCCCGGGTATCAGGATCATCTCTCATTTGGTCCCTGCGTTGAAATCGGTTGGCGGCTTCTGCACAGTGCGTGGGGAAAAGGGATCGCGACAGAAGCCGCAGGAACGTGGCTTGGATTCGGACTCGAAACTCTTCAGCTCAACGAGATTGTCAGCTTTACTCCCATACAGAACTATCGCTCTGAGAAGGTAATGCAGCGTCTTGGGATGGAGTGCGTTGGAGAGTTTGAACATCCTATGCTTGAGGATGGGCACAGGCTCAAAAGGCAAGTGCTCTACAAAATGACAAGGCAACGGTACTTGGGGCAGGGCCATGATTGAAGACGTCATCGATAAATCTCCGCGCATTGAGACTGAGCGTTTGGTGTTGCGGAAGTGGGAGCCTCGGGATCTGGAGGGGCTCATCGAGATGAACGCAGATCCGAAGGTCATGGAGTTCTTTCCTGCAGTGATGTCCAGGCAGGACAGTGAGCGGATGTTTGAGCGTCTCTTATTCAAGCAGGAGGAGTTTGGCTTTGGCACGCCTGTGGTCGAGGAGAAGGCCACAGGGAGGTTTCTGGGGCTGTGTGGGCTTGGGGTGCCAACCTATCCAGAACCGCTGCCATTCGACCCCTGTGTGGAGATTGGATGGCGTTTGATACCAGATGCATGGGGGAGGGGAGTTGCTCAGGAAGCGGCAAGGATCTGGCTTAGATTCGGATTCGAAACTCTTCGGCTCAATGAAATTGTAAGCTTCACGTCCAGCATCAACTGGCGCTCTGAAAAGGTTATGCAGAGGCTGGGCATGTTGCGGGATGCTTCAGGAGACTTTGATCACCCGCTGATCGAGGACGGGCATCCATTGAAGCCGCATGTTTTGTATCGCATTTCAGAGGATCAGTTTAGAGAGCAGGGTCATGGTTGAGACACTGATAGATAAATGTCCGCGTGTTGAGACTGAGCGCCTTGTTCTTCGCAAATGGCAAATGAGTGATCTGGATGGGCTGATCAAGCTGAACACTGATCCGAGAGTCATGGAGTTCTTTCGTAAAAGGCCTAATGCTGAAGAAAGTGAGAGTGCTTTAAAGCGTGCCCTTCAACGGCAGGAAGAAGATGGGTTTTGTTTTCCGGTTGTTGAGGATAAAGAGACAGGTGTCTTCCTCGGCTACTGCGGTTTAGCCATCCCTGCTTATGGCGGACCGTTGCCATGTGATCCTTGTGTCGAGATTGGTTGGCAGCTGATCCCAGAGACATGGGGGAAGGGGATTGCAGTTGAAGCGGCAAATTTCTGGCTTGGATTTGGATTCGAAACTCTTCAGCTAGATGAAGTTGTGGCTTTCACTGTTGTTCAAAATCACAAGTCACGGCGTGTGATGGAGAAGCTTGGCATGGGTTATGATCCAGCCGAGGATTTTGATTTTCCGGGTGTGCCTGTTGAGCATCCGTTATGCCGACATGTTTTGTATCGGCTTTCAAAGAAGATGTATTTGGAATGTGAAAATGGTTGAGACATTAATTGATAAGTGCCCACGCATTGAGACTGAGCGACTTGTGTTGCGGAAGTGGGAAGAGCGGGATCTGGACGGATTGATCGAGATGAACTCTGATCCACGTGTGATGGAATTTTTCCCGGATGTGATGTCTCGCGATGAGAGTGCCCATATGCATGAGCGGTTGATGGCTAAGCAGGATGAGTTGGGGTTCGCGTGTCCGGTTGTCGAAGACCGAGCATCAGGACGGTTTCTTGGCTTTTGTGGTTTGAACATCCCAACCTATCCAAAGCCGCTTCCGTTTGATCCATGTGTTGAGATGGGCTGGCGACTTATCCCTGATGCATGGGGGAAGGGCGTTGCGCAGGAAGCTGCGAAGATCTGGCTTGGATTCGGGTTCGAAACTCTTGAGACTGATGAGATTGTTGCTTTCACCACTGAGACGAACTGGCGGTCACAAAAGCTGATGCAGCGTCTGGGTATGGAGAGAAACCCAGCTGATGATTTTGATCATCCAATGCTGGAGGAGGGACACCCTCTGCTACGGCATGTGCTTTATCGCTTGAACAAGGATCGTTTTGAAAGCGTATCCAAGAGCTGGGGTGATTGGAAAGCTTAAACAGGCTTCCTGTGAAATCTGTGATGTTTCACGTGAATCACCCATACTTTCAGAAGTCTAAATAGCACGCTGACTCACGTGAAACTGTGAGTCAGCGTTTAACTTATCTGCAGATCAAATCTGATCCTTCACTTGTTCAGGTGTGGTTGTCGGCAGAGAACATCCTTTTTCAGAGCAGATGAAGACGGTCGTTTCATCTGTGTTCCAGGATGAGTTTTCCAACTCTACAGGCTTGGATGATCCTGCTGGGATGACATCCACATAGAGGGCAGGGTCAGCTTGTGAGTACAGGGCCTGCATCATTGGATTCGAGTCCGAACCGGTTCCCAGAACAACAAGTGCTTTCTTGAAGCGGGTACGTGCATCAAGTGCTGTGAGCAGAGATGCAGTACCGAAGATGTTGTTTGGAACATCCGCTGCGAATGCGTTCAAAGTTCCATCGGCAACATCACGGGAAGATGCATCACCTGTCAGGATCCAATGCTCTGAGAAGGCGAGGGCGGCCACTGCATTGTAGTTTGGCGTTGCCTCATCATAGGCGTGATATGGACGGAGGATGAGATCATCAGCATCCTTATCTGTCATGAAGAAGCCGCCATTGGAGTGAGCAAAGCGCTTCTCCAGGATGCTCAGGAATTCTTCGGCCTGTTTCAGATAGCTCTGCTTCTCGGAAGGATTCGGTTCCGATCTGTACAAGGCGAGCGCTGCTCTTGCGGCCCATGCGTAGTCAGAGGCGAAGCCGACTTCCAGTCGCTGGCCTTGTCGCCAGGAGTGGTTGAGCTTTCCATCCACGAACATGTGCTCTGTGATGAAGGCAAAAGCGTCCTTGGCAGAAGTGCGCATAGATTCACGTGAAACAAGAGCACTTGCTTTTACCAGCGCACAGATGAGCATGGCGTTCCAGTCGGCCAGCACCTTGTCGTCTTTGTGAGGTGGAATGCGTGTTGCTCTGTGTTCAAGCAGGATCGATCTGCAGGTTGCCAGAGCTTCCTCTTCAGCTGAGTTGAGCAGAGCAGGGGAGTGGTGTCGGTTGAGGATGACCTTGCCTTCCCAGTTGCCATCGGGTGTGACGTCATAGGTGGTGATGAACAGATCGAAGTGTTCTGCTGGGAGGAGGCCCTTCAGCTCATCATAGCTCCAGACATAGTACTTGCCTTCGACGCCTTCACTGTCTGCATCCATGGAAGAAGCAAAGCCACCTTCAGGCAGCTTCATGTCGCGCTCAAGCCAATCGACCACTTCTTGGATTCGGATGTGAAACAGTTCGTCACTTGTTTCCTGATAGGCCCAGCTCAGGTGCTCGATGAACTGTGCGTTGTCGTAGAGCATCTTTTCAAAATGAGGCACCAGCCAAATAGAGTCGACTGCGTAACGAGCCAGGCCACCTCCCACATGATCGTAGATGCCGCCCTGAGAAATGGCTGCTGTGGTTTTCAAAAACTGATCGCGCATGAAAGTGTTCTTCTGCGCTTTGGAGGTTCTGAAGATGAGCTCCTGAACGGAGGCTTGAGGGAACTTTGGTGCACCCTTCATGCCGCCTTCAACATCGTCCTGCATGTTGAAGAGTTGCTTGCCAGCAGCTGTGATCAGGAAGCTTGAAAGAGGGGAGGCCTCTGATGGTGGTTTGTTGAGAGCCTGACTGATGGCCTGTCGGTTCTCTTCAATGGTGTCCCGGTCAGCGATGAAACTTTGAGAGATGGCAGTCAGAATATCCTTGAATGCAGGAGAGCCGTGTCGTGCTTCTTTCGGGAAATAAGTGCCGCCCCAGAACGGATCACCTTCTGGAGTGAGGAACATGGTCAGCGGCCAACCACCCTGTTGACCAAGCATATGAAGAGCCTGCATATAGATCTGGTCGATGTCAGGGCGTTCTTCGCGGTCTACCTTGATGTTGACGAAATGCTCATTCATGAGAGCGGCTGTTGCTTCATCCTCAAAACTTTCATGAGCCATCACATGGCACCAGTGGCAGGCGGAGTAGCCAACAGACAGCAGAATTGGCTTGTTTGTTTTTTGTGCTTCTTCCAGTGCTTCCTTGCTCCATTCCCACCAGTGGACAGGGTTGTTTTGGTGTTGAAGAAGGTAAGGGCTTGAAGCGTTCGTTAAGCGATTTCTGCTCATAAAGAGGTGATCCTGAGTTCAAGGTATTGCTTGGCGAATAGGGTAGGTTTAACGCAGTCTCTGCGTGATAACATAGCGAATTAAGAACCGGACGTGGAATGAATACACAACAGGAAACCATCTATGCAGTTTCTAGCGGCGCACTTCCTTCAGGTGTTGCTGTTATCCGTTTATCAGGTCCTCAGTCCGGGCCAATCCTGAGAACGCTGATTAAGGGCAAATTCCCTGTTTCACGTGAATCATGCCTTAAGAAATTATGGGACCCTGTAGATGGTTCTGTTCTCGATCATGCGTTGATTTTGTGGTTCGAAGGACCAGGCAGTTTCACCGGTGAGGACACCGTCGAGCTGCATTGCCATGGTGGCCGCGCTGTTGTGGCTGCGGTGCTGCGGGCGCTTTCTACCTTTGAAAAGACACGTCCGGCAGAGCAAGGTGAGTTCACACGCCGGGCATTTCATAACAACAAACTCGACCTGACTGAGGTTGAAGGTCTTGCTGATCTGATTGATGCAGAGACCGATGCACAGCGTCGGCAGGCTCAGCGTCAGATGGACGGAGCACTTGGTGATCTCTATTCGCAGTGGCGCGAAACGCTGATCCGCAGCCGTGCGATGATCGAAGCTGAGCTCGACTTTTCTGATGAAGACGACATCCCAGATTCCGTTGCCGATGAAATCTGGGTGGAGCTGGCGAAGCTCCGGGACCAGATTATCGCCCACCTTTCCGATGCACGAAGAGGGGAGCGTTTGCGTTCTGGTCTGCAGGTTGTTCTGCTTGGACCACCTAATGCGGGCAAGTCCAGTTTGATGAACAAACTGGCTCAGCGTGATGTGGCGATCGTTACACCTGAGGCAGGCACCACTCGTGATGTGCTGGAGGTGCATCTGGATCTGGGTGGTTATCCGGTCACGCTGATTGATACCGCGGGCATTCGTGAGAGTGCTGGCATGATCGAGAAAGAGGGTATTCGCCGTGCTCTCGTCCATGCTGAAAAGGCTGATCTCATTCTCTGGACCCATGCTCCGAATGTGGAAGCAGAGGAGTTGCCGGAGAGCTTGCTGCAGAGTGGTGCGGAGATCTGGCGTCTAAATACGAAGAGCGATTTGGGCCCGATTGCTGATCATGACTCCTTCGAAACGACAGAAGAGATCAACGTCTCTGTTCGTGAAGAGGGTGGCATGAACACACTGCTATCAAGCCTCGAGTCGTTTGCGGAACGAAATATCGGGCTGATCGAAAACCCGCTCATCACCCGTGAACGTCATCGTTCTCATCTCACCCAGTGCGTGGAAGATCTAGATCGCGGCATTCAGGCAGAAGGTTTTCCGATTGAGTTGAGGGGAGAAGACCTGCGCCGAGCGGCAGATCAGCTGGGTCGTATCACAGGTCGAATCGACGTTGAGGACTTGCTGGATGTCATCTTCCGCGACTTCTGCGTAGGTAAATAAAAGATGTAGAATGCCCATGTTTCACGTGAAACATTTATTGGGAATCGTGAGTCAGTGGGGAAAAATACGTGAGTCCCGTGGATAACTAATGCTGCGGCATTGGCGACTCACTGCGCTGTTTTCTTTGACCCAGCGCGTGACCTGTTGTATCAAGTCTCCAAGAAAATAGGTAGTTGCCCTTCTAATTCCCCCAAGTTTTATCTGCGGCCTTCATATGGTCCAGAGGCTCACAGAGAGTGTGGCTTGTGCTTTCTCTGTATTTGGATGGGCGAAATGCAGGACCGAAATGTCTGATAATTTTGATCTTGAGTTTGACGTTGTCGTAATTGGCGGCGGCCATGCAGGCTGTGAAGCTGCAGCCGCGGCTGCGCGCATGGGTGCTCATACCGCGCTCATTACGCATCGCTTCGACACCATTGGTGTGATGTCTTGTAACCCGGCCATCGGTGGTTTGGGGAAGGGGCATCTGGTGCGTGAGATCGATGCGCTGGACGGGCTGATGGGCCGCGTTGCTGATGCCTCCGGTATTCAGTTCCGCATGCTCAACCGTCGTAAAGGTCCAGCTGTGCAGGGGCCGCGTTCTCAGGCAGACCGCAAGCTCTACCGTGAAGCGATGCAGGCTGAGATCAAGGCGATTGCAAATCTGGAAGTGGTTGAAGGTGAGGCTGATAAGCTGATCCGTGAGGGCGACATCCTGAAGGGTATTGTGCTTGGTGACGGGCGTCAGGTTTCAGCGAAGGCCGTTGTTATCACGACTGGCACGTTCCTGCGTGGGCTGATCCATATTGGTGACAAGCAGATTCCGGCAGGTCGTGATGGGGAAGCTCCTGCGCTTGGACTGTCAGTATCTCTGGAAGAAATCGGTCTGCGTCTTGGACGTTTGAAGACAGGTACTCCGGCTCGTCTGGATGGCCGTACGATCAACTGGGATATCCTTCAGCAACAGCCAGGTGATGAAGAACCTATTCCATTCTCCACGCTGACTGATGAAATCCAGATCCGTCAGGTGCCGTGCTACATCACGCGGACCACACCTGAGACGCACAAGATCATCCGCGACAACATCAAGCGCTCAGCGATGTATTCCGGTGAGATCAAGGGCAGGGGCCCTCGGTATTGTCCATCCATCGAAGATAAGATCGTTCGCTTTGGTGATCGTGATGGCCATCAGGTCTTCCTTGAGCCGGAAGGGCTGGGTGATCCGACGGTCTATCCGAACGGGATTTCGACCTCTCTGCCGGAAGATGTGCAGATCGAATTCCTGCGGACCATTCCGGGTCTGGAGAAGGTTGAGTACTTCAAACCAGCTTATGCGATTGAGTATGACCACATTGATCCGACTGAACTGACCAACACGCTTGAGGTGAAGAAGCAGAAGGGCCTTTACCTCGCGGGTCAGATCAACGGCACAACGGGTTATGAAGAGGCTGGAGCACAAGGTCTGCTTGCTGGTCTTAACGCTGCCAGAACCGCTCAGGACGGGGCTCCTGTGACTGTTGGACGTGCTGACGGGTACATTGGTGTGATGGTGGATGATCTCATCACACGGGGCGTTTCTGAGCCGTATCGCATGTTCACATCCCGCGCGGAGTATCGTCTCACACTACGTGCAGACAATGCTGACCAGCGCCTCACGCCGCTTGGTATTGAGTGGGGATGTATTGGCGATACGCGTCGAGTCGCTTTCGAAACGAAGATGGAAAAACTGCGGAAAACAAAGGATTTGATGCAGTCCGTCAAAATTACACCCAATGAGGGTCGTAAGAAGGGGTTGCCGATAAATCAGGATGGCGTGAAGCGTTCTGCCTTTGATTTGCTGGCGTATCCAAACATCACTCTCAAAGACCTTATGGGCATCTTTGATGAGCTGAAGGATCTTGATCTCAAGGTTGCCGAGCAGGTTTCCATTGACGCGATGTACGCGGTTTATCTGGAGCGGCAGGCAGCTGATATTGAGGCTCTGAAACGGGACGAAGACCTGGTTATTCCTGAATGGATTGACTATGCGGCTTTGACCGGACTTTCCAACGAAGTACGCCAGAAGCTTGAAGCTGTGCGTCCTTCAACCATCGGGCAGGCTTCGCGCATGGACGGGATTACTCCTGCTGCGCTAACTTTGCTGCTTGCGTATATTCGCCGCTCAGGCAAAAACATTGCTGGTGCTGTTTAGTATGTCATTCGAAAAAAGGGCTGATTACAGCCAGATTACACCTGTCATGCGTATGTATGAGGATGTTTCACGTGAAACGTTTGAGCGTCTAAGTATCTATGTAGACCTTGTTCGTAAGTGGCAGCCAGCACAGAATCTGATCGCGCCTTCCACCATGAACGACATCTGGATGCGTCATGTGGCCGATTCTATTCAGATTCAGCGTAGTTTGCCGGATGCGCGCTCCTGGATTGATTTCGGAAGTGGTGCAGGTTTCCCAGGTCTTGTGACAGCCATGCTGCTGAAGCAAGAAGGGGACGATGGCATCGTGCATATGGTTGAGAGCAACCAGCGCAAAGCTGCGTTCCTTCGCACTGTAGCGCGCGAAGCAGGCTGTAACGTCAAAGTTCATGCGGGTAGAATCGAAGCCGTTACGAAAGGCTGGGAAGCTCCAATTGAGGGTGTTTCAGCTCGTGCATTGGCTTCTTTGCAGGTTCTTTGCGGGTTTTCTTCGCAATTTGTGCAGCGTGGAGCGACGGCTGTTTTCCACAAAGGCCAAGATTTTCGCCGCGAAATTGAAGAAGCATCTGCCGACTGGTCAATTGATCTGGTAGAAAAAGTAAGTCTAGTAGATCCGCTAAGTCGCGTTTTGGTCCTTACGAAAATTGACCCGAAAACCGCTAACTAGGGTGCTGTCGGATGAGCTTACTGCCGCAATCTCCTCGCGTCTTGACTATCGCTAACCAGAAGGGTGGCGTAGGCAAAACGACAACAGCCATTAATCTTGGCACCGCACTTGCCGCTATTGGCGAGCGTGTCCTGATTATTGACCTTGATCCGCAGGGCAATGCCTCGACTGGTCTTGGTATTGATCGTGTCGATCGCGAGTATTCCACCTATGATGTTTTGAGCGGAGATTCTACGCTTGAGCAGACTGTTCTTGAAACGGCTGTTCCGCGCTTATGGATCGCTCCATCAACGATGGATTTGCTTGGGGTAGAGCTGGAGATTTCATCCGCACCTGATCGTACATTCCGTCTTCGCAACGCGATTTCTGGTATGGCACAGGCTGCTGAAATGGGTAGAGCGCAGGGTTATTCCTACGTGTTGGTGGACTGTCCACCATCTCTAAACCTGTTAACTATCAATGCCTTGGCCGCATCTCACAGCATTTTGGTGCCGTTGCAGTGCGAGTTCTTTGCTCTGGAAGGTCTCAGCCAGCTGCTGAGCACCGTTGAGCAGGTGAAGCAGTCGCTGAATCCAGAGCTGAGCATCCACGGTATTGTGCTGACCATGTATGACAGCCGTAACAACCTCTCCAGTCAGGTTGTGCAGGACGTGCGTGAAACCATGGGTGATGCGGTTTATGAAACTGTGATCCCACGGAACGTTCGCGTTTCTGAGGCTCCATCTTATGGTAAGCCAGCTTTGCTTTATGATTTGAAGTGTTCCGGTTCGCAGGCTTATTTACGACTCGCTTCCGAAATTATTCAGCGTGAGCGTGACATGCGGATGGCGGCTGCCTGATCTGGCTGTCGCTTCTTAAAGACAAGAATTTTGTTATTTGACCCGCAACCGTGCGGGAAGGGGCTGCCGACTCCGACGCTCCAAGAATGTGAATAGGTGGAATTAAAATGGCGAAAACTGAGGAAGCAGGGCGAACCAATAAGCGACTAGGGCGCGGCCTTGCAACGCTGTTGGGTGACGTAAACTCAGAGCCAGTTGTCTCCACACCAGAACGTAACCGTGATGTGCGCAAGGTGCCGATTGAGTACCTGCAGCCAAACCCACGTAACCCTCGGAAATCATTTGTAGAAGATGATCTCAATAACCTGACCGAATCCGTTCGTGAGAAGGGGATTGTGCAGCCAATTCTGGTGCGTCCTCGTCCGAACAAGCCGGGTCATTTTGAGATTATTGCTGGTGAACGTCGTTGGCGTGCTGCACAGAAAGCTGGTCTCCATGAGGCACCTGTTGTTATCCGTGAGGTGACTGATCAGGAAGCGCTTGAGCTCGCGATCATCGAAAACGTGCAGCGTGCGGACCTGAACCCGATCGAAGAAGCATTGGGTTATGATCAGCTGATCGAAGAGTTCTCTTACAGTCAGGTTGAGCTCTCCAAGGTGATCGGCAAGAGCCGTAGCCATGTGGCGAACACTCTGCGCCTGCTGAAGCTGCCAAACTCCGTGAAGGATTATCTGGCGGAAGGCCTTCTCACCGCTGGTCATGCGCGTGCGCTGATCACAGCGGAAGATCCAGCTGCTTTGGCTGAGCTCATCGTTGAGAAGGGTCTTACCGTTCGTGATGCAGAACGTCTAGCTCAAAACCCGGATCTGTTCCAGAAAAAGGAAGCTGCTCCAAAGCCTGAAAAGGATGCGGATACACGGGCTCTGGAGAAGCGCCTGACGGACGGTTTGGGTCTTAAGGTGGCTATCGCTCACAAGACCGAAAAGGGCACTGGTGAGCTTAAGATCAAGTACAAGAATGTTGAGCAGCTCGACGAAGTCTGTCGCTTGCTGGGCATCCAAAACTAACTGATCTTATTTCCAGAATTAACAAAAGGCCGCGTCTCTTAACTGAGGCGCGGCCTTTTTAGATTCGGATCTGAAACTGAATTAGATTCGGAAGAGAAACAAACCACAAGCAGCTGGAACCTGCCTTAGGCTGACAGCAGTTTCTGGATGCGTGCGTTGACTTCTGCTCTCTTCTTTTCTGCCATTGTTCGACGGCCGAACATCAAAGTGAGGCAGATGAAGTACCAGCGGAATACCCAATAGGCGAGGATGAGGAGACCTGGGAGGCCGATAACGAGGTTCACGACAGAACCTGCAGCCGGAAAGTTCTCCATCATATAGCCAAGCAAAAGCCCGAGGCTGAGCAGTGGTGGGAAGATCCAGACCCAGAGAGAGGCAGCTCCAAAGAGGGAAAGCTGAGGGCGGAGAAGAGCGAAATTAATCGCCCAGAGTTCATGTTGGGTGAACTTCAAGGCAACCCATAAGACATATGATTTGAGCATGACGTTTTAGCCTGCGATTTCGCTTGTGCGAATATTGTTGTTCTTGAGAGGAAGGTGATAGGCCACCTTCCTGATGTTTAGCGGCGACGGTTTGAGGCCTTTGCAACCTGAGCAATTGCCAGCAGCGTGTGTGAGACAATTGCGGTTGAGAGGTTGGCATTAAAGCGTGCTTCTTTGACCGCGTCATTGAGACGGATCAGCGCGCGTTCAAGGAAATCCTCATTCCAGATCTCGACCTGCCGGACAATCTTTGAGCGGCGCTTCCAGAAGATTGGTGGGCGGATACCACCGATAACATCTTCTACAGCAATGCGTTGATTGGCTTTTAAGCGGCACAGGTGCAGCATTTGGAAGTGTCTGAGAGCTTGAGAGGCAATGACGCCTACGTCCGTCCCTGAGGCTGACAAGCGCTCCAGACCATGGTCCAGCGTGACAGTATCACCCAGGGCTGCCGCGTCGATCAGCTCATCCATAGCGAAGGCGGAGGCATCGCCGATGATCTCTTCGACATGGTGGACCTCAATGCGATTGTCATTCATCGCGTAGAGGCAAAGCTTTTTGAGTTCACCACGGCTGGCAATGCGGTCTGCACCCAGCAGGGTGTGAAGCGCCATACGGGCTTCTTTACTGATCTGCAGGCCTGCTGACTGGGTTTCTTCATCAACCAGACGATCTACATCGCGCGCAGTGTCTGCGAAGCAAGGGATCGCTACAGCGGTTTTGCTGGCTTCGATCTTCTTGCGCAGGCCTGAGGTCTTTTTCAGGTCTCCGGCTTCGATGACAATGAAGGCCGTAAAGTCGTTGTTTTTCAGAAGAGGTTCGACTGCAGGAAGCACGCTCTTGGTGCCGTTTTCACGCACCCAGATTGTTCGACGGCCACCAAAAAGAGGAATGGTAAGGGCTTCGTCGACAAGTCGGCTGGGATCTGCAGCGATGTCAGCAGCGTCTAGTTTGACTTGTGAGAATGGATCATCATTCTCAGCTGCTGCTTTTGAGATGAGGGCTTGTGCCCGCTCGTTCACCAACCCGGTGTCTGGTCCATAAACAAGGATGAGGTTTACAGAGTCTGGCGGGTTGGCGATGTACCGGTCAATTTCAGCAGCTTTGAGGGCTACCATAGTGGTCCTATTCTACAGGCTCTACAGGATTTGTTGCGAAGAAGCTTGCGATGCGGGTGTTGATGTCTGCAGCGACAACCTTGGCAGCGCGGTCTTCAGCGTCTCTTTCTGCTCTCAGGTTTGCAAAGCGCTGACTGGAGAAGTCAAAGGATGCAGAGGCAAAAGAGCGGCCAGTGTAGAGCGTGCGATCACTCTGAATGTCAGAGAGAACGAAGCTGGTATTGATGGTGATGTTGTATGCGGTTGGCACGTCAGCCAGCTGCTCAACACCCACTTCAGCACGGCGTCTGTCTGTCAGGATCTCCAAGCGGTACTTCGGAGGCAATGCGTCGCCACCGCGGGTGAATGCGAAAATCAGCTGATTACGCAGAACCTGGTTGATGCGCTTGATGGACCCTGAATCTCCATAGGAAGGAAAGTTCAGAGAAACTGCCGCCATTTGTGCCTGGACGGTCTGGGTCTGCTCTGAGCCGTCACCGGTCAGTGTTGGGCTAACACCGTAGAGCGGGTGGAACTGGCAGCCAGAAAGGAGAAGGGCGCCTGCAACAATTGTTGCCCCGCCGAGTAGAACCCGGCGGGAAGGGCGACCTGATTTAGCAGGGCGATCAAACAACGACATTTACAATCCTCTGAGGTACCACGATGATTTTACGTGGGGCCTTGCCATCCAGAGCCTTCTGAACAGCCTCATGAGCCAGAGTAGCTTCTTCTACCTGCTCTTTGGAAGAGTCTCTTGCTACAGAAAGCTCACCTTTTTTCTTGCCGTTGATTTGAATCGGAAGCGTAATGGTGTTTTCTACCAGCAGATCTTCTTCCAGAACTGGCCAGTTTGATGTGGATACCAGTCCTTCGTTGCCGAGCATGGACCAGCATTCCTCAGAAAGGTGAGGTGTGATTGGTTCCATGAGCTGCAGAATGAAGCCAGCTGCTTCGCGCAGAGCAAAAGCCATGTCCGGCTTGGACAGGTCTGCCTGAAGCGCTTTGCTGATGGCGTTGGTGAACTCATAAAGACGAGCAACAGCGCGGTTGAAGCCGAGGCCATCAAAGTCCTTGGTGATCGCCGCCAGAGTTTTATGAGAGACACGGCGCAGAGCAGTTGCTTCGTCGCTGAACTCAGCAGGACGGGCAGTGTTTGCGTCAGTCTTCTCAGCAACTTCACCGATGATACGCCATACGCGCTGTACGTGACGCCATGCGCCGATTACGCCATCTTCAGTCCAGATGATGTCACGCTCTGGCGGGCTATCGGAGAGCACGAAGAGACGTGCGGTGTCAGCGCCGTAGGTGTCGATGATGTCGGTTGGGTCAACAACGTTCTTCTTCGACTTGGACATCTTCTCGATGGAACCGATGGTGACTGGAGCGCCGGTTTCTGCATGAACCGCTTTTCTGTCGCCTTCGGTGCTGATGATGTTGATCTCAGCTGGAGTGACCCATTTGCCATCTGCGTCTTTATAGGTCTCGTGGTTCACCATGCCCTGTGTGAAGAGGCCTTTGAATGGCTCTTTCACGTCCAGATGCTTGGTGATCTGCATGGCACGAGCAAAGAAGCGGGAGTAGAGCAGGTGCAGGATCGCGTGCTCAATGCCGCCGATGTACTGATCAACTGGCAGCCATTCGGAAGCGACCTTTGGATCGGTTGGGTTGCTGTTCTTAGGATCGGTGAAGCGTGCGAAGTACCAGGAGGAATCCACGAAGGTGTCCATGGTATCGGTTTCACGCTGAGCGTCCTTGCCACAGCATGGGCATTTCACATCACGCCATGTTGGGTGACGATCCAGCGGGTTGCCCGGACGATCGAATGTGACGTCTTCCGGCAGAACGATTGGCAGGCTTTCTTTTGGCGCAGGCTGAACACCACAGTCATCACAGTGGATGACAGGGATCGGACAACCCCAGTAACGCTGACGGGAAATACCCCAGTCGCGCAGACGGTAGTTGGTCTCGCGGTGAGCCTGTTGCTTGCCTTTAACTTCCTGTGCTTCCAGCTTGTCAGAAACAGCGTTCTTCGCATCTTCGATGGACATGCCGTTCATGAAGTCGGAGTTAAAGATGGAACCTTCACCGGTGTAAGCTTCGGTGCCAACTTCGAAAGTTGCTGCATCTTCGCCTGCTGGCAGCACAACTGCTTTCACTGGCAGCTTGTACTTGTGAGCGAAGTCCAGATCGCGCTGGTCGTGTGCAGGACATGCGAAGATCGCGCCTGTGCCGTAGTCCATCAGGATGAAGTTTGCCACGTAAACTGGCAGCTCCCAAGACGGATCCAGTGGGTGCTTTACGCGCAGGCCAGTGTCGAAGCCAAGCTTTTCTGCGGTTTCAATTGCTTCAGCTGTGGTACCGATACGGCGACATTCAGCAATGAACTCCTGCAGTTCTGCGTTGTTTTCAGCGAGCTTCTGCGTGATTGGGTGATCTGGAGATAGGCCCATGAAGGATGCGCCGTACAGCGTATCTGGACGGGTGGTGAAGATCTCCAGAGTTTCGTCGCCGGTTGGAGCGGTTTCGGTGAACTCGAAGTTGACCTTCAGACCAACAGATTTGCCGATCCAGTTCTTCTGCATGAGACGAACTTTTTCAGGCCATTCGGTCAGCGTATCGATTGCTTCCAACAGTTCTTCGGAATGATCAGAGATCTTGAAGAACCACTGGGTCAGGTCTTTCTGTTCAACAACTGCGCCAGAGCGCCAGCCTTTGCCGTCGATCACCTGTTCGTTTGCCAGAACGGTCATATCGACCGGATCCCAGTTTACCTTTGCGTTTTTGCGGTAAACCAAGCCAGCTTCCAGGAAGTCCAGGAACAGTGCCTGCTGCTGTGCGTAGTAACTTTCATCGCAGGTTGCGAACTCGCGGCTCCAGTCAAAAGACAGGCCGATTGTCTTCAGCTGACCGCGCATTGCTGCGATGTTGTCGTAAGTCCAGCCCTTTGGGTGCACCTTCTTTTCAGCCGCTGCGTTTTCCGCAGGCATACCGAATGCATCCCAGCCCATTGGGTGCAGAACGTTGAAGCCGCGTGCGCGTTTGAAACGTGCAACCACGTCACCCATGGAATAGTTGCGGACGTGCCCCATGTGTAGACGACCGGATGGGTAAGGGAACATCTCTAGTACGTAGTACTTCTCGCGCGGATCATCGTTGTCCGTCTCGAAGATCTTCTTTTCGTCCCATACTTTTTGCCAGCGCGCTTCCGTAGCGCGTGCATTATACCTATCCGTAGCCATTTATTCCGCCGTGTGTTTGATTTTTGCCTTGAACAAGCAAATTAGGTTTGCTCGGACTGTCACCAGAAATTGCCAGTTTGGTCAAGCGGTAGACAGAGGAAAAACCGAGAAGATTTGTCAGAAATTTCTCAATGAAGTGCAACTACTCTTGCTTTTGGACCTTAGGGAGCGCATTTCATGTCTCGAATATGGATTTTTCGCTGGAGTTAGGAATGAGCGACGCTGCTGCACTTCGCCTTAAAGAAGTCAAGGAAAACATCGGGAAAGCAGAGAAGGATGCTGAGCGTCCGAATGGTTCTGTTACTTTGATTGCAGTTTCAAAAACCTTTGAAGCTTCAGCGATTAAGCCGGTTCTGGAAGCTGGACAGCGTGTGTTTGGTGAAAACCGTGTGCAGGAAGCAATGGGCAAATGGCCGGGGCTTCGTGAAGAGTTTGAAGGTGTTGAGCTGCATCTGATTGGCCCGCTGCAATCCAACAAGGCCAAAGAAGCTATCCAGACGTTTGACGTTATCCATACTGTGGATCGCGATAAAATCGCTAAAGCGCTGAAAGCTGAGATGGATAAGCAAGGTAAGACGCCAAAGCTGTTCATTCAGGTTAATACCGGGGAAGAAGAGCAGAAGGCTGGCATTCCTCCAAAGGAAGCGGATGCGTTTATCGCGAAATGCCGTGATGAGTATGGGCTGGAGATTGAAGGCCTGATGTGCATTCCACCTGTTGATGAAGCGCCAGGTATGCATTTCGCGTTGCTTGAGAAAATCGCAAAGCGAAACGGCCTTGAGAAGCTCTCTATGGGCATGTCCTCGGATTATCCAATCGCCGTGCAGCATGGCGCAACGCATGTGCGTGTTGGCTCCGCCGTGTTTGGTGCGCGCGACTATTCGCAGTAAGTTTTTCTGAGAGTTTTGAGTTTTGGAACGGGCGAGGGATTTCTCGCCCGTTTTGCTTTTGGGCTTAGAGCAGTTGGTCGCTCAGCCACTGGACTGTGGTGGAGACCACGAGGTCGTTGTTCTGCGGGCTGATGATATCGCCTGCGATGACGTGGTTGTTGTCATCCCCTGAGCTTTCAATGAGCAGACGCTGTTTTGGGGCGCCCCATTTGTCATAGGCGACATTGGTTAGCGCTGCGTCGATGGTCTCGTCTTTCTCGCTGTAGATGAACAGAGCAGGGACGCTGGCCTTTGCTGGGTCTTGCTCCTGCAGAACAGAGATCGCGGTTGCCATTGGCAGCAGGGCTACGCTTGGATAGCTGATGGTCCAGCCCATCTGCTCTTCCTTGGAAGGGGCTTTGGAGGATGAACGGGTTTTGCCAATGATCAGAGGTACATAGTGCCGCGCATATGGCATATCGAGCAGGAAGCCGCCTGCAGCTTTGACGCCGAAGTTTGGTGAGACGAACACCATTGCGGCGATGTCTTCTTTCAGCGGATGGTCTTGCATAGCCAGCCATGCTGCCAGTGAGCCGCCTGTTGAGGTGGACATGATGATTGTCTTTTCGCCAATGCGGCGTCCAATCTCAATGGCCTCTGCCAGATCATTGATCCAGTCGTTCAATGTGGCTTCTGCCATTGCATCGCCGGAACGTCCGTGACCAGTCAGGCGGGTGTAGAAGAGATTGGCACCCATCTCGTTAGCAACACGATCCGGAACTGGGCGGATCTCGTGTTTGCTGGCGGAAAAGCCATGGATGTAAATGATTGAAAGCGGCGTTTTGCTGTTCTTCTCGCCATTGAACCAGATTATTTCTTTGGCGGTGTCAGCGCGGATATCCTGAAATTTGGCTTCGTTGTCTGACAGATACAGTTCGAGATCGTCACCCATAATTTCGGGCTTGAAGGTGATCTCTGTATCGCGTGGTTCTCTTGGGCCTACCATGAAGGCAATTGTGCCACCTACGAGCAAAATCAGCACTACAAAAATAAAATAACGAAATAGCATATGGGGTGCCTTTGTTCCTTAATGGCACCAGCATATTCCAGCTTGGGTTGAAATATCAAATCTGAGCACTTTGAAGGTGTTATTGCGAGTAGATGGTTGGCACGCCCAGGGAGTCTAGCCATTCGATGATACCGTTGGAAACCAGCAGATTATTTTCGGGATTGGTGATGTCGCCTGCGATGACATGATGGTTGCCCGAAGATTCTGTGATGAGAAGGCGATGCTTTGGAGCGCCCCAGTTCTCGAAGAATCTGGCTGTGGCTTTCTCATATGAAGTTTCATCGCGAATATCGTAGATGAACATGGTGGGAATGGTTGCGTTTGCGGCATCCAGACTGCCGACCAGTTTGACTGTTTCAGCCAGTGGAAGCAGGGCGGTTGATGGGTAGGCGTTGGTCCACGCGTAGATCTCTTCAAAGTTGGCATTGGGATCTGCGACACGGTACTTGCCCACAATGATGGGCGTATAGAACTCTGCGAGTGGATATGTAAGCAGGGAGGTTCCAGCCGCTGCTAGCTCAAAAACCGGAGACACCAGCACGATGGCTTCAATGTCTTCCTTGAGAGCATGGTCTGTCAGATCCGTCCAGGCGGATAGTGTTCCTCCGAAGGAGGTGCTGATGACGATGACTTTGTTGCCGATGGCCTTTGCGATTGCCAGAGCTTCTGCCAGCGCGTTGAAGTAGTCATCAACTCCGGGTTCTCCCATTGCTGCCGGGGTGCGGGCGTGGCCGGGCAGGCGTGTGTAGTAAAGGTTGGCCTGAATGGAGCTGGCGACCAGATCCGGGACAGGTCTGATCTCGTCTTTACTGGCTGAAAAGCCGTGAATGTAGACGACGGCGTAGTCGGTTTTGGCTTTGGTATCCGGGTTCTGCCAGATGATTTGTTTCTCCAATCCCGGCTTAATATCCTTAAACCGGCTTTCCACCCGCGCAATGTAAGCTTCCGGGTCTTCACCAATGTCGCTTGGGTTGAAGGTTATGGAGGGAGAAACGTAGGTGTTGGCCCAGTAGACCAGAAACCCGGCGATGAGGATGATAAGAGACAATAAAAACAGATACTTATTTCGGAACAGCATCGTTACATCGCCTCTTTTTTCGCTGATTGAGTGCCAGCCTGACTGGAAACGGAGCGTGTCTGTCAGTTTTCCTTTTTATCCAAGCTTATACAATCTCTAGGAAATGGCAGTTTTGCTTGACTCGGCACCTGCTTTCTCGTAGATACCCGAGTTAACTCCTTCGATTTGAATTCTGGAGCCACTGACTGGGACCCGAAAAGGTATAAAGAGATCCCAGAGGTCAACACCCGACAGCGCGATGCGCCCTCGGGTGATTTTTTGCTATGTGCACTTGATTTGGCATGGCAAATTGACTGCGGTGACACCAAATTCATTGAGGAACGAGTGTACAGCGCCGAGGAGTTTTCTTTAGGTGCTTGTGCCGAAACGAGATTTTAAAGGAACGACATGTTCGATAATCTGTCAGATCGCCTAGGCGGTATTCTAGATAAGCTCACAAAACGTGGTGCGCTTTCTGAATCCGATGTTAGTGAAGCGCTGCGCGAAGTCCGCCGCGCGCTCATCGAGGCTGATGTGGCGTTGCCGATCGTGCGTTCTTTCACCGATAAGGTGAAGCATCGCGCTGTTGGTGCAGAGGTTGTTAAGTCCATTAAGCCGGGTCAGATGGTCGTCAAGATCGTTCATGACCAGCTGGTGGAAATGCTGGGTGAGGAATCTCATCCGATCGACCTGAATGCCCCGGCTCCGGTTTGTATCATGATGGTTGGTCTGCAGGGTGCAGGTAAAACCACTGCAACCGGCAAGATTGCTCGTCGTCTGACACAGCGCGACAAGCGCAAAGTTTTGATGGCTTCTCTTGATACGCGCCGTCCGGCAGCGCAGGAGCAGCTGAAAGTTCTGGGTGAGCAGAACGAAATCGACACACTTCCTATCATTGAAGGGCAGCAGCCAGTCGATATCGCCAAGCGTGCGCTGAACGCAGCGAAGCTGGGCGGTTATGACGTTGTCATGCTCGATACCGCAGGTCGCGGCCACATTGATGAGCCTCTCATGGTGGAAATGGAGCAGATCAAAGCTGCATCCAACCCGCATGAAGTTCTGCTTGTTGCTGATGCTCTGACTGGTCAGGACGCTGTAAATCTGGCGAAGAGCTTTGATGAGCGTTGCTCCATCACAGGTATCATGCTGACCCGTATGGATGGTGATGGTCGCGGTGGTGCGGCTCTTTCCATGCGTGCTGTAACCGGCAAGCCGATCAAGCTGATTGGTACCGGTGAAAAATCTGACGCTCTTGAAGACTTCCATCCAAAGCGTATTGCTGATCGCATCCTCGGCATGGGTGACATTGTCTCCCTCGTTGAAAAGGCTGCTGAAGCGATTGATGCGGAAAAAGCCGCAGAGATGGCTCGGAAGATGCAGAAGGGTCACTTTGACCTGAACGATCTTTCTGAACAGCTGAAGCAGATGGAAAAGATGGGCGGAATGTCCGGCATGATGGGCATGCTTCCAGGTGTTGGCAAAATGAAGAAGCAGCTTGCTGCGGCCAACCTTGATGAGAACATGTTCAAGCGCCAGATGGCGATCATCTCTTCCATGACTGCGCAGGAACGTGCGAAGCCGGACCTGCTGAAAGCAAGCCGCAAGAAGCGTATTGCGGCGGGTTCTGGTGTACAGGTTGCTGAAGTTAATAAGCTTTTGAAAATGCACCGCCAGATGGCCGACATGATGAAGGCCATGGGTAAGGGCAAAGGCAAGGGTATGCTTGGCAAGATGATGGGCGCCATGGGTGGCGGCATGCCAGGCATGGGCGGCGGAATGCCGAACATTGACCCTAAAGCGCTGGAGCAGATGGCTAAGTCTGGTCAGCTGCCAGGCGGCATGGAATTGCCTAAAGGATTACCGGGTGGTGGGCTTCCCGGGGGATTGCCAGGTGCTGGCGGCCCTAAATTGCCCGGTCTTGGTGGAGCGCCTGGTTTGCCAGGGCTTGGCAAGGGGAAAAAGTAATTGAGCGAGATCGATAAAACAGAAGAAGCCAAGGTGATCCTTGGTGGACTTCGTTCCAGCATCGACAACATTGACGCTGCTCTGGTGCACATGTTGGCTGAACGGTTTCGCTGCACACAGGCTGTTGGGGAGCTGAAAGCGACCCATGGTCTTCCACCGGCTGACCCGGCCCGTGAAAAACTTCAGATTGAGCGTCTGCGCCGTTTAGCGGCTGAGGCCAATCTTGATCCTGACTTTGCTGAAAAGTTCCTGAACTTCATCGTGAAGGAAGTCATTCGGCATCATGAAGCTATTGCTGCTGAACACAGCACAGACTGAATACCTAGGAGTAACTAAACAATGGCTACAAAAATTCGCCTGGCACGCGGTGGTGCTAAAAAGCGTCCTTTCTACCGCATCGTTATCGCAGACGTTCGTTCCCCACGTGACGGCCGTTTCATTGAAGTTGTAGGTCGCTACAACCCAATGCTGCCAAAAGACGCTGAAAACCGCGTTGAGCTGAACGAAGAGCGCATCAAGCACTGGCTCGGTCACGGCGCGAAGCCAACCGACCGCGTACACCGCTTCCTGGACGCTGCTGGCCTGCTGAAGCGTGAGCCACGCAACAACCCTAACAAAGCAAAACTCGGCAAGAAAGCTCAGGAGCGTCTTGACGAGAAACTTGCTGCAGAAGCTGAAGCAAAAGCAGCTGCTGAAGAAGCAGCGGCAGAAGCAGCAGAAGCTTCCGAATAAGATAAGCATACCCGATCTGATAAGGAGACGCCGGCTATGGCAAACAAGCCTGAAGACCGCATTCTAATGGCTCAGATCGGGGCTGCTCACGGCATACGTGGAGAAGTGCGGGTCAAGCCATTTGGTGATGACCCGCTTTCTTTTGGCGATTATGGCAAGCTGGAAAGCGAAGACGGCAGTCGCAAATTTAAAGTGAAGCGGGCACGCGTCCAGAAAAACGTGGTGGTGACCAAGTTTGAAGGCGTGAATGACCGCAACGAAGCTGAAGCTCTGAATGGGTTGAAGCTTTACATTCCTCGCGAGCGTCTTCCTGAAACGGAAGATGAGGATGAATTCTACCACTCTGACCTTATCGGCCTGAAGGCGCTTGATGAGAACAAAGAGCAGATTGGTACAGTTCTGGCTCTTCTGGACTTTGGTGCTGGCGATCTCATCGAAATCGCACCTAAGAGCGGTAAATCTCTGCTGTTCCCGTTCACCAAAGCAGTTGTTCCTGTCATCAACCTTAAAGAAGGCTTCGTGGAAGTTCATGCTCCTGAAGGCTTTTACGAGGAAGGTGAGAAAGAACCGGAAGACGGCTCAGAGCCTTCCTAACTGGTTGGCATATATCCCGATACGCAGGACGAGCTGAGATCATTACGGTGATTTTTGCTCGTTTTGCATTTAGACCACTCCATTGATTGCTGAAGCAGGACCATCATGAGCTTTCGTGCATCCATTTTGACGTTGTACCCTGAGATGTTTCCGGGAAATCTGGGTATGAGCATGTCCGGGCGTGCGATGGAGCGTGGGGACTGGTCTCTGGATGCGAAGAACATTCGTGACTATGCCACTGATAAGCATCGCTCTGTTGATGATACACCGGCAGGCGGCGGGGCCGGCATGGTTCTGCGTCCGGATATTCTTGGCAAAGCGATTGATGATGTGACGGAAGAGGGTGATACCCGACCACGTCTGCTCATGAGCCCACGTGGCAAGCCGTTTACGCAGGCAAAAGCGCGAGAGTTGGCTGATGGGCCGGGTGTTATTATCGTCTGTGGTCGCTTCGAGGGTGTGGACGAGCGTGTGATTGAAGGCCGTCAGCTCGAGGAAGTTTCCATTGGCGACTACATCCTTTCTGGTGGTGAAGTGGCTGCACATGTGGTTCTGGACAGTATTGTGCGCCTGATCCCGGGTGTGATGGGCAATAAAGAGAGCGGTGAAACCGAAAGCTTTGAGAATGGCTTATTGGAACATCCGCATTACACACGCCCGGTAGAATTTGAAGGCCGAGAGATTCCTGCTGTTCTTAAAAGCGGCAATCATAAACTGATTGACCAGTGGCGTTTGGAGATCTCTGAAAAGATTACTGAAGAACGTCGCCCAGACCTCTGGCAGGAATACTTAAAAAATAGCCGTGGATAGGCTGTTTTCTACACTTTTTTCATGACAAACATAGAAAAATCGGCTAAACCCGCGCCGACTGGAGTGGATTCTGTCTGGCGTTTACCGTTAGGGTCTTAGTTCCACTTCACTTCCCGGCATAATGCCAAGGTTTGGTGAATACGTACCGGTGGCTGGACCATTAGGGACGCTCTGACCAATTGTATAATGGAAGAAACTGCCATGAATATCATTGAGCAGCTCAACGCCGAAGAAATGGCGCGCATCGAAGAGAAGCGTACGCTTCCTGAGTTCTCTCCAGGTGACACCGTACGTGTTCTCGTACGCGTTACTGAAGGTACTCGTACTCGTGTGCAGGCTTATGAAGGCGTTTGCATCGCACGCTCCGGCGGCGGCATCAACGAAAGCTTCACCGTTCGTAAGATTTCTTACGGCGAAGGTGTAGAGCGTGTATTCCCAATCTACAGCCCAATGGTTGAAGGTGTGGAAGTAGTACGTCGCGGTAAAGTCCGTCGTGCGAAGCTTTACTACCTGCGTGAGCGTCGCGGTAAGTCCGCACGTATCGTTGAAGCAACCAACGTACGCGCAAAGCGCCTTAACGAAGAAGCTCGTGCTGCTGCTGCTGAAGCAAAAGCTGCAAAAGCTGCTGAAAAGGCTGCTGAAGCTAAAGGTTCTGCAGAGTAAGATTTACTCTCGGACCGTACTGGTTTCAAAAACCCCGCTGAGAAATCGGCGGGGTTTTTTGCGTTTTGGGCTGGATCTTTTTGCTCTGTTGCTCTTGGGTTTTGTTGTTTGATTGGTCTTGGGTTCAGTCGCTTGCGGTGTCATCCCGGGCGAAGCGTAGCGTAGACCCGGGATGACACCGAGTGGATGGCTTATTGCCTCAAAAAACTTATCCCCATCGCTCGAAACCATGCCCATACTAAAGCCATGCCTGCGCATTCGGGCAGCTGGCGGAGCGTCCGTCGGTACGGTGTGGGCAGGGCGGGGCTATCTGAAGACTTAACGCATCTTCAGGCGGGTCCGTGGAGGTTCCCCTTTCGCCAACAGTGTTGAGGGATAGCGGATGTCCGGCCAAACCAACGGGCGCCAACACTGAGCGTTGAGGCTTTCCAACAGCTGCAACGCTTCCAAGTGTCTTTTGGAGCTTGGCTTTAGCCTCCTGCAAAAACGTCCGGGCAAGGCGTGTAGCCAATGCCGAAGAATTAGTTTCAATAAGTAGCGCAGGTATTGCCTGCCGCCTTGCTCACCCCGATTAACTCGGGAACTCCAGCTTCACCACTGCATGGGATGCCATGTGGTGCCATTGGTGTTTCTAATAGTGTTCAACCAACTGTTTGCAGAGAACTTCACGTAGTTTTTGGGGGGGGCAGGCGAGATGTCTGTCAGAATACAATTAATCAACGTGGGTTAAGCTGGTTTTGGTTGATGGCTGAGCAGGGGATTTGAAACAGAATGGTGATTGCACTCATCATCCTTTTCGTCGTGTTACTCGGCATCTATGCCGTTTTCGTTGAGCCTTGGCTTCCTCCCAAAATCACGCGGCATAAAGTTGTTGTCTCTCCTGATGCTCTTGGCCAGAAACCTTTGCGGCTTGTGGTGCTGACTGATTTGCATGCCTGCTGGCCATGGATGCGGCCAGAGCGGATTAAACGCATCGTTGAACGAGCGAACAGTCTGGAGCCCGATCTCATTACGCTTTTGGGCGATTTTCATACCGCCATGCATCCTCCCTTTGCAAAACCGTTGGCTACAGCTGCCGACTGGGCACAGCCTATGGAGCGTTTAAAAGCCCCTCTGGGCGTGTTTGGTGTGTTAGGCAATCACGATTGGCTGGAAGGTGGTGAAGAAGCCAGAGAGGCGCTGGAAGCCTTCGGTGTGACTGTTCTTGAGAATAAGGCACAGCGCGTGTCGACACGTGGGAACTCCCATGTCTGGATTATCGGGCTGGATGATCAGTATGGAGAAGCCTGCCAGCTGCATGGCAAAGGCCGACGCGATGATCTTGAGGTGGCCTTAAGTCAGGTTGAAGATGACATGGCCCCGCGGATTTTGCTCGCCCATGAGCCGGATATCTTTCTGAAAGCTAAGAAATCCGTAGATTTGACATTGAGTGGGCATACGCATGGGGGGCAGGTTCGCCTGCCGTTTATTGGTGCTTTGACAATACCATCGCGTCTGGACCGGAAGTACGCAAAGGGTGCTTTTGAGGAAAATGGAAGCACTCTCATTGTGAGTAGCGGTTTGGGATGCTCTGGACTTCCCATTCGATTTATGTGCCCACCAGAACTTTTGCTCATAGAAATATATGCTTAGATCGCAATGTATTGCAGCGATGTGGTGGACCCTTTGAAGGCCTTCAATTTGCTATGATTACCTCCTGGTCTTGAGAGAATCTCAAGGCAAAGAAGCTTGATATTTTGGCGATCTGAGAGGATTAATAGAGCCAGTATAGCGGAGGCTTCTGTTGTGACGCCTTTGCATTTTCAAGATTTATGCGGCCGCAGAGAGCTGCAGGTAAAAAGTGAATGATCCTGTTTTCTCGGATCTTGAGCGCTTGGTAGGTGCGATCAGAACTGCGAGAAAAACAAGGATTAGTCGTTTCCAGGAGACAAGCGCAATGTCGCAGGCCAAAACTCTTTACGATAAGATCTGGGACCACCACGTGGTCAGCACGCAAGAAGACGGTACTTGCCTGCTTTACATTGACCGCCACCTGGTACACGAAGTAACAAGCCCGCAGGCATTTGAAGGCCTGCGCATGGCTGGACGTCAGGTTCGTCACCCTAAGCGTACACTGGCTGTTGTTGACCACAACGTTCCAACCACTGACCGTTCCAAGGGCATCGATGACCCTGAGAGCGCGCTGCAGGTTCAGACACTAGCAGACAACGCTGCTGAGTTTGGCGTTGAGTACTACTCTGAGCTCGACCAGCGTCAGGGCGTCGTGCACATCGTTGGCCCGGAGCAGGGCTTTACTCTGCCAGGCATGACGATTGTTTGTGGTGATAGTCATACGTCCACACACGGTGCATTCGGCTCCCTCGCTCACGGTATTGGTACTTCTGAAGTGGAGCACGTTCTGGCAACCCAGACGCTGATCCAGAAGAAGGCGAAAAACCTGCGTGTGACCGTAAATGGTCAGCTGCCTGAAGGTGTTACCGCGAAAGATATCGTTCTGGCGATCATCGGTGAGTTGGGCACTGCTGGTGGCACTGGCTACGTGATCGAATATGCTGGTGAAGCAATCCGTGGTCTTTCCATGGAAGGTCGTATGACCGTTTGTAACATGTCTATTGAGGCTGGCGCACGTGCTGGTCTGATTGCTCCGGATGAGAAGACCTATGAGTACCTGAAGGGTCGTCCGAAGTCTCCAAAAGGCGCAGCATGGGAGCAGGCTGTTTCTTACTGGGAAACCCTGTTCACTGACGAGAATGCTGAATTCGATAAGGAAATCGTTCTGGACGCAGCGAACTTGCCTCCAATCGTGACTTGGGGTTCTTCTCCTGAAGACGTTGTTTCAGTGACTGGTGTTGTTCCAAACCCTGCTGATATCGAAGACGATAACCGCCGTGCTTCTAAAGAACGTGCTCTGGAATATATGGGCGTTGAAGCGGGTCAGAAGATCACTGACATCAAGGTTGATCGTGTGTTTGTTGGTTCCTGTACCAATGGCCGCATCGAAGATCTGCGCGAAGCAGCAGCGGTTGTTAAGGGCAAGAAGGTTGCTGACACTGTGAGCGCGATGATCGTACCGGGTTCCGGTCTGGTGAAAGCACAGGCGGAAGCGGAAGGTCTGGATGAGATCTTCAAGGATGCAGGCTTTGAATGGCGTGAGCCGGGCTGTTCCATGTGTCTGGCGATGAATGCCGACAAGCTGAAGCCGGGTGAGCGTTGTGCTTCTACGTCCAACCGTAACTTCGAAGGCCGTCAGGGCTTCAAGGGCCGTACGCACCTTGTTTCTCCTGGCATGGCTGCCGCAGCGGCGATCGCAGGTCACTTTGTTGACGTGCGCGACTGGAAGTAATCACTGCTAAGAATTCAAAGAGAAGCGGGAGTAGGCGACTATTCCCGCTTTTTTTATTTTGCGGGATTGGCAGCGACCTGATGGATTTTGCCGAGCTAAGCCTCTGATCTGCTTACGCTCTGTCTGAGCGGGCAGGTACCGCGTTTTGAATTCCTTAGGGTAAGAGGCAGTGTCAGACTTCACATAGCTGTCATTTGGGGCCTACAATATCACAGCATCTCAAGATGATTTCCGTTTGGTACTCTAAGCCAGACGAAACTCCGGAGTATGTTGTGAACGCAGTCGTTTCAGAAGGCGCTTTCCCAGCGCTTGTGTTGAATGCAGATTATCGGCCCCTCTCTTACTATCCCTTGTCGCTCTGGGGATGGCAGGAAGCGGTGAAGGCTGTGTTTTTAGACCGGGTGAACATCGTCTCAGAGTATGATCAGGTTGTCCGCAGCCCAAGCTTCGAGTTTCAGCTCCCGAGCGTTGTAGCGCTCAAGTCATTTGTCGAGACTGAGAGAAATCCGGCTTTTACGCGGTTTAACGTGTTCCTGAGAGATAAGTTTCAGTGCCAGTATTGCGGTTCTGAGAGAGATCTGACGTTTGATCACCTTATTCCGCGTAGCAAAGGCGGACTGACGACATGGGATAATGTCATAACAGCCTGCTCGCCTTGTAACTTGCGGAAAGCGAATAAATCCTGGCAGGAAATGAACATGCGCCCTATGCAAATGCCGTTCATCCCACGCGTTCAGGACCTGCATAACAACGGTCGCTTGTTCCCGCCAAACTACCTCCACGAAAGCTGGCTGGATTTCCTTTACTGGGACAGCGAATTGGAGCCGTGATTGCAGTTAATGGTTTGTTAGCCATCTGCCTCAAAACTTCCGATAAAGTTGAGTGATTAATACCCGCGATACCTCCCTTATATTATGCTAGGCATAATTACATGGGCATCGATGGTGGGCATCACGATGGGTTACTTCAAGCAATTCTCCGATCAATTCAAGAAGTTCAATCGCTCCGAAGATGGAGTGGTTGCAGTGCTTGTGGCATTTCTCATGGTGCTGCTTATTGTTTTTGCTGGAATGGCAATTGACTTTGGTTTGGGGTTCAACACCCGAAGGGCAGTTAACCAGGCTTTGGATGCGGCTGTTCTTGCAGTCGCGAACAAACTTTCAACTACAGAACTGAGTTCGAATACGGTTGATAGTTTGATTGATCAGTACTTTGAAGAGAATCTTAAAAACTCAGTCGGTGGAGATGTAGTACATACCAAGCCGGTTGTTACATATGACCCTAAAGGAGACACTGTAGCTGCTACGGCAACAGCAACAGTGAAAACTAGCTTCTTGCCCGTTCTAAAGCTGTTGAACTCTGAATCTGGTGATTTTGGTGAGTTAACAGTCACCAGTAGTTCTACAGCTCGCTTCCCAAAAACAAAGGTTGAAGTGGCTGTTGTTGTTGATGTTACTGGGTCAATGTCAGGTTCTATAGGAAGTCTTAAGACTGCTTCCAGGGATATGCTGGACACTTTATTACCGGATGACAATACGCGATTACAAAGTCGAGTTCGAATATCGTATGTGCCTTACAATGTGGGTGTAAAGCTTGATAAAACTCTGGCAAGAAAAGCAACGTTCGAAAAAAGTCAGTACGGATGTGTTCATGCTCGTGTGCGTGATCTAGCCTATAGCGGTGAAAATCACGATTACGAAGACGAAGATGATGATGAGCGTGTCGACTATATTGGGACCAACTATAGCTGGTGCCCAAATGCTCAAATGGTTCCTTTGACAAATGACCGAACGAAGATTGAGAGTTCGATCAATGCACTTAGAGCGAGTAGTGCAACTGCCGGTCAAATAGGCATTGCGTGGGGATGGTATACTCTATCTCCCGAGTGGAGAGGTTTCTGGCCTACTGAAAGCAAGCCGGACTTTTATGACAATAACGGCGTCAGAAAGTATGCTGTTTTGATGACTGATGGTTCTTTTAATGCATACTATGCTGCTGATTACTCCAAGGCAGATGCAGAACATAAGAAGTTAATCAAAAACAAAAGTGATGTGCAGAATTCGCAAGATCCTATGGATAGCGGCAAGTTAGATGCCGATGATCATAAGAAAATAGCAAGTAAAGTTAAATGGGAGTATGATTACAGCTCAAGTTTGAGTGGTGTTCCTTTTAAGACTGCATCCAACTTATGTAAGAATATGAAAAAAGAAGACATCGTAATTTATACAGTATTCTTTGGGAGTGATTACAAAGGTAAGAAAATCATGGAAGAATGTGCATCAAATTCCGAGACATTTTACCATGCAACCAATCAATCTGCTCTAATTCAGGCGTTCTCAAGTATCGCGAACGACATTAAAAGTATTTATTTGTCTCAGTAAAGTTTGATGCTCATTCAGCAACGAAAAACCCCGCCAGTTCGGCGGGGTTTTGTGTTTTCAGTCTGCTATCTGACAAACCTATACCGTTTCAGCCCGGTTTTGGCGGTTGTCGATTAGGTCGCCTACTACGGTTGGGTCGGCGAGGGTTGAGGTGTCGCCTAGGTTTTCGAAGCTGTCCTCTGCGATTTTGCGAAGGATGCGGCGCATGATTTTACCGCTTCGAGTCTTTGGTAGACCTGGGGCGAACTGAATAAGGTCAGGGGATGCAATTGGGCCGATTTCGGCGCGAACGTGCTTCACCAGTTTCTTTTTCAGTTCTTCAGACGGCTCAAGGCCTTCCATGAGGGTGACATAAGCGTAGATGCCCTGACCCTTCACATCGTGCGGGTAGCCCACTACAGCGGCTTCTGAGACGTCTGGGTGAGCGACGAGAGCGCTTTCTACTTCCGCGGTGCCCATACGGTGGCCGGAAACGTTGATTACATCATCTACGCGGCCTGTGATCCAGTAGTAACCGTCTTCGTCACGGCGGCAGCCGTCACCAGTGAAGTACAGGCCTTTGTAGGTTGCGAAGTAGGTCTGGACGAAGCGCTCGTGATCTCCGTAGACCGTACGCATCTGGCCTGGCCAGCTGTCTGTGATGACGAGGTTACCTTCGGTGGCGCCTTCCTGGAAGTTGCCTTCTGCATCAACGATTGCAGGTTGGATTCCAAAGAATGGTCGGGTTGCAGAGCCTGGTTTGAGGTCTGTTGCACCCGGCAGTGGCGTGATCAGGATGCCGCCGGTTTCCGTTTGCCACCATGTATCCACGATTGGGCAGCGCTGCTCACCAACCACGTTGTGGTACCACATCCATGCTTCTGGATTGATCGGTTCACCAACGGAGCCAAGAATACGGAGGGACTTGCGGGATGTGTTGGTGACGTGCTCATCGCCTGCACCCATCAATGCGCGAATTGCAGTTGGGGCAGTGTAGAAGATGTTGACGTTGTGCTTGTCACAAACTTCCCAGAAGCGACCTGCAGTTGGGTAGGTTGGCACACCTTCGAACATCAGGGTTGTGGCGCCGTTTGCGAGTGGGCCGTAGAGAATGTAGCTGTGGCCTGTGACCCAGCCAACGTCAGCTGTACACCAGTAGACTTCGCCCGGATGATAGTCGAAGACGTATTGGTGCGTCATGGATGCGTAGACGAGGTAACCGCCCGAGGTGTGCATGACGCCTTTGGGCTGCCCTGTGGAGCCAGAGGTGTAGAGGATGAAGAGTGGGTCTTCAGCATTCATTTCAGCTGGCGGGCAGTCTGCTGAGACTTTTTCGATCTCTTCGTGGTACCAAAGGTCACGGCCTTCAGTCATGTTGATGTTGCCACCGGTGCGTTTCGCGACGAACACTTTGTCGACGTTTCCGCATTTCTCGATTGCGCGGTCGGTGTTTTCCTTCAGCGGCACGGTTCTGCCACCGCGAACGCCTTCGTCAGCGGTGATCACGAAGCGAGAGGAACAGTCCTCAATACGGCCTGCAAGGCTGTCTGGTGAGAAACCACCGAACACAACTGAATGCACGGCACCGATGCGGGCACAGGCGAGCATTGCGTAGGCTGCTTCAGGGATCATTGGCATGTAGACAGTGACGCGGTCACCTTTTTTGACGCCATTGGCCAGCAAAACATTTGCGAAGCGATTTACGGCTTCAGAAAGCTGCTTATAGGTGATGGTTTTGCTTTGATCCGGCTCATCACCCTCCCAGATGATTGCAGGCTGATCGCCGCGTTCTGCCAGATGACGGTCAATACAGTTTGCTGCTACGTTCAGCGTGCCGTCTTCAAACCATTTGATGGAAACATTGTGATAGTCATAGGAGGTGTTTTTAACGGTTTTGTAGGGTTTGATCCAATCAATCCGCTTTCCGTGCTCCCCCCAGAATCCGTCGGGATCTTCAACGGACTTGTTGTACATCTCCAAGTACTGCTCGTTGTTGAGCAGGGCGTTTTCGGCAATCTCAGCCGGTACTGGATACACATCACCAGTCATGGTCAATCTCCCCATTTCCTCCACGGGTAATCACATACCCAACTCCTGTGGCGTATTATGGGCAGCTGCCGTTGGGGCGTCTAGCGCTTATGCTTCGAACTTTCGTAGGTCCCGTTCTCTCTAGGTTCGTTTGACCTACGAAAATTCAGCAATAGGCGATTGGTCGAAGTGGTGTTTTATCCGGAAATCAGAGCGTAAACAGCGCCTTGAACCATGAGGACGCCAAGCCAGTGGCCAGCATCGATAAAGGTCAGCATCCATGAAGCGCGTTGAAACTTGTGATTGACGATAAGGCCAGTCAGAACAAACCCGCCCCAAATCACGATAGCTGCAGTGATGCCGCTGATGATGGTGACTGATCCTGAATAAACAAGAATTCCGGCCAGTACGAAGGCCATGATCATTTCGCAGAGAAAAGTGACGACGTAGGTAGAAGGCGACATCTGAACATCTTCTTCAGAGATGCCGACAGCTTTCATCCATGAATATGAAAGTACATAGTACCAAATAGAACCGAAAATATATGAGGCGATTCCAGCGGCAAGCACACCCGGTAAGTAAATTCCTTCAATCATATCAATACACCCTGTATAAGATATGGTGTGCACATGATTTAGTATTTCTTATCTGGGAAATGTATTGAAAATATTGGGAGGCATCAAGGGCAGGTGAAATGAATTAGCCTTTGAATGCTTTGGGAGAGGGTGGTGAGCTCCACCCTCTTTTTTACGATAATCAGAGTTGAGCAAGTGCTTTTTCGTTGGCTTTTGCCAGAGCAGGTCGGGCTAAAACTCTTGAGAAATAGTCGCTTACTGGGCCTTCAGGCCACTCGAACTTGGAAACTTTGGCCCAGAATGCGCAGTGTCCAATGATGATGTCGGCAATGGTGAAGGTGTCTCCCATCGCCCATGTGTTTCCATTTAGGCGTGCTTCCAGGTATTTCATCGACCTCGCCCATTCGAAGCGACAGGCTGGTTTGATGTCGGGGACGCGCTGATCTTCCGGGTGAATGAATGAGTGTTTTGCAGCCATCCAAAGGATTGAGTCCATCTCATCCAGTGCAAAGTTTGTGAAACTGTCCTGTTGGGCACGTTCCAGAGTTCCAGCAGGGAAGGAAAGGCCTGAATGTTTGTCTGCCAGATATGTGCAGATGGCTGTTGAATCGTAAATGGTTTCATCGCCGATGATCAGGGCAGGAATTTTGCCTGAAGGATTTACGGCATAAACATTTTCATGGTGCGGTTTACTTGGAACGACCTCGTAAGGCAGACCCAGCTCTTCCAAGAGCCACAAAACCCGCATGGTTCTTGATTGCGGGTGTCCAATAACTTTGTACATGAAATCCTCCTCATTTCCCTGATCATCGGTGGGCTTTGACGAAAAGGGAAGCCTCGTTGTTTGAGACTTGAGGATAAGAGCGGATGATTTGAACGGAGAAGCAGTTAATCTGGATAGTTGATTGACAGTTAGACTGAAAGTTATGGCTTTCCTTGCTCTCTGCATAGGTTACCCCTCACAACTGAAGGGGTGATTGCTACAGTGTCTCTTTGATAGCCTGATTTCATAAAATAACCATCAGAAGAAATTCCTCTGAAATGTTTGGAAATGGCGGTCTTTTGCTGATAATGTCGCCCCCAATATTTCAGGAGAGACACCAAATTCTATTCCCGGTGTCTGGTGACATAGTTTTTATTGTTTACCGTTACAGTGTTGCCCATCGATAGCTTGGGCCGTTCATGGAATTAAACTGGCAACGAAGCTATCGACGTCAGCGATGCAAAGGGTGCTTGCTGCAAATATTGGTAGGCGTGGAGCGACAATATCGTGAATTTTTCAGTTTATTGGATTACGCAGAAGGTTCGATTTCTTGCTGTTTTCGCGGTAGCTCTGGGCTCATTGCTCTCAACGGCTCGTGCTGATATCGCTGCCTGGTTGCTGATGGATGCTGATAATGGACAAGTGCTTGAGCATAATGCTGCTTTTGATCGCTGGTATCCTGCTTCTCTCACCAAAATGATGACTGCTTATGTGGCTTTTCAGCATATCTCCCGAGGGGATATGGCGATGAGCGATATGGTGATGGTCTCTCAAAATGCACTCAATCAGCCGCCGAGCAAGATGGGTTTCAAGGTTGGAACTACTATCACGCTTGATAATGCGTTGAAGATGATTCTTGTGAAGTCTGCTAATGATATCGCGGTTGCTGTTGCTGAGCGGGTTGGGGGGACTGAAGAAAACTTCATCACCATGATGAATGCTAATGCGCGTCGTATGGGCATGTTGCACACCAACTTCGTGAACCCGCATGGTTTGCCAGACAATCGTCAGGTCACCACTGCGCGGGATATGGCTATTCTTGCGCGAGAGCTTTGGAACAAGTTTCCGCAGTATCGTTCTTACATGAGCCATCCGGGAATTCGCTTTGGACGCAGAACGTTTCGGTCAGGTAATAGAGACTTTCTGCTGCGGACAGCTGGCGCGAACGGTATGAAAACCGGCTATATTTGTAACTCCGGCTTCAATGTTGCGACCTCGGCCACGCGAAATGGCAGGACTGTTATTGCGATTGTTTTGGGGGCAGCTTCCAGCCTAGAACGGTCTGCTTTTGCCAAGAAGCTGATTGATTCCGGTTTTAAGAAGACTACTGGAACGAACATTGGAGTCTTCCGGGGTAGCGGTAAACAAGCCCCGCCTAAAGACAGATATTGCAAGCGTAATGCCAAACCAACGGCTCAGCAGCTGGTGGATCGATTTGGCAGTAATCGTGGCTCTGCAAGCATGATGGCCTATGCGGATGCTGGCAGCCCGAGCCCGAAAGGAAAATCCATTCGCCTTTCCAAAAAGAAGGTGAACTGGGGGCTGGTTTTTGAAGAGATCTTGGGACCTCAGCTGAAGTCCTATGCACCGGTGACCGTTCGTGTTGGTAATGAGCATCCTGTTGTTGCGCTTAAGAAAATGGGCAACGCAGTACCGATGCCGACACCGAAGCCAGGATCAAAGGGTAGTTTGGAGAGACAGCCGATTGGCGGTATTCAGCAGCCTGTTCTGAATGTGCCAGTGGGTAAGGGGGCTTCGCTGCAGCCATTAAAGTCCAGCTCTAAACGAGATTTGTTTGGCAGCCCGGGTGGGCTCTATGCTAATACGCCTGTCTTCGGTAAAACGCAGTAACCGTAGCTACAGGCAGTGCAGAATTATGGCTAGTACCCAAGAGAGGCGGAGTCCGCCAACACCAATCCCGATGAGCGTCATTACCGGCTTTTTGGGAGCAGGCAAAACAACGCTTCTTAACCGCATTCTCAAAGAGCCAGTTCTGGAGAATACTGCCGTTATCATCAATGAGTTTGGTGAGATTGGACTGGATCATCTGCTGGTCGACACCATTGATGATGGCATTATTGAGCTCTCATCCGGTTGTTTGTGCTGCACTATTCGTGGTGATCTGATCAACACGCTGGAAGATATTCTGCGCCGTATTGATAATGGTCGGATGAAGAAGATCGACCGTGTGATAATTGAAACCACCGGCTTGGCTGATCCTGCACCCGTGCTTCATACTGTGATGCTACATCCTTATCTCGTTATGCGATATCGCCTTGATGGAGTGGTGACGCTTGTGGATTCGGTCAATGGTCTTGATACCATTCACTCTCACGAAGAGGCGGTGAAGCAGGTTGCTGTTGCGGATCGTATTGTTCTGACCAAAACCGATTTGGAAGAGCCTTCTGACGGGCTGATGGCGGAGCTGAAGCATCTGAACCCGGGTGCAACTGTGCTGAAAGCGCAGGATGGGTCTGCAACTGCGGCAGCCCTCATCAATTGTGGTCTTTACAATCCTGAGACCAAAATCCCTGATGTGCAGAAGTGGCTCAAAGAAGAAGCTTATAAGGAAGAGCATAGCTCTCACGGTCGTCACCATCATCATGGTGACGGGCACGATCATGATCCGAACC
This sequence comes from Pseudovibrio sp. JE062, assembly GCF_000156235.1. Taxonomy (NCBI): domain Bacteria; kingdom Pseudomonadati; phylum Pseudomonadota; class Alphaproteobacteria; order Hyphomicrobiales; family Stappiaceae; genus Pseudovibrio; species Pseudovibrio sp. JE062. The sequence goes on from NZ_DS996810.1 coordinate 203,178, forward strand.
GCCACGGCAAGGATGTGCGTGCATTCACGTTGGAAACGGATCGTGCCGTTTCAAATGCGGCGCTGGAGATGTTTCTGGATCTGCTTCGTTCTGCGCATGGCCCTAAGTTGTTGCGCGTTAAAGGGATTATAAAAACTGTAGAGCATCCAGAACAGCCTTTGGTGATCCATGGGGTGCAGCATGTGTTCCATCCACCTGCACGGCTTGCTGAGTGGCCTGATGAGGATCAGAGAACGCGTCTTGTGTTCATCACCAAGGGCTTGTCTGAGGGCTTTGTGAAGAAGATGTTTGATGCCTTCACCGGTGGTGTGGCTGCAGACACGCCGGATCAGACTGCGATGATGGACAATCCGCTTTCTATCGGCGGGTTCAGCGGTACGTTTAAATAAACGACTGATTTGACCTAATAAAAAAGCCCGCTCATTTGGCGGGCTTTTGTGTTTCTGCAGTGCGCTCTTAGCGGGTTGGAACAGGCACTTCACCGCGGTAGTCGTAGAAACCACGCTGGGTTTTGCGGCCAAGCCAGCCAGCCTCAACGTACTTCACCAGCAGTGGGCATGGGCGATATTTGGTGTCTGCCAGGCCTTCGTAGAGCACCTGCATGATGGAGAGGCAGGTGTCGAGGCCAATAAAGTCAGCCAGCTGCAGTGGACCCATTGGGTGATTTGCACCCAGACGCATTGCTGTGTCGATTGCTTCAACAGAGCCGACACCTTCATAGAGGGTGTAGATCGCTTCGTTGATCATTGGCAGCAGAATACGGTTCACCATGAATGCTGGGAAGTCTTCTGAAACTGCAATGGTCTTGTTCAGGCCAAGGGTGTAGCCCTTGGAAATTTCAAAGGTTTCATCGCTTGTTGCAATACCACGCACGAGCTCTACGAGTTCCATCACTGGAACCGGGTTCATGAAGTGGATGCCGATGAACTTTTCCGGGCGGTCTGTTGCGGATGCAAGACGCGTGATGGAAATGGAAGAGGTGTTTGAGCCAAGGATAGCATCTGGTTTCAGAACCGGACAAACGCTCTGGTAAACCTTGCGTTTGATCTGTTCGTTCTCGCTCACCGCTTCAACCACGAGGTCTGCATCGCCAAGAGCGGAGACATCTTCAGAGGTTTTGATGCGGGTAAGAGCAAGATCACGCTCTTCTTCGGTGATGGTACCCTTAGAGATCTGACGGGCCATATTGCCGTTGATGCTGGCAAGACCATTGTCGATACGATCCTGATCGATATCGTGAAGGATTACATCATAACCAGCCAAAGCACTAACGTGTGCGATGCCATTGCCCATTTGACCGGCGCCAATTACACCGACTTTCTTTACTTCGACCACCATTGTCAGATCCAAATTCTTACAAGCACTCTCTAAACGTGCTTTGACGTTCTCGTAACAACATACATCGCAAGTCTTGCTTCAAACAGCAAGAACCCCAGAATGAAATATTAACATCCCGGGGTTCCTGAAAAGCTAATCAAATATGATTAGAGGGCTTTTTCCAGTTCAGGAAGAGCCTCGAACAAGTCTGCGACCAGTCCATAATCAGCAACCTGGAAGATTGGTGCCTCTTCGTCTTTGTTGATTGCGACGATGATCTTGGAATCTTTCATACCTGCAAGGTGCTGAATTGCACCGGAGATGCCACAGGCAATGTAAAGATCAGGTGCGACGACCTTACCGGTCTGACCAACCTGCCAATCGTTTGGTGCGTAACCAGCATCAACAGCAGCGCGGGATGCGCCGATTGCTGCGCCGAGCTTGTCAGCAACTGGAGTGATGACTTCGTTGAACTTCTCTTCAGAACCGAGAGCACGACCACCGGAGATGATGATCTTAGCGCCAGCCAGTTCAGGACGATCGGAAGCAGCGATTTCTTCACCTACGAAAGAGGAGATTGCCGGATCAGCAGAAGCTGCAGCAGCTTCAACTGGTGCGGAACCACCTTCAGCAGTTGCTGCGAAGGATGCTGTACGAACAGTCAGAACCTTCTTTGCATCAGCAGATTGTACGGTCTGGATTGCGTTGCCTGCGTAGATTGGACGCTTGAAAGTGTCCGCAGATTCAACGGCGATGATGTCAGAGATCTGCATTACGTCGAGCTTTGCAGCAACGCGTGGCAGAGTGTTCTTGCCGTTGGTTGTCGCAGCAGAAACGATTGCATCGTAGTCACCTGCGAGAGCAACAATCAGATCGCCAACTGGTTCAGCAAGCTGATGCTCGTAAGCTGCATCGTCAGCGACGAGAACTTTAGCAACGCCGGACAGTTTGGAAGCAGCTTCTGCTGCTGCACCACAGTCTTTACCAGCAACGAGGATGTGAACGTCGCCGCCCATTTCAGCAGCTGCAGTCAGCGCTTTAGCGGTTGCTTCGTTCAATGCAGAATTTGAATGTTCAGCCACAAGAAGCGTGGTCATATTACTAACTCCTTTGACCTGTCTTAGAGAACGCCAGCTTCGTTTTTGAGCTTGTCGACCAGCTCTTCAACGGAACCTACTTTGACGCCTGCCTTACGTGCTTCAGGTTCAGCAGTGTTCAGAACCTTTAGGCGAGGGGTTGCGTCTACACCGAAGTCTGCGAGAGTTTTCTCAGCAATCGGCTTCTTCTTTGCCTTCATGATGTTTGGCAGAGAAGCGTAGCGAGGCTCGTTCAGACGCAGATCGGTGGTAACAATAGCTGGCATGTTCAGCTTAACAGTCTGCAGGCCGCCATCGATTTCGCGGGTGACGTCTACAGTGTTGTCGCCGAGGTCAACCTTGGATGCAAAGGTGCCCTGTGCCCAGCCCAGAAGTGCAGCAAGCATCTGGCCAGTCTGGTTGCAGTCATCATCGATGGCCTGTTTGCCGAGGATGACGAGACCTGGCTCTTCTTCCTCAACGATGCCTTTGAGAACTTTTGCAACAGCAAGCGGCTCAACTGTGTCGTCAGTCTGAACCAGAATACCGCGGTCAGCGCCCATTGCGAGGCCGGTGCGGATGGTTTCAGTTGCCTGCTTAGGGCCGATGGAAACAACAATGATCTCAGTTGCTTTGCCGGCTTCTTTTAGTCGGAGTGCCTCTTCAACGGCGATTTCGTCGAATGGGTTCATGGACATTTTGACGTTTGCCAGTTCAACGCCAGAGCCGTCCGCCTTCACGCGAACTTTTACGTTATAGTCAACGACCCGTTTTACGGGCACGAGAATTTTCATGTTCCTAGAACCTCCACTAGAAAAACAGGGGAGTTTGCGTCGTAACCTAGTTGTTCAGACACTCTTTCCGCCGGGCTACCAGAGCCAAAAGGGAATGCATATTGCATTGCAATTGCGGCGACCGTAATGAGCTATTTTGGGGCTGTCAACGATCGCCTAGGGTAAATAGGTATTGGGTTTCAACCAATGTATAAGGCCTAGTGGCCTTAAGGTGAAGATAGTTGTCCATAAGTGTTGATAGTTTACCTATTCGTCAAGCACCTTTGGTCGATTTCTTAATCAAAAAATCGCTATCTGTTTTTGCCTGCCACCCACAAAACATCGCCTTCACCCTTCAGATTTGCGTAGCGAGACGCAACAAAGAAGAGGTCAGAGAGGCGATTGAGGTATTGCAGGGCTTGCTTGTTGACCTTCTCTTTTTGGTAGAGCGCGGCAACGAGGCGTTCTGCACGGCGAGAAACCGTTCTAGCCTGATGCAGGTATGTCGCCAGCGGTGTTCCACCCGGTAAGACGAATGATTTCAACGGGGTAAGCTCAACATTCATCTGGTCAATTGCGTCTTCCAGAGCGCTGACCTGATTTACTGTAATGCGCAGCGGCTCGTATCCGAGGTCTTCGCCGGTATCCGGGGTTGCCAGATCGGCGCCGAGATCGAACAGGTCGTTCTGAATGCGGCCGAGAAGTTCGTCCAGCACGGGCATCTCTTTGGATGCATGCAGGCGAACAATGCCGACAATAGAGTTGGTTTCGTCAACGGTTCCATAGGCTTCGATACGCAGATCGTGCTTTTGTCTGCGCTCGCCGCTACCCAGAGCAGTGGTGCCGTCATCGCCAGTTTTTGTATAGATCTTATTGAGGGTGACCATTTTCTACCGTTTCAAACCAAAAAATCAGGATGTGCTTGCCAGATAAACAGAGAGCATAATCAATATGATAGCCGCGAACTGCAGCAGAACGCGATATCTCATCAGCTTTTGCGAGCGATTAGGATCTCCGCCGCGCATCATGTTCCAGAGGCCGAGAGCGAGGACCAGAGCGACGGCGAGAAGGGCAATAGGAACCAGAGTGGCAACAATACCGCTCATTAAAATCTCCAATCATTGAACACCTCTGTTGAGGCGTCGGATTAATTCAGAACCACAATAGAGACATTAAGGATGGCTGCAAAGCTAACCCAAAGGAGATAGGGCAGATATAGCCATGCTGCAAAGGTTTGCGCTCTATAAAACAGGCGGAAAGTGAAAAAACTTAGCGCGAGCAAGATGATAAGGACAACGAGACCTAAAGTGGGGTTTTGTTGCCCAAAGAAAGCCCAGGACCAAATTCCGTTTAAAAACAACAGAATAACGAAAGTTATCTGAAGGCTCGTTTTTGCCGGTCTCCCGGCTGCATCATTGGTACCAGTCTGTTGAAACTCAGTGGCCAGCCAGATGCTGATGGCAAGAAGTGTGTAAAGAACAGACCAAACCGGTGCGAAAAGCCAGTCTGGTGGATTGAAGGATGGCTTGGTGAGGGAGGCATACCACTCCGGAATGGCCGGTGCGGTGACGATGCCGCCGTAAGCTGCTGTGGCGTAACACAAAAGTCCCCATCCAACGAGACGACTCCAGACAACTCTGTTCTTTAACTTGGCTTTTGTGGTGTCGCTTAAGGGCACGGACATTCCTTTTGAAAGGTTTTGTGCGAAATTGCGTTTTTTACGCTTATTTCCGCGTTGGTTTGCGTTGTTACGTCAGCGGGCAGCATAACGATGTATTAGGTGCTCTACACAGCTTGCATTTTTCTAAAATATCACGCTAGATATTTATATTAGTCGTTTCTCTCTCTTCAAAGCTTTCCCCATGACACAACAAGCAGTGCTCGGTGCGCGCGATGTGAATCTTATTCGCGGCGTCTTCTTTCTTCAACCTATAGCGCTTGGCGCCTGGTTTCCACGTATCGCAGAAATTCAGCAAAGACTTCAGGTGAGTGAAGGGGAGTTTGCGCTGGCTCTTGTCGGTATGCCGGTGGGCCTGCTGATCATGCTGATGTTTGCTGGTCGGTTGACCGAGAAGTTTGGTGCGCGCCAGCTTCTGATCATTGGCTTGTTTGCGTTCATCTGCCTGATGCCGCTGCCGACTCATGCGGGTTCCATTCTGGAGTTGTTTGTTTATCTGGCGGTTGTTGGTAGTTCGCTGGCGTTTGTTGAGCTCTGCATGAACGTGATTGCGGATAAGACGGAGCGGAAGAGTGGGCAGCTGATTATGTCTGGCTGTCATGGCTTGTGGAGCTTGGGCGTGTTGGTGGGTAGCCTGATTAGCTCCGGGTTCTCCTGGGTTGGCTATGGGCCGTCTGAGAGCATCCTGATGGTGAGCGGGATGGCGTTGCTGCCTGCGCTGTTTACTTCCTACAGTCTGACAGAAGGGCGGGAGCCTGATGTCGCTGAGAAGTCCGAGGATGGCTTCCAGATGCCAAGTGGCGCGCTGGTTGCCGTTTGCTTCTTCGCGTTTGGCATCACCATGACCGAAGGTGCGATTGCGGACTGGTCTGCGATTTATGTGACTGATCTGTTCGATCTTTCCGCAGGATATGCAGGTATTGCCTACAGCACCTTTGCGATGATGCTGACCTTTGGCCGCCTGACGGGTGACTGGTTGCGGTCCCGTGTTGAGGTTCAGGTTGCTGCCGCAGGCATTGTTGTTCTCGCGCTCATTGGTGTCGGCATTCTGGTGTTCTCACCGAACTACGCTGTGTCTCTGCTTGGTTTTGGTCTGGTTGGCCTTGGTGTTTCCGGCGGCTTTCCGCTGGCAGTGACCGCTGCTGCTGAAAAGTCGGGCCGTTCTGCTGCCGCCAATGTGGGCCTGATGACTCAGATCGCGCTCGGTGGTTTCCTCGTTGGTCCGCTCGTCATCGGTTATGCGGCTGATCATCTTGGCATTCAGGGGGGCTTCATGCTGATGCTTCCTGCTCTTGTGCTGAGCCTGTTTATGAGCCGGTCTCTGATTAAGCGTGGGTGAGGGAGACGAGATGCGAGCGATGGAGATTAGTTTCCAAAGCATTCCGGCAAAGCTCACCTATCAGCTTCGTCAGCAGGTGCTTTGGCCGGACTCACCGATTGAGCGCGTTATGGTGCCGGAAGATCACCAGGCTCTTCATATCGGCGCCTTTGAAGAGGAGAACCTGATTGGCGTCGGGTCTTTCTTCTTTGATCTCCCGTCCGTGAGGCTGCGAAAGCTGGCTGTTCTGCCAGAAAAACAAGGGTGTGGTATCGGAAGCAACCTCATCCGTTTTGCAGCAAGCCAACCCGAATTGCAAAAGGCAGATTACATCTGGTGCGACGCAAGAAAAGACGCCGCTTCATTCTACCAACGCCTTGGTTTTCAGATTGAAGGAGATACCTTCGAGAAGTTTGGTGTAAGTTACCTACGCGCCCGCACCAAGATTGCTGAGCTTACTGGGGAAGTGGCGCTTTCTTTTTAGATATAATTCAACTGATTACATGTCGTTTAATGAACTGAAATTCCAAGCATCATGGCGTGAGTATCAAGAGCGTGTTCTTGCTGAACTGGATACTCACCTGGATGATGATCATTTGCATGTTGTTGCTGCACCGGGATCAGGCAAAACTGTTCTTGGTTTAGAAGTTATGAGGCGGATAGGGCAGCCTGCTATTATCCTTGCTCCAACAATAACAATCCGCAACCAATGGATAGACCGTCTGACATCCATGTTCTTGCCTGACGGTGTTGAGAAGCCAAGTTGGATTTCTAAGGATATCAGGAACCCTAGATTTCTGACTGTTATTACCTATCAAGCGCTTCACGCTGCATTTTCAAACCAAGACATTGATGAAGAGCTTCAGGATGTTGAAGACGAAGCAGATGATAAACCGCAGATCAAATGCTCCAAGTCTGTTGATATAAACGCTCTTCTTGCAGCACAAAACATTCAGGTTCTGGTGCTTGATGAAGCACATCATTTGCGGAATGAATGGTGGAAGGCGCTTATCAAGCTGAAAGGTACCTTATCTAAACCAAAGATAGTCTCGCTAACAGCTTCTCCTCCCTATGATGTGGACTACAGGGAATGGCAAAAATATGAGGAACTGTGCGGTCCAATCGATGCAGAAATCTCCGTTCCTGAACTGGTTAAGCGTGGTGATCTGTGCCCCCATCAGGATTATGTCTATTTTGCTCTGCCAACACAGAATGAAGCCCGCAAACTGTGGGAGTTCAAGCGAGGTATCTCCGAGTTTTATCGGAAGCTTGTAACCAGCAAACGCTTTCTGGAAGCAATCTCTAAGCACCCCTGGGTGCGCGATACGGATCAATGTGTAGACGATATTCTGGAAGAACCGCAGTACTTCTCATCCATTATCATTTTCCTGAATGCGATCGGTTTTCCACCTCCTGATGCTGCCTTGCAGATTTTGGGTGCACAGAGTTCCAATATCCCTGAGTTCGATCATGTTTGGCTGGAAGTGTTGCTCACGAACGTTCTTTACACGCATGCCGATGACTTTTCAGAATACGAAGATCTGTTGGCCGGAATGCGCCGAGAACTGAAGAGCTTAGGTGCTATTGAGCGCAAGAAGATCAGGATCAGCAACACCAAGGAAATTAAGAAGCTGCTTGCCTCAAGTATGGGTAAGATGGAAGGCATAGAAAAGATCACACGAGCGGAAGCAACCAGTCTTGGGAATAATCTGCGATTGGTTATTCTGGCGGACTATATTCGGGCTGCTGAGCTTCCATCCAGCGCAGAAACTATTCGCCCGATTAAGAAAATCGGAGTTGTTCCGATTTTTGAGTACCTGCGGCGTGAGGGAATTTCCAAGATTAAGCTTGGTGTGTTGACTGGATCCCTGATCATCATCCCGAAAAGTGCCGTCTCAATATTGGAGAGAGTGGCACAGGAAAGTCATATAGACCCCACACATATCCGGTTTTCTGAGTTGGCCCATGATACGGCTTTCGTTCAGGTGCATATCTCCGGCGAGCAGAAACAACGCATCGTCCACTTGATAACAGAGGTTTTTAACGCAGGTGGAATAACGACGCTTGTGGGCACACAAGCCTTGCTAGGTGAGGGATGGGATGCACCCTCAGTTAATGCGCTCATACTTGCCAGCTTTGTCGGATCATTCATGCTCTCTACTCAGATGAGAGGGCGAGCAATTCGTATTGATCCGAAACAACCAGACAAGACTGCAAATATCTGGCACCTTGCTTCAGTTGATCTGAAAAGTTTGAGGGAGCAGCTCAATCTGAGCGACGAAGATAAAGAAGCGTCCAAGCAATATGCTCCAGACCCGTTTGATGATCTGTCACAAGATCTGGGAGAAGACATAAATCTCTTAAAGAGACGATTTCGTGCCTTTGAAGGGGTGACTTACAGTGAGCCCCCGGTGATTGAAAATGGGGTACGGCGGCTCGATCTTGCGAAGGTAAAATGGCGCGCCGGTTCAGTCGATGAGCTTAATCAGCTAATGCTAAGTAGGGCGGCGGCGAGAGCATCCCTTCATGACAAATGGAAGGCAGCGCTTGTTGGGTCGAGTCCACGCCCTGAAATGCGTGAGAATGTAGTCACAAACTCTGGGCCTGAAGGCTTTATGCTTCTGAATACCCTAAGGTTTCTGCTGTTTTCAACGTTTTGGATTGTTATATTCTTGATTGCTCAAATCTTGGCGGGGTATCGAGATGGGATGAGCTTGCCAGTGATGCTTATCGTAGGTGCATTACTATTAGCCTATTATATTGGTCCTGAGCTTATGAAGGCTCTTCGCCTCACAGTTCGAAATGGAACAATTGAGAACTCTGTTGAGCAGGTAGGGCAGAGTGTGTTGGAGACCTTGAGGTTCATGGGCGTCGTGAGGACCAACCCCAAACACCTACGTTTTCAATCAGTTCAGAAAGGCTCAGGGATTGTATATTGTCGGCTGGAGGGAGCCACCACATCGGAAACCCGCCAGTTTCTAGAGGCAATGCAGGAGGTTCTGGGCCCGTCAGATAATCCGCGCTATTTGCTTGTTCGCCCATCCAGACTTTTTGGCCTTTCCCGAACGGATTATCATCCAGTTCCCAAGCTGATCGGGCAATCAAAAAAGAATGCCGAGTATTTTGCGCAGAGGTGGGAGCACAACGTGGGTCGTTCGGACCTTGTTTACACTCGCAGTTCTGAGGGACGCCATGTGCTTCTAAAAGCACGAATGAAATCCTTTGCTTCCGGCTTTCAAAAGAAAACAGATCGACGAAGTGTTTGGGAGTAGTTGCTCTTACTCCTCCGTCTTTTTCTTAGTTGTGGTTTAAGTGGGCACGACGGGAAGGAATTTGAACCTTATTGGTGCTTTGGTTGGGTCTGATTGAGTGTTGGTTTTGAGATTCTTCATGAGGTTTTTGGCTTTGCGTTCGGCTTGTTCTATCTCATTTGCATTCAGGTGATCTGCTGCTTCTTTTTGGACCTTGAGTGCAGGTTTACTGCCGTTCTCTGCTGCGATGTAAAACCAGATATAGGCACGTTCAATGTTTTGCTTAACTCCGCTGCCTTTGTAAAAAGCAAGACCGATACGATACTGGGCTTCTAAATAGCCCCGTTCTGCGGCATGCAAGACCCATTTTGCAGCTTCAACTTCGTCCTGTGGTACGCCCAGACCGATGGCGTAAACTCTCCCTAAGGCGAACTGTGCTTTGGCATGGTTTTGCGTTGCGGCGAGGTAATACCAGTTTGCAGCTTCAGTGTGGTTTTGCTCTACACCAACTCCATCTTCGTAGGCTCTCCCGATCCGATATTGAGCCTCTGCATGGCCTTGATTAGCGGCGAGACGGACCCACCTTGCAGCTGTGGCTTCGTCCTGCTCTACCCCTTGTCCAGTGGCATAAAGGAACCCGAGGTTATACTGTGCGTCTGGGTGGCCTTGCTTTGCGGCGAAGTGATACCACGCCGCGGCTTCTGCCAGGTCTTGGGATATTCCTGTCCCATTAGCGTACATAACTGCGAGGTTATACTGCGCATCAACCACCCCTTGCTCTGCCGCACGAATATACCACTTCAAAGCTTCATTGTAGTCCTGGTCTACGCCCAGACCGATTTCGTATATGCGGCCTAGATTGAACTGAGCGTTGGCATGCCCTTGCTCTGCGGCCAGACGGAACTTTTCTGCAGCTTTGGGGTAGTTCTGCGAGGTTCCTATGCCGTTGGTGAAAGTGCGACCTAGGCTATAATGGAACCCGGCGAGGTGTTTCTCTGCAGCTTTACGATAGTCCTTCGCGATATCGGCATAATGCTGCTTCAGATCTTCGCCAAGATTGGAAATTTGGTCCAGACTTCGGTGTGCACCCATATTCCCTTGTGAGGCTGCTAGAACGTACCATTCTTTGGCTTTTTCGTAATCTCGTGATACTCCTCTTCCGTCGGCATATATATGGCCCAGCTCAAGTTGGGCGTCAGCGTTTCCCTGTTTTGCTGCTTTGAGATACCATTTTTCAGCTTCCTGATAGTCTTGTTGGACACCTTGTCCATTAGCGTACATGTAGCCAAGTTCCAGCTGTGCTCCGCTATGGCCATTTGATGCGGCGCGACGGTACCATTTTTCAGCTTCACTATAGTCTTTTGGTACACCTTTTCCGTCGTGAAACAGGAGTGCAAGTCTATATTGGGCCGAGGCATAACCTTGTTTGGCCTTATGCAAAGTCCACATCGTGACTTTGTCATCGCTTTGCGGTCCGATTAGTCCTTTATTGAAGAGGTACTCCAACTCACTTAGCGCTTTTGGATGCCCTTTGTCAGCTGCGAGCTGATACCATTTTTCGGCTTCTTTGAAGCTTTGAGGGACGCCTCGTCCTTTGTGATACAAGTCGGCAAGGCGGTATTGAGCGCTGACGTGACCTTGCTCAGCGGCTAAGCGAAACCAATTTGCAGCCTTGGTATAGTCCTGAGGGACACCTTGTGCCTCTTCGTAGAGAATTCCAAGTTTGTATTGAGAATGAAAGTCACCTTGCTCGGCGGATGCCGAGATGGTTTTGAAGTCCTCTGCATAGGCCGGGAGAATGACTTGGCCGGGCAATAAGATGACCAAAGTTGCCAGAGCTAACTTCAACTGCCGCAATTGCATACTTCCCCCCGAATCTGCGTGGCTTAAACAATAGCAGAAATTACAATTTTAAAATTTGATTATAGCTGCCGTTTCAGGGGGTAAGCGGAAAGTGCTATTATCTATGACTAAGCGACGGCAGGCCTTGGCTTTTTGCGTACATCTGCTCAAGGAAAAACTTGGCCTCAGCGTCACCCTGCTGCGCTGCAAGTCTGAACCATTTGGCCGCAAGAGCGTAGTTTTGTTCTACGCCTTTTCCTGTGTAGTAGAGCCGTCCAAGATTGAACTGTGAATCAACAAAGCTTTGGTTCGCGGCAAGGCGGAACAAGTTTGCTGCCTCAGTATAGTCTTGTAGAACGCCATTTCCGCTGACATATAACGAGGCTAGATTGTGCTGAGCGATAGCCTGACCTCGTCCGGCTGCAAGCCGGTACCATTCTGCCGCTTTCTTGTAATCTTGCTGAACACCTTTGCCTGTTTCGTATCTGTGCCCGAGAAACTGCTGAGCTTCAGCATCTCCTTGCTTTGCTGCAAATTGGTACCAAGCAGCCGCTTCTGTGTAATCCTGTGGTACGCCGACACCTTTGTCGTACATGCGTCCTAGGTTGAACTGAGAGCCAACCAAACTTTGCTCTGCAGCCAGAATGAAGAATTCTGCTGCTTTGGCGTAGTCTTGTGGCACTCCTTTTCCCGAAGAGTACATTACTGCGAGGTTATGCTGAGCTTCGGCAATGTTCTGTTTTGCTGCAAGTCGATACCATTTAAGAGCGTCGGTATAGTTTTGACGTACACCTCTTCCAACTTCGTACATTCGCCCAATGTTATATTGGGCCTCAGCATGGCCCTGCTTAGCTGAGCGGCGATACCACTCAGCTGCTTCTGTGAGGTTTTGAGGGATGCCTAGTCCATTTCTGTATATCTGCCCCAAATTGAACTGTGCTACCGCATCACCTTGCTGGGCAGCTTCCATTACGGTTTTAATATCAAAACCGTAAGTTGGATTAGATATGAAATACGACATGAGAAGCAGTAAAGCCTTAAGGCTCGTGTACTTGGACCGTGATGGAACAGTTTTCATCCGCAAACCTGCAAAACAAACACAGTAAATTATTGTTTCTACAATGAAACATTGTGACGACAATCACCAGGTAAAATTGCGCGCTCCGCCTAAAGTTAGGCAAAGTTCAACTTCTGAAAACTTTGAGAGCTACTTGCCTTTGCCGGCACTATTCACTCCTCCGACTTCGCTGAGCTTCTCAGGATTACGTCTACCAGTGATGTTGGCAGGATGCGGCGGAGGAAGGCCATGATGTGGGTTGGGGTGGTGACGTAGTAGCGGGCCTTTGCAGTGGGAGCCTCGATGGCGTGGGTGAGTTTTTTGACTACGGCATCGGGTTGGAGCTTGAACTTTGTGGTGCCGCCTTTGGCGAGCATGGTGAGGCGGCGGTTGTAGCTTTCGCGGAAATGAGAGGCGTTTTTGGCGTCCTCGCCGATCTCCTTGAAGAACATTTTGACGGCGGTTTTGGAGAACTCGGATTGAATCGGACCCGGTTCGATCAAGGAAACCTGTATGCCTGAGCCATGTAGTTCCAGCCGTAGGGTGTCGGTGTAGCCTTCCAGAGCGAACTTGGTGGCGTTGTAGGCGCCGCGGTAGTCCATTGCGACGAGACCAAGAATGGAAGAGCATTGTACGATGCGGCCATGGCCTTGTTTGCGCATCATCGGAATGACGAGGCGTGTCAGCTCGTGCCAGCCGAAGAAGTTGGTTTCAAACTGTCGGCGCAGGGCATCTGTTGGAAGATCCTCAACAGCGCCGGGAAGGCCGTAGGCGCCGTTGTTGAAGAGGGCATCCAGGCGGCCGCCTGTGATTTCCAGAACTGACTCAACGGCGGACTGAATAGATTCGGTATCGCAATAATCCAAATGGAAGGCGTCAAAGCCTTCTGAGCGCAGGCGGTCTGCGTCCTCGGGTTTGCGACAGGTGGGAAAGACCTGCCATCCTCTGTCTCTCAAAATGTGCGCGGCGGCATAGCCAATGCCGGTGGAACATCCGGTGATGAGGATGGAGCGTTTGTCTTTCACGTGTATGACCTAAAACAGGATTAAAGCGGGTTGCCGAGGAGCAGTTTTGGGGAAGGGCCGGCCATGCCTGCTGCTTCGCCGATGAAGTGCTTTTTCAGGAATGGCATACGCTCAACAAGACCAAGGCCGAGATCGCGGACAGCGCGGACAGGATCGATGTTGTTGGAGAACAGTCGGTTCAGCACATCGGTGGTCATGCCCATCTGCCAAGTGTCGAAGCGGCGCCAGCTCTGGTAGCGTTCCAGAATGTGTGCTGCACCGATATCGAGGCCGAGACGGTGGGCGTCTACGAGCACCTCTGAAAGGGCTGCAACGTCCTTGAAACCGAAGTTGAGGCCCTGTCCTGCAATTGGGTGGATGCCGTGGGCAGCGTCGCCTGCCAGAGCGAAGCGGTTGGTGACGAAGGAGCGGGCCAGCACGAGGTTGAGCGGGAAGGCCTGACGTGGGCCATCCAGTTTGATTTCACCCAGATGATGACCGAAACGGCGTTCCAGCTCGATCTCGAAGGTGAACTCATCGCCATTGACCAGACGGTTGGCTTCGTTGGTTTTTTCGGTCCAGACGATGGAAGAGCGGTTGCGCTTCAGTGGCAGGATTGCGAATGGGCCGGATGGCAGGAAGTGTTCTTCTGCGCGGCCATTGTGTGGGCGTTCATGCGCGACAGTGGTGACGATGCCGCTCTGGTTATAGCTCCAGCGGTTGCAGTGGATACCTGCCAGGTCTCGGAGTTTGGAGCGCACGCCATCTGCTGCCACGATGAGGCGGGACTGGATGGTTTTGCCGCTACCAAGCGTGATGTTGACGTGAGCCGGTTCGACGGCGAAGTCTTTGACGCTGTCTGGTGCGAAGATGTGAACACCAGCATCTGTGGCTGCATCATGCAATGCGCCGACCATGTGGTTGTTCTGCACCATGTGAGCGAAGGGTTCGCCTTCATCAACATCGCCTGCAAATGTCAGGAAGACAGGGCGCACGCTGTCGTGCAGCTTGCTGTCTGTGACGATCATTTCGGTGATTGGCTGGGCTTCGTCTTCCAGCTGGTACCAGATGCCGAGCTGATCGAGCATACGAACGGCGCCTGCCGCGATGGCGGAGGAGCGTGGATCGTTCTCAATTGCTGAACGTGGGCGAAGGTCGACGAGGGCGACTTTCATGGAAGGTTCTGATTGCTTCAAAGCAAGTGCGAGCGAGAGGCCAACATAACCGCCGCCGCCAATGGTGACGTCATAAAGCTCTTCAGTGGCGGTTTGCTTCTTGCTCATAGAACTGTTTCCTGTAATCGTTTGCCCGATAACCATTAGGTTAGCCCAATTGATCGTTGACACTATCGATATAGCGCCACACTACTCACATGCAATCGAAATCACTACAAAAATAGGTTTGTCTGCAATGACGAAGGCTGTTGAAAATCTACTGGACCTTTTGGATCTGGAGAAATTAGAGGAAAATCTGTTTCGCGGGACAAGTCCACAAAGCGGCTGGCAGCGTGTATTTGGTGGACAGGTGATTGGTCAGGCCCTCGTTGCAGCCTCCCGTACGGTTGGCGCAGAGCGGCAGGCAAACTCGCTGCATGGGTATTTTCTGCGTCCGGGTGATCCGAAGGTGCCGATCATCTATGAAGTGGACCGTATTCGCGATGGTGGCAGCTTTACCACGCGGCGCGTTGTGGCGATCCAGCATGGCCATGCGATCTTCTCCATGTCCGCTTCCTTCCAGCGCGTTGAGACGGGCATGGAGCATCAGATTGAGATGCCGGATGTGCCAATGCCGGAAGACCTGATGCCTATCTCCGAAATCTCCGATGAGTTGATCTCCAAGGCGCCGGAGCCGGTTCAGAAATACTGGAAGCGGGAGCGCCCGATTGAGCTGCGTCCGTTGGATCTCGGGCAGTATTTCTCTCGCAAGAAGCAGGAGCCGGTGCAGCATGTTTGGGTACGTGCGGCCTCCAAGCTGCCGGATGATCCACGTATTCACCAGTGCGTGCTGGCGTATGCTTCGGATATGACGCTGTTGGATACGGCCCTGTTCCCGCATGGCATCAACGTGTTTGTGCCAAATCTGCAGGTGGCGAGTTTGGACCATGCCATGTGGTTCCACAGCGATTTCCGCTTTGATGAGTGGCTGCTTTACACGCAGGATAGCCCACGCTCAGCTGGTGGCCGTGGTTTCAGCCGTGGCAGCCTTTATACGCGGGATGGCGTTCTGGTGGCTTCTGCCGTTCAGGAAGGCCTGATGCGGATGAGGGATCGTCCGGTGCCGGGTAAGGGGTAAGATCAAAGATATTGCTCGGTGCAAAGGCTATTCTGAGGTTGCAGCAATCTGTTTGTTTCTTTGATTTTCAAGATAACGGGGTGTGAGCATGTTTAAGCCCAATAGCGTTATTCTCTATGTCGATGACGTTGAGAAAAGCACCGAGTTTTATACGGACGTCCTGCAAAGTGGCCCGATTGAGAGGTTTCAGGAGTTTTCTCTGTTCTCTTTGGGAGAGGATGTCACTCTCGGGCTACAATCCGCGGAAGGGATTGATCCGAAACCTCAACCATCCTTTGGAGGGTTTGAGCTTTCGCTGAGTGATGTGAGCCGGGAAGAGGTAGATCAGGTTTATGCCCTTTGGAAAGAGAAGGGCATTCCTATCCTCATGGAACCTGTCGATCTGGATTTTGGCTACACGTTTGTTGCAACCGATCCTGATGGGCATCGGTTGCGGGTCTGCGCGACTGATACGACAAACGTGAGTTAGTATCTCTAACCGAAAAGCGATGTCTGCCTTTTGGCAATATGCGATAGAGCCTGCTTCAGAGAATTTGAGGCAAGCTCTTCAGCTCTTTAATTTGCCTGAGCGGTTTTGTGTTCTTTTTGTCCGGCCAGTGCGGCGTTAACGAGGGTGAAGGCTTCTGGCGCTGCCCAGTCGGCAGGGCCGAACATGGTGCCGATTTCGCAGCCGTCTTCACCGATCATGATTGTGCTTGGCAGGCCTGGAGCTTTGCCCTTGGTGCGCAGGTCGTTGAAGGTCTTCATGGTGTGGTCTGAGAAGTAGGCCAGATCCTTCACCCCGATATCATTCAGGAACTTCAGCGGTTTTGGATTGTTTTCGCCGCGATCCATGTTCACAGCGATGACGTTGAACTCTTCGTTGCCGGCTTCACGCTGCAGTTTGTCCAGATGAGGCATTTCTTTGCGGCAAGGGGCGCACCACGTGGCCCAGAGGTTGAGCAGTTTGGTGCCTTTCAGATCCGCCATGGTGATGAGGTTGCCGTCTGCATCGTTGAATTTCAGCTCAGACAGATTCAGAGGCTTCTCAGCAGGCAGAAAAGCGGCGACTTCGCCTGTGGTCAAACCCTTGAGATTTTTTGCGGTATTCATTGAAGAAGAGCAGGCGAGGGCTTGTGGATCCTCACTTTTTTGCTGATTAAGCGCCCATACAGCTCCGCCTACGACGACAAATCCAGCTAATGCTGCAATAAGCCCTTTTCCGAGGCCGAACTTTCCGGTAACTGTCAGTTTCTTCATATTAAACCCAAATCATAATGAGGCTAGACATGAGCAACCGCATGTGGGGGGGCCGTTTTGCGGAAGGGCCAGATGCAATCATGGAAGAGATTAATGCTTCCATCGATTTTGATCGTAAGCTCTACCGACAAGACATAGCCGGATCCAAGGCTCATGTTAGCATGTTGGCTGCACAGGGCATCGTTAGCGCAGAAGATGCCGAAAAGATAGCTCAGGGTCTAGACACAATTCTGTCAGAGATCGAGGAAGGCACCTTTACCTTCTCCCGTGCGCTTGAAGACATTCACATGAATATCGAAGCGCGTCTGGCAGAACTGATTGGCCCGACCGCTGGCCGTCTTCATACAGCTCGTTCACGTAACGACCAAGTTGCCACAGATTTCCGTCTTTGGGTACGCGACTCTTTGGACGATCTTGAGGCACAGGTGACAGACCTGATGCAGGCTCTTGTTGAAAAGGCTGAAGAGCACGCTGCCGTTGTGATGCCGGGCTTTACACACTTGCAATCTGCGCAGCCGGTGACATTCGGCCATCACTTGATGGCATATGTAGAAATGTTCTCTCGTGACCGCTCCCGCTTGCAGGATGCGCGTGCGCGTATGAATGAGAGCCCGCTGGGCTGTGCGGCGCTGGCTGGTACATCCTTCCCGATCGATCGTGAGATGACTGCGGCTTCACTTGGGTTTGACCGCCCAACAGCGAACTCTCTGGATGGTGTTTCCGATCGTGACTTTGCGATTGAGGCGCTGGCAGATGCTTCCATCTGTGCGATGCACCTGTCTCGTCTGGCAGAAGAAATCGTGATTTGGTGTTCTGCGCAGTTCGGTTTCATCAAGCTTTCCGACAAGTTTTCGACCGGTTCTTCCATCATGCCACAGAAGAAGAACCCGGATGCAGCTGAGCTGATCCGTGCGAAAACGGGCCGTATCTATGGCGCGCTGAACTCTCTTCTCGTGATGATGAAGGGGCTGCCGCTGACTTACTCCAAGGACATGCAGGAAGACAAAGAGCAGGCGTTTGACGCTCTGCCAAACCTGTCTCTGGCGCTTGCAGCCATGACCGGCATGATGCGTGACCTTGAGCCGAATGTGAAAACGCTGAAGAAAGCGGCGGGTTCTGGCTACTCCACTGCGACTGATCTGGCTGACTGGTGTGTGCGTGTGGTTGGCATGCCATTCCGTGACGCTCACCATGTGACTGGTGCACTTGTTAAGATGGCTGTCGATAAGGGCGTAGACCTGCATCGCCTGACATTGGAAGAGATGCAGAGCGTTGAGCCGAAGATCACTGACGATGTCTACAGCGTTCTTTCCGTTGATAAATCTGTTCGCAGCCGTGTCTCTTATGGCGGCACCAGCCCGGTGAATGTGCGCAAGCAATCCCGCCGTTGGCTGAAGCAGCTTGAGCGTGAGCAGAAGACGGAAAAGTAAGTCTGTTCCATGGATGATCTTGCAGTCACCGTTGTTACGGTGCAGAAATAAAACTTAGAGTGGGCTCGGGTTCGTCCGAGTCAGTCATTAGGTCGAATTTCTGGTTTGGTAAAATCATCCAGATTGGAGCAGAGAAAACATGAGCTCGCAAGGCATGAAAGACATTACAAAAAGCCGTAGTTCCAAGCTTTTGATTGGCCTCACAATTGTTGCACTCGGTCTGAGTGTTTCCGCTTGTGGGCGTAAAGGCAGTTTGGAAACGCCAAGCCAAGCTCGGGCGACTGCAGATGGTGCACCGCCACCCCTGAATGATGCTCCTGCGCCGCAGATTCCGGATGAGAAGGACGAAAGTCTGTTTCTTGATCCGCTGATCGGTGCGGACGAAGATGATCCAGACTTCAATTTTTAGACTGGTTCGTTAAGCCCGTCTGGGCAGAGCCAGCGCAGAGGACCTACATTGCATTACTTTGAGTTCAAGGATGGCGTGCTTCACGCTGAAGACGTTGCGCTGACTGAAATTGCAGCGGAAGTTGGAACCCCATTTTACTGCTATTCCCGCGCAACCTTTGAGCGTCACTTCAAGGTTTTTGACGGTGCGTTTGATGGGATAGATCATCTGACCTGTTATGCAATGAAGGCGAATTCCAACATCGCCATTCTGACGGTGTTGGCTAAGCTTGGCGCTGGTGCGGACGTTGTTTCTGAAGGGGAACTGCGTCGGGCGCTGAAAGCGGGCATTCCTGCGAACAAGATCGTGTTCTCTGGCGTTGGCAAGACCCGTCAGGAAATGCGCTTTGCGCTGAACGCAGGCATCCTGTGCTTTAACGTGGAATCCGAGCCTGAGCTGAAGCGTCTTTCTGAAGTTGCTTCTGAGATGGGCAAGACTGCGCCAATTTCTCTGCGCATCAATCCGGACGTTGACGCGAAGACCCATGCTAAGATCTCTACTGGTCTGGCTGCGAACAAGTTTGGCATTGCTTGGGACCGTGCGCGTGCTGTTTACAATGAAGCTGCGCAGCTGCCGGGCCTGAAAGTGACCGGTATGGACATGCATATCGGTTCTCAGATCACTGAGTTGGGTCCGTTTGATGATGCTTTGGAACGCCTTGGTGTGCTGATTGGCATGCTGAAGGAAGATGGCATTGAGATCGAGCACCTTGATGTAGGTGGTGGTCTTGGCATTCCTTATGGAGGCGGAATTGAAGCGCCGCTGCCAACGGAATACGCAAAGATCGTTCGTAAACACATTGAGCGTCTTGGCGTTACGCTGATTACTGAGCCTGGCCGCCTGATTGCAGGAAACGCCGGTATTCTCGTAACCGAAACGATCTACCGCAAAGAAGGTGAACCGAAGAACTTCGTCATCGTGGATGCTGCGATGAACGATCTGATCCGTCCAACCCTTTATGAGGCACACCATGACATTGGTGCGGTGAGCGAAGAGCGCCAAAATGGTGAGCAGATGCTGGCGGATGTTGTTGGGCCAGTTTGTGAAACCGGTGACTACATTGCTCGTGACCGGGAATTGCCGAAGTTTGAGGAAGGTGATCTTCTGGCGGTTTATTCCTGCGGTGCTTATGGTGCGACCCAATCTGGCACGTACAACACGCGTCTTCTGGTGCCTGAAGTTCTGGTTGATGGCGACAAGTTTGCGATCATCCGTCAGCGCCCGAGCTACGATGAGTTACTAAATCAAGACGTTGTGCCGAACTGGGTTGAAAAGGCTTAACTCTGTTTGAAAGCCCCTTAGGTTTGCCAGATTGCTGATCTACGTTAATCGCCGTATGCTTAAAAGAAAAAGCAGGCGGCGGTTAGCGAGGCCTATGTGACCCATCAGAATGAGAATGGCGGCAATAAAAACCTAAAGAATGCCATAGCTTCAGCAAGTGAATTGCGAGAGCATAAGAAGCATTATGGCGATGGCTCCGTGGCATCCGGCCTGTGGCAGTCCCTGTTTTCTCAAAGATTACCCTATCGATTGAAAAGGCTGGCTTTTAAAGCGCGGCTTTATTTGTTTTGGGAGCGGTTCTGGCCTGCCATTCAGATGCCGCTTATTGTTGCCTGTCTGTATGTGGCTGTCAGCTTCTTAGGGCTGTGGCAGCTGCTTGGGTTTTATGGCTCTGCTTTTGTTTCCATCCTGTTTCTCGCTGTTTTCATCTGGAGTTGCTACCCGCTTTTACGTCTCAGACTGCCCAGTGAGGCGGAGGGATTGCGCAAGGTTGAGCTTGCCAGTGATCTGCCGCACCGACCTTTGCTCTCCTACAAAGATGAGCAGGCAACCGGGATGGATGACGAGGAAGCGCTGGCGCTTTGGTCTGCCCATCAAAAGCGGCTGCGTGAGCGATTGAAGAACCTGCGCGTTGGAGGTGTTAATCCGCGTGGCTTTACCAAAGATCCTTACGCTCTGCGGGTTTTTGCCGTTATGTTACTGGTGGTTGGCTATTCTGTTTCGGATGCGAACCGTTGGTCCAGCCTGTTGGCGCCGTTCCAGTCTCAGGGCGTGGGCAGCGTTCTGCCTGCGCGTATCGATGCGTGGGTGACGCCGCCGGCTTATACGGGTGAAGCGCCTGTGTTCCTAAGTGGGGATGCCAATCAGCTGAGGGATTCCCGAGACGCACTTTCCATTGCCAGTGGCAGTGAGGTGCTGGTTCGGGCGCAGGGAACGGGCGATTTCTCGGTTATCTATTTCTCCTCTCGTGGTCATGAAGTTTTGGAACCGGAACGGGTGCAATCCGGTGCTGGTGAAGGTTCTGAAGAGCTGACAACGACGGAATGGCGCTTTCCGCTGAACTCCAGTGGACGTCTGCAGATTTTGCAGGATGACTCGCCGACTTACTCCTGGAAGATCGCCATTCGTCCGGATTTGCCACCGCGCATTCGGTTGTTTGATGATCCCGAAGAACAGCTTTCCGGCAGTTTGAAGCTGACCTATCTGGTGCAGGATGATTACCGCGTGGTCTCTGCCGAAGCGATCATGGAGAAGGTTCAGCGCGGGGATGATGAAGAACAGGGGCGCTCTCTGGTGGAGGCGCCGCGGTTCAATCTGAGCCTGCCGCCTAAAGATTCCAAGATGGCGGTTGGGCAGACTTTTCAGGATCTGACTGCGCATCCGTGGGCTGGGTCTGAAGTGGCGCTTGTGTTGGTTGCCCGGGATGAGGCTGAACAGGAAGGTCGCTCGCAGCCGGTTTACATCAAGCTGCCGGAGCGCCGGTTCAACAAGCCTTTGGCCCGTGCTGTTGTGGAGCAGCGCCGTAACTTGGCAATGAATGTTGAAAGCTACCCTCAGGTGGTGGATGCGCTGGACGTGCTGATGATTGCACCGGAGCGGTTCATCGATGATGCAGGTTCTTATCTGCCGCTGCGCTTTGCCTATGCCGAGTTGGTTGCCGCCAAGACGGATGAGCAGCTGACGGATATGCTGGACGTGCTTTGGAATGTGGCGCTGACCATTGAGGATGGTGGCTTGTCTGCCGCTGAGCGAGCTTTGCGTGAGGCGCAGGAAGCCTTGCGGCGCGCTTTGGAGCAGGGTGCTTCGGAGCAGGAAATTGCTGAGCTGATGAGTGATCTGCGCAAGGCGCTGGATGATTATCTGAAATCCATGGCTCAACAGATGCGCGAGAACCCGCAGCAGCTTGGCCAGATGCCGATGGATGAGAACTCCCAGCAGATCACACCTCGCGATCTGGATGATATGCTGCGACGCATGGAAGAGCTGGCGAAAACTGGCTCTTTGGAAGCGGCTCGTGAACTGTTGGCGCAAATGCAGCAGATGCTGGAGAACATGCAGAACGCGCAGCAGCAGCAACAGGCCCCAAGCCAACAGCAGCAGGAGATGTTGCAGGCGCTGGAAGACCTTGGTGAGATGATCCAGAAACAGCGCAATCTGATGGATGAGACGCATCGGTTTGATCCGGACAGCCAGCAGCGTCGGCCCGGTCAGCGTAATGAGCAGCAGAACAAGCGTGGTCAGGGCGGTGAGATGACCAATGAGGAGGCGCAGCAAGCCTTCCGTGATTTGCAGCAGCAGCAGCGCAACCTTTCTGATGACCTGCAGAAACTGCTCGATAAGATGGCCAATAGTGGCGCCAAGCCGAGCAAGGATCTGGATAGCGCAGGCAACTCCATGGAGGATGCTGGAGAGGCGCTGGGGGCTCAACAGGCTGAAGAGGCTGTTTCTGAGCAGAGTCAGGCGCTGGAATCCCTGCGCAAAGGCGCTCAGCAGCTCGCAGAGCAGCTTGCCGGACAATCTGGTGGGCGAGGGCAGGCAACCAACTCTCCGCTTAATGAAGACCCACTGGGGCGTATGCGCCGTGTGGAAGGACCTGAGTTTGGCAGTCAGGTGAAAGTGCCTGATGAGATTGAGGTTCAGCGGGCGCGACGTATTCTGGAAGAACTGCGCCGCCGACTTTCTGATCCTGACCGTCCGCAGCTTGAGCTGGAGTATCTGGAACGGCTGATGAAGCGCTACTGATCGGCGGCTTCGGGATGCTTTAATGAATGCTTAGAAAACTGGATTGACCTCGATACTGCTCCTTCTGGTTTTCTTTGCCATTTGGCGGCTCCTTCATTGTGGTGCCTGCTTTAGTTCCTATACTTCGCTCCATGAGCACAGACCCATGCAAACCTGAAGTTCTGGCGCACATCATCGAAGACGTGATGGACGACTGCATCCGGGTGTTTGTGCTCAAGGGGCTGGAAGCGTGTTCCATGGAGGACTTCTATCAGGCGTGCGGTCCGCATCGGGCTTATGTGGAGGAGCATTTCACCACCAAGCATGACTTCTGTGCGGCGATGCTGATGTGGTGGCTTAACAGCGTGTTTGCTGAGCTGAAGAGCACCATCTCCCTGCATTCCAACCTGCGTGCTGCTGTTGAGGCGGTGCTTTATGAGTTCATCGATATCTGCATAAACCATCGTGAGAGCAGGCATGCTGATAAGTTCTGCGTGCTGGACAACATGACGTTGTTTGACGAGGAGCTGCTGGCCAAGTTCGCGATGTATTATCAGGAAGGCGTCAAGCACTTCCGGCTGAAGTTCGTTGATCTGAAAAGCGAGCTGAAAGACCCTGATGACATCGAAAAGCTGCTGATCTTCTATGTGATGATCATTGAAGGGCTCTACGTGCTCGTGCGCCGTGGCTTCTCCCGCGAGATGCTCTTCGAATACGCCGACATGAGCCTGCATACTCTCGAGTTTTATGAGAAGCGGCCAAGTGATCCGAGTTAGGCGCTAATGGTATTTGCCGCTAGCTGCTGTGCAAGTGCCAGTACCGGGTCTTTGCCTTGCTGGATATCTTCTGCGGTGGGCATGACCGGGTGGTCTGGCTGGACGCCAATGCCTTCGAACTGGGTGCCATCCGGAAAGGCTGTTCGTTTGGTGGAGACCATCAGTTGAGTGTGGGGCAAGGGGGCTTCGAAGTAGGGCTGGCCGGTTGAGCCTGCGGATGCCTCGCCGATGATTGTTGCGCGGCCGGAATGTTTGAGTGGGATCAGAAGGTCCTCGGTTGCTGAGCAGCTGCCAATATCAATCAAAACAATCAGTTGTCCTCGGAAGGGCTCGGTATCGACCGGGATGGTTTCACCGTTTGTGAGCTGGTTCATGGTCGTGGTTTGGGCGTTGGGCTGTTTGTGGTGTGCAGAGAGTTTACCGTTTTGGAATGCAGCCAAGCTTTGCTGTGCTTTTTCCAGTGCTGTGAACTGAGGTGTGCGTTCCTGCCAGATCGGGATTGGCGCAAGGCAAAGTTTCTTCATCAGCCTCATAGGTGTATCTCCACCACCATTGCCGCGCAGGTCGAGGATCAGAGGTGAGTGGTTGTCGAGCTGACTGAGGAAGGTGAGGGCCTGTTCTTCAAACTCTGGCTTTGCGAAGCTGCCGATGATCAGACGTGGATGCTTACCTGTGGTGTCGAGCTTAGCCTTGTTCTGGTGCTGGGACGGATTTGTTGCTTCTTTGCGGGAGACCTGCAGTTTTCTGCCATCAGCAAGGGTGAGATCAAGCTGATCTGGAAAGAGAAAGCTGTACCCCCGCAAGAGATTATAGGTGGCCGCTTCTGGTTTTGAAGCACTGACGAACTTTGTGTAGTGCAAGAAGAACTCATCTGCAGGGAGTGCGTTGACCTCTTTGATCACATCTCCGAGGTGCAGATCTGCTCTTGTGGTGCTGTAAACTGTCCAGACCAGATTATGAGGTTCTGCTGCTGAAGTTGGCAGAGGGCGGGCCCAGAAGCCAAAGCTGGCGTTCTTTTGAAGCGTGAAGTCGATGAAGAGCGTATGAGCGTTTTGCAAGTGGGCAAGATAGCCTTGGGTTGCCAGCAGGAAGTCTCGACGGTCCTGCAATTCTTCCAAGGCGTTGAGGTAATCAAAATAGAGATCAGCGTTGCATAAGTCCGGAACGTTTTCCCAATGTGCGAAACAGCTTTCAATAGCCTGATAAATCCGGCTTGCCGCGTAGTGCTTTAAGGCATGTGAGATTGGTGCTGCCGGGTCATCCAGCTCTTCTAATGCCTGGGATAGCACTGGAGGTTCAGCACTATCTGCTGATGCATCTTCCATGGAAAAGCTCGCTCAAAATCAGAGATAAAGTATGCAGATAGAAGATCAGGAAACTGTAGATTTGTACAGCTTTCAGGCTCAAAGCTAAGCGTAGATACACAAAACGCGATCGCTCGGGGAGGGATCGCGTTTCAGAAACTTTATTGGGCTCTTTATCCGAAAACCGGATGACGCTTTTCAGCGTTATGCAAAAGCGGATTGCGGAGAGCTTTCTTCCTCACCTGCCAAAGCTGTGGTGACGGCTTTTCTAACTTCTACCAATGAAAATGGTTTGGTCAGAACGTCCTTCACGCATTTGCCGACTTCTTCAGAGCGTTCACGCTGGTCTGCGTAACCGGTCATCAAAAGGATTGGCAGGCCCGGATAGCGAGCGCTGCTTTGCATAGCAAGTTCGATCCCATCCATCTCCGGCATTCTGATGTCGGAGAGCAGAAGGTCAAACTTGCCCTGCTGTTGCAGCAGCACAAGAGCGGCTTCGGCGCCATCTTCCACGGCGGTCACTTTGTGCCCGTCCAGCTCCAATGCACGTTTTACAAAGGCGCGGACCGCATCATCGTCTTCCGTCAGAAGTATGTGAGCCATTATAGCCCCCCTCGTTTACTCGTCACCTTCCTGCGGCACGTAGCCGATGAATGGCAACTGTCTCCATGCATGCCCCATGTCCATGCCATAGCCGACAACGAATTTGTCCGGGCAATCGAAGCCCGTGTAATCCGATTGGATATCGGCTTTTCTGTGACCAGGCTTGTCCAGGAATGCAGCTATCCGGACAGACTTGGCTCCACGATCGGCGATCATGTCGCGTGCAAACTTGAGTGTGCGACCAGATTCGAGAATGTCATCAATCAAAATGACGTCGCGTCCGGTTACATCGCTTTGGATATCGCGGAGGACTTTGATCTCTCCTGACGACACCGTCCCACTTCCATAACTTGAAAGGTGTAAAAATTCCATTTCCGGAACGGAACCTACTCTGTGCAAAGCACGAGCAAGGTCAGCTGCAAAAATGAAGCTCCCTTTCAAGACTGCTACGAGGAGGAGGTTGTGAGGGTTGTCCTGTGCGATAGCTTCTGCGATCGCTTTTACGCGACCAGCAATAGCTTCTTCATCAAACAGCACGCGGATTTCCGGGTTACCGGTCATCTAATGCTCGCTCTTTTCTTTTGGCGCTCAACAAAGCGCAATTGAATGTCGGCGGCTCGCTCTGGCGGATTATTCAACCGAGCTCTGAACCGTGTTTTATCACCTGGTGCAAGCCAATCTTCTCTTGGCTCAACAATCCAGGAGTGTATCTCTTGCGTATCCTGAGAGCGTAAGGCCAGCTTGATCGCCGGAATGTACGTCTCGCTTCTTGTAATATTCTCTACAGAGCCTTCCACAACAAGCACGACAGAGCCGTCCTCAACCTCACGGAAGGTTCTCAGATCCTTAAATACAAGACCACGCAGATTTACGGTCATACCAGCCAACTGGTAAAGACCAGCCAAATCGGGGAAGGTTCTTACTACAGATTCACGGTATTGCACCGCTGCAAAACAGAGTGCGAGTGAAGCAGCAAGAAGGCTCGCTCCCAGCAGGCCTTTCGCGCTTATAACACCTGATTTGCGGGATGACTTAGTTTTTTTTCTAGATCTTCCGTTGGGCTTTTGGGATTTGCCCTCAGATTTCTTCTTGTCTTCTGCTTTGTCCTCGTCAGAACCTGCTGGATCTTCAGAGGCTTCATAGGAATTGCTGGCACCGGCTGCGGACTTTTCGCTGGTGTCCTCATCCTTAGAACCATTTGAATCTGAAGAGTCTTCTTTGGGTTTTACGGCAAGATCTTCTTCAGAGAATGCTTCGTGACGCTCTGCTTTCTCTCCGATACCGGCCCAATCGGTTTCGTCGAAACCTTCGGAAAAGGAGGGTTCTTTGCGGTCGTCATCGGGTGTTGAATTGTTGTGTACTTCGCTCTGTGCGCCCAGGGCTTCAGCCCAGTCGTCTGCTGTTTCTTCCTCGCGTGAGACATGCCAGATGTGGTTGCAGCTGGCGCATTTAACTTTGCGGCCAGTGTCTCCAACCTTGTCAGCGGGGATCTCATAGGCAGTATTACATTGAGGGCAGATAATTTTCATCGAGCGTGGTCCAAAGCGATTTGCCATTAATATGGATTGGCTAAACCGCTTAAATCCTTCATTTTCTAGCGTATTCTCTCCGCAGAGCAGGCTGGGAATACGTCTCAGAGCCACCAGATATGCAATATACTCACAAGTACTCAAAAGGGCAGGCTTTGACTAGCCTAAATACAGGGGCTTGGAGTTAGATTGAGTGCCTAAACTAATTCTCTTGAACCTATCAGGGCATTTATATGCTTAATGAAGTGTTAATTTATTCAAGGGATATCCAAAGGAACAGGCTCGCATAAATTTGCAGGGGTAATCTCACTCTAAAATTGAACGCGAGAAAATTATTTTTTAGAGTGATTTGCACGAGTTTGGCCTCATTGTTCTGATAAGGCGGAACCTCACGTCTGCTAGGGGAATTTTCGGTGATACGCTTTGAGAATGTGGGACTTCGGTATGGAATGGGCCCTGAAGTGCTTCGGGATCTGACCTTTTCCATTGAGCCGCAATCTTTTCAGTTTCTCACTGGTCCTTCAGGTGCTGGCAAAACCAGTTTGCTGCGTCTGCTGTTTCTCTCCATGCGCCCGACACGCGGGCTGATCTCCGTTTTTGGTAAGGACACCACCAAAATCACCAAGTCAGAGCTGCCTTCGATGCGTCGGCGGATTGGTGTGGTGTTTCAGGATTTCCGCTTGCTGGACCATCTGACCACCTACGAAAACGTGGCTCTGCCGCATCGCGTGGCAGGGAAGTCCGATGCAGAGTATCGTCCGGACGTGATTGATCTGCTGAAGTGGGTGGGGCTGGGTGACCGTATGCATGTGCTGCCACCGGTGCTTTCTGGCGGTGAAAAGCAGCGTGCTGCGATTGCGCGGGCGTTGATTACGCGGCCAGAAGTTCTGTTGGCGGATGAGCCGACGGGTAACGTGGATCCGCCACTGGCGCGTCGTTTGCTGCGTTTGTTCATTGAGCTGAACCGGCTTGGCACCTCCGTGGTGATTGCGACCCACGATTTCCATCTGCTGGAGCAGGTGGAAGCTCGACATCTTATTCTCAACGACGGGCGGTTGGCTGTTCATGACTGATACTCAGCAAAGACGAGAGCCGCCTATGTCAGGCCCCAAGAGAGCGCCAGCTGGTCAGAAAAGACCTGGACCGCCTCGCAAAGGGCCGCCGAAAGGCAAGGGCAAAGGTGGGCGTCCGGTCAAAAAGGCTGCTCCCGCTAAACCCTCTCCGCTGAAGTTTCGTTCCCGAGAAAAGCCAGCTCCGATTGTTCCTCCGCAGGCGATATCTGGTCAGGCGCTCATGCTCGTTGTAGCGATCATGAGCTTTTTGGCGTGTCTGACGGTTGGTTTTGTGGCCATCGTCAATGATGCGGCCAATGACTGGACCAATGATCTGGTGCGTGAAGTGACGGTGCAGATCCGTCCTGCTGATGGCGTAAACATGCTGCAGGAGATTGATCGCACATTGGCGCTGGTTCGAGAGTTTCCGGGTGTCGGGGAAGCGCGTGCTCTCTCTGATGAGGAAACCAAAGGATTGCTTCAACCATGGCTGGGCGCCGGGTTGGAGCTTGAGGAACTGCCGGTTCCGCGATTGGTTCTGGTTGAGATCAATGATCCTGAACTGCTGGATCTTGCCGAGATGAAAGCGCAGATTGAGCAGGACATCCGGGCTGCATCGGTTGATGACCACCGCGTCTGGAACCGTCAGCTGTCAGCCATGGCAAACACTGCGGTTTTGGTGGGCTTTGGTATTCTGGTGCTCGTGCTGTTTTCTATGGTGCTCTCCGTCATTTTTGCGACGCAGGCAGCGATGTCCGGCAACAAGGATGTGGTGGAAGTGCTCCACTTTGTTGGGGCAGAAGTCAGCTTTATTGCTTCTGAGTTTCAGCGGCACTTCCTGTGGCTTGGGCTTAAAGGCGGAATCATTGGCGGCACGATTGCGGCTGTCAGTTTCCTGATCATCGGTTTCTTTGGAAGTTCCGATGTGACCTCAGTAAGCGGAAACCAGGTGCAGGCGTTGTTTGGATCGGCTCAGGTGGGCACGATTGGTTATCTTGGCGTTGTTGCCGTTGTGGCTCTGGTGGCGGTGTTGACTGCGCTCACATCCCGTCTCGCTGTCCACAGACATTTGGCAAATATGGATTAAGCGCCGTTTTCTTCCCATTTTCGCCAGTTCTGATATGTAGTCAGGAAATAATTCGTTCAGGTTTGTGGCTATAAGCATGTAGCCACATCATGGAGCATTCTTTGAATACGCGCGATACTGCGGCCAATTTTAAAGCACCCGGTGAGCAAGAACCGGTATCAGCCAGCGCTGGGAAGCGTTCTGGCCGGAAGTCGTTTGTGCGGCGCGCAGTCCGTTTCTTCTTTCTGTTGTTTCTGATTTGCTCCGTTGCATTTGCCGCTGGCTTCCTGTGGTTTGTGGAAGTTTTGCAGCCTGCTGTTCAGGCTGTTGTTCCGAAGCACGCGGATGGCATTGTTGTTTTGACGGGTGGTCGTGACCGGATTTCGCAGAGTCTGGATCTGCTAGAGACCGGTAGCGCAAAGCGGCTTTTGATCTCCGGTGTGCATCCGTCGACGAGTGCTAAGCAGATTGCTCGGCTTAACTCCAAGCGTATGTGGCTGTTTGATTGCTGCGTTGATCTGGACCGGAAAGCGCTTAACACGATCGGAAATGCTGAGGAAACGGCGAGCTGGGTCAGAAAAAATCAGTTCAACTCGCTGCTGGTGGTAACCAGCGCCTATCACATGCCTAGAGCATTGGCAGAATTGCAGGTTCGCCTGCCAGAAGCTGACCTTTATCCAAGTCCTGTCTACCATAAAGAGCTGGATTTGGAGCATTGGTATGAAAGTTCTTCAATAACAAAGCTTCTCCTGCGCGAATATGTGAAGTATATCCTCGTTCGGCTGCGAGTTGAGCTGGATACTGTCTTTCCGGTAAAACACTCCTCTTAACTTCGTAAAGTAAACTCTGAATTCGCTTTGGCGGGGGCCATGCGGATATGGTTGTGAAGGTATTATGATCGTCCTGCGTTCTATTCTCTTCAACGTGCTGTTTTACATCAGCACCTTGATCATCATGCTGGCATGTATGTTCCTGTTTGTGCTTCCTGTTCGGTATTGCTGGTGGCTTATTCCGTTCTGGGCACGGACAGAAAAGTTCTTGCTGCGTTGGGTTGCAGGGGTAAAGTCTGAAGTGAAGGGATTGGAAAACATCCCTGACACAGGCTGTATCATTGTTTCCAAACACCAATCTGCCTGGGAAACTTTTGCGCTTGCAGAGTATTACCGTCAGCCGACTTATATTCTGAAGAAGGAACTGCGCTACGTTCCGTTCTTTGGTTGGTACCTGATGAAGTTCCGCCAGATCCCAGTTGATCGCGGTAAGAAGGGCAAAGCGCTCTCAGAGATGTCCAAGAAGGCTGCTGAGGCGATTGCTGAAGGCCGGAACATCGTTATCTATCCAGAAGGTACGCGCCGCCCTGCAGGGGCTGAGCCGCAGTACAAGTACGGCATTGTGCACCTTTACAAGACGCTGAACTGTCCGGTTGTTCCAGTTGCGCTTAACTCTGGTGTGTATTGGCCGCGCCGCCGGTTCTTCCGTTTCCCTGGTACGATCACAGGTGAGTTCCTTGAGCCGATCCAGCCGGGCTTGCAGCCTGATGAGTTCTTCAAAACTTTGCAGGAACGCATCGAAGGTGCTTCGGATCGTTTGCTGGATGAGGCTGAAAAAGCGACGCCAGATAACATCATCATTAAAGAAGCCCGTGCACGACAGGCAGAATATAAGAAAAAATAAAGATTTTGCGTGGAAATCAGATGTTTCAAAGGAAGAAGGCCGCCTTTGCCTTAAAGGCGGCTTCTTTTTTGACAATGCTCTGGCTCAACTTGTAATATGTTCGCAGTTTGTTCTATAAAGTACTATGGGAAGTAGCAGGAGAAATCAGGAGAGTGCGTTGCAGTACTCGTTGTTTGATGATCACTTGCCGAGTGGAACGTCTCCACGGGTGTCAGAAGAGTTAGGAGCGGGCAGTCAGTTCAAGTACTGGTCTGGCGCCTCTGGCCATCGTTACCTCTTTACCCGGATCTCTCCGGAGGAGGTTGCTGACTACGCGGAGAACCTGGTTCTGATCACAGACAAGAAGAGCGAAGCGGTTCTTTGGCTTGGCCACCAGGGTATGTCGAATGACAAGACCCCGATGCCAGCGCTGAAACCTTCGCAGGATGCATACGTACATCTTTTGGCTGAAGACAGCGCGGAGAGGGATCGCGCTCATAATGATCTGCGTACGGGGATCTTTTCTTATATCAAGCCGGAAGACGAATAGTCCGATCCGCGCTTTATAAAGAAAGCTGCCGTGCCAGCCATTCGACGTTCTGGTCTTTAATACCCATTTCCTTCATATGCGCGTGAGTGTTGAGTACATACTCCGGATTTGCGCCAGACTGCCCCACAGCCCCCTTTACAATCTGCAATTGGTCTTCTAGCGGTAACGCACCTGCATATTGCTCGTGTTTCTGGTCGGCAACGAATGTCACGGCGCGGACTTTGGTGCCGTCTTCATCCAGCAAACGGATGCGGCGGTGGGTTTCCAGATACACCATGGTCTGCTGTTCGCGCTCGCGGAGGTATTCCAGTGTGTGATGCCAGTTTTCCGGTGCGACCCGAAATGCCATGCCGATGCAGGCACCGCCTTTATCCAGCCCAAATACCAGTCCAGGGTTGTCTTGAGTTCCTCGATGAACCCATGAATACACACAGAGAGATCTATGGACACCATGCAAGATTGCCGGGACAGCTTGCTCATAGGTAAAGCCAGGACGCCAAATTAGTGAGCCGTAGCCAAATATCCATAAATCTCGCATAACTATTTTCTCGTAGAATTCTTTGAGTGACACGCCTATCAGGCTCGTAATCAGCATGCAACTCACAGCGACGTGTGAGGGTAACGGAGAGTAGATGACTGAACCAAAAGTATCCCGGCCTCCAAGAAAGTCGGCGTATTTCGTTTTGGCGATCCTAGTCGCCTTGATTATTGGCGGCTGGTCCGCCTATTGGGCAGTTGGACGCGGTATTGTTTCGGACGTTATTCGCAATGGTGTGAAGGTTGCTGAAGCAGATGGTGGAAGCCTTGAGTGTGGCAACCAGCAGCTGGGTGGCTACCCGTTCCGCTTTGAGTTGACCTGTACTCCGTTCCGTATGGACAAGAACGGAGAATGGTACTTTATCAATGAGTTACGCGGTGTTGCGTTGGCCTACAATCCAACTCACGTGATCTTTGAAGCTACTGGCCCGGCAGAGGCGACCTTTGGTCAGGCTGGTCCGGCATACTCCGCACACTGGAAAACGGCACAGGCAAGCGTGATTGCGAAAGACAGCAAACCGGCGAAGCTGGATGCTGTCTTCAAAGAGCCAAAGCTGACTTACACCATTGGTGATCAGTCCGTTGAGTTCGATGCGGAACTGACTGAAGCGCATATGCGCCGCGTGGAAGGCAATGAAGATGCGCTGGACCTATCACTACTGGTGACTGGTCTGACAGCGGGTCAGGTGTCTGATGATGTGCCGCTCGATATCAGTCTTGTGATGCAGCTGCCGGAGGGTTCTAAGCTTCTGGACGGCAAAGTTCGCAACATTGCTGATTTGATGGTTGATGAAGAGCTAAAGGTCAACGTTTCCAATCTGCATCTGAAAAGCGGAGAGTTTTCCGTCAAAACAGGTGGTGATCTGGTGATTGACCGTCAGGGCCGTCTGAACGGCACTCTGCCTTTGGTGATTACCGGCATTCATCAGTTGGAAGATGTGTTGCGCCCACTGTTCCCGCAGGGTTCTAAGACACTTGAATCACTGCAGAAGACTGCGATGAGTATTGGGCAGGGAAGTGCGGTGAATGGTGTTCCGACGCTCAAGATCCCAGTGACGATTGAAAACGGGCGTGCCCGTATCGCCTTCTTTGATCTGGGGCCGGTGCCTCAGCTGATCATAAAAGAAAGCGGCTCGTAAGAGCCGCTTTTGGTTTAAGCGAGTGCCAGACGGTCAATCGGGACAATGAAGCTGTCTTTGTCGTCTGGTTCTGCCAGATTTTCAAAGAGGCTGTTGTCGACCTTGTTCTTGTTTGGCACGAGCCAGCGAACATGAAGCCAGTCACGCTCTTTACCGATCTTGGAGATCTGCTCTACCAGTGTGCGACCAATGCCCTTGTGGCGGTGGTCTGGCATCACGTAGATATCATCCAGCTGGCCAATGCGCAGGCCGGAGATCAGGTCTGGAATATCGAAGAAAGCGGCAAATCCGACCAGCGTGTCCTCTTCAAATGCACCGATGATCTCGATTGACTTGTCTTCGATCAGACGCTCTGCGAAGACTTCGTCAGGACGACGTGGAGCTCCGCGCTTCAAAGCTTGTGCATTCTCTGCGATGAGAGGGGCCAAGTCTGGCGCATCAGCGGGTGTTAAGGCTCTGTAAGAAAGGTCAGCCATTATACCTCTTCCCGTTCCTTCGTTTGATTTTGCGTTATAGAGTGACCCCAAAAATCCCTTAAAATCAAGGTGCGAAAGTCTTATAGGACCGCGAAATTTGTGGGATGCTTCTTTCCAGTGGCTGGCTTATCGAGAGAGTGCTTGTTGTGTCTGCATCTCTGCGTTGCCGCAAAAGCTGATGTTGCTGGGCAGCATAAGGCGAATTGCAGCCAAAGGCCTAGTGTTTGGCGGTTCAAAACTCGCAATTAGCCCGAATGGTGAGTAGTTAAGGCGGATTGCTGGTTCTAAACTCTCCTTTAATTTTGCAACGCAACAGGAAGTGCCATGTCTAGCTCAGAGCAAGCTCACACCATCAGACCGCGTCGTAGTGCGCTTTATATGCCGGGTTCAAATGCACGGGCATTGGAGAAGGCCAAAGGGCTGGATGTGGATGTGCTTCTGCTGGATCTGGAAGATGCTGTTGCACCAGATGCCAAAGAGATGGCACGCGTGCAGGTGTGTGAGGCTGTTGCAGGTGGTGGGTATGGCCATCGCGAGCTTGTTATCCGCATCAATGGCATGAAAACTCCGTGGGGGCATGACGATCTGAAAGCTGCTGTTGCTGCCAAGCCGGATGCTGTGCTTTTGCCGAAGGTGGAGAGCCTTGCTGACATTCAGCCGGTTGCGGACTATCTGGCAGAGCAGGGCGCAGAGAGCGTTCGCATCTGGGCTATGCTGGAAACACCGGGTGCAATCCTGAATGCCTCTGAGATCGCGGAAGCGGCGAAAGATCCGCATAACCGTCTCGACGTGTTCATCATCGGCACTAATGACCTGAGCAAGGAAAGTGGTGCGAAGATCCTTCCGGGCCGTGCAGCGTTGATGCCTTGGCTGATGACATTCCTGGCGACGGCTCGCGTTGGTGGGGCGGATATTCTGGATGGCGTTTACAACAACTTCTCTGATCTTGAGGGCTTTGCGGAAGAATGTCAGCAAGGCGCAGACATGGGATTGGATGGCAAGACGCTAATTCATCCAAAACAGCTGCCTGCTTGTAACTCTGCGTTTGCGCCGAGTTCTGAAGAGGTTGCGTGGGCGAAGAAGATAATTGCCGAGTTTGAACAGCCTGAAAACCAGGACAAGGGTGCTGTGCAGGTGGACGGCAAGATGGTTGAGCGTCTGCATGCGGATATTGGCCGGAAAACCGTTGCGATTGCAGAAGCTATCAAGCGGCACGTGAACGCGTAATTTTGAACAGTGCGCGTGTTTAAAGCTCTGGCTTCTGTCTGGCGTGGCTGATAGGTTCCGCCGAGATTTATAGAACCTAAGGGAATGGATATGCGCCTTTACCGCCTCATCACCGAACCGGATTCCGCGAAGTTTTGTCACCGCGTGACTGAAGCACTCAACAAAGGTTGGGAGCTGCAAGGTTCTCCAACCATGACCTACGATGCCACCAGAGGCGTCACCATTTGCGGTCAGGCTGTGGTCAAGCATGTTGATGGCGAAAAGTATACGCCAGAGACAAAGCTTGGCGCTTGGTAAGCCAACAAGTTTCAAGGCCTGCAGAGATGCAGGCCTTTTTGTTATGGGCTTTGCTTCGTTAGCCAAAGCTTCCTGAGGGGGCATGCAGCAGTGAGAGGAACTCCTGTCGCATTGCGGTGTTGGTTTTGAAGTCTCCCTCAAAGTACCGTGTGACCATTGAAACGCCAGGCTTGCGAATGCCTCTCGTGGTCATGCACATGTGCGCTGCTTCCACGATAACAGCGACACCACGGGGCTGCAGAGCTTCCCAAATGGCGTCTCCGATTTGCGCGGTGAGTGTTTCCTGAATTTGCAGGCGTTTGGAATAGGCCTCTACAACACGGGCCAGTTTGCTGATGCCAACAACGCGTCCTGCAGGCAGATAGGCAACGTGGGCTTTGCCGATGATCGGAACAATGTGGTGCTCACAGTGGGATTCCAGGCGCATGTTGCGCAGAACGATGAGATCATCGTATCCGTCTGTTTCCTCGAAGGTTTGTGTCAGTAGTTGCTTGGGATCGGTTTCGTATCCGGCAAAGAAGTCCTCGTAGGCGCGTGCAACGCGGGCAGGGGTATCAAGTAGCCCCTCGCGCTCCGGATCATCGCCCGACCATTCAATCAGCGTTCTGACAGCGGCTTCGGCGTCTTCTCTTGTTGGTCGTTTGCGAGCCTGTTCTTTGGTCGGCGTTTCGCTCAGCAGCATACTTATGGTTCCTGATGGATGGAGGTATGCTGATATTATTGTAATAGTATAACATTACAATCAAGCTGATTGTTGAAGCATGGCTTCCAGTACACCCCGATAAATGGCACGGACACGGTGATGATGCTCAGGAGAGGCCTGCCAGAAGTTGGTAAGGCCGGGGCCTGCGTTGAGTTCAAGCACATGGGCTCGAGCGTTGTTGATACTCAGGTCTTCGCAGAGAATATCGACACCGGCATACCGCAGGCCACAGACGCGGGCTGCTTCCACGGCCAGGTCTTTGAAGCGTTGTGAGGCGATATCGGTGACGTCGACGGCTTCTCCGCCGGTTGAGAGGTTAGCATTGGAGAGGAGCTGAAGGAGCTGGCCATCACTCAGAATACTGGTCAGATCATAGCCTGCGTCCTGAATGGCTTTGAGGATGCGTGGATCGTCGTATTCCACCTTGTACCCACCGCTGCGGGTTGTGAGAGTTTTGATCTTCTCTGACAATAGCTCTGCGATGGTATAGGTGCCATCCCCAATAATGGAGAGTGGGCGGCGTTCGATAATTGCTAGGATAGTTCCGTCCAGCACAATGACGCGGTAATCGCGGCCTGAGACTGCTTCCTGCACCAACATGCGATCATTGGTTTGTAGGGCGGCTGTGAGGCGTGTGTTCAGCTCTGCCTCATCAGAGATCTTTTGCACTCCAACACCTTGCGTGCCTTCGTTGGGCTTGATGAAGAGCGGATAGCCAAGGGCCTCAGCGATTGCAGGGGCTTTGGTGAGCGTGTTCAGGCTTTGCGCCACATGCGGGTTTGCGGTGCTCAGCAGCCGGATGGCTTTGTCTGAGTGGATCAGCTTGAAGTCCGGGGTTGGCAGGTTCGCATCTTGTAGCAGGCGGCCGCAGAAATCTTTGTCTTTGGCGGCTTCTCCGGCGGCGTAGCTGTTAAGTGCGAAGGCGCCACCTTTAATCGGAAAGCGTTTGCCGTTTTCCGTTTCAATGTAGCCGAAATAGAAGAACTCGCTGTCGAGAGCGAGTTTGATACCTTTCTCCTGGCACAGCTCTGCAAGCAAGCGCGGGGCCAGAGGAAGGTTCGGCTGGTCGGGTGAAACCGGGATAAACTGCATTCACATACTCAAGCTAATAAAAAAGGAGCGCCGAAGCACTCCTCTTCATACATCAGAATTTGGATCAACGCTTTAGTTGTTGCCGCGTCGCTGACGGGAATTTGCGATGTAGTCGATCTTGAACAGATCCGGGTTGGTTGCGCCGTTTTCAACCACATCGTAGATAGCAACAGAGGTGTCGTAACCCTGTGCATCGCGCACGGTCCACTGCTTCAGTTTGTAGTCGCGTGCGTCGAAGATCAGCGTCAGGCGACCGGAGGTGAAGCGGGTTTTGTCGTCGATGGTGATTGTGATGAGGTCTGGCTCAACAACCACGTTGGTGACGTTTGCATCTGTTTTTAGGTCGATCTTGTCTGCAAGCAGGAAGCGTAGCGGGGTCTGAGACAGTGGCCAGATGTCCTGTGTCTGCAACTTACGGTCCTTCACGGAGACCATGCTGCCGTCAGCAATGATGTCGAGCGTGGACGGCTTGTTGTAGTAGAAGCGGACTTTGCCCGGACGGCTGATGAAGAACTGGCCTTCAACGCGGCCACCGGTTGGGCCGAACTGTACGAACTTGCCGTGCATGTTGCGTACGGAGTTGAAATACTTGCTCACCGCATCAATGGCTTGCACGTTGGTGAGTGCGACCGGCTGAGCCTGCTGGGTTGTTTGAGCGGCGGAGTGTTCCGCTGTCAGTGGGACAGAACCAATAAAAAGCGCTGCAGCAATTGCGAGGCTTTTGCCAATCCTACCAAAAGAGATCGCCTGAGATGCAATCATAAATAAAACTCCGCTGTCAAAACTCGTAGAACAACCGTAAGGCGAGTTGATTAACTCTTCTCTAAATCTTCAGCCGGCGGTTGTTTGTGAACCCTCATTTTGAGAGGCTATCGTTACCATAAGGCGAAGATGGGGCATATGCCCCAAATTCCATAAATTTGCCTTGTGATCTCCGAAAAGGCTGATCAACTTTTCGGGATTGCTCTCAATCAGAACTGCTCATCATTGTCCGGAAGCAGGATTTCGCGCTTACCGGCGTGGTTCGCTGGGCTGATCATGCCTTCCTGTTCCATCCGTTCAATGAGAGATGCAGCGCGGTTGTAGCCGATTGAGAGGCGACGCTGGATGTACGAGGTGGATGCCTTGCGGTCTCTGGCGACGATGGCCACAGCCTGATCGAACAGGTCGTTGGTTGCGTTGCCGGAACCCTGTGTCAGTGCATCGTAACCACCAGCTTCCTCGGTTTCTTCTGTCACGTCGGAAAGATATGTCGGTGTGCCCTGTTCCTTCAGGTGCTTTACGATGTCTTCCACTTCGTCATCTGAAACGAATGGGCCGTGAACGCGCTGGGTTTTACCACCAGCAGCCATGTAGAGCATGTCACCCATGCCGAGCAGCTGCTCTGCGCCCATTTCACCGAGGATCGTACGGCTGTCGATCTTGGAGGTTACCTGGAACGAGATACGGGTTGGGAAGTTTGCCTTGATGGTACCGGTGATCACATCCACGGATGGACGCTGGGTTGCCATGATCAGGTGGATACCAGCAGCACGGGCCATCTGTGCCAGACGCTGGATTGCGCCTTCGATGTCCTTACCAGCAACCATCATGAGGTCCGCCATTTCATCGACGATCACCACGATGTACGGCATTTTCTCCATTGGCAGTTCTTCTTCTTCGAAGATTGGCTCGCCAGTGTTTTTATCGAAGCCGGTCTGAACCGTACGGGTGAAGCTCTCGCCCTTCTTCATGGCCTGCTCAACACGGGTGTTGTACCCGTCGATATTGCGCACGCCCATCTTGGACATTTTCTTGTAGCGATCTTCCATCTCACGAACAGTCCACTTCAAAGCCACAACGGCTTTGTTTGGGTCAGTCACAACCGGGGTGAGAAGGTGCGGGATACCGTCATAGATGGACAGTTCAAGCATCTTTGGATCGATCATGATCATCTTACACTGCTCAGGGGTGAGCCTGTAGAGTAGGGAGAGGATCATGGTGTTCACAGAGACGGACTTACCAGAACCGGTCGTACCTGCCACGAGCAGGTGAGGCATACGGGCAAGGTCGGCGATGACGGCTTCACCATTAATGGTTTTGCCGAGTGACATGGCCAGTTTTGCCTTGGACTCATCAAAGTCCTCAGAATCCAGCAGCTCGCGAAGATAAACGGTTTCTCGCTTGGCATTCGGCAGTTCGATACCGATGGCGTTCTTGCCCGGAATAACGGCCACACGTGCAGAGATCGCGCTCATGGAGCGGGCGATGTCATCTGCCAGACCGATCACGCGGGAGGACTTGATGCCCGGTGCTGGTTCCAGTTCGTAAAGGGTAACAACAGGGCCGGGGCGAACTGCGATGATCTCACCGCGCACACCGAAGTCGCCCAGAACACCTTCCAGAATGCGGGCGTTTTGCTCCAGTGCGTCTTTGCTCAGGCGCTGTTTGCCATCTGCCTGAGGTTCTGCTAGCAACTCGATGCTTGGTAGTTCAAACGGTTTCTGTTTGACGATGGCAGCAGACTGTTTTTCCTGCGCAAATGGGCGTGGAACCATTCGGCCCGGAGTTGGGCGTGGCGCCTGTGGCTGCGGAACCGGTTGCATTTGTGGCTCTGGTTCGTCCGGGCTGGCGATG
This sequence comes from Pseudovibrio sp. JE062, assembly GCF_000156235.1. NCBI lineage: Bacteria > Pseudomonadati > Pseudomonadota > Alphaproteobacteria > Hyphomicrobiales > Stappiaceae > Pseudovibrio > Pseudovibrio sp. JE062. The sequence continues at coordinate 242,525 of NZ_DS996810.1, forward strand.
CCAATCGGGCCAACTGGAGCTTCTGGCTGAGGTCCACGATGGAGGTCTTCGTCCTCGTAGTACTCATCAGGTCCGAGTTCGTAGCCTTGCTCGTCATAAGCAGGCTGGCCAGCTGGTGCGGCTTCCCACTGCTCTTCAGGGTAAGGCTCATTCTGCGGTGCGTATTGTTGTGTGTTGTCGTATTGCGGATCAAACTGCACATCATCGCGCGCAGGCTGAGCTTCCTGCTGATAATAATCGTTGAGGCCGTCGTCTTCGTCCGGCATCAGCTTTGCTGCCACCTTGCGTCTCAGACGGGAAACCAGACCACCTTTTTGCTCAGGTTCTTCCTCGTAGGCTTCCTGTTCTTCCCACTGCTGTGGTGCTTGTGGGTCGTACTGGTCGTCCTCGTAGTATTCCTGTTGCTGTTGTGGCTGGTTTGGATCGTGCGGTGCCGGAGCGTACTCTTCTTCTTCCTGCCAGTTCTGTTCAGCAGCAGGTTTGCGCTTGAAGAGCGTGCGCTGGATTGCGCTGGTTGCCATCAGCTTCCAGTGGCTGAGAGCGCCAATGACTGCGTAATAGCGGTTATTTTCGCCTTCGTAGTCGTCCTCGGAATCCTCAGAGAATGGAAGGGCTTCATGAGGTGTGTACTCATCCTCAACCGTTTCGTCCTCTGCGATCTCTTTCGGAGCGGAGTCTTTACCGATCAGGCCAGCAGCATGTGCCAGCAGAGCAATGGATGGCAGGCCGAGTCCAACTGCACCGGTGAGGGTGCGCAAGCCCGTTGAGAGCTCAGGTAGAATTGCGGAAGGGATGGAGAACACCCAGTCACCAAGGAAGCCGCCAAGACCTGTTGGCAGTGGCCAGCTTGTTGGGACTGGAATTGCTGCCAGTCCACCCGCGAACAGCACTGTTCCGACAAACCATGTCAGGAAGCGTTTGCGGGTGACGCCGGAGGTGTATTTTAGCGACAGGCGCCAGCCCCAAATGAAGATGGGCACCAAGAACACGGCTGTTGCCAGCCCGATGGTCTGCATCAAAACATCAGCAACAATGGCACCAGTTTGACCCAAAGCGTTGTTGATCTCCGCATTGGTTGCGTGATTCAAGCTTGGGTCGGCTGTGGACCATGTTGCTAGTGCTGCCGCCACGCAGATGCCGATGACAAGGATCACCGCACCGCCAATGACGATCAGATTGCTTTTGATAAAGCGCTTTATCGGGCTCTCTGTATCAGCCAGTGAAACAGAGTTTGCTTTTGGTCGTTGCATTGCAGCAGCCTGACGCATTCAATTACTCCAGAGAGTCCAAAATTCTTCGGAACGCTTCCTTGCTGGTTTCCAAAGATTCAACGAGGGCGAGGCGGATGTATTTGTCACCGGGGTTGGTACCGTCCGGCATGTCTGAGGCGATGTAAGCACCTGGAAGAGCTTTGACGCCGGTTTCACGCCACAGCTTTTCAGCGATCTCGGTGCCAGTTCCCCAGCGGGATACGTCCAGCCAAAGGAAGAAGCCGCCATCTTTGCGTACGGAGCCGAAGAGAGGCGCAAGCATGTCTTCAGCTGCATCGTACTTTTCATTGTAGAGGCGGCGGTTTTCGATCACGTGCTTTTCATCGCCAAATGCACGCACGGCCAGCGCCTGAACTGGCATCGGAACCTGAGGGGCGGCAACGTTGCGGAAATCGGCAAAGAACTGGATGAACTCAGGATCACCAGCGGCAAAGCCACAGCGTGCGCCCGGCAGGTTGGAGCGCTTGGAGAGGGAGTTGAAGGTCACCACGTTTTTCAGAGTGCCATCAATCGCTTCAGCTGCCTCCAGAATGCCAGTTGGCGGTGTTTCGCGATAAATCTCGGAATAGCATTCATCCGCGAAGAGCATGAAATTGTGTTTGCGCGCCAGCTTGATGAGTTTTTGCCAATATTCCATTGGCGCGACGGTGCCCTGAGGGTTCGCAGGGGAGGCAAAATAGAATGCGACGGTGCGGTCCAGCAGATCCGGATCAATTGCATCTAGATCAGGCAGAACTCCGTCAGCAGGTTCTGGCAAAAGAATTTCGTCTGCGCCCGCAATATGAGCGCCAGCACCGTAAGATTGGTAGAACGGGTTCGGCAAAATAACAGCCGGTTTGCCCTCTTTCTTCAGATAGTCGCGTGCGGAGACGCAGCCGAATACGAGGCCTTCGCGAGATCCGTTGAGCGGAATAACGCTCTTGTCCGGATTAAAGGCATCGGACAGGCTGAAGCGGTTTTTGAGCCATTTGCCAACAGCTGCGCGGAATTCATCTGTGCCACGGATAGCTGGGTACTTGCGAAAGCCATCTTTGTTTTCTTCAAGCACTTCAATAACGTAGCTAGGAGGTTCATGACGCGGTTCGCCGATGGTCATGACGATTGGATCCAGACCCGGCTCGATGCCAGCGAGCTGTTGATTCAGCCGCTGAAACGGGTTTCCTCCGCTAGATTTTTTTTCAATTTCTTTCGTGGACACAAGAATTCTCGCAGGAATGATTTACAACAATTGCTCAGAGCACCAAAACTCTAGTGTTTTTTGGTAAATTGGCTGTTAACCAATTTACGGTGCGCTAAGCTGAATAGGTGTTTCTTCTAGGGTTTGTCATCTGATTTTTTAGAAGTGTAGGTTTTCATGTGCTGGCTGGGTTAGAATTGAACTTGGGCCGGGATTTGTCGAAATGGCGCAAACCACAGAAAACATTGATGCAGGCCATATCCATTTGGATTCCTCGTTTGTTGTCGTTTTCTCCAAAACAAAAGGTATGCGCAGGCTCACACTAGCAGAGCTGCGTGACTATGAGCTGGAGCCCGATGAATTTTATTGGGCTTATCTGCAACGGGTTGCTGCTCAGAACAGAGAGTTTCTTGAAGAGGCCGGGCTAGAACACAGCGATATTGATGAGCTGCTAGAGCGGGAGGTGCGTCCGCATTGTCATGTGCGTTCGAAAGGGGTGTTTATTGCGATCAACTCCTTCAATGAGTTGCCCAGCCAGGAAAGCGGCGACATGGAATATGCCCATGTTTGGGTTGATGAACGCAAGATCATCTGCGTCTGGCATGAGCCGCTGGAGGTGTTTCGAAGTTTGGTTGAAAGCTTCAATAAACGTTTGCCACCTGAAAGTACGGCGGAATTCTGGGCGCGATTGGTTCTGGCTATTGCTGAGCGTGCCGAGGACATGGTTGAGGAGCTTCAAGACCGGATTGATCATCTGGAAGATGTGGTTTTGGAAACTGGAGATCATCCTTGGGAGAGTGAGTTGGCCCGGGTGCGAAGGCTGGCGACGATTGTTCGTCGAAGCATGCTGGCGTTTCTGGATACCATTCGAAACTTTGAGATCGAGAACTTCAGCTGGGTTAATCGCGTCAACAAACGACGCGTGCGTGAAGCTGGAGATCGCGCTCTTCGAATTGCAGAAGAGATGGACGCTATACGTGAGCGTGCTGAAATTGTTCACGATCAGATTATGTTCAAACGTTCTGAGACAACCAATCGCTCCATGTTGATGATGGCAGCGATTGCTGTTGTGTTTCTGCCGCTCAGTTTCATTACTGGATTGCTGGGCATTAACGTGGCGGGCATTCCCGGAAGCCATGACCCTGTTGCATTTACGGTGATCACGGCCCTGCTGGTTCTGATCGGACTGGTTCTGTTTATGATCGTCCGATGGTTTAAGATGTTTTAGAAGTCGCTGGTGATGCCTTTGACTTCCCAGTCGCTGTAGCGGGCGGGGTCGAGACCTCCGCGGCCATTAAGTTCTTTTGGCATTGCCTTCTGCGCAGCATCTATTTCGGTGCGACGTTCTTCAGCTTCTTTCAGAGCGCGCTGTGCTGCTGGGGGCAGGTCTTCGAACCGGCGTTTTTTGGGTGCTTCTTCGACCTGTTCAGACATATCAACTTCTTGTGCTTTGAAGTTTTCGACGGCTGATTTGTTCTCTTTTTCCATTTCAATCCCCGTTGGCTGATGCTGCTTATCGCTTCTGTAAGCTTGCGTTTGCCATTTGGAGCTACCACTTAAGCAGGTAGTGGTAGTTTCACAATGATCGCGTAGGCTTAGATATAGGCGCGAGAGCCTGTGTTTTGCAATGGGCACTGCGTTCATTGATGGACGACTGCCGAATTTGGCGAATTAGAGAACAGATTGGAGCGTTGAAACCATGAACTATGTACGGACCGGCATGCTGCTTGCGGCGATGACCGCTTTGTTTATGGGTATTGGCTTCATGATTGGCGGCCAAACCGGCATGCTAATTGCGCTACTGATCGCCGGTGGCATGAACATCTTCTCCTACTGGAACTCGGATCGCATGGTTTTGGCCATGCACCATGCGCAGGAGGTGGATGAACGTCAGGCACCGGAGCTTTATGGTATGGTTCGTACCATGGCGGCACGTGCTGAACTGCCGATGCCGAAGGTTTATGTGATCAACAACCCGCAGCCAAACGCATTTGCGACAGGCCGAAACCCTGAAAATGCAGCGGTGGCTGCGACGACTGGTTTGCTCAACAGCCTGACAAAAGAAGAAGTTGCTGGCGTGATGGCGCACGAGCTGGCGCACGTGAAAAACCGTGACACGCTGATCATGACGATTACGGCAACGATTGCCGGTGCGATCTCCATGCTGGCAAACTTTGCGTTCTTCTTTGGCGGAAACCGCAATAACCCGCTTGGCTTGATTGGTTCGATCCTGATGATGTTCCTCGCGCCCATGGCAGCCGCTCTGGTTCAGATGGCGATTTCCAGAACGCGTGAATATGCGGCTGACCGCATGGGGGCGCAGATCTGTGGTAACCCGCTGTGGCTTGCTTCTGCCCTGCACAAGATTGCAGGTGGTGCGGCACGTGTGGTGAATGAGGATGCAGAACATAACCCGGCGACGGCGCATATGTTCATCATCAATCCGCTCTCCGGCCAGAACATGGACAACCTGTTCTCCACCCACCCGAACACAGATAATCGTATTGCCGCGCTTCGTGAGATGGCCTCAGAAGGTGGTTTTTCTGAAATGCGGAGTTCTGGTGGCGGTCATTTTGGTGTTCGTGAAACATCCAATGCGCAGCCGCAGCGTGATACTCGTCGTCCAAGCGGTCCATGGGGTTCTGCTGGTAACACCGGACAGCGCCGTGGTGGTGAGCAATCTGACCGCAATGAACCACGCAAGCCTAAAGGGCCTTGGGGTTAAGCCTGAAGGCCAAAAAGCAAGAGAAAACTGCGAATGCGGGGCGTCTTCCGCATTTGCTTTGTTGATTGTGCCGGGTTTACCTGAATAACTATTCGAGCTTCCCAAATTGTCTTTGCAATATTAAAGGTTCTGTGGTTAGCCGAGCGGGATTTGACAGTTCTCCTATGGTGACAATTGGCAGTAATCCGCCAAAACTTCTAGTGGAACCAGATGGTCCACTCCGGTTTCTGACAGAAGCCTTTCACGCAAGAATGCATCTTTACAAGAATAGCTGGCGCCGAGGATCTGGCGACACATTCTGGAATACATGGATCAACGATGAGCGCAGAGCGTAAGAACACATCCTCTCAGGGCAAAAACTCCAAGTTCAAGGGGAGAAAGCGTTCTGGAGCACCGAAGACTCCAAAGGGTAATGACCAAACTTCTGACGCGGATAGCGTAGAGGGTACTTTCAAAGATCCTGGTTATGCAGCGCGTAAGGCAGCGACGGACCTGTTGGGCAAAGTGCTCAGCAAGCGCATGCCGCTGGATTGTGAGCTTGATCTGAATAATGGCCATCCAGGTTACAAGCGTCTTGAGCCGAATGATCGGGCACTGGTTCGTGCGATTATCGGTACTGCGCTGCGTCGTCGTGGTCAGATTCAGGATGTGATTGATCGCTTCCTTGATCGCCCAATCCCTGAGAAAACTGGCCGTGTTCTCGACATTCTGCACGTTGCTATGGCGCAGCTGTTCTTTATGTCTGTGCCTGATCATGCAGCGGTGTCCCTTGCAGTGACGCTGGCGGGTCGTGACGGACGTGCGAAGCCATACAAGAACCTCGTCAATGCAGTTCTGCGCCGGGCAACTCGTGAAGGCGCTGCTATTATTGCAGAGCAGGATGCTGAGAAGCTGAATGCGCCTGAGTGGATGTTTGCGCGTTGGTGCGAAGTTTATGGTGAAGAGGCCGCGCGCGCGATGTCCGCTGCGCATATGACTGAGCCGTATCTGGACCTGACTGTCCCTGCTGATCGTGAAGCGTGGGCTGAAAAGCTTGGTGGTGAAGTGCAGCTTGGCTATTCTGTGCGCCTTCAGCCAGATGGGCCTATTGAAAAGCTTGAGGGTTTTGATGACGGCAAATGGTGGGTTCAGGATGCTGCGGCAGCTGTTCCTGCTCGTTTGCTGGGTGACATCAAAGGCAAAGTCGTTGCTGATCTGTGTGCTGCTCCGGGCGGTAAAACCATGCAGCTGGCAGCCGCTGGTGCAGATGTTACCGCTGTTGATATCTCAGCGCGTCGTTTGCAGCGTCTCACGCAGAATCTGAAGCGCGTTGGTTTGGAAGCTGAGACTGAAATCTCTGATCTTCGTGAGTTTGTGCCGATTGATCTGTTTGATGCGATCCTTCTTGATGCGCCGTGTTCTGCGACCGGAACCATTCGCCGTCACCCTGATGTGGCTTGGTTGAAGCGTGAAGATGATGTGCTTAAGCTGGCTGATTTGCAGTACGAATTGCTTGAGAAAGCATTGGGTTGGCTGAAGCCGGGCGGCACGCTGGTTTACTGCACCTGTTCACTGGAACAGGAAGAGGGCGAGCTGCAGATTCAACGCTTGCTGCTGGAGCATCCAGAGGTGCAGCGTGTGCCTGTGACGGCAGAAGAACTCGGCGGCGTTGCCGAGGCGATCAACTCCCAAGGTGACTTCCGTGCGATGCCAGGTCAGAACCTATCTTCTGGCAAAACATCTGGTGGATTGGACGGCTTCTTCGCTGCTCGTTTGCGCATCTCGTAAAAAGAGGTGGTGGAATGTCACTAAGGATTTGCGCAAATTGAGCATGGTTAACGAGATTTAAAGAGCTTGGGCGCAAACCATTTATTAAGTTTGGTTTAGAGCGTGCGGTTGCAAAACGCATTTATAGATCACGCTCTAAATCTTTGTTTTTTCGCGTTTCCTTATTTGAAGGCCTATGGTTTTCGAGGATACGCTATAGCGGAGAGCTGAAGGGGTATGACGGGCGCAACGGTGTCCGAAAGGCTCAGAATCCTTAGCCTTTTGACACAAAACATGGCTCAAAACAGCCTGAACTGGGCACGCGGGGGATCAATGTTCCGCATGTTCTCGTTCGGGAGTGCGCCATCGCGTCTTCTTATTGCTCCTCAGGATCTTCGTACTGCAGACGCGACGAATGCTGCTGATATCTATGCCGGACGCTTCCTGTTTGCAGGGCATCTGGTTGAAGTTGGCGGTCAGTCTCCGTTTGATGTTGAGCCTCCGAATCTGCAATGGGCGAAAGCTCTGCACGGTTTTTCCTGGCTCCGTCATTTGCGTGCTGCTGAAACCAATATGGCACAGCAAAATGCTCGTGCTTTGGTTGAAGACTGGATCAAGACCTGTGGTCGCTGGCATGACATTGGCTGGAAGCAGGAAGTTGTTGCTCGCCGTGTTCTAAGCTGGATGGCGCAATCTCCGTTGTTGCTGACCGGATGCGAAGCTGATTTCTATCGTGCCTTCATGCGCTCGCTGTTCCGACAGGTTCGCTTCCTTCGCCGGACCATGAACAAAGCGCCGGATGGGCTACCGCGTTTAACCGTTGCTATGGCAAATGCGTGTGCGACTGTTTCCATGGACGGTCAGGGGCGCCACATCAAGCAGGCATTAAAGCGGCTTGATCAGGAGCTGAAACGCCAGATCCTTCCAGATGGTGGACATATCTCCCGGCATCCAGGTGCCATCATCGAGATCCTTGTTGATCTGTTGCCGATCCGCCAGGCACTTGTGATGCAAGGGCAAACGGTGTCTCCGGTGATGATGGAATCCATCGACCGCATGATGCCGATGATCCGCTTCTTCCGTCATGGTGACGGTTCCTTCGCTCACTTCAACGGCATGGCTTCCACGCCGGGTGATGTGGTTGCAACGATCCTCGCTTATGATGATGCACGTGGAACGCCTCCGATGAGTGCGCCTCATTCTGGCTATCAGCGTCTGACTGGTGGTGACAGTCTGGTGGTGATGGATGTTGGTGCTCCTCCACCGATACGCTTTTCTAACAGCACGCATGCTGGCTGTTTGTCTTTCGAGTTCTCCTCAAAACGCAACCGTATTTTGGTGAACTGTGGTGTCTCTACGCGTGAGCAAGTTGCGTGGAAGATGGTGGCGCGTTCGACCGCTGCTCATTCCACTGCTGGCATTGGTGATGCTTCCTCTTGTCGTTTCCTGACATCATCTCGCTTCGATAAAATGCTGGGAAATCCGGTTTTGTCTGGGCCGCAAGATGTTTCTGCTGAGCGGCAGGATACGGATCTTTCTGACCGTGTGATTGCGAGCCATGATGGGTATGTTGATCGCTACGGAATAACTCACGAACGTGATCTGACGCTTTCGCGCGATGGTACGGTTCTGGACGGTATTGATCGCTTCAAGCCTACATCTGACAAGGGTGAGGAAGAGGCGGTTACCATTCGGTTCCATCTTCATCCGCAGGTCACTTGCACCATGTTGCCGATGGGCGATGCTGCTGTTTTGCAATGTGCTGATGGTGAGGCGTGGGAGTTTACAGCTGAAGGGCTGGAGTTCTCCGTTGAAGAATCAATCTATCTGTCTGACGTGTTCGGCCATCGCCAGACGCAGCAGATCGTGATTACGCTGGGTGTGAAAGAAGCGCAGAGCGTGACGTGGATGTTGAGAAAGACAGCATCTGCGAAGGGACGGCGGAAGACCTAACGTCATTTATTCCCATGCCCCTTAGGGGATGTAAACTGCTCCTAAAGGTTACCCGTCAAACCCGTCTTACACCCTATTAAATGGGTTCCCACGGCTGTGAATAAGTGTTATTTGGCGGGCGTCAAACCCTTCTATTTCCTCTTTCAGAGAATAAGGCTTTTACCCATGGCCGTTGTCTCCAAAGGCGTTCCGATACCTGAACTCGTATCGGTTAAGCGCGCGCTTCTTTCTGTCTCCGATAAAACCGGTCTTGTTGAATTTGCAAAAGCTCTCTCCGAACGTGGGGTTGAGCTGATCTCAACAGGCGGAACTCGCAAAACCATTGCTGAGGCTGGCCTTCCAGTTAAAGACATTTCTGAGGTTACTGGTTTCCCTGAAATCATGGATGGCCGCGTGAAGACGCTGCATCCTATGGTTCATGGCGGCCTGCTGAGCATTCGTGATGATGCTGAGCACGTTGCTGCGATGGACGAGCATGGTATTACCGGAATCGATCTCCTTTGTGTGAACCTGTACCCATTTGAAGACACTGTCGCTTCTGGTGCTGATTACGCAAATGGTGTCGAGAATATCGATATTGGCGGCCCAGCGATGACCCGTGCAGCGGCTAAGAACCATGCTTATGTGACCACTGTTGTTGATCCAGCTGACTATGCTGCTGTGATCGTAGCGATGGATACGCATAACGGTCAGTCTCCAATTACTCTTCGTAAGAAGCTGGCGCAGAAGGCATTTGCCCGCACCGCTGCTTATGACGCTGCCGTTTCCAACTGGATGGCAGAGCAGATTGATGAAGCTGCTCCTGATTATCGCGCGATTGGCGGCAAGCTGAATGAAGTGATGCGCTATGGTGAGAACCCGCATCAGGCAGCTGGTTTCTATGTAACCAGTGAGCAGCGCCCAGGTGTTGCGACTGCTCGACAGGTGCAGGGTAAGCAGCTTTCTTACAACAACATCAATGATACGGATGCCGCGTTTGAGCTGGTTTCCGAGTTTGATCCTGCGCGTACAGCGGCTGTTGCTATCATCAAACATGCGAACCCATGCGGTGTTGCTGAAGCGCCTACGCTGAAAGAAGCCTATGAGAAGGCACTGGCTTGTGATCCGGTTTCTGCGTTTGGTGGCATTGTTGCTCTGAACGGAACTCTGGATGCAGATGCTGCGGCTGAGATCACCAAGATCTTCACCGAGGTTATCATCGCTCCTGATGCGACTGAGGAAGCGATTGCACTGGTTGCCAAGAAGAAGAACCTACGTCTGCTTCTGACCGGTGGTCTTTCTGATCCACGCGCAAAGGGTCTTTATGTGAAGACTGTTTCCGGTGGCTTGCTGGTGCAGGATCGTGACAGCGGTGTTGTTGATGATCTGGATCTGAAAGTGGTGACAAAGCGTGCGCCATCTGAACAGGAGCTAGCAGATCTGAAAATGGCCTTCCGTGTTGGCAAGCATGTGAAGTCCAATGCGATCGTTTATGTGAAAGACGGCGCTACCGTTGGTATCGGTGCAGGGCAGATGAGCCGCGTGGACAGTGCTCGGATTGCAGCTCGCAAAGCTGAGGATGCTGCAGAGGCCGCTGGTCTTGCTGAGCCTCTCACCAAAGGTTGTGTGGTTGCGTCTGATGCGTTCTTCCCGTTCGCTGACGGTCTCCTTTCTGCCGCTGAAGCTGGCGCGACGGCTGTTATTCAGCCGGGTGGTTCCATGCGAGATGACGAAGTGATCAAAGCAGCTGATGAAGCTGGTCTGGCAATGGTCGTCACCGGAATGCGTCACTTCCGCCACTAACAAGCGATACAATTTAATTGTTCTGAGCCTTCGCAGGTAATGCTTGCGAGGGCTTTTTTATTGTTTTTACTATTTTACTTAAATCAACAAGCATCTACTTAGGGGCAATATGTTACAGGTGAGCGGCATATTCTAAGCCCCAATAACAAAGCGGAACAGATGCAGCAATTTCAGGCAGCCTTTTCGAGAACCAAGCAGTTTTGTAAATCGAATGATTGGGCCGAGTTCATTACAGATAACTTTGTTTGGCTTCTTGCAGGATATTTTGTTGTCCAAACTATAGTCCGATATTTTGCCTCACCTATCCTTGGCCTGGATGAAGCGGAGCAGATTATTGCGGCGCAGAGTTTTCAGCTTGGGTATGGGCCGCAGCCGCCGCTTTATACTTGGTTGACGATCATTTTCTTTTCGGTGTTTGGCAAAGGGCTTTTTGCTACGGCTTTGCTGAAGAACTCTTTGTTGTTCTTTGGATATCTGGGTGTTTGGCTGACTGCTCGGAAAGTCTCGGATAAGACACTGGCAGCGATTGGGACGGCGGCGTTGCTGTTTTTGCCGCAGATCTCCTGGGAGTCACAGCGGGCTTTGAGCCATTCGGTTTTGATGTTCGCCTGTTCAGCGTGGACCGTTTATCTCTTCATCTCCTGCATTCAAAAGCCGAGCTGGTGGCGGGCTGCTGTGTTTGGGGTTGTGATCGCGGTTGGAGCGCTTTCCAAATACAATTACCTCTTTCTGTTTGCGGCTTTGATTGCGGCGGGGTTTTGCATTGAGCAGGGGCGGCGCTTTCTTTGCTCCAAGTACATCGCTGTTTCTGCTGGTGTTGCTTTGGTTCTGCTGGTTCCGCCAGTATTTTGGATGTTTGATAATCAGGATTTGATTTACGCGCGCGTTCATAAGTTTGGGATTGATAAGGTTGAGCGGCATTTCCTGACCGGGTTCTTCTCTCTGATCAATGCTGCGCTTCAGTTCGTCATAGTGGCCGTTGTCCTGTTCTTCTGTGCATGGGCGACGAGCTTTTATTGGAAGGATGAGGAGCAGCATGATCAGTATGTGAATGAACCTCTCCGGAAACTGCTGACGCTTGTGGTGGTGTTTGGGCTCATTATTGCGGCGGTCTCGGTGATTGCCAGTGGGGCGACCAATGTGAAGGACAGGTGGCTTCAGCCGATCCTATTCCTGGCACCGCTCGTTGCTTCGCTATGGCTGTTTGCTGAAGTTTCCATACGACAGGCAAAGATTGTGCTGGGAACAGCCTGTATCTTGGCTGTGGTGATTGTTGTGCTTATTCCTTTCAACTTCGCTTATGGCAGCTTCAAGAAGCCGAGTGCACATTCGCTGCCGTCGCAGGCCATTGTTGATACGCTTGCGCAGTATGGGGTGCGCAGTGTGCTTACGACCTCGCACAGTATTGCCGGTAACATCGGGGATCTGAAACCGAACTGGGCGGTGACTATTCCTGAGTACTCCGGCATCGATATCAACTATGCCTATCCTGTTGCGGTGCTTTGGAAGGGGCATACGAAGGTTGTGCCGGAGAATATGAAAGCGCTTTATGAGAAGCTGAAGGGCAAACCGCTTCCTTCCAGTGAGATCCATATAGAAGCCGCGCCTTATCATCACTGGTCCAAGTATCCGTTTGATTATAGCTTCATCATTGTGGAGGGGAGTGATCAGGCCTCCCTAAAGTGATGCCTTTTTGCGTTCAGGTTCTCCCAGTTTTGAGAATGGGTAGGCTCTCTCAAAATTGCTAGGCTCTTGCTGGCGATTTGAGATCAGGGAGATTGGTCCGTGATATTCGATGAGATTACCGTTGAGCCTGCCCGAGAAGCAGATGCCCATCGCTTGGGGGAACTTGTCTTTGCGATGGAGAGTGAGCTTTGGCCTGATGATGAGCTGGATGTGAGGGAGTTCCGCAGCACGGCGGAGGATATTCTGACCGATGATGGCTCCCGCTATTGGGCGTATCTGGCCAGATCCCATGGGGAGCTGCTGGGGTTGATTACGCTGGCGGAGAAGAAAGCCATTTATGCTGGTGGGCGCTTTGGTGAGATCGTTGAATTTTACGTTGTGCCTTCTGGCAGGTGTGCTGGTGTTGGCAAGTGCCTGTTGCAGCATGCGGTGTTGAAGGGGCAGGAGATGGACTGGCCTTACTTAGAAGTAGGGGCGCCGCATCAGCCGGCCTGGAAGACCACTCTGAGTTTTTATCTTAATAACGAATTCAGAGAAATTGGGCCGCGGCTGGAAAGAGAAATTTAGGTGCGATTGCGAGTTCTTTTCGTTTAGGGCTGTTTCCCTCAATTCAACAACAGAATGTCCAGAATGGGCTTTTAGGCTGGCGGCAACTTTTGTTTGTTTGGCCAGGAGAAGCCTATGTGTTGGATGTGCAATGAAAAAGCGGGTCTGGTTGGATCACCGGAGCGTCGCAAGTTCCTGAAAACGGCAGGTGTATTTGGTGCTGCCCTGGCAACGGGTGGTGTTGGTGCTGTTTCTTCTGCCGGGGCGCAGGAACCGCCTATCCCTAAAAACGAGATTGGTGGTGATGATGCGCTTAAGCGTCTGATGGATGGTAACAAGCGCTACGTTGAGGGGAATATCTCTCCCGCTGATTTCCAGAGCACACGTGCTGCATTGGCCGCTGGGCAGAACCCGTTTGCGGCGATCCTTGGGTGTGCGGATTCCCGTGTGGCGCCGGAGCTGGCGTTTGATACGGGGCGCGGAGATCTCTTTGTTGTGCGTGTGGCCGGTAATGTCGTGACACCAGAAGGGCTTGCCAGTCTTGAGTTTTGTGTTGATGTGCTGGGCACGCAGCTGATTATGGTGCTGGGCCACGAGAAGTGTGGTGCGGTGAAAGCGGCGATTTCCTCCGTGCAGAGTGGCAACCAGTTCCCCGGACATATCCAGACGCTTGTTGAGCTTCTTCGGCCTCCTGTGCAACAGGCGCAGGCGGAGAAGGGGGATATCCTCGTCAATGCGATCAAGGCGAATGTGCAGTGGGGGACGACCGCTCTGCAGCAGGCATCACCTATATTGGACAAGCACTTCAAGGCGGGAACGCTGAAGGTTGTTGGCGGGGTGTATGACCTTGATACGGGCAAGGTAACGCTGGTGACATAAGAGGATCGCAGATGGTTGTTCCCATAGTCAGGGTATCTGAAGCAAAGGATCTTCCGGCTTTGCTGGAGCTTGAGGCTCATTACATGGCGGAGCTGGAACCGCAGAACTTTGAGCGGTGGAAGGCGTGTGAGGCCGTGCACCGTAAGCGGATGGAAGAGGTTCTGGCGCGTACTTTTGCGGCTGAAATGGCCGATGAGATCAGAGGCTATTGCTATTGGGGGCTCCAGAATGACGGTGCTCATATCTTCAACGTGTATGTGCATCCGGATTTTCGCCGCTACGGATTAGCGAAGTATCTGCTTGAGCGTACGGAGGAGGATATTCGGAAAAAGGGCTTCAGCCATTGGACGTTCAATCCCATCAGGACGCATCCGGCGAAGGTGTTCATTGAGCAGCTTGGCTATAAACTTTTGCGGGAAGATGCGGACCGGCTTCACATGATGAAGGGGAAAGCGGCGGCGTGAGACACGCTTCATCCCGTTCTGCAAGCAGCTTTAGCACCGCTGGAAATTTCCGGCGGTGTTTTCACGTGAAACTCCCGTTACGGGGAGGGCAAGGCGAGCAGGCGGTGCCTGCGCTATTTGTTAGTTACGAGTCTTCGGCATCGGCTATTCGCCTTGCCCGGGCATTTTGGTATGGCCAACATCGCCTCTTATCCTGAAAGACACGATAGCCGGTTTCCCGGAAGGACAATGGCTGTATCTGAGCAGGTTTCCTTGCTCTGATAGGTCCATTACCCCTGACATTTATCTCTCTGACCGACAAATGCCACTGCGTGATGCCCTTCAGGCTTGGGCCCTTCCTCTCAGGCCATGCAGTCACGCCTGAAAATCGGTGCCACCGGACCTTTGCAAGATGCGTTACCCCTCACAAAAGCCCCACCCAGCCCACGACACGCCGACGGACGGCCCGCCAGCTGCCCGTTACGTGGGCATGCAATGAGTATGGGGCCATCTTTCGCCAAGGGGGATAAGTTTTTGAATGCCCCATTGCCTGACGAGGTGCACGGGCAACGGGGCAGAGACGTTAAGCCCACGCTTGGATATTGCGGCTGATGAACTCTTTCAGGCCTTCTGGTTTGCTGCCTGTTGCAGCTTCTACGTCGTTTGTAAGAGCTGCATTCTGTCCGGCGCGGACGGAAACATAGACTTGTTGGAAGAAAGCGATGGCTGTGTCCGCAAAGCCTGCTGCTTTCAATCCCTGAGCGAACTGTTCCTCTGAGATGTTTTTGTAGGCCACGGGTTTGCCGAGTGCTGTGCTCAACTCCTTTGCGACTTCGCTGTAGTTTGGTGCTTCGCTGCCGGTGATGTCGAAGGCTTTGTTGGCATTTTGTGGGTTGAGCAGGGCTGCGACGCTAACGGCTGCAACATCTTTTGCGGAAATGAAGTTGATGCGACCATCGCCTGCCGGGGCATACAGCTTTCCAATGGCGATTGTCTGGGCGTCTGCCTTGGTGAAGTTGTCGTAGAAAAAGCTTGGGCGGACGATGGTGTAATCCACTCCGCTGGTGATCAAAGCTTGTTCCACGAGGAAGAGCGGGGCTTGCGGGATGTGATTGATGCCCATGCCGGTGATTAGCACGATTTGCTTCACGCCGCTTGCCTTTGCCGCTTCAATTGCAGGGATCATGACCTGATCTGCTTCCATATCTACCGGGCGCGGGATCATCACAACTCGGTCTGCCCGCTTAAAACTGGTGAACGTTTCGGGGCGGGCGTAGTCAAACTCAACGACTTCATAGGTGGTGTCTGGTTTGGGCTGGCGGCTGCCGCCGAGAACTTTGACCGGCTTTTCTGCAAGCTGGCGGATGATTTCGGTGGCCAGGGTGCCTGTTGCGCCGGTGATGAAGATTGTTTCCATGAGGGTGCTCCCTGTGTTGTTCAGAGCAATATGGCGTGGATTTTGTTTCCTTATTAGGAGCTATATTTGATATATATTGTTCCGAAAAAGGGATCAGTAATTTGAAAGATGAGCTCAAACATATCCGGCGGCTTGCTGTCTTTGCCTGTGTGGTGGAGCAGGGCTCGTTTGCTGCAGCGGGGCGCAAGCTGAACATGGGGCGTGCCAAGGTGAGCGAGCAGGTGGCTTTGCTTGAGGAAGCGCTGGGCGTGCGGGTGTTGCATCGCTCTACCCGTAAGCTGAGTTTGACAACGGATGGTGAGCGGTTGTTGCCGCATGCGCAAGGGTTGTTGCAGCTTTCGCAGGATGCGCTTGCCTCTGTTGAGCAAGGAGCGGAGGAGCTTTCCGGCACGTTGCGGGTGACGTGCACGCAGGATTTTATGCAGCGGGTGCTTTCGCGATTTCTCAAAGGCTTTGTGCGGCGGTATCCGGCCTTGAAGCTTGAGTTGCTGGTGGATGATCAAAAGCTGGACCTGATTGAAGATGAAGTGGATGTGGCACTGCGGATTGGCATTCCTGCTGATTCAGCCATGATTGGCCGGGTTTTGTGTGATGTTGAGTTTCAGCTCTATGCCTCCTGTGATTATTTGAGTGAGCATGGACGCCCAGCTTTGGTGAGTGACCTGAAAAATCACCGTGGCATTGACACGCTGGATGTTGCGCTCAACTCTCTTTCTCTGTCAGACCAGACGGGCCTGCGCAGACCTATTTCGCTGCACGCGATGTGCCGGACCAACTCACCATCTGGTATTTTATCGATGGTTGAGATTGGCTCCGGGATCGGGCTTTTGCCTTTATATCTTGTGCGCGATGCGGTGGAACGGGGAACGGTTGAGCGGGTTTTACCGGACTGGAGCTTTGGTTCTGCCAAGCTTTATCTGCTCTATCCTTCCAAGAAGCAGCTGGCGCGGCGGAGCCGTGTATTTATGGATGAGTTTCGCAAATGGTTGTTGGAGACGAAGGAGGGGCGCTCTTTCTTCTTCACGGATTGAAGCGGCGGATAAGAGGGTGTGTGTTTTGCAAAGGTCAAGTGATGGGCGGTTTGCTGGGTGTATGACTGGGGCTTGCGGAATGCAGTGGTGAGGTGCCGGGATGTGTACCCTCCGGATTACAGAGAGGTGTTTTCGTTGAAACTTTCGTATCTGACCCTCGGCCTTCTCGGGGGCGCTTTTATGGTTGCCAGTGGTGCGCAGGCGCAGGGAACCATCACCCATTACCAGAGTGAGGGAAACCTTGAGGTGACCCATAATGTGGGTTGTGTGGCGCGGGAAGAGACCAAGACGAGCTACACACCGGCAGACCTTTATCAATCCATCTTTGCCTGCATTGAGAAAGAGCAGTACCAAACGGCAGTTGATCTTTATGTGATGGCGTTTGCGCGTGGGTATTTTGATATGCTGCGCGTGAAGGACAAGAGCGCGCATCAGGCGATCTCCGTTCTGCGACTGGTGACCTTTCAGAAGCTGAGCAAGGAACAGAGCGAAGCCTTTGGCAAAGCGCTGGAGGCGTACAGCAAGGATGGCATCAGCGGCGCTTGCAGTTTCTTGCAGGGCTCAGGCGCGCCGGACTATTACCCCAAATACATGGTGGCCCATGGCATGGGTGGCTTTAAAAAAGAAAGTGGCAACGGGCTGGTGACACCATTTGACGCCAGCGAAGCATGGCAGGTTTCCCTCGCCAAAACAGGTATCTGTTCTGCCAAGTAGATGCTGGCCTGCGGGGGGATGGTATGTTCCGCAGACCAGCAGGGCGCCGTGGCGAGGGTGCGGGGTGTAGCTGCGTTCTCGCTTCCGGCACCGGAGCGGATGGCTGTTGCCAAATGCTCAGGGGCCAGCACGGCTCCACGCGGGCAGGTCCCCTTGCTTTGTGGAGCGCTGGGCGGGCTTAATCAGGAAGCGGAACGTTTATATTTACCGGCTGCGGATGAGCGACCCGCTCTAAAGTTCCGCAGCTTTTTTGTAGTGCTTCCAGTCGGTCGCGGAAGGCATGATGCAAAGTGAACAAAGCATCGCGCTCGCTGCTGTGCTGCAGTCTCTCAGTCAGCAGTAAGTGCTGGATATAGCTGAGATTTTGCAGGTCTGAGACAGCGATGATGACTTCGTCAATTTCGTTTTGGAAAGTGTTTGTGGTGCCACAGGCACATGCGGAGTCGGTCATTCTCAATCCCTTTGTCTTGAGGGTGTTGAATAACCGCGCGACAGGCGGACTTTCTAGGGCCCACTGGCGAGCGGGAGGCTAGAAACCTGTAAGACAGACAGGCGAGTTTATTCCCCTCCGAAGAAGGTATTGTATTCACCGCCCTCCCGCTCATAGCAAAGGGTTTGCGCGCTACCTATAAAGCAGGCACAAAAAATCCGCTAGTTAACGGGAGCGGTAACCGCTGTCTTATAGGAGGTTTCTAGGCCTCACGTATGAATGTGGAATGAAAACCTGAGGTTGTCAAATTGTCGGTTTTGACGAGGGTGTGGATGGTGGGGGATGTGGTGCTTCAACACCGCGCCTGAGAGCCCGCACCGTCCCCAACACTGCCCGCGACCCACGCCCTTATCCAACCACCCCAACACTAACAATCAACTCATTGCGCTGATTTTGTCTCTCATTCTTGCGTTTAGGATGACGATGATCTTTCTCATGAGGGCTGAGATAGCGACAATTGGCTTCTTACCATTTGTGATAAGACGTTGATAGAAATTACGAAGTGGACCTTTGAGACGGGAGGCACATAAGGCTGCCATGAACAGGCTCTTACGGACCTCTGGCCGCCCACCGCGCATTTTCCGGTATCCACGCAGTGTCCCACTGTCATTTGGATGTGGTGCAAGCCCGGCCAGTGAAGCCGCCTGTCGGCGTGTGAGTGTTCCCAGTTCCGGCATGGTTGCCAGTAAGGCAATGGCAGTGCGCGGCCCCACTCCGGACAGCGACTGATAAGTCGCCATGCGCTCAGATAGGTCCGCACTTGTTTGAATGAGCCTTTCGATCTGTTGATCCAGCCGCTCCAGCTGACGCCTGATACAAGCCAGCACAATCTCGCAGGAGTGTTTGACACTGGCACATCCGGGGGCCTGAACCCTGTTCTTTTCCGCCACCTGAATATCCATGAGGTCCTGACGACGGGCCACCAGCGCCACAAGATCGCTTTGATGTTTATCGCTCAACTCATAAAGAGGCAGACCCCGCCAGCGATCCGCTCCATAGGCTGCAAGTGCCTTAGCATCGATATTGTCAGTTTTGCCAAGCCGACCAAAAGACCTTGTAAAGGCTTTGACTTTCAGCGTGTCAGCACGGTGACAGGCAATCCCGGCTGCGCATAACTCGCTGACCAACAGAGCCTCATAACCACCAGTGGGCTCCAGCACCACCAATGTATCTGGTTTAAGGTGTGTCATGAACAAGCGAATGGAGCGCGAGGCATTGGCAATCACCTGGACTGTCTGTTTGTCATGCTCACACAGTGCCAGTGTGTCCTTGGAAACATCAATGCCGACAACACAGGAAGGAATGGTTTTAAGAAAGGTCATAGGAGTGATATCCTGATCGTGCTTCGGATTGTTTGCGGGCGTGCAAGCAGCGGCCCAATCAACTCTCCAAGCGGGAAAAGGAAGCGGCAGAGAACCTTGATGACGACGGGTGAAAGCCCGATCCCGCAGCGGTCGCCTGCCACTGGTCTCCCGGAATTGCGGTTCGGGAGACCAACTCCACCCTAACACATCCCAACACTAACAATCCCGCACAAGCAAAGCGCGATGCGGGACCCAGCTGGGCGGTGGCTAAGTGTGTGTGCAGGCGGCTCTGGATCCCGGCTCGGGGGCCGGGATGACGGGGGGATTTGTGCGTGCGTTTGTTCTGATAGTACGTTATCATTTTTGCACTTTTAGATTGTTATTTGAGGCGATTATGAAGGGACTTTTTCCTGAGTTTGATCCCGGTGCTGACAAAGATTTTCAAAAGATTTGGAAAGAAGCGTTATTTGTTTTTGACACTAATGTATTGCTGAATCTGTATAGATATCAAAAGGAAACGCGTGATCAGTTGATCGACGTGATCGAAAAGATTTCTACTCGTATTTGGATACCGCATCACGTTGCTTTGGAGTTCCAGAGGAACCGCTTGGTTGTTATCGCAGACCAGCACAAGCGTTTTGCAGAGGTTCGCAAAACTGTCGAAAAAGCAAAAAGCGAACTCAATGGTGGAATTAATCTGCTGCAACTTGAGAAACGACACTCGCTGATAGATCCGAAACCACTGATCTCTGGTTTTGAGAAGTTAACTGATAAGTTTCTTCGTGACCTTGAAGAGACAGAGAAGAAGCAACAAAAGTTAAACGAAGAAGATCCCGTTAAAAATAGACTCGATAATCTCTTTGATGGACGAGTGGGAGACGCTCCAAAAAATCAAAAAGAGATTGATGATTTGTATAGCGAAGGTGATAAGCGCTTCGCAAAAAATACTCCTCCGGGATATCTTGATGCCAGCAAAGATAAAAAAGGGCCAGATGAACACCTGCATGGTGACATCTTGTACAAGCGCAAATATGGGGACTATGTAGTCTGGAACCAGTTACTTGCGCATGCAAATACAAACGATGAAGCTTCGGTTATTTTTGTAACGGATGACTCAAAAGAAGATTGGTGGTGGGTGGTAAACGCCAGTGGCAAGAAAACCATTGGTCCTCGGCCGGAACTTGTATCTGAGGCACTGTCTAAGGGAAACATTTCCTCTTTCTTGATGTATAAGTCGGAAGATTTCTTGAGGTATGCAAATAAATTTCTTGAAGCTGATGTTTCTAATGAGGCTTTAGAAGAAGTGCGTGATGTTGCTGAGTACAAATCGTCTACGCGAGACCGAATAAATAATTTTAAGAAAGAACGGATCGCCGAGGATTTAGTTTATCGTTGGCTACATGCGAGATTTCCAGATGCTGTAACAAGGAATAGATTTCCAAATTTTATAATTGATCATGATGGGATGAAGCTTGGATACGAGGTAAAATTCACCCATTCTATTGGGCTATTTCGTATGCTTGTCGATAAGGCGTTCAAATACTCCGAAGCGATTGTGTCTGAGTATGATTTGGAGAGCATTTTCTTTGTATTCATGACGAACGATCCAATGTTGGCGTCTCAAATGAAACAAGAATTTATCGTTTGGCATCATGACAATGGCGAAACATTTAGAAATATCCGAGTGTTCATTGCATATTTCGAGGATGACAGCTCTGAAGATGCTGTATTCACGTTGATGGATCTATAGCTTCTAATCGAAATCAATACTGCTTGATTGAGTAGGGCGCTCTGGATCCCGGCTCGGGGGCCGGGATGACGGTGTGGGGGTGGCTGAGGTCTGGGTGTGTGGCTCTGGGGCCTGCATCGTGCTTTGCTTGGGTGGGATGATGCCGAGGGGAGCTGCTCTGAGGTGGATTGACCGTGGGGTGTTGTGCTGGCTTGGGATGGAACTGGTGAGGTTGGCGGGCTCTGAAGGTGGAGCTGCCAAAGAAAAACGGGCCTTGGAGGGCCCGTTTTGTGGTTATGGGGGACTGAATAGTCTGCTTGTTGAGGTGTCTTAGCCGGAGACCAAGTTTCTCAGGACGTAGTGCAGGATGCCGCCGGCTTTGATGTATTCGAGTTCGTCCTCGGTATCGATGCGGCAGAGGGCTTCGATGGTTTTGGTGGTGCCGTTGGCGAATTCGACCTGAATGTCGACCATCTGACGGGGTTTGAGGTCTGCTACGCCGAGGATGGTTACGCGCTCAGTGCCATCGATGCCATGGGACTGCCAGCTTTCGCCCTCTTTAAACGTGAAGGGCAGGACGCCCATGCCGACGAGGTTGGAGCGGTGGATGCGCTCGAAGCTTTGAGCGATCACCGCGCGTACGCCGAGCAGTTTGGTGCCTTTTGCTGCCCAGTCGCGGGAGGAGCCGGTGCCGTATTCCTTGCCAGCAAACACCACAAGTGGGGTGCCTGCAGCCTTGTATTCCATGCAGGCGTCGTAGATCCAGCGTTGCTCGCCGTCCTTGGTGGTGTAGCCACCTTCCACGCCCGGCACCATCTGGTTTTTGATGCGGATGTTGCCGAAGGTACCGCGCATCATGACTTCGTGGTTGCCACGGCGGGAGCCGTAGGAGTTGAAGTCTTTGCGCTCAACGCCGTGTGAGGTCAGGTACTGACCTGCCGGGCTGTCTGCCTTGATCGCTCCAGCTGGCGAGATGTGGTCGGTGGTGATGGAATCCAGGAACAGACCCATGACGGCCGCGCCCTCAATATCGGTGAGGGGTTTTGGCTCCATGGTCATGCCTTCAAAGTAAGGCGGGTTCTGCACGTAAGTGGACGCTGGTGGCCAACCGTAGGTCATGCCGCCTTCCACCTTGATGTTCTGCCAGTGCTCGTCACCCTTGAACACATCGCCGTAGCGCTCTTCAAACATCTCTTCTGTGATGGAGGAGCGGATGAGGTCGGTGATCTCTTCCGTGGTTGGCCATAGATCCTTCAGGTAGACGGGGTTGCCATCCTGATCCTTGCCGAGCGGGTCTTTGGCCACGTTGATGTTGAGTGAGCCTGCGATGGCATACGCGACAACCAGTGGCGGGGAGGCCAGATAGTTGGCACGCACATCCGGGTTCACGCGGCCTTCGAAGTTGCGGTTGCCCGAGAGGACTGAGCAGGCCACGAGGTCGTTGTCACTGATGGACTTGGAGATTTCCGGCGGCAGTGGGCCTGAGTTACCAATACAGGTGGTGCAGCCGTAGCCGGTGAGGTTGAAGCCGAGGGCGTCGAGATCTTCCTGAACGCCAGCTTTCTCCAGATAATCCGTCACCACCTGAGAGCCGGGTGCCAGTGAGGTCTTCACCCATGGCTTCACATGCAGGCCCTTGGCGCGGGCCTTGCGGGCCACCAAGCCTGCACCGATGAGAACGGACGGGTTGGAGGTGTTGGTGCATGAGGTGATCGCGGCGATAACGACGTCGCCGTTGCCGAGATCATGGTCGCGGCCTTCTACCGATGCGCGGCGGGTTTCTTCGCCTGCCTTCTTGAACTCCTCCGCCATGGTTTTGGCAAAGCCTTCCGCCGCATCTGCGAGGGAAATGCGATCCTGCGGGCGCTTTGGTCCGGCGATGGATGGCACAACGGTGGAGATGTCCAGCTCCAGCGTGTCGGTGAAGGTTGGTTCTGTGTGGGTGTCGCGGTACATGCCCTGCGCCTTGGAATAGGCTTCCACCAGCGCGATGCGGTCTTTGTCGCGGCCTGTGGCATTCAGATAGCGGAGCGTGTCGTCGTCCACCGGGAAGAAGCCACAGGTGGCGCCGTATTCCGGTGCCATGTTGGCGATGGTGGCGGCGTCTTCCAGAGACATGTTGTCGAGGCCGGGGCCGTAGAACTCCACGAACTTGCCAACAACGCCTTTCTTACGCAGCATCTCAACCACGGTGAGCACAAGGTCGGTGGCGGTGATGCCATCCTGCAGCTCGCCGGTGAGTTTGAAGCCGATGACTTCCGGGATCAGCATGGAGATTGGCTGGCCGAGCATGGCCGCTTCCGCCTCAATGCCGCCTACGCCCCAACCAAGCACGGCGAGGCCGTTGACCATGGTGGTGTGGCTATCGGTGCCGACGAGGGTATCGGGATAGGCGATGGTTTCGCCGTCTTCCTCTTTCGTCCAGACGGTCTGGGCGAGGTATTCAAGGTTCACCTGGTGACAGATGCCGGTGCCTGGAGGAACTGCGCGGAAGTTATCAAACGCGGACTGGCCCCAGCGCAGGAATTCATAGCGCTCGTTGTTGCGCTCATACTCGCGTTCCACGTTAAGCGCGAAGGCGGAGGTGGTGCCGAAATAGTCGACCATGACGGAGTGGTCGATGACGAGATCAACGGGAACCAGCGGGTTCACTTTTTTCGGATCACCGCCGAGGCTGACGGCGGCGTCGCGCATGGCGGCGAGGTCAACAACGGCTGGCACGCCGGTGAAATCCTGCATGAGAACGCGGGCAGGGCGGTAGGCGATTTCGTGGGTGGAGGTGCGGGTGGTCAGCCATTCTGCAACGGCCTTGATGTCATCCGCAGTCACCGTGCGGCCATCTTCAAAGCGCAGCAGGTTCTCCAGAACGACTTTCAATGAGAATGGAAGCTTGGAAACGCCAGTCAGGCCGTTCTTTTCTGCTTCAGGAATGGAAAAATAAGTGTAGGTCTTGCCGCCGACTTGCAGCGTTTGCTTGGCCTTAAAACTGTCTAGAGATTGTGTCATTCGGCGATCTCCTTATTTCGTTTCCCGCTCAGAACCGGAAACTAAGCTTTGAACTGACGAACCTCTCCAGTTCCTCCCGGAGTTTTGTGGCTCGCCGTCATGGCGTTGGTTTGATCATTTAACAAATGCATTAAAAGCGCTTCTTGAAATTCAATCAGCTTATAGTTGTCGACCCTATAGCGTCTTTCTGACGCAGGTTCCAGCTGAACCGCAGCGGAAGGCTAATAATTTACCATAGGTGAGGTTAGGCCGGAGTAGGGTGCCCGATCAAGCGGGATGGGGTTTATATGAAACATATTATATACAGATGTATACAATATGTCTATCCTATGTTTCTGGCCCTGTGTGGTTTTAAAGGCTCGGAAGGGGATCGCTGTTAGGATGCGTTTGCTTCGCACGAGAATAACTGCCGGGTATGGCGTAAAAGTGCGCAGAGAACAGCTGAAAACAACAGGAAGGCGATTCCTATGAAATCTGCAGTTTTGGTTGGTACGTGTTGTCTGGTTCTGGGTGGATTTGCGGCTGGTGCGCTGGCTCAGGACAACGGAAATGCATATTCTGACGTCGAGGTTCTGCTTGATAAGAGCGAAACGACGATCACGAAGCAGCCGTTGGTTTACCCGGAAGGACGGCAGGCGCAGGTGACCTCACTGGTCATTACGCTGGCACCGGGTGAGGCTGTTAAAGAGCATATGCACCCTATTCCTCTTTACGGATATATACTTGATGGTGAGCTGACGATCACCTATGAGAAAGAGGCTCCTCTGACCTTCAAAAAGGGCGAGGCGTTTATTGAGGCCGTCAACACCTGGCACTTCGGCAAGAATACCGGAACAGTGCCAACGCGAATCCTAGCCGTGTTTATGGGAGCGAAGGATTTGCCGAATGTGATACGGCCTCCTGAATAAAGTGGTTTGCGCAAAGACGGGATCATGCAAACTGCTTTAATTCTTTGTTGGAGCGTATCTTATCCGGAAATCGGATCCATTTTTCGGGATACGCCGTCAGTTTGGTAAGCAGTGAGAGCTGCTGTAGTGGTTTCGGGCGCGATGAACCAATTGAAGTTAGTCTGCCAGGGCGTTGCATGTGATCGTGGTGGCCGCAGAGTATTGAACCACGTCGACTTTGAAGTTGGCTCCAGTGAAGCTCTGATTGTGCAAGGTCCCAACGGTGTCGGTAAATCCAGTCTGCTGCGCGTGATCGCCGGACTGGTGGCAAAAGCACATGGTTCGCTTGAGCTGGAAGGTGGCATGGCTGAGCGCTCTGTTGCCGAACACTCCCATTACTTTGGGCACCTTGATGCCTTGAAGCCGCTGCAGACCGTGCTGGAGAACCTCAGCTTCTGGCGTAACTTCTTTGAACCTGCCGACTTTGGCGATGGCAAAGTGCGTGAGAGCATGAGTGAGATGGAAGCGCTAGAGACCCTGGGTATCGCGCATACGGCCAGCTTGCCTGCTGGTTATCTCAGTGCTGGACAACGCCGCCGTCTTTCCGTGGCGCGCCTGCTGGTGGTTCCACGCCCAATCTGGTTGCTTGATGAGCCGACTTCAGCCCTTGATAAGGCTTCTGAAGAAGTGTTGCTTGGTCTGATTGCAGATCACATCAACGCTGGCGGTGTTGTGATTGCCGCGACCCACCTGCCTCTGAACCTGCCAAACACCAAGTTCCTCAACTTGTCGCCCGTGACGACAGAGAGCGAGCATATGTTTGCGGGTGAGGATCTGGACGACTATTTCGACGAAGACGAGCAGGACGAGGGCTGATCATGAACTGGATGAAGTGTCTTTTTGTCCGCGAATATCAACTGGCGAACCGCGTTGGCGGTGGTGCGTTGATTGGCGTTCTGTTCTTTCTGGCTGTTGTGACGATCTTTCCGTTTGGTGTTGGCCCGGACATGATCCTGCTGTCGCGCATTGGTGCTGCGATTCTTTGGATTGGTGCTTTGCTGGCGACGTTGCTGGGGCTTGATCGTCTGTTTCAGGCCGACCGTGAAGATGGCTCCCTTGAACTGCTGGTGATGTCAGGCCGTTCGCTGGAGCTGGTGGTGCTGATCAAATGCGCGGCGCACTGGGCGGCGACGGGTCTTCCGCTGGTGCTTGCTACGCCGGTTCTATCTTTGTTTGTGGGTCTCGACTTCCAGAGCATTGTTCTGGTGACGCTGACCTTGCTTGTTGGCGCGCCTGCACTCACACTTGTTGGTGCAGTTGGCGCTGGTGTTACTGTTTCCATGCGGCGGGGTGGGGTGCTGCTCTCCATTCTGGTTATTCCGCTGGCAATTCCAATTCTGATCTTTGGTGTAAGTGCCGCGACAGCGGGAGCGATCGACTCCAATAACTTCC
Source organism: Pseudovibrio sp. JE062 (assembly GCF_000156235.1). Classification (NCBI taxonomy): domain Bacteria; kingdom Pseudomonadati; phylum Pseudomonadota; class Alphaproteobacteria; order Hyphomicrobiales; family Stappiaceae; genus Pseudovibrio; species Pseudovibrio sp. JE062. The sequence goes on from NZ_DS996810.1 coordinate 268,763, forward strand.
TCGTTCCGTTCCTGTTTTTGTGTGCTCTGACACTTTTTGGTCTTGTTGTTGGACCTCTTGCAGCAGCTGCAGCGCTTCGCGTTTCAGGCGACTGATGGATGCGGCCATATGGCCTCTGAAATTCCCTGAAGCGTTAAGTCTATGTAAAATCGTCTAAAATGGGTGAATTCCCGAAGAAGTGAAGTGTCAAATTGCGCGTAATCAATGACCTTGATAGGTCCGTGACACTATGTACACATTGATGCTTCGTCATTCTCAGTTTAGAACGGCTCTATGACCTTATACGATCTTGCAAACCCAACCCGGTTCCTGAAGCTTGTGAAAGTTCTGCTTCCATGGCTTATCGTTGCGACGGTCGCTGCACTTGCAGTTGGCTTGTACTTCGCGTTTTTTGTTGCGCCTGAAGATTACCAGCAAGGCCAGACAGTGCGCATTATGTTCGTGCACGTGCCTGCAGCCCAGCTTGCATTGATGTGTTATGCGATGATGGCGTTGTCTTCGATTGGCTCTCTGGTCTGGAAGCATCCGCTGGCTGATGTTTCGGCCAAAGCTTCCGCTCCAATCGGTGCTGCATTTACCTTCCTGGCGCTGTTTTCCGGTGCGATCTGGGGTAAGCCGATGTGGGGTACTTTCTGGGTCTGGGACGCAAGACTGACCTCCTTCCTGGTGTTGTTCATCATGTACCTGGGCATTATTGCATTGTGGAAGGCGATTGAAGATCCTATCAAGGCTGCAAAAGTGAACGCGATCATCACGCTGGTTGGTGTGATCAACGTGGTCATTATCAAGTTTTCCGTTGAGTGGTGGAACACGCTGCACCAGCCGCCGAGCATTATCCGCAGCGGTGGTCCTGCTATTCACTCTTCCATTCTTATTCCGCTTGGATTGATGGCTCTGGCCTTTGTGCTTCTGTTTGTGACTTTGCATCTGATGAGCATGCGTAACGAGATTATGCGCCGCCGGATCAGAGCGATGCGGATGCGTGCAGCTTCTGTTGCACCGGCTGCATCCAGCAGCACAGTGACTAAAGCAGCTCCAGCAGGTGCGAGGTAAGGATCATGGACTTTTCAGAGTTTGGTCGTCACGCTGAATATGTGATTGCTGCCTATGCAATGGCTGCATTGGTCATCGGCATCCTGATTGTTTGGGTGCGTATGGACAAAACCCAACTGGAAAAAGAGATGCAGGCGCTGGAAGCAAGTGGCATTCGCCGCCGGTCTTCCCGCCGTCCTGGCCCTTCCGTCAGTCAGGTGGTTTCCTCTTCAGCAGACGATAAGAGTGAGAGCTAACAGGAATGAGTAGTGAAATAGACGAGGAGAAGAAGTCAGGCATTTCTCCGCTTTTTCTTCTTCCGCTGATTGTTTTTGGTGCTCTTGCGGTTCTGATGGGTTTCATGATGCTCTCTGGTCATGATTCCAAAGAGCTGCCATCTGCCCTGATCGATAAGCCAGCACCTGAGTTTGATCTGCCGCCTGTGAATGGGTTGGAGCGTGATGGCAAGCAGGTTCCGGGGTTCAAGCGTAGTGATCTGCTTGGTCAGGTGACCGTTGTGAACATCTTCGCATCCTGGTGTGCGCCTTGCCGCGCTGAACACAAATACTTGATGGATCTGGCCAAGGATGATCGTTACGAGATCGCTGGCCTGAACTACAAGGACACGGACGTGAAGGCGAACCGGTTCCTCGCAGAGCTTGGCAATCCTTATGACCGTGTTGGGTTCGACACTGGCCGCGCAGGCATTGAATGGGGCGTTTACGGGGTTCCTGAGACCTTTATCGTCGATGAGAAGGCTCAGATCCGCTACAAATTTGTTGGTCCACTGAGTGAGGCCAGCTATCGGGACGTCTTCCTACCAGAGCTTGAAAAAGTGCTGAATGAATCCAAATAATACCAGCGCCCCTGATTCCTTGGGTTTTCAGGGGCTCACTGGGATGTGATTCTACAGTTATCTGGTTATTGTTTAGGTTAGCGCTGCATCAGCGATGACTTAAACAATTGCGAAGGGCCGAAATGCGGTGGTTTTCTTTAAATAGATTGACGGGTGTTGTTCTCGCAGCAGGGCTGGGTCTTGCGACTTCACTCTCTGCTCAGGCACAAACTCCAAAGGCCGTGGTTGAGTTGTTCACCAGCCAGGGCTGTTCGTCATGTCCACCTGCAGACCAATTTCTGGAAGAGCTTGTTGCTGACCAGAAAGACGTTGTGACGCTTTCCTATCACGTTGATTACTGGGATTACTTCGGTTGGAAGGACACGCTTGGTTCGCCTGTGTTCACCCAGCGCCAGAAGGATTATGCCAAAAGCCGCGGTGATGCGCAGATCTATACGCCTCAGGTTGTCGTGAATGGCCGTGGGCATATGGTTGGCAGTGACCGTCGCTCCGTTAAAAATGCTATTCGCAAGTCCTCCGGCATGACCGTGCAGGTGGAGGCGATGCTGGATGACAGTGCGCTTGAAGTTCAGCTCTCTGGCTCTCTGAAAGAGCCGGGCAAGAAGGCGGACGTTTATCTTCTTGGTATCGATAAGGAAGCTGTGGTTGAGATCCAGCGCGGTGAAAACGCTGGCACAACACAGACCTACAAGAATGTTGTGCGCAGCATTATGCCGATTGGCATGTGGTCTGGTGCAGCTGAAGTGTTCCGTCTGCCACGCACTGCGCTGAAGATGTTCGACTCCAAGAACTGGGCTGTTCTGGTTCAGACGAACTCTGGCGAAATGCCGGGTGAAATCATCGGTGCCGCTTTTTACGACAAGTAGAAATAGCCGATATTCTGCAAGTGATTTTCATTTGCAAACATTGCGTGCAAATAAGCATAAAAACTGGCTATTTGAGCGCGTTCCATTGTTTAATATGCCACTGAAACCTGATAGAGGACGATAACTTTCTAAGCAGTCGTCGAGTTTGAATTAGGGTGGATGTGGCACATGGACCAGAGCATGCGCTTTGCGCTGGGCAGCATCGTCATTGGCATATTGGTATTTGCGCTCAAATACTTTGCCTTTGTGATGACAGGCTCCATTGCGTTCTATTCCGACGCCCTTGAAACCTCCATCAATATCGCGAGTGCTTCTGCTGCTGCCGGTGCTTTGTATCTGGCGCGCAAACCTGCTGATCAGAACCACCCTTACGGCCACTATAAAGCAGAGTATTTTGCTGCTGTTCTGGAAGGGGTTCTGATTGTTCTGGCGGCAATCCTCATTCTGCGCAAAGCCTACATGGGTTTGACTGAGCCGTATGAGCTGGATGTGAACATTCAGGGCATTGGCTTGAACCTGCTGTCTTCCGTGATCAACTGCGTCTGGGCGATTGCTCTGATGCGGATTGGAAAGGCGCATCGCTCTCCGGCTTTGCAGGCGGATGCACGGCACATCATGACCGATGTCTATACATCCCTTGGCGTGTTGGTTGGTATCGCGGCTGTGTGGGTGACCGGCTGGCAGATGTTTGACCCGATCCTTGCTGGCATCGTTGCGGTCAACATCATGTGGTCTGGCTGGAAGCTGGTGCGTGAATCCGTTGGTGGTTTGATGGATGAGGCTGCTCCGGAAGAGGAGCAGGAAGAAATCCGCGCACTGATCTCCAAGTTTGGTGATGGTGCGCTGGAAGCTCATGACCTGCGGACACGCCATGCGGGCCACGTGACTTTCATTGATTTTCATCTGGTGGTGCCGGGTGAAATGAGCGTTCTGGATGCTCATGCGATTTGCGATCGCATTGAGGAAGGCATCGCAGAAAAGATGCCTGGTGCACGTGTGACGATCCACGTGGAACCGGAAAATCATGCCAAGCATTCAGGAATTGTGGTTTTATAGGCACTTACAGAGCTTGAAACCTGACCTGCGTAGTTTTACGGTGTCATCTTAATTCCTATGGGGATTGGGTCTGATGGCGTCTGCCATTTCTCAGAGATGATCTCCCAGTGCAGTTTGCCTGTTTTCAGGGCCACACAGGCTGCCTTTCGTTTGGTTGCGTGATCCTTCGCTTTTGCTGTGGTTCGGGGCTGCGCTGTGTTTCAGAGATGGTTATGCCCCGCTCTCATTACCTCGATCATCTTATCCTGCTTATTGGTGTGTTCGTTATTGTCGGGCCGGTGCTGATCATTGCATTTTCCTCGACACACTCTGGCGCAACACTTGGACAGGATGGACTGCAGTTCCTTCCGGGTCCGTATGGCGTTGAGGTTTACAGCAAGGCTTTGTTCGAGGGGCGTGGGTTTTCGAGGGGAGTGACGGGCATGACCATGGCGCTGAACTCTCTGTATCTGGCAGTTGGGTTTGCGTTGGCCAAGGTGGGGATCTCGCTGCTTGCAGCCTATGCGCTGGTGTATTTCCGCGTTCGCTTTGGCACATTCTTCTTCTGGGTGATCTTGTGTAGTTTGCTGTTGCCATTGGAGTCCCGCTTTCTGCCAACGTATGCGGTGACCAGTCAGCTTGGGTTGGTGAACTCCTATCCGGGTTTGATGCTGCCATTGCTTGCATCAGCGGTTGGAACGTTTTTTTTCCGTCAGTTCTTTCTCGGAGTGCCGACAGAGCTTTCTGAGGCTGCGCGGATTGATGGGGCGGGGCCGATCAAGTTTCTGAAGGACATTCTGGTCCCTGCCTCTGCGCCCATGATTGCAGCGCTTGGCCTGCTGATGTTTGTGCAAGGGTGGAACCAGTATCTGTGGCCGGTGATGGTTTCCAGCGAAGAGACCAGGATGACGCTGGTGCAGGGGCTGAGCCTGATTGGTCGCACAAGCCCGCAAGGGTTGGCGCTGGCCGTGCTTGCCATGTTGCCACCGATCCTGCTGGTGGTCTTCTGCCAGAAAGCCTTTGTGAAAGGGCTGACGGATGGACGTCAGTAGGTTCTCAGAAGCCTCAAAGAAACCACAATACCTGTCTTCTTTGAAACAGCGCCTCTTTGTAGGGCTGATATCCATGTGAGGATTACAGAGGTCTGCCTGCTCAATGGCAGATACGTTCATGGAAGAAGGGTTTGGTATGATGTTGCGTGGTTTGAAGGCGCTTGCTGTTGTTGCTTCACTTGGCTTTGCTGGACTGGCGGCTCCAAATGCAGCTTATGCATGGGGTGAGCTGAGTTGCTCAGAGCTGAATGCGACCATTATCGACATCGATGATATCTCTGATGAGGTTTTCTTTGAAGGCGGCGTTCGGGCTGGTTCCAACGTTGATGGTGCTCTTGGCCATCTGATCGATGTGGGACGCTTGCTTGCTGAGCTGGAGGATGATGGCAAGTTAGATCGTGCTGTGGATCGTCTGGAAGATGCCTGGATTGATGAGGACTGGAACGGGTATTCGTTCGCTCTGGATGATATCGCCGATCGCCTCGACTATTTTTACGACCGTGACTGTTAAGAGATATCCTGATGAAGTCCGGCCTTGTGCCGGGCTTTTTGCTTGTGGTGTTGGAGCCTCAGGAGGCTGCGCTGAAATAGTCTTCTCTCAGAAGGGCAGTGCCGTCAGGTTGCAAGACCCAGAGCTCCTTGGAGATGTTGCCGTGGGCTTTGTTCATCTTCCAATCGGAAGAGAGAATTGCCGAGCTTTCGCCTGAAGCGACGATTTTGGGGTTGAGGTATTCGACCTCTGAGAAGCCTTCCCGGATGAGCATTTGCCAGAACTCGAGAATCTCGGCTCGACCATGGTAGGTGCCAAAGGGTTTGGCCTCCATTACAGCGTTGGCTTCGTAGCAGTTGGCGCAGCCTTGAGCATCACCCGCATTGAACGCGTTTTGCCACTGTTGACTGGCTTCTTTCACTGCTGCTTCCAATTCACTGTTCATCGTCGGACTCCAAAGCTCGGGCGTTTGCGCCTCTTTATTTGGACGTAGGATGAAGAGCGAATCTTGATTAGAAATGGACGTATAGGGCATTCCTGAAAGTACCACCTATGAAAGGTGAAGTCCGTCTTTCAAATGTGGTAGGCGGATTTGAACCGACTAGTAAGCTGGGGTATCAACTTTCCTAAGCTTTTGGGTTGCTTTGATTTTGTAGTGTTTAGCGTTTGAGCACAGAGCTATCTGTTGAAGGAAAATGATAGGCTGGCAATTGCGCTTAAAGAAAAAGCCCGGCGGTGGTTGCCGGGCTTTGTGATTTCATCTTTCAGTTCTGGGAGGGGGATTTGAGCCTCTCAGATTTGCCAAGGTTCAGAGGCGCTGAGAGCCGGTGCCGAACTCAGGATAGGCTTCTACGCCGATCTCTGCTTTGTCGAGGCCCATGGCTTCGTCTTCCTCTGTCACGCGCAGGCCAACCAGCATCTGGATTGCGTACCAGACAATGGTGGAGGCTACGAAGGTGAAGATGCCAATGGCTGCAACACCGATGAACTGGGTGACGTAAGATGCGTCTGAGTTGGACAGCGGCACGATCAGTGTTCCCCAGATGCCGGAGAGCAGGTGAACCGGAATAGCACCGACTACGTCGTCGATCTTCAGCTTGTCGAGCATTGGCACTGCGAAGACAACAATGGCACCACCGACACCACCGATGAGAACGGACTGGAGCACGCTCGGCGCCAGAGGTTCTGCGGTGATGGAGACGAGGCCAGCCAGTGCGCCGTTGAGAGCCATGGTGACGTCGACCTTCTTATAGAGAGCCTGTGTCAGAGCGATTGTTACGACCACGCCGCCTGCTGCTGCCATGTTGGTGTTTGCGAAGATGCGGGAGATGTCTGTGACGTCGCCAATGGTGCCCATTGCCAGCTGAGACGCACCGTTGAAGCCGAACCAACCGAGCCACAGGATGAAGGTGCCCAGAGTTGCCAGCGGCATGGAGGAACCCGGCATTACGAAGACCTGACCGTTCTTACCGTACTTGCCTTTACGCGCACCCAGGATGATTGCACCGGACAGGGCTGCCCAGCCACCAACGGAGTGGACGAGGGTGGAGCCAGCAAAGTCAGCAAAGCCCATTTCGGAGAGCCAGCCAGCGCCCCACTGCCAGGAGCCGGTGATTGGGTAGAGCACGCCGGTGAGGACGACAACGAAGATGAGGAAAGCCCAGAGCTTGATGCGCTCCGCCATGGTTCCTGAGACGATGGAGGCTGTGGTTGCGCAGAACACCATCTGGAAGAACCAGTCTGAGGCCGTTGAATAGCCCGTATCCAGAGCGTCACCGCCGACAGGGTCAAAAGAGTATGGACCGATGGACCCCATGAAGCCGCCGTCAACGCCGGTGTACATAAGGTTGTAACCGGTGATCCAGAACATCAGACCAGCGATGGAGTACAGCGCGATGTTCTTGAGGCACTGCATGGAGACGTTTTTGGTGCGGACGAGGCCTGCTTCTAGCATGGCGAAGCCAGCTGCCATCCACATCACCAGAAAGCCACCAATCAGGAAGAGCAGAGTGTTGAAGATGTAAGCGGTGTCGACAGCAAGAGCGTATTTTTCTTCTGCCATAACCGGGCCGGCGGAGAGTGCCAGCAGCGAACCTGCGGCAACAAGGGTGGAGGCGCGTTTCATATTCTCTATCCCCTTCATTTGATTATATTGCTTCTGCATCTGCTTCGCCGGTGCGAATGCGGACGACTTGATCAATGGAGTAGACGAAGATTTTGCCGTCACCGATTTGGCCGGTCTGAGCTGCGTTTCCGATGGCTTCGACCACTTTGTCTGCCATGTCGGATGCGATTGCGACTTCGACCTTTAGTTTTGGGAGGAAGGTGACGGCGTATTCTGTGCCGCGGTAGATTTCTGTGTGGCCCTTTTGGCGGCCATAGCCTTTGACTTCGGTGACTGTGAGTCCCTGAATGCCCAGAGTGGTGAGTGCGTCGCGCACCTCATCCAGTTTAAAGGGCTTGATGATTGCCATAACGATTTTCATGTCAGATTCCCGTTCCCCTCTTTCATGGAGTGTGCCGCAAAGAGTTCTGGAGACCTCTTTGGGACCGGGAAAATTGCCAGTTATCTGGTCTTTCTCAGTATGCCCGGCCGGCACGCTTGCCCTTTCTCTTTCAAAGAGCGTGCCAGTTTTGGAAAATATCGATTTTTACGTAGAATTAGGGCGTGGGAGGTGTTGGAATAATCTTGAAAATTCAGCGGCTTGATTGAAATTAAATTTTCTTGATGAAGAGTGACATGGGTGGAAGTGCGCAGAAAGTGGCTGTCACTAAAATAGGCAGAGCCACAAATTGACTCTGCCTATTTTGTAATCATTGTAAATGTGTGTCTAATTTTTAATCAGGTCGTTTATGCCCTGAACCCACCCGATGCGAGGAACTCAACTTCTTCCGGTGTTGAGGTGCGGCCAAGCACTTCGTTGCGGTGTGGGAAGCGGCCAAAGCGGCGGATGACGTCCATGTGGATCAGCGCGTAATGATAGGTGTCCTGATCACCCAGACCGCGGAACAGATCCACGCTCAAATCTTGCATGTCCATTTCTTCTGAATGCTCGAAAGGCAGGAAGAAGAACATGCGATAGCCCATCGGGAAGGCGGTATGGAAGTTCTTGTTGAGAGACTCCAGAGCGACTTTGACGGCCTTTGGATCGGAAGCGAATGCTTTGGGTGAGCCGCGATAGATGTTGCGGGGGAACTGGTCGAGCAACAAAAGGAGAGCCAGCGTGCCATGCGGGGTTTGCGTCCAGTCATCGTAGTCGCCGCGATTGGCAGCCGCTACGTCGGCTTCAAACTTCTCGCGGATTTCTTTGTCGAACGCTTCGCCGCCGTTGAACCATTTGGGGCCGCCTGCGGTCCACCAGAAATCCAGAATTTCGAGCGCTTTACTGGTCTCTGATTTTCCGTCGAGTTCCATTAGTGCCATGCTCCACTCCCCAATATTTGCTTTACTGTTGCGCAAAGTTCCGTTAGCCCAGCAACAAACACAGTGGCACATTCAAGTACCTGGTGGAACATTGGTGGACGATTCAAACATTCTGGACCTGAGAGGTCTTAACTGCCCATTGCCGGTGATGAAGACGCGCAAGCACCTTAAGCGGATGGCGAAGGGGGATCAGCTTGTAGTGAAAGCCACGGATCCAATGTCTGCAATCGATATTCCACATATGTGCCAGGAAGACGGCCATGTGTTGATTGAGAGTAAGATGGTAGGTGACGTGCGTCAGTTCAAGATTGAATGCTGATTGCGCTCTACTCTCGCGGGGCTAGGCCTCGAACAACTTGTCCAGTTTGCGGGCGAGCTTGAAATCCAACTCAGTGAGCCCACCTGCATCATGGGTGGTAAGTAACACTTCCACTTTGTTGTAGGTGTTCGTCCATGTAGGGTGATGGTTCAGCTTTTCTGCCAGAATTGCAGCGCTGGACATGAAGCCAAATGCGCGTGCAAAGGACCGGAAGGTGAAGGTGCGCTCAATGGAGTTGCCATCTTCGGACAAGGTCCAATGCGGTAATTCTGCAAGGGCGAATTCTTTTGCGGTAGAGGACAACAGCTCGGGCACAAGACCACCTTTGGTTTTGTTGCAAGGGGTGTCTCAGATTTAGTAGGTTTTTCTGACTCGCAAAATCCATGGATATTTGGGTAGACCCGCGCGAAATTCTGGAGCAAAGATTTCGGCTGGGATAAATATCCAGGCAGTCAGATTTGGAGGGAGCAGTGGTCTTGTTGCAGCGTCGTGTACTGTTTGTGTGTCTTGGCAATATTTGTCGAAGCCCGTTGGCAGAGGGCGTTTTCCGTCATCATGTGAAGCAGGCTGGGTTGGAAGAGCAGATCTATGTGGATTCTGCTGGAACCGCGAGTTGGCACACTGGCAAGAAGCCGGATATCCGCAGCATCCAGACAGCGCAGAAGCATGGCGTTGATGTTTCCAATCAGGAAGCGCGCCAGCTGGAAGATGAGGACTTTGAGAAGTTCCACTACATCATCGCCATGGATGCCAGCAACCTGTCTAACATTCAGGCCAAAGCGCCATATCTGCACACAGCGAACATTCGCTTGCTGCTGCAGGATGAGCAGAAGGATGTGCCGGATCCGTATTACGGGGCGAATGAAGGGTTTGATGAGGTGTATGATCTGGTGCGGGACGGCACCTACAATCTGCTTCAGGAAATCCGTGAGGAGATGGAGCCGACAGAGATCTAGGCTTCTCTTCAGGTCATCTAGAAAAGCTCCGCAGGCGGTTGCGGAGCTTTTTTCGTTTTGGAATGTTTATTTGAACTTGCGGAAGAAGTTCTTTGTGCCGCGTGCGCACCAGCATGCTGCACTGCCGATCTTAGTGCGCAGCCAGTTGCTACCGTTGGTGAACGAGGTTTCCAGATTATTCGGCTGAGCCCAGTTTGGGGTGCGCTGATAGAGGTAGTGATAGACACCAATGATCACGAGCATGGTGATGCCCCATGAGAGCAGGGTGTCTGAAAAATAGTGCCCACCAAAGGCCACGCGGTTGGCTGAGAGAACGAAGACCAATGCGCCAATGGCTGTTGCCAGTGGAATACGCCAGGCTTTTGGGGCGATGAAGACCAGCGTGAACAGCCAGATGGAAGCTGACGCCTCGCCAGATACAAAAGAGCAGTTACTATCACAGTGGTTAGTAGGCTGCCAGACGCCGATGAATGGCAGGTCTCCGCCAAAGATGTCCGTTTGCCGTGGGCGTGGGCGACCCCACAGGTTCTTGAAGAACGCGTTGACCACAAGGCCTGGGCCGAGGATGAGCGTGGACACCACAAAAATCGGGTGGCGCAGATCCATAAGGGCTTTGATCTTAGGGAAGGCCAGCTTGATCAGCATTACCAGCAGCGACAGGCCCGCGACCCACTGAAAGAGATAGACGCCGAAGTAACGTACGCTGCGCCAGAACGGGTCTTTGGAGACCGGGAAACTGCCTTCGCCGTTGTAGAAGAAGTTGGAAGCCCAGACATCCAGTCCCGGGAAGATCAGAAATATCGCGGAGACGATAAGAATGTAGGTCAGGACTGCTGTGAAAGGTCGTTCACTGCAGAAATTGATGGTCTTCTTAAAGAATGAAGTCTTTGGGCCGTCTTGTACCACGGGAATTCCTGAGTTCTCTCTTGTGAGTTACAATGCGGTATACTTGTTTTTGAGCGTTGCGCCAATGTGCTGCCTTGAAATTCCATTGGTGCTCAGCAAGATTACGTCTCGCATCGCCAAACTCCCATATAGGGGCCTGCGAGATAATTACAAATTGCATCCATTGCCATAGGCTGCGGCTTACCGGTCTGTTGGATCAGAAAGAGAAAGAATGCCTCGGCTCGCGTTTTATTATGAATTTGCCAGCCCATACTCCTACCTGACTGCAGCGCGTATTGAGCAGCTTGCAAAGGACAGGGGGATTGAGGTGGATTGGCGCCCGATTTTGCTGGGACCGATCTTCCGCAGACAGGGGTTTGAGAGCTCTCCCTTTGTCGCGAACCAGAAGAAGGGCGCTTACATGTGGCGGGATGTGGCGCGCATTGCTGCCAATCTCGGCTTGCCATGGAATAAGCCGCGTCTCTTTCCGCAGCATAGTTTGCTGGCTTCACGCATCGCATTTGCCGGGCGTAAGGAGCCTTGGATCGGGGCGTTTACCCGGGCTGTGTTTCATATGGCTTTTGCGCTGGATGAAGACATTTCCAAGCCCGAGCTGATGATTGCGTTGCTGCGGGAGCTAGATCTGGATGCGGACAAGATCATGCGGCAGGCGGAGACTAGGGAAGTGAAGATCGGCTTGCGGGCTGCGGTTGCGGAAGCTGAGGCTCTTGGCGTGTTTGGGGCGCCGAGCATGATCACTGAGAAGGGTGAGCTTTATTGGGGCAATGACCGGCTTGATGAAGCGCTGGACGCGTCTTTCGTGCGGATCGGCTAACCGTTGCTGTGAAGCGTGCTTTCCAGCAGGCTGTAGAGTGCTGACGGGTTTATGGGTTTTTCCAGAATTTGCGCGAAGCCTTGTTTGAAGAGGGCTGGGCGGTCTTCTGGTGCAATGCTGGCGGTGATTGCAAAGCAAGCTTTTGCTCTGGTGTAACCGTTTGTTTGCATCTGAGTGAGGGTTTCGGCGCCGTTCATTTCTGGCATGTTCAGATCGAGAAAGATGAGATCTGACGGTGTTTCTTCCTGCATCTTCAGCGCTTGTTTGCCGCTGTCAGCAGTGCGCACCATCAGGCCGAATGAAGAGAAGATGGCTGCCAGCAGTTCCCGGTTCGGCTCATTGTCATCCACGACCAGCACAGACCCGGATAGCGCTGAGCGGGTGATGTTCTGCGAAGCAGGGGCCTGCTGTCTGTTCTTTTCAACTTCCTGAATAGGCAAGATGAGTTCGAAGCTGGCTTCATGTTCGGAGTTTGTGATGAGCCGCAGGTCGCCACCATTCTCGCAGGCCAAGTGCCGCGCGCTCCAGAGACCGAGGCCGTGACCATCTGATTTCCGTTTTGGTGTGGGAGCTGCATCCAGATGAGAGGCTTGTTCAGAAGAAAGACCCGGGCCAGCGTCTTTGAGTGTGACCACAATGTTGGGTTCGTGGTTTGAGAACTTGATGTGAGCGCTGAGCGTGATGGTGCCGGTGTTGCTGTAGAGGATGGCGTTATCAACCAGCACTGCCAGAATGCGTTGCAACTCATCTGAGTGTGTTTGATAGGCCGACATGGCATCACGAGACCAGCGATGGGTGAGCGTGTGGCCTGAGCTTTCTGCCTGCGGTGAGAACAGATCCACGATGTAGGTGAGCTGTTCCAGAAGTGGTCTGGCTTCCGGCTCAATTGGATGCGTACCTGTTTGGTGTGTCTCTGGTTCTGTGTGCGTTTGCAGGATGATGCCTGTCAGCTCTTCCAGAGAGCCAATGGCTTTCTGCAGGGTGTTGAGGTGATGGTGCTGCTGATCGCTGAGCGGCTCCTGGGCAATCAGGTCAGAAGCCGTTTTCATGGCGGACAGCGGTGTTTTCAGGTCGTGCACCAGTCTCGCAATATCCTGCTTTGGGGCCGGTTTGGGCGCAGGCATGAGATAACTCCTTGATCAATCCTCGAAGAAGAGCCTAAAACACTGACGGTAAAAGTTCGCCCAGTTCTGGCAAGGATCCACCGAGATTTTGTTGTTTGATGCCTGCAAGCGTATCTGCTTGTGCTCTGGGATAGTGCTGTAAGGTGGAAAGAGAGCGGACACAGAATGCTGTTTAGTACGCTGCAAGTGGTGTTTCCAATTTTTGCGACAGTGGGTGTGGGGTATGGCTTTGGCTACATTGGCCTGCTGAGCAAGCAGGTTGGCGATAACCTGAGCACCTTCTGCATCACCGTGCTTATTCCGGTTCTGATTTTCCGCACCCTTGCAACAGCTGACCTCGCCGGGTTGAGTCCTTGGGCGCTGTGGGGCGCCTATTACACCGCGCTTACGACCAGTGCTGTGTTGGGTGGCTACATGGTGCGCAAGGTGTTTAGGCGAGAGGCCAGAGCTGCCTGCATTGGCGGGTTCTCCGCGGCATTCTCCAATATGTCCCTGGTTGGCATTCCGGTGATTACCTCTGCCTTTGGGCAGGAGGCACTGGTTCCGATTTCGCTGATCATCTCAATTCACGCACCGTCTGTAACGCTGGTGTTTGTACTGGCTATGGAACGGGCTGTGGTGGTGGATGGCTATCAGGAGGCGCGGCCTTTCAAAGATGTGATGCACTCGCTGTTCAACACGTTGATCAAGAGCCCTTTGGTGATTGCTATTCTGCTGGGTGTTGGCTGGAATTTTTCAGGCTATGATCTGCCTGTGTTGCTGGATGGTGTGTTGCATCCGCTGGCAAAAGCGGCGAGCCCGGTTGCGCTGTTTTCGGTTGGCATGACGCTGCTGAACTACGGGGTGCGTGGGAACATTGCTATTGGCAGTGTGTTGAGTGTTTTGAAGATTGTGCTGATGCCAACCATGGTCTTCGCTCTGGGGGCTTATGTGTTTCCGCTTTCACCGCTTTGGGTGGCTGTGGCGACCTTGGCGGCGGCATGTCCAACCGGTGTTGTGGCGTATCTTTATGCCAGCCAGTTTGGTACCGGACATGCGATGAGTGCGAACTCCATCAGCCTGACGACCATTTTCTCAATAATCACAATGAGCTTCTGGCTTTGGATCTTAAACTTTCTGGGCTACTAAGAGGGGCTTACCATCTCTTTCGAGTTTCCCATGATTGTTCAGGTCTTCTTTGTCGTCTTTCCGATCTTTGCCCTTGTTGGCATTGGCTATGTTGTTGCCAGTGTTGGGTATCTGGATCGCGGTCTGGGCGACATTCTCAGTAAGTTCTGTGTGAACCTGCTGATCCCGATCCTGTTATTCCGTAGTCTTGGCTCTGCAAATCTCAATGGCATCTCTCCATGGGGGTATTGGGCCACTTACTACGGGTCCATGATCGTGGTTGCCTTTCTTGGTGGCCTGCTTGTTCGTGTCGGGTTTGGGCGTGAGGCACGAGCTGCCGTGATTGCCGGGCTGACGGCATCGTTCTCCAATACCGTACTTGTCGGCATTCCCTTGATCGATGCGGTTTATGGCTCTGAAGGTACACTGCTGATTTCGCTGCTCATCGTGTTCCACGCCCCGCTGACGGCTTTGACTTCTTCCATTTTGATGGAACGAGCTGTGGTGATTGATGGACACAAGGCGCCGCGCTCCAAGCAGGAGCTATTGATTGCTGTCGGCAAGGGATTGTTGGCGAACCCGATCCTTTATGGTGTTGTTGGTGGGTTGCTCTGGAATGTGTCGGGTTTGGAAATACCAAAGCTTGCAGATGATGTTTTAGCCCCACTGGCGAAAGCTGCCTCACCGGTTGCGCTGGTAGCTGTGGGGATGAGCATGGTGAACTATGGCATCCGCGGTAATCTGGCGATTGGCGGCGTTTTGGCGATTATCAAATCGATCCTGATGCCGTTTGTGGTGTTTGTTGTTGCCGCTCATGTGATTGGATTGCCGTCCGTCTGGGTGGGTGTTGCGACGTTGATCGCAGCATGTCCAACAGGCGTGTTTTCCTTCATCATGGCTAACCAGTTCGGCACTGGTCACGCCATGTCCACCAACGGCATCGCCATCACCACCGCGATCTCCGTTTTCACAGTCAGCTTCTGGCTCTGGTTCATTCAGGTGCAGGGGTATTGAGGCAATACGCCAGATGAAATTGAGGTGGGAAACATGAATGGCTGTTTGATATTTGACCTGGATGGAACGCTCGTTGACAGTGAGCCATTGTGTTCGCAGGCATTTCTGGATTTGCTGCCAGAGATTGAGTTGCCTCTTGATGAACTTATGCGACGCTTCAGAGGGCGGAAGCTCTCAGGTATTTTGAGTGACATTGAGACGATCATTGGGCGGCCTCTTCCAGAGGACTTTGAGCGAGATTATCGAACTCGTGTAGAGCATTTGTTTGATACTGAGCTGATGGCGTTTCCCGGTGTCGCCGAAGCTCTTGCAAAAATCTCGCTTCCAATGTGCATCGCTTCTAGTGGACCGCGTGCAAAGATTGAGTCTGCATTAGAGAAAACAGAGCTAAAGCGCTTTTTCGGTTCCCGAATATTTAGCTCCTATGATGTCGGGATCTGGAAGCCTGATCCGGGACTGTTTCTTCATGCTGCCCGTGAAATGCAATGTGCACCAGCGCGTTGCACTGTAATTGAAGACAGTGAGGTTGGCGTTCGTGCAGCGAAATCTGCTGGGATGCATGTCTTGAAGTTCTGCCCCGAAGTCGAGCCTCAAACTGGCTTCAGTTCATACAATCAGCTTGCTGAGCGATTGGAATCGATCTTTGAGAGTGCTTAGAAGCTGACCCTTATTTAGTACCGAGACCCAATCTCTCTCTGATCTGTGCTGGTGTGGTGTCGCTGGCTCTTAGTTCGCGGAGGGAGGTGTCTTTGGCGGATTTGGCGAGTTTGCGGCCTGTTTTGTCGAGGATGAGGTCGTGGTGCTCGTAGTGAGGTTCTGGCAAGTCCAGTAGGGTTTGCAGCAGGCGGTGGACGCTGGTGGCGTGGTAAAGGTCTTTGCCGCGTAAGACATGGGTGATGCCTTGTAGGGCATCGTCCACGACCACTGACAGGTGATAGCTGGTTGGCGTGTCTTTACGGGCCAGCACCACATCGCCCCATGCGGCGGGCTCTGCCTGTATTGCTCCGTGATGTGCCTCATCCCAGGTGAGAGATGTGCCTGCCAGCCCTATGGCTTTGGCCATGTTGAGGCGCAGGGCGTAGGGGGCATCCGAGTTTTGCAGGTCTTCTTGCTCTTGTTTAGAGAGGACGCTGTTGTCTCCGGGATAAAGCGGGGCACCGTCAGGGTCTCTTGGCCATGGGGTGGCTGAAGCGTCTTTTTCTGCAACGAAGCGTTTGATCTGGGCGCGGGTGAGGTAGGCCTTGTAAACGAGGCCCATGCTCTGCAGCTTCTCCAGCGCCTTGGCGTACTTGCCGAAATGTTCTGATTGCTTGCGGACTGGTGTTTCCCAATGCAGGCCGAGCCATTTCAGGTCTTCCAGCATATCTTCCTGCAGCTGTGGTGTGCAGCGGACGGTGTCGATATCCTCGATGCGCAGCAGGAACCTTCCGCCGTTTTGCTTTGCGGCTTCATCGTTGAGGATAGCCGAATAGGCGTGGCCGAGATGGAGGTGGCCGTTGGGAGAAGGAGCAAAGCGATAGACAGGCAAGTTCATTTGCGAAATGGTTCTACTTGGAATATGGAAAGCCTGTTTTAGAGCATCTTTGCCGACTTGAGGAGGGGGCGTTGAAACCCATAGATACGCTTGAGGATATTGAGCGGGAGTTGGCGTCCCTTGTGCAGCTGGATGAGCGGTTGGTTCGCGTGGTGGACATTGCGGGTGAGGTGCCTTTGCGCCGCCGGTCTGCGGACTTTGCGGGGCTTTGCAATATTGTTGTGGCGCAGCTGCTTTCTGTCGCCGCTGCCGCCAGCATCTGGGCTCGGCTGGAAGCGCTGGTAGTGCCGTTTGAGCCGGACGTGCTGCTTTCCAAGAGTGATGAAGAGCTGTTGGGTGTTGGCCTCTCCAATGCCAAGTTGCGCACGCTGAAGGCGATAGCTGAAGAGCTGAAGGCTGGGCTGTGCCTGAGCGAAGCGGTGGACTGGCCGGGTGAGGTGGCGCACAAGCGGCTTTGTGAGATCAAAGGCATTGGGCCATGGTCTGCCGATATCTTCCTGCTGTTTTGCGCTGGGCATCCGGATGTGTTTCCGGTTGGAGATGTGGCGTTGCAAGCCGCTGTGCAGCATGCGTTTGATCTGGAAGAGCGCCCCAAAGGAAAGGTGCTTGCCGAAATTGCCGAGGCGTGGTCTCCTCACCGTGGGACAGCAGCGCGATTGTTCTGGTCCTATTACCGTGTGATGAAAGAAGGGCGTGAGACCCTGCCGGTTTAAGGAGATACCTATGCCTCATGATCTTGAGTGCATTCGTCTGGAGCCTAGCCATGCGCCGGTTCGTAAGCTGGTGGTGTTGCTGCACGGCTATGGCGGGGATGCGGGTGATATGGAGCCGACGGCGCAGGTGTTGCGTGATGCTCTGCCGGAAACCGCTGTGGTGTGCCTGAATGGCCCGGAACCCTGCGCGCATTGGGTGGAAGGACGGCAATGGTTCGCTGCTTCTGAGTTTGATGCACGGGAGGTCTGGATTGGGGTGCAGGCTGCTGCGCCATTGATCAACCGGGTGCTGGATGCTGAGCTGGAGCATTATGGCTTGCTGGAGCGGGATATGGTTTTGGGTGGTTTCTCTCAAGGGGCTATGGTTGCGCTGCATGTTGGGCCACGTCGGTTTTCTGAAGCGGCTGGATTGCTGAGCTTTTCGGGTGTTCTGGGTGGACCGGCGCATCTGGTGGAGCAGATGGTGGTTCGGCCTCCGGTGATGCTGCTGCATGGCAGTGAGGATGACGTGGTACCTGCGGCTTATTTGGGTGCTGCGGAGGATGCTTTGGCTCATGCCGGGTTTGACGTGGAAGCGCATGAGTTGGCTGGGCTGGATCATTCCATCAACGGTGAAGCACAGGCGTTGGCACTGAAGTTTTTGAAAGAGCGGTTTGGAATTTCGGCGCAGTCGGCTATCTAAAAGAACAGATGCCAGAGGAGGGGTGTGATGTTGCAAAGTAAGCGAGCGAAGCAGTTTCAGAGTTTTCTGGATGAGCGTGGTCTTGGCCTGAAGGTGGTTGAGCTGCCGGACTCCTCCCGTTCTGCTGCGGAAGCGGCACAGGCGCTGGGCTGTGCGCAGGAGCAGATCGTCAAATCGTTGGTGTTCCAGAAGCTTGATAGTGAAGAAGCTATTCTGGTGCTGGCAAGCGGGACCAATCGTGTGAACGAAGATGCGATCTCAGCACTTGTTGGTGGGCCTATCGGGCGGCCAGATGCGAAGTTCGTCAGGAACGTTACCGGTTTCTCCATCGGCGGCATTCCTCCGCTGGGCCATAAGCAGCAGCTGACGGTGTATGTGGATGAAGATCTGCTGAGCTACGATGAAATATGGGCAGCCGCAGGCACGCCGAATGCTGTGTTCATGATGCCCGGAAATTTACCGGACATTGTGGGAGAGCATCAGGTTATCTGCGTGAAGTAGCTGGCTACATTCGGTCTTCGATCGGCCAATGAGTGTAAGCAAGGATCCAAAGGAAGATCAGGTTGACCAGAGGAACGAAGGCCAGAATGGTCCAGATCCTTGAAAAGCCAAGCCGGTTCAGGATCCTTGCCAGTGGAACGGCGACGACGAGTATCCAGACAATCATAATGACGACCTGCCAGAGGGCGAAGCCTTCCATCATCATTTCATGATCCATAAAGTGACCTCCTGTCCGTCTGCTTCGGTATCGACTATCCGTTTGATGGTCACAAAGGTCAAAGAAAATACTTATTGAATACAAATGCTTATGATTAATTCATGGGCATTTTTTAGGGGAAGTGGGAGAGGTTTTCTCTCCTTGCAGAATGAGGAAACGATGAGCACTGCGCTGATTATTATCGATGTTCAAAAACTGCTGTTTGATGCGGAACCTCAGCCGTTTGAACGGACTGAGACGATCACGCGCATCAATAGCCTGAGTGCGAAAGCGCGTAAAGCAGGCGTTCCGGTCATCGTTATCCAGCATGAGCGGGAAAATCATCCGCTGGCTTATGGCGCAGAAGGGTGGGAACTGCCGGATGATCTGGTGGTGGCGGAGAGTGATCTGAAGGTGCGCAAAACTGCGCCGGATTCCTTTTACAAAACCAACCTGAAGGATTTGCTGGATGAGCGCGGCATTACAGATCTGACGATCTGTGGGTTTGCCTCAGAGTTCTGCGTGGATACCACGTTCCGCCGTGCGGCTTCTCTCGGTTATAATCTGCGGCTGGTGAATGATGCGCACACCACGCACGACAAAGACCATGCCACAGGCAAGCAGATCAGAGAGCATCACAACAACACGCTGATCTATCTTGGTGGGTATGAGGGCAGCATTGCGGTTCTGCCGGAAGCTGAAGTTGAGTTTGTGCAGGCTGAGACTGCTTAACTCTCGCGATCTGCGATGTAGCGGGCCAGCGTCTTCAGGGTGTTGGCCTTTGCGCCGTATGGAGCCAGCAGTTCATCGGCTTCGCTGATCAGACGTGAAAGTTCCTGACGGGTGTGGCTTTCACCGAGCAGACTGACGAGGGTTGCCTTGCCAGCCTCTGCATCTTTACCCGTTGCTTTCCCTACCACTTCAGCATCGCCGGTCAGGTCCAGCAGGTCATCTGCCAGCTGGAAGGCCAGACCAATGATTTCACCAAAGCGGGTGAGGCGGGCGATGTCATCATCAGAGGCATTTGCCAGAATTGCGCCAGCGCGGCAGGCGTAGCGGATTAAAGCGCCGGTTTTCATGGCCTGAAGCTGGCGGATCTCTGCTTCGGTTCTGTCGCGATGTTCTGAGGCAAGGTCAAGCATCTGACCACCTGCCATGCCGCCAATGCCAGAAGCACGTGCCAGTTCCTGAGAGAGGCGCAGGCGGATTGCTGCGTCCGGGTGGACCTGCTCGTCTGCGATGAAATCAAATGCGATGGTGAGCAGGGCGTCGCCTGCAAGGATCGCGGTGGCTTCATCAAACGCTTTGTGCGTTGTCGGGCGGCCACGGCGCAGATCATCATCGTCCATTGCCGGCAGATCGTCATGGGCGAGGGAGTAGCAGTGAATGCATTCCAACGCAGAGGCTGCAACCAGCGTGCCTTCGTCCTCATGACCAAACAGGCGGGCTGCTTCGACCATCAGAACCGGGCGCAGGCGCTTGCCACCGGACAAGGCTGCATAGTTCATCGCTTCCAAAAGGCGTTCGGGGCGGGCTACTTCCTGAGGAAGGACTTTCTCTCCCAGAAGAGAGGTGAGCTTTTCTTCAAGAGACTGAGCGGTTTCGGTGATGACCGATTTCAAAGCAACAGACACAGAACCCCATCCTAAACGAGCAATAAAGTACAGCAGAATTGAAAGCGCTTACCAAAGCGGCAGATATTAGTTTGTTCGTTTGTCCTGAAAACTGCCAAAGGTCAAGCAAAATGGCGCGTTTACGTAAGGGCTCTGCAGTTTTTCATCCTTTGAATATTGGGGTGAGATTTCCTGCGGAGTTGCTTTGTGACGGTTTTTTTCATTAGGTTAAATCGAAAGTTACCTAAGGTCATATAATAAGAGCCTCGCAACAAGGCGCCCTAATAAGTCAGCTATAAGAGATGATAGGGGAATAGAAATGCGTGCACTTTCGAAGATTTTGTCGAATTTTGTCCAGAAAGGGCAACTTACAATTTTTGATGCCAAAGACCGAAAATACGTTTTTGGTGATGAAGATAGCGGTCCCTCCGCCGCTCTGCGTTTTCACAGTAAGAAGCTTCCCTATACGCTTCTGATTGATCCCGAACTGAAAGCCGCCGAAGCTTATATGGATGGCTTGATCACCATGGAACCGGGGTTCACTCTGAATGATCTGGTTGCCGTGTTCATGGCGAACGACGGTCTGCTTACAGAACATCCGCTCCAGCGCATTCTCACTTTCATGAAAGACGGTCATACACGGCGACGTCTTGGCCTGAACCTGAAAAAGAACAAAGCTCAGGTGCGCCATCACTATGACCTTTCAACCGACCTCTATCGTCTGTTCCTTGATGACGGGCTCAATTATAGCTGTGCTTATTACCGGACGCCGGAAGATACGCTTGAGGAAGCCCAACAGGCCAAGCTGGATCATATTGTTGCCAAGCTGGATCTGAAACCGGGCATGACTGTGCTGGAAATTGGTGGCGGCTGGGGCTCTCTGGCCATTCGTATGGCGCAAGCTGGCGCGCAGGTGACATCTCTTAATGTTTCTACCGAGCAGATCAAGATTGCTGAAGAACGGGTGAAAGCTGCTGGCCTTGAAGGCAAGGTTGAGTTTGTCTGTTTGGATTACAACGAGTTTGAGGGCGAGTTTGACCGCGTTGTTTCCGTTGGCATGATGGAGCATGTAGGCCACGGCAATCTGGGTGCCTACTTCACCAAGGTCAGAGATTGTCTGAAGCAGGATGGCTATGCGGTCATTCACTCGATCGGCCGCAGTGGTCCTCCGGGTGTGACGGGTCCATTCCTGACCAAGTACATCTTCCCCGGCGGGTATTGTCCTGCACTTTCCGAAACATTTGCAGATATTGAAAAAACAGGCCTTTGGGTTTGTGACAACGAGATCCTGCGGCTGCATTACTATTACACGCTGCGGGACTGGCGCCTGAACTTTGAACGCAATCGTGACAAGATCAAAGAACTGTATGATGAGCGCTTCTGCAAAATGTGGGAGTTCTATCTGTCAGGCTGCGAAATGAACTTTCTGCATGGCCGGTTGATGGTGTTCCAGCTCATCCTTTCCAAAGAGCGGGATGCTGTGCCGATCATTCGTGACTTTATTGGAGACAATGAGCAGGCGATGATCTCCCATAGGGATGATCGTAGAAAATCTGCTTAAGCTGCTGTGCTTTCAAGAGGTGACCCTGGGATAAGTTCCGGGGTTTCTTGGGTTGGATCATTGCTCCTGCTGAAATCATTGGCTACTTTCCGCATGTTTCAAATGTATGGGTGAAAGCAGGTCGTTGGTGTTTGATGATATTCCATTGCCTTCGCAAAAGCGGCGAGAAGGCATTTTCAACTTTTCCGAACCGGGCAAGTCCACGGCCTATGCCATTCTGTTCGGGCTTTTGCTTGGGCAGTTCGCAGCGCATCGGTTTTATCTGCGCAAGCTGGGCAGTGCCGTTGTCATCAACTGCCTGAACATCACGGCTGTTCTGATCCTCATCCCGCTTCTGCTGGGGCTGGAGGGGCGTGATTTGATTACAAGCCTCACTACTGGAGAATGGATTGGTTTTGGCATTGCCATTGGGATGGCGATGATCGCGAACATATGGGTGTTCGTCGATCTGATTGTGCTGATCGTGCTGCTTGTGCGAGAGAGCTTTTAGGCTCGTAGTACTTGATGCTTTTGCTTGGGTAGAAATTTCAGCTGGTAGATTGGTGCCCTGAATATCGAGTGATGTGTTGATCGATAAGGCGTGCCAGCCTTTGGGTGTGACTGAAGCACAGCTGAGGTGGTCATGAGCGATCGAAGCACAATCTCGCCTGCCAACAGAGGCTTTTTCTATCTCAAGAACCCGCATAAGTCTGCGGGGATGACAGTGTTCCTCTCCCTTTTTCTGGGTGGCTTCGGGCTGCACCGGTTTTATCTGGGCAAACCGCTCAGCGGTGCGGTGATGCTCATTCTTTCTTTGGTTACGCTTGCTTTGATTGCCACTGGTCTCAACCAACTTGAAACACTGGAGCCAAACGGGATGCTGGCGGTTGTTAGCGGGGCTCTGGGGTTTGGGATGATTGTATCTGCCTGGGCGCTGGTTGATCTGCTGATTATTCTGGTGGGTGTGTTCAGTGCACCGGCCCATCACGATGAGGTTTGCTAGGGTTAGGCAAAGAAAAAGCCGAAGCTGGGGGGCTTCGGCTGAGCTCTTAGAGCGAGTTTGGTATCGCCCGTTATTCGGGGCACGAACAATCCTGGGAGGGGATCAGACCGGGCGACACGCTTAGGAGAGGCGCTTGTGATTATTCAGCTGCTTCCAATTCCAGTTCTGATGCTTCAAGGGCGACTGCAGCAGATTGGATGATTGATGCGAAACGAACAGCTGTTTGAACCATCTCGGCAGTTACTCCGGCTTTGCGCAGGATAGCTTCGTGGCTATCGATGCACATGCCACAGCCGTTGATGGCGGAAACAGCAAGCGACCACAATTCAAAATCGACTTTGTCTACGCCAGGCTTACCAATCACGTTCATGCGCAGTTTGGCAGGCATTGTGCCGTACTGATCATTCGAGGAGAGGTGTACGAAGCGGTAGTAGACGTTGTTCATGCTCATGATTGATACAGCAGCTTTGGCAGCGCTCATCGCTTCTGGAGACAGGTGCGGAGCAGCTTCTGTGATCAGGGCCTTCTTTACGTCGTTGTTGCGGGTGGCGATGGCGCAAGCAACGATCAGGCCGTACTTCTGTTGAGCAGTCAGAGATTCATCAGTTGCCATAGAACCAAGATTCAAACGAACATCCTTAGCGAAGTCGCCAAGGCGGGATTTCAAGGTATCGATGGACATGATGCTTCTCCTAATGATTTTGGCAATGGGCCACGTGCAAAGTGATGTTTTGACTTATTTGGCGCGTATTCTTTTCCGAAGTCTGTTTTATGTTTTTCGGGAATACGTTTGAGGAGCCGGAGCCTGCGATTTTTCGCTTTATGTGCTCCGGCTTCTGATCCTTCCGGACTTAAGCTGCGATTACGTCGCCGCCTACTTCACGGTTGCAAGGGCAGAGTTCGTCGGTCTGCAGAGCGTCCAGAACACGCAGGGTGTCTTTCGGGTTACGGCCAACGTTCAGGTTGGTTGCGTAAACGTGCTGGATGGTGTTCTCGTTGTCGACGATGAAGGTGTAGCGGTAAGCAACGCCTTCTGGAGCGCGAACGCCGAGGCCGTCGATCAGGGAACCGTTGGTGTCAGCGAATGCCCAGATTGGCAGCTTGTCGAGATCTGGGTGATCACGGCGCCATGCCAGCTTACAGAATTCGTTGTCGGAGGAACCGCCGAGAACAACTGCGCCACGGTCTTCGAACTCACCAGCGAGGCGAGCGAATTCAGCGATTTCAGTTGGGCAAACGAAAGTGAAGTCTTTTGGGTAGAAGAAGATTACTTTCCACTTACCTTCGAAGCTCTTTTCAGTGATTGCTTCAAATGCGCTTTCGCCGTTTTCTTCGTGGTTGTTGAAACCAGGCTTAACGCCAACTACTTCAAATTCTGGAAGCTTTTCGCCGATACCGAGCATGGTACTCTCCTAAATATGGAATGACGCCAGAGCGCGTCGATTAGTGATTCTCATGAAGACCTAGAAAACTGCGTCTTCGTTGGGGTCTTTATGCAACTCTTGATTTGATCGGTCAAAACGATAATAACGAAGAAGTCGATCGATTTTTTCGATGGACATGCTAAGTTCTATCGGGATTGGCCGAATTCCGCCAAAACTTAGAGAGATTCTAATCTACAGGCTTTGATCTGTGTCATCTGGTCGCACGATGTTACCCACATTAAAACAGCTTCAGTACTTCAAAACTCTGGCCAAACACCTGTCTTTTTCAAAGGCGGCGGAGGCTTGTTTCATCACGCAATCAACGCTTTCTGCCTCAATCAAGCAGTTGGAAGGCATTCTTGGATGTGAGCTGCTGGATCGCTCTGGGCGCACGCTGGTGCTGACTGAGGCGGGCGAGAGTGTGCTGGAGAAGGCATCGCTGCTTTTGCGGGATGCGGAGGATCTCGTTCAGGGTGTGCAGGCGCAGAACAAGCCGTTGTGTGGTCGGTTCCGGCTTGGGGTGATCCCATCGGTTGCTCCGTTCCTGTTGCCGCGTTTTTTGCCTCAGCTGCGGGATCTCTATCCAGAGTTGCAGCTGTTCCTGCGTGAGGACATCTCCCGCAATCTGATGATTGCTTTGCGAGAAGGGCGTATTGATGCGGCCCTGATGGCGCTGCCCTATGACACTACGGGGTTTGAATCTGCGGAGATCGGAAGCGATGCTTTCTATCTGGCTGTGCCGGGTGCGCATCCGCTGGCGGGCCTGAGTGAAGTGCTGATGGAAGATCTTGCGAATGAGGTGTTGTTGCTGCTGGAAGATGGTCACTGTTTGCGAAACCACGTGCTTGCCGCAGCGGGAGGGCGCATGTTGACCGCGAATGAGGATGTACAAGCCACATCTTTATCAACACTTGTGCAAATGGTGGATAACGGTATTGGCGTCACTTTGGTGCCACGTATTGCAGTAGATGCAGATATCGACCGCGGGACCTCTTTGAAGCTGATCAAGATTGCCGATCCCAAAGCGCGCCGGACGATTGGAATGGTCTGGAGGCGCAAATCTTCTTTTGAAGGAAATGCAAAATTACTTTGCAAGGCTCTGGAACGCTTTATGGTTGAAACTCAAAGAGACGTCTCGGTTCCTCAAGATGTATCGGAGAAGAGTGCTTGAAGAAAGCGCGATCAAAGGAGAAACCAGAGCCACTCAAGCGCAGAATAAAGCGTTGGGCGCTCCGTACTTTAGGGGTGCTGGTGGCTTTGCCAGTGGTGCTGACGCTGCTGTATACGGTGGTTCCTCCTTACTCCAGTCTCATGCTGCTTCGTACTGTGACTGGACAACCCGTTTGGCGTGAATGGGTTCCTTTGGAAGAAATTTCCGTTAATTTACAAAGATCTGTGGTTGTGTCCGAGGACGCTACCTTCTGCAAACACGGCGGCGTGGACTGGTCTGCGGTGCGTGGGCAGGTGGGCAAACTGTTTGAAGGCAAGCGCCCGCGCGGTGCCAGCACGATCACCATGCAAGTAGCGAAGAACCTGTTTCTCTGGAACGACCGGGATTATGTGCGCAAGGTGCTGGAGGTTCCGCTGGCTATGCTGCTCGACACGGTGTTGTCGAAGCGGCGGGTGCTGGAGATCTACTTGAACGTGGCTGAATGGGGTCCGGGGATTTTTGGAGCGGAAGCTGCCTCGCGAACTTTCTTTGGGAAAAGTGCTGCAAAACTTTCTGCGACTCAGGCCTCTTTGCTGGCGACAGCGCTTCCGAATCCGATTGCCAGAAATCCCGCAAAACCTAGCTCTGGACATCGCAGGCTGGCCGGTATAAACCGTAGCCGAGCTCAGGTGGCCGGCGATGTACTTAGCTGTATTTCGGCGACGGAGAGGTAGTGCGAAATTATTTTCGTTTTATGACTGGCAAATCCTTCGGTTTGCCTGTATAACCCCCGCCATTCTGACAGATTGTGTATTTCGCACGTTGACGCCGCGCTTGAGTGGCGCGTGCGTATGTGACGAGAGAGAGAGCTACGATGGCTGTTCCTAAGAAAAAGGTTACGCGTATGAAGCGCGGCTTCCGCCGTTCTGCTGACGCTCTGGCACAACCAACATACGTGGAAGACAAGGATTCCGGCGAACTGCGTCGCCCACACCATGTTGACCTGAAAACTGGTATGTACCGGGGTCGTCAGATCCTTCAGGCCAAAGACGACGTCTAAGACTGAAGCGATCATCGCGATTTAAAGATCAGGCCGTCCCTTGGGGCGGCTTTTTCTTTTTGTGGTGTCTCATCAAATGCAAAAAAGGCCGCGCTGTGAAAGGGCGGCCTTTTTGCTTTGGAGTTAGCGCTGGCTTTCAAAGGCCAGTCTTGCGGCGAGGCCTGCAAAGACTGCCCCTAAAACATAGTTTGCCAGAAACTTAAGCTTTCCATTACCTCCCAGCGTTCGCATCATATGATTTGCAGTGACGATGACTGTTCCATTGATAAAGAAGCCGACAGTGTTCAGGACTGTTGCGAGGATCATAATCTGTATTGCGACGTTTCCCGTTTCTGGTTTCACAAATTGAGGGAACAACGCCAGAATAAAGATAACCATCTTCGGATTAAGCAGATTGGTTAGAAGACCCTGACGGAACATTTGAACGGAAGAGTGCGTCTTACTTTCGAGAGGAGTGCTGGCACTCTCTGGCTTTGCGGTGAATGCTTTCCAGGCAAGAAACAGCAAATAAGCAGCGCCAACGAACCGGACAGTGTCGTAAGCGATGGGAACCGCGAGGAAGAGCTGAGAAAGGCCCAATGCTGCTGCCAGCGCATGGATGTAGGTCCCAGTGGCAATTCCCGCAAAGGTGGCTAGTCCGGCTCGTCTGCCTTGTGCTGCGCTGCGAGAAGCAATCAGAAGCATGTCTGGGCCGGGCGTTGCGGTAAGAGCAAAAGAAGCTGCTGTGAACAGAAGCAGCGTTGAAAGATCTGGCATCGCGAATCCACCCCGTTGGTATGCAAACGAGGGGTCTTATCGAATTTACCTGATTGCAGCAATTATGTTGGAGCTGGTCAGGATGTTTCAAACAAAAAACCGCCCCATGGAGAGGCGGTTTTGTAATTTTCATATTTTGAGAGCGGGAAGGCTCTCCAGACGCCGTTTTAGCCGTTGGCGACGTATTGGGCGCCGTTGATGGTCATGACGGAGCCTGTGACGAAGGCTGCGGCGGAGGAGGCGAGGTAGCAGACCATGCCTGCGATCTCTTCTGCCTTGCCGAGGCGTCCAACCGGGATCTGACCAATAATGCTTTCCAGAACCTTCTCAGGCACAGCTGCCACCATGTCAGTGTCAATGTAACCCGGGCAGATGCAGTTTACTGTGATGCCCTTGCGCGCGGTTTCCTGCGCCAGTGCTTTGGTGAAGCCGATCACGCCTGCTTTTGCTGCGGAATAGTTGGTCTGGCCGATCTGGCCTTTCTGTCCGTTGATGGAAGAAATGTTGATGATGCGGCCTGCGCCACGCTCGCGCATACCATCCAGAACCGGACGGCTCATGGTGAACATGGAGTCCAGATTGGTTTTCATCACTGCGGACCACTGGTCGTAATCCATTTTGTGGAACCAGCCATCGCGGGTGATGCCCGCGTTGTTTACAAGAACCTCGACCGGGCCGAGTTCTTCTGTCACCTGAGCAATACCTGCTTCGCAGGCTTTAGGGTCCGCTACATCCCATTTGAAAACACTGATGCCGGTTTCTGCGCTGAATTTTTCAGCTGCTTCCGTGTTGCCTGCATAAGTTGCTGCAACTGTGTAACCTGCATCCTTCAACCCTTTGGAAATTGCTGCGCCGATGCCACGCGTTCCTCCGGTTACAATCGCTACCCTGCTCATCGATATACTCCCCGCCTTAGGAATAAAATATTGGAACCCACCTCTACAGGTAATAATAATGACGGAGCAAAGACAACTCCGTCATTAGTTAGGGAATTGACTTGAACTTTACGCAGGGACCATAAAGCTCAATTATTCCAATTGGGTGACAATACTACCTATGTTGAGGTTATTTTCTCTCAACACACAGTGCGATACCCATGCCTCCACCAATGCAAAGAGTTGCAAGGCCCTTTTTCTTCTCTTCACGCTTCATTTCGTGCAGCAGAGTAACAAGTACACGTGCGCCGGATGCTCCGATAGGATGACCCAGAGCGATTGCGCCACCGTTGACGTTGAGCTTGTCTGAGTCGATTCCCAGCTCCTGACCAACTGCCAGTGCCTGTGCAGCGAATGCTTCGTTTGCTTCCACCAGATCCAGATCTTCAATGGACCAGCCAGCTTTTTCGAGTGCCTTCTTGGAAGCAGGGATCGGGCCGAGACCCATGTATGCAGGATCAACACCGGCGGTTGCCCAGGACTTGATGGTTGCCAGCGGGGTGAGGCCACGCTTTTCAGCTGCTTCTGCGCTCATCAGAACCAGAGCTGCTGCACCATCGTTGATGCCGGATGCGTTTGCTGCGGTTACAGTGCCTTCCTTTTTGAATGCCGGACGCAGTTTCTGCATGGATTCAATGTTGGCGCCTACGCGGATGTATTCATCATCTTCTACCACACGCTCAGCTCTGCGCTCTTTCACGGTGATTGGAGTGATTTCGTCTTTGAACTTGCCAGCCTTCAGTGCAGCTTCTGCTTTGTTCTGAGAGGAAACAGCGAATTCGTCCTGTGCTTCACGGGTGATCTGGTACTTTTCTGCGATGTTTTCTGCAGTGATACCCATGTGATAGCCCTGGAACGCGTCGATTAGGCCGTCTTTGAGCATGGTGTCGGTCATGGAATAGTCGCCCATTTTTACACCCGCCCGCAGGCTCTGGCAGTGTGGGGACAGGGTCATGTTTTCCTGACCGCCTGCAACGATGATGTCTGCATCGCCGGACTGGATCTGCTGCATGCCCATGGCGACTGCGCGCAGGCCTGAGCCACAAACCTGGTTGATGACGATTGCAGTCGAATCATCTGCCATGCCAGCGTTGAGTGCTGCCTGACGTGCCGGGTTCTGACCAAGACCAGACGTGAGTACGTGACCGAAGATGACTTCGTTGACGTCGTTTGCTTCCACTTTTGCCTGATCAAGAGCTGACTTGATAACTGCGGTGCCAAGATCCTGAGCTGGGGTGTTGGCGAAGGAACCGTTGAAGGACCCGATTGGGGTACGTGTTGCGCTTACAATTACAACATCATTAGGCGAGGTCATGAGCAATTCTCCAATATTTGTGCAATGCGGGACTTCTTGTTCTCACGCAAATCACCAGGGCGGGCAGCCATGCTGGTGCATTGCAGCATAAGACGTCCTTCGAACTCGTAGAATACCTAATGGGCAGACTATTCAATTTGTAGGGGGTAAAGCCAGATGAATTCGATAAATCCAATTAAGACCATAGTTCACCTATGAAACTGCTGGCGTGAAAGGTGGGATATGGCTTACTCTGCGGCTTACTAGTTAATCCCGTATGTAAAAAAATATGGGATAAGGGGGGAGCTGGTTGGAGCAAATTGGGATAGTGTTCCTGATCAGCCGTAATAGCGCATTGAGGTACTCAAATCTGATGGCTAAGACAAGCGAAGCCACTATCATCAAGAAGTACGCCAACAGGCGGCTCTATAATACTGGAACCAGCACTTACGTGACTCTTGAGGATCTGGCGGTGATGGTGAAGGATGAAGAGGACTTCGTCGTCATCGACGCCAAGTCGGGGGATGATATCACTCGTTCCGTGCTGACGCAGATTATCTTTGAGCAGGAAAGCAAGGGCCAGAACCTGCTGCCGATCACTTTCTTGCGGCAGCTGATCCGCTTTTATGGCGACAGCATGCAGAACCTGGTGCCGAGTTATCTGGAATTTTCCATGTCTTCGCTCACCCGTGAGCAGGAGAAGCTGCGTTCGCAGATGAGCCAGAACTTTGGTACGTCTGCGTTTGAAGTGCTGGAAGATCAGGTGAAGCGCAATGCGGATATGTTTGATCGTGCGATGAAGATGTTTCTGCCGTTTGACGGGACGGCGGGCGCAGATGATGCAGCACAGCAGAAGGCTCCTGAACCAGAGCCAGCGCCGAAACCGGCTGAACCTCAGCCAAGCAGCGGCGATATCTCTGATCTGAAAGAGCAGCTGGCGGAAATGCAGAAGCAGATTGCAGCTCTTGCAGAGGCCAAAAAAGACGCCTGATCTGCTGACATCATTGCAAGATTACAGAAGCCGGAGGATCCCCTTTGGCTTTTTTAGTAGATCCAAGGGAACAGGCGGCAGCGGACATTTTCTGAGTAGGTGGTGTAGCCGTCGACATTTTTGGCGAGGGCTTTTTCTTCATGTCTCATCAGTGGCAGGAAGCCGAGGATGACCAGTGGGATGGCCAGTAGGGCGAAGAGCTTTGAGCCCAGTATCATGGAGAGCCCTGCGATGCAGAACATGATGCCGAGATACATGGGGTGGCGAACCAGCGCATAAGGGCCGCAACTGTCAAAGCATTGCTGCTTGTTGATCTCGATATGTGGTGTGGGCTGTGCGAACGGGCTTTTGCTGAAGGTCCAGACGATGAGCGCGACACCGCAGAGGAAGAGGAACAGGCCTCTGAGGATTGGTTTTACGTCTCCTGTTTGCGGCAGGATCTGCCAGACGTGGGCGTCTAAAGCTGCGAGGAAGAAGTAGATGAAGACGGCTCCGAAGAGAATGCCGGTGGCGCGTTTGTCTGCCCTGAGCTTTTTGGTGGGCAGTGTGGTGCGCTCTTTGAACAGCCACGGATTGATGCGGGCGAGCCAGAGGCCGACGCCGACCTGAGCGAAGTAGACCAGCGCCACGATCATCCAGCCACGTGGCCAAGCCAGGGTTGAGCCTGCGAAGGCGATGGATGGTATGATCGCCAGTGCTACGAATATGGCCAGAACCGCTGAGCTTATGATCAAACGCAGGTACAGATTTCTCTCCAACTTGGTTTGCGTGTGTCGCAACAGTTGTAAGCTTAAGGAGAGAAATCGTCTTTGAGGCGAACTGATTGCTCGGCTGCTGAATACCCGGTTAGTGGGATATTTCGAATTTGCAGAACAAGGCTAGTTGATCAGACCCAGAGTGCGGATGTAGCTGGCAAAAGCTGGTTCTGTGGTGAACTGATACGCTGTGAGACCGGCTTCGCGGGCGCCTTCCACATTGTCAAGGCGGTCATCCACGAAGAGGCTTTCTTCCGGTTGGAAGCCATATTTCTCGCAGACTGTCAGGTAGATGTTCGGGTCAGGCTTGCGGGTGCCAAACTCTGCGGAGGCGTGGCCGCGGTCGCCGAAGATTGGCTCCAGTGCTGGAGCGACTTCGTAGAGCGCATCTTTGAGCATCATGCCGTTGTTGGTCAGCAGGGCGACTTCGTGGTTCTGCTTGATAGCCTCAACGTGAGAGAGCATATCCGGCCACTCGGTCATCATATCGCGGCGAATTTTGACCCACGTTTCACGTGAAATAGGATGGCCCAGAAGCTTTTGATACTGCGAGAGATATTCCTCTGGGGTGTTAGGTGTACCTGCCTCGGCTGCATTCTCTTCCGGTCCTTTGAAGACGATGGCGTCAATTTCGTCAGCCGGTTTGCCGGTCATTTGTGAGAGGACTCCGAGACGGTAAGGGTGATCGTAATCGTAAAGGACATTGTCCATATCAAAAATAACAAAGCGAATGGGCATGGGAACCAACCTGAAAAGAAGTGAACCTAAGAGCGTGGGCAGTTGCCGGGGCAATATAATCCAGCAACTGCGGTAATGTTGTGTCAGCCTGCGTCGGCGGTGAAGCCTGCTGCTTCGATGCCTGCAATGGCTGATGCTTCGTCGTTTTCGGAAGTGTCGCCGGTGATGCCAACTGCGCCGAGGATGTCGCCTTCAGCATTGCGCACCAGCACGCCGCCTGGGACAGGCACAATGCCGCCGCCTGCTACGCCGTTGAGGGCCTGCACAAAGTGAGGGCGGCTCTGGGCGTTTTCGTTGAGCCAACGAGACCCTGCACCAACAGCAACTGCGCCGTAGGCTTTGCCCATTGCGATTTGTGGACGCAAAATGGATGAACCATCCTGACGTTCGAGAGCAACCAGATGGCCGCCAGCATCCAGTACAGCGACGGTGAGAGGTTTGAGGCCAAGCTCACTTCCTTTTGTCTGCGCTGCGGAGATGATTGTGCGGGCATGCTCAAGATTGAATTGCGTCATAAGTATTTCCTGATAGTTTTTGCTGAATCACCCTGTTTTAGCAGAGGATGATGATGCGGGGTATTCTTCGTTGGAGGAGCGGAAATACTCTGCCAAAATACAAAGAGGGATTTTTCGTGTTTAGAGATTTTCATGCTCCAGGTCGCTCTGCTGTTTATGCTCCGCATGCAATGGCAGCGACATCCCATCCATTGGCTACCAATGCAGCGCTCGAAATTTTAAGGGAGGGCGGCACTGCTGCTGATGCTGCGGTTGCTGCGATGGCAGTGTATGCTGTGGCTGAGCCGCATATGACAGGTATTGGCGGTGATTGCTTTGCCATTGTCGCGCAGCCGGATGGAACGCTGTCGGGCATGAACTCTTCTGGCCGTGCTCCTAAAAACGTAAGTGCTGACAAGCTGATAGCGGATGGTCTGCTGGATATTGAGCCGCATTCTGTCCATGCCATCACCGTTCCTGGCGCTCTGCGTGGCTGGGAGAAGATGCTCAAGGATCACGGCAAGTTTTCCTTTGAGCAAGTGCTTCAGCGCGCCATTGGTTATGCGCGTGACGGATATGCCGTCAGCCCACGTGCGGCCTTTGATTGGAAAGAGGCAGTTGATTTTCTCAAACGCGATGAAGGTGCAACGGAGCTGTTCCTGAAGGATGGACGTGCCCCTGTTGCTGGTGAGGTGATGCGGAACCCGCAACTGGCAGAAACGCTGGAAGCAATCGCCAAAGGTGGTGCAGATGCGTTCTATCATGGGCCGATTGCTGAAGAGATTGCAGCAGTTGTGCAATCCAAGGGCGGATATCTGACCGCTGAAGACCTTGCTGCACATGAAGCTGTAGACCTGATGCTGGTGACAACGGACTACCGTGGAGTAACGGTGGCTGAATTGCCGCCGAACGGGCAGGGCATCATCGCGCTTGTTATGCTGGAGCTGATGAAGCGGTTTGACTGGGCTGACCTGGATCCTATGGGGCCAGAGCGCTTCCATCTTCAGATGGAGATCGCCAAGCTTGCTTACTCAGGCCGGGATCGTTTTCTGGCTGATCCGGAGTTCATGGAGCATGATCCGCAGGCCTTCCTTGATCCTGATTACATTGATAGTTTGGCAAAACTCATCCGCACGGATGCTGTCTTGCCGCGTCAGCCTGAAGACGTGCTCTCACCAAAGTCCGATACGGTTTATCTGAGTGTGGTTGATGAGAATGGTCTGGCCGTTTCCTTCATCAACTCCATCTATCACGGGTTTGGTTCTGGCATTGCTGCGCCAAAGTCTGGTGTTCTGCTTCAGAACCGCGGGGCATGCTTCACGTTGGAAGCGGATCATCCCAACCAGATTGCTGGTGGCAAGCGGCCAATGCACACCATCATTCCGGCCATGGCGCTGAAAGATGGACTGCCTTACATGAGCTTTGGCGTGATGGGGGGCGGCTATCAGCCATGCGGCCATGCCCACGTGCTTTCCAACCATCTGGACTACGGCATGAACATGCAGGAAGCGATTGATTGTCCGCGTATGTTTATCGACGAGAAGTCCCTGTCATTGCAGGCGGAAACCAGTGTTCCGGCGGAAACTGTCGAAGCCCTGAAAGCGCTGGGTCATGAGGTAACTATCGTAGCCTCTCCAATCGGCGGCGGTCAGGCCATCATGTTCGACCGCGCCAATGGCGGCGGTCTGATTGGTGGCTCCGATCCCCGCAAAGACGGCTGCGCGCTGGGCTATTAAGCGCAGGTGTTTAATTGGGGTAGGCGATAACGGTACCTTTTGGCGTCATCCCGGGCGAAGCGTAGCGTAAACCCGGGACCCATACTCCCGGTGCCGGAGATTGGTCGAATACCTTAGTTAAATGGCAGGGTTAGGGGGTATGGATCCCGGCTCGGGGGCCGGGATGACACCGGCGCGAATGGCGGATCTCAAAAAACTTATCCCCCTTGCTTGAAAGTCTGCCCATACTAAACGCATGCCTACGTAACGGGCTGCTGGCGGAGCGACCGTCAGTGTGTCGTAGGCTGGGCGGGGCTATCGGAAGAGGTAACGCAGCTTTCGGTGGTCCGGTGAACCGAACTTCAAACGTGGCCGCATGGTTTGAGGGGAAGGGCCCAGGACTATAGGGTATCACGCGGTGATGGATACACGAGCACCGGCAAGGAGACTTGCTTTTGCAAATGTGTCTGTCAGAGACGGAGGAACTGTTTGGGCAGGGAAACCTGACTGGATAAGCCACTGTCTTTCCGGGAAACCGGCTATCGTGCCTTATAGGCAAAAGAGGCGACGTTGTTCATCAAAAGAAAGCCCGGGCAAGGCGTGTAGCCAATGCCGAAGACTCATTACTAACAAATAGCGCAGGTATTGCCTGCCGCCTTGCTCATCCCGATTAACTCGGGAACTCCAGCTTCACCACTGCATGGAAGGCCATGTGGTGCTGTTGGTGTTTGTGAAGTGGTATCAGCTTACGCGTTGTATTCGATGATGCGGCCTTCGCCGATGAGGCGGGGGGCTTTTTCGGTGGTGGTGTAGCTGATGGCGCCTTCCTGGGGTTCTACGCGGCGGCGTTCGCGCAGGTGGGCGGCGTTTTCTTTGATGCCAATGAGGTGGGCGAGAAAAGCGGAGTTGCAGCGGAAAACGTTGATGCGCTTTGGCAGATCGTAGAACTGTGCGTCGTTATCGGGGGGCGTGTGTGGGCTGGTAACATCTTCAGCGGTTTGCAGCTCTTTGCCTGCTTTGCCGTAGGTGTTTCGTCTTGAGACGTTTTCTGCCCGCTGCTCGGTGATTTTGGCGTGACGGCGGGAACCGATGTCGCGATAGCGACGATCAGTGTCTGTTCCAGTGTTAATCGCTTTTCCAGTGCGGGTGACACGCATGACTTCACTCCCCCGACTGTCTCAAAATGAGACGAATGCCGTTTCCTGACATTCACATCGCAAGGCGCGTGCCAACGCTTAAGTTTTTATTAGGATTTTAATTATCTGGCTGCAGGAGAAGAGGTTAAGAGAGCTGAAAGTTTTATAACAGCAGTGGGTTAGATCTGATCGACCTGGTCTTCAGGCCCGCTCACCAGAAGGGTCACACCGTCTTCTGTGAAGGTGCGCTCGAGGATTTCCAGCTGTAGCAGAATGACCTGGCGTTCCAGTTCGGCACTGCTGGCGAAGCTTGCGGAGACTGAGCGGGTTTTGGTGCGCAGCCATGGCACAAGCTCAGCTTCCTGAATAGCGAGGTTTGAGGCACCGGAGTAAGCCCGTGCCAGACCACCAGTCCCCAGCTTGGTGCCGCCGAAGTAACGCACGATGATGACGCCCACATCGACAAGATCTGCGCCGATGAGGGTTTTCAGCGTCGGCATGCCGGAGGTGCCGGCAGGTTCGCCGTCGTCTTTGCCGCCTTCATCGATGCGCCCTTCCGGCAGCATGCGGCGGAAGGCGGTGACGTGGTGATTGGCTTTTTTGTGCTCATCCCGTAGCTGCGCGAGGCGCTCAGCAAAGTCAGCATGCGGAAGCAGAAAGGCGAGGAAGCGAGACTTCTTCTCCTCCAGCTCTGCATAAAACTCGCGCTCTACGGTGAAGAGAGGCATGGATCTTATGCCTCTTCTGCCTGTGTCGCTCTGAAGTGCTTGGACAGCTTGAGAGCCTGACCCTGATAGTTGGAGCCGATGCCTTCGCCGTAGAGGGTTTCCGGCACTTCCTGCATGTGTTCATAGACGAGACGGCCAACGGTCTGGCCATGTTCGACGATGAACGGCACGTCATGTGAGCGGACTTCCAGAACGGCGCGGGAGCCGGTGCCGCCTACGGTGGAGTGACCGAAGCCGGGATCGAAGAAACCTGCGTAGTGGACGCGGAACTCACCGACGAGCGGGTCAAACGGCACCATCTCTGCGGCGTAGTTTGGCGGGACGTGAACAGCTTCCTGCGAGACGAGAATGTAGAACTCGTTTGGATCAAGGATCAGGGTTGCGTCACCGCGATTGTAGATTGGCTCCCAGAAGTCTGCCGGGTCCTGAGCATCCTTGCGGTCCACGTCGATCACACCGGTGTGGCGTTTGGCGCGGTAGCCGATGAGGCTGTCTTTGCCGTTGCCTTTCAGGTCAATAGAGACCTGAACGCCGTTGCTGATGGCGTGCTCATCATTGCCGCCGGAGACAAGGGTGTGCTCCTTGTGGATGTGCAGCAGGTGTTCATCCGGAATGAAGCCACCGCCATTGCGGAAGCGGATCTGGCACAAACGAGAGCCTTCGCGGACCAGAACCGGGAAGGTCTTTGGCGAAATCTCTGCGTAGAGTGGGCCGTTGTATCCAGCCTCAACGCGGTCGAAGGCTTTGCCCTGATCGGTGATGACACGGGTGAAAACGTCGATGCGGCCCGTGGAGCTCTTCGGGTTTGCTGTGGCGGACAGGTCGTCCGGCAGGTTGAGAGCTTCCTGAAGTTGGACGATGTAAACGCAGTTGGTTTCCAGAACGGCGCTTTTGCTGAGGTCGATTTCGTGCAGGATCAGCTTGTCCAGCTTCTCTTCAACCCTGGCATCCGGGCCGGGCAGGAAGGAGGCACGGACACGCCACGCTTTTGCGCCCAGTCTCAGGTCGAGGCTCGCTGGCTGAATCTGGTCCCCGTCAGGCGCTCTGTCTGCTTTAATTGCATTGTTGGCAAACATAGCTTCAATCGCTTTTGCCGGAAGAATGCCTGTCATTGTTGGTCCCGCCCCACTCGTACTCAAATCGTTCTGACACTGATTAACGTAAGTTTGATCCTACGCCAAGTCTGCAACCAGAGCTGATTGATTGACCCTATGGAATTTTCGCGGTAAAACCGCTGCCTATTCCGTGGTGATTTGGTCGACCGGCTTGCAACCACGTTAAACAAGTAGCTAAAGGGTCGGGTTCTTGTATAGACCTCGGCCCGCGCCGGGGTTTTTAAATGAAGGGGTAGAGCAATATCTCTTCGGGCAGGAATGAGCGATGACAGACGCAAAGAACTGGAAGCCAGCAACTCGGCTTGTTCATGGAGGCACAACGCGCTCCAGCTTTGGTGAAACATCCGAAGCTATCTTCCTTACACAAGGGTATGTTTACGACAGCTCAGAAGCGGCAGAAGCACGCTTTCTTGGCGAGAATCCGGGCTATATTTATTCCCGGTATGCAAACCCGACTGTTGGAATGTTCGAGCAGCGAATGTGTGAGCTGGAAGGCGCTGAGGCCGCACGCGGCACTGCTTCCGGTATGGCGGCTGTTAATTCTGCGATCATGGCCTGCGTGAAAGCGGGCGATCACGTGATTGCACCAAAGGCGCTGTTTGGCTCCTGCCGCTACATCATCGAAAAGCTGCTGCCACGCTACGGTGTGGAATCCACACTGATTGATGGCACCGACATTGAGCAATGGAAAGCTGCGGTTCGTCCGAACACGACAGCAGCGTTTCTTGAGAGCCCAACCAACCCGACACTGGAAGTGATCGATATTCCGGCTGTGGCGGATATTATTCACGAAGCGGGTGGACGGCTTATTGTAGACAACGTGTTCGCAACTGCTATTTGGCAGAGCCCGCTGGAGTTGGGTGCGGATGTGGTGATCTATTCTGCCACCAAGCACATTGACGGTCAGGGACGATGTCTGGGCGGTATCGTGCTTTCCGATGAGAAGTGGATCGTGGAAGAGTTCCATGACCCGTTCAAGCATACCGGTCCTGCAATGAGCCCGTTCAATGCATGGGTTCTGCTGAAAGGTCTGGAGACGCTGTCCCTGCGCGTGGAGCGTCAGACTGCGACTGCGGGTAAACTGGCGGAGTTCCTTGCGGATCATTCTGCTGTGTCTCGCCTGATCTATCCGGGCCGTGCGGATCACCCGCAGGCAGATATTGTGGCGAAGCAGATGCGTGGTGGGTCCACCATGCTGGCGTTTGATCTGGCAGGCGGCAAGGAGGCTGCGTTCAAGTTCTCCAACGCGCTGGACATTGTCAGCCTCTCCAACAACCTGGGTGATGCGAAGAGCCTGATTACCCATCCGGCGACTACAACGCACCAGAGTGTTGCAGAAGATGCGCGTCTGGAGCTAGGCATCACAGACAAGACGCTTCGTCTTTCTGTTGGTCTGGAAGATCCAGATGATCTGCTGGAAGATGTTGCTCGTGCGCTGGAAAGCTTAAAGGGCTAACAGACCGCTTAAGAGCAAATTTTGCTTCTGAATTTAGAAAGGGTGCCTGAATTGGTGCCCTTTTTTGCTTTCAGGCTTTGGGTGCTGCTCCTCTGCCTGTGAGAGAACCATGCTCAACTCCGTTGTCGTGTTTGTTGTCATGCTGCTTGGAATGCTGGTGCTGTTCTCGTATCGCGTTCGGGTCTCGGAAAAATGGCAGGCAACCGTCACACCGCTGGCTTCGATTATCGGGAGTGGTTTTTTGGTCTCTGTGCCGATTATCGCCAAGGAGATTGGACACTGGGCGATTATCGGCATAAGTGGGCTCATTCTGGCGGCGTATTGCGTAGGAGCGGTGATCCGGTTCAACATTCTGCACACCGAGCAGATTGTGGAGCAGCAGCAACAGGAAGGGCGTATTCGACTGACCACGTCTCTGGAGAAGCTTTCACAGCTAACTCTGGCGTTCGCCTATTTCATCTCGATTGCCTACTACCTTGTGCTGCTTGGGAACTTCCTGCTCAAGGGTTTTGGGTATGAACATCGGGAGATAGCCAACTGGATCGGAACTGTGCTGACGGTCTTCATCGGGTTGGTGGGCTTCTCCGGCGGTTTGCATCTGGTGGAGCGGGTGGAGAAATATGCGGTTTCGCTGAACCTGACGGTGATCTTCGGTTTGCTGGTGGGGCTGCTGTTTTACAATGGTGAGCTTGCTTTTAGTGGGCAGTGGGAAGTGAGGGATGGTCTGAAGGCTGTTGGGCTGGAGAAGGTTCAGATTATGCTGGGTCTGCTGATTGTGGTGCAGGGGTTTGAGACCTCGAAGTTCATCGGTGATGAATACTCACCCAAGATGCGTGCTGAGACGATGAGGAATGCGCAGCTGTACTCCGCTGTGATTTACCTCTGCTTCTTCGCGTTGCTGACGGTTCTGTTTCCGCTTTTGAAGCATGATGAGAGCGTATCGGGGATCATCACGCTGGTGGGGCATGTGGCGATTGTGTTGCCGTTGCTGCTGACACTGGGAGCAGTTGCCAGCCAGTTTGGGGCTTCTGTTGCGGATTCCATTGGCTCAGCTGGTTTGTTGGAGGATGTAACCAACAGGCGGGTGAAGATAAGACATGCCTATCCGTTTATCACTTTCGTATCTGTTACCCTCATCTGGAGCACTGATATCCTGCATATCATCACTCTGTCTTCCAGAGCCTTTGCGTTGTTCTATATGCTTCAGTGCTGTGTGGCTCTGACAGCGCTTTGGCAACTGAAGGGGATGCGAAACCGGGTAGGAATGTTCTGGTTTACGGGCGCAACTGGTTTGTTATGTGCCCTGGTGGTTCTCTTCGGTATTCCGTCAGGGGCTTGAGTATCAGCTGTTGCCTGAGGCGACGACCACGTCTCTTCGTGCGCCGGACAAGGTGATGATGAAGCCTGCGATGACATCCAGAAACGTGATGGTCATGAGCAGGAGGAAGAGTGGGGTGGCGGCTTCCTGAACGGAGAGGAACTCGATGAGGTAGGCCACGAGGATGAGCAGGGATAAGCTGTGATCGACCAGAGAGAGCGTGCTGGTGCGAGTTGCCTTGATGATCTCAATGAAGAGTAGGACAAGAGAAGCTGCGAGCAGGACAGTTGCTACGTCCAGCGGAACCACAAGGCCTGATGGGAGTGGGATGTTGATGAGGACAGCCGCCCATGGCGTAACATTGTAGCCTTGGTCGAGCACTGGCTCCAGATCTTCAAACCATCGAAAAGCCACTGCGTTGTACAGCAGGAATGGAATGAGCGTGAGTGGAATAGTCCTCATGTGGTTGTCCCCGGATGAGCTGGAAGCGATATCCTATCTGAAAAGATTAACACTAATGCTGGGTGTCTGTGATGCCCTGAAACCGGGAGGGGTAACGCTTCGAGTGGTTTGAGCTCTAGTGCCTTCATTTTCAGCAGGGTTCTAGGGAATAGGACGCGTGAGATTGTGAATGGTGAGGGGGCGGCGTACGCGCTCTGTCATGCGGCGTTCAACGGGGCTGAGAGTGTTGTAGTTATCGACTGCGATCCCTTTCCAATACTTCACCAGAGGGAGGCCGACGCGGAGTTGAAAGACGCCAAGGGGATAGTTGATGTCGCTGTGATATCGGATTTGTCCGACAAAGGTGGTTTTCAGACCGGGCACTCCAAACCAGCCAGCTCGAGAAACTTCGAAACGTCCTTGTGCGCCGCTAATCTCTTCTACGTTGTTGGCCGTTCTGTAAAAGCCTCCTGCGTAGATGCGAAGGCCAAAGCCTAAGTCTTCGGTCCCGGGCAGGTCGTAGCCGATTTCTCCTGAGAGATTGAGAAGTGGAATGCTCTCTCGCTGTTCTGAGCTGCCAGGCTTTGGCTCCAAAATGCGAACCTTGCTTGTTGGGAACTGGGCGATGAAGCGGGCTTCATAGCCGTGAGCGAGAAACTCTATGCCTGTGGTGATCGCGGATTCCGGGCCGCGTTTGTAATCTTCCTTGTAGTTCATGAAGATGTAGGTGCTGCCGATCAGGTTGGGGCTTACGAGTTGGCGCAGGCCACCGCCAGCACTGAGGAGATAAACTGCTTCAGATGAGTTGCCTATGCGGACATCTGCGAAGGCTATGCCCTGACTGTCCTGAAAGACGGGAGTGATGACTTCAGCTGCATCAGATGTGTTGTTCCGATCTGTCTCAAACAGGCCGATGAGGCGCGGCTGGTACTTGCCTTGTGGGTTGAAGGTGAAGCGGTCGTCCAGATCAGAAAGAGACTGAGCCACGCTTGTGGAAGTGGGCATTGCCAACAGGCAGAACAGAACATGCAGTAAAGTTCGAGAGAGTTGGCTCATTTGCTCTCATGAAGCTGACGAAGAAGCGAAACCTGACAGCAGTATTAGGGCTTGCTGGTGTTTCTGATAGCCCTGCCATCCAGCGGGCTATCCTTGCCAAGCTTTGAGATACTGAAGGTCTGAGCAGCCTGCAAACAGGGCGCAGCGTTCCAGCTCTGCCTCCAGCCGCTGCTGGCGGCCTTTGCCCATACGCATGCCGACTTCAGGCCAGAAGCGCTTTACTGCAAGTGCGTTGGAAGCTTTCTCGCGTTTCATATCGATCCGGCCAATCAGTTTGTCCCCCTCCATCACCGGGAAGACATAATAGCCGTAGAGCCTCTTTGGTTCTGGGACGAAGATTTCAATGCGGTAGTTGAAGTTAAAGAGGAACTCAGCGCGTTTGCGATCTCTCAGGGCCGGATCAAATGGGCTGAGGATGCGTACGCGTTGTGAAGGGGCATCTAGAGCGGCAAGTTCGTCTTCGATCTGTGGGCGCGCCAGACAGAGTTTGGGTTTGCCATCATTGGCTGCTTCAATTTCAACGGAGATCAGCTCACCCCGTTGCCGGGCGTGCTCGCACCATGCTTTCACGTCGGCAAGGTCGAGCTTGTCCCAATAGGCGGCGATTTCGCTGGGCGTTGCGAACCCGAGGCGGTCGATTGCAGAGTTGCAGGCCCATTCGATGGTTTCAGCTTTTGATGGTTTGGAGGTGCGATGCTGGGAAGGAATAACGCGCTCGGTCAGGTCATAGAGTTTCTGGAAGTTTTCGCGGCGAGAAACTGAGATCTGTCCGGTACGCCAGAGGTACTCAAGGGCTGTCTTGGATGGGTTCCACTCCCACCAACCGCCTTTGCTGCGCTTTTCATCCTTGCCGACATCTGAGGTGCCAGCAGGGCCGTTTTCCTCGATATGGCGGAGAATGAGGTTGAGCTTTTCCTGATACTCCGCACCGCGCCAGACCTTCCAGCGTGACTGGAGGCTCTCTGCGCTCTTCTGGAAGCGGTAGTTCCAGTAGGGGAAGAACTCGGTGGGAATGATTGAAGCGTCGTGTGTCCAGTGCTCAAAGAGGCTTCTGTCGGTCTCAAGGAGCTTCTTCAGATGCTTGGGGCGATAGCTCTGGCGGCGTGACCAGAGGATCATATGGTGGGCACGTTCAACCGTGTTGATACTGTCCACCTGCACGAAGCCGATACGATGAATGAGGTTGAGGAGATCACTGCCTTTTGAGGAGCCTGTTGGTGTTTCCAGAAGGGCGTGTTTGCTCAGAAACAAGCGGCGCGCAGCGATGTTATCAACTTTTAAAACTAACTGCGCTTCCATAGTCATCAGCTTCTCCTGCTTCGTCTGATGTGCGTAGGCTAGGAGAGCAAACGCCTTGCCGCAAGCAACTAGCAGCAGATAGTTGTGGGCTTGTTCCTATTATGTTCTCTGAATGGAGGTTGTATTGGACTTTGCAGAAAAACAGCGGGGTGTGTTTCAGCGAATGATTGTTGGTGCTTTGGTGACTGCAATCGTTCTGTTGTTCGGTGCGCTTCTTAATCCATTTGGCTTTGCCGTGGACTGGAATGCCTCAGAGCGGCTGTGGGTCGCTGCCGTCTCAATCCTCTCGCCGGCCTTGTTGCTGATGATCTCTATTGGCCGCTTGGCAATGCGCCGGTTTTATCATGCTGATGATATTGATGGCGGAGGGCTGACCCATGGCAGTGAGGAAGCCAAGATGCTGCAAAGCATCCTCCAAAACACATTGGAGCAGGCTGTTCTGGCTGGGTTTGTCTATGTAGCCTGGGTGGCCATCATGCCGGGCTCTACCATGTCCGTACCGCTTCTGGCTGCATTGCTTTTTGCATTAGGACGTGTTCTGTTTTTCGCCAGTTATGAAAAAGGCGCTCCATGGCGTGGAACGGGTTTTGCGCTGACGTTCTATCCCACAATCTTCATGCTGGTGGTGGTGCTGATTACGCTGATGGCGGGACT
The DNA here is from genome assembly GCF_000156235.1 of Pseudovibrio sp. JE062. Lineage (NCBI taxonomy): Bacteria > Pseudomonadati > Pseudomonadota > Alphaproteobacteria > Hyphomicrobiales > Stappiaceae > Pseudovibrio > Pseudovibrio sp. JE062. The sequence continues at coordinate 312,055 of NZ_DS996810.1, forward strand.
CTGAGCCCCGCCCGTTGTTTGGATTATGTTGGTTTGTAGCGAGCGATGACGAAGTACCCGGGAACAGGGGTTTCTTGTTCATTGCGCAAGTTGATCTGACTGAATTCAACAGGCGTGAAACCAAATTGCTTCAGCACATTGCGCAGGTAATGTTCTGTATGTGAGAAGCGATGGGTATCACTCATGCGAAATTCAGGTGCTTCCTCTTTTTGGTCCAGCTGTGCTTCTGCGGAGAATATGAAGATACCGTCTTGTTCTATGTTGCGTGTGATACCTTCAAAAACTTCTTCAAGTGCACCGAAGTAGGGAAACAGCTCTGCCGCGACGACCATGTCCCATTTATACGCGTGATTTTGATAGAGAAACGCGTTGATTTCACTCAGGTGATACTCATCGTAGATGTGCTTGTCTTGTGCAAGCTTGAGCATTTCCTTCGATATATCGACACCCGTTTTGTAAGAAACTTGCTCCTGTAGGGCTTCTGCGGCGAGGCCGGTTCCGCAGCCTAGATCGAGGAGGCGTTTGAAAGGGCCAAGATTATTGGACTGAAGTGACTGATGTATTTTGTGCGGGACACTGTACTTCAAGATCTCCATGAGCTTGAGGTCAAAGAGCTCCGCTTTTTGATCAAATAAGGCTGAGACATAATCGGCTGGTAAACTCTCAGATGTTGCAGCCTGCGTGTCATAAAGAGAGAGTTCTTGTTCTTGTTCTGAAACCTCTCCAGAGTCTTGCTCCAGCCTTTTCAGCAGATGGTCTGCGGCAGCGTTGAACTCTTTGCTCCCTTTCAGATCAAGTGCCTGATCATACAGTTTGAAGTGGCGGAGGATATCTTCGAGTGGATTGGTTTGTTCTTCGTTCTTATCGTTATCCATGACTGCCAGTATCCTTAGCGTTGAATACTAGGATAATTGAGCCATGAAAAAATTAAGGAACGGTGAGTCATTCTGTTAGCGGCAAAAAGGATGCATCTATAGTAATTATCTGATTTTTATGAGTTATATCTGTGCAGATGCAGAAAACCCGCAGTGTCTCCACTGCGGGTTGGTAACCTGTCGTAAAGCCTAAGAGCTTTTACCCTTTCAGGCGTCTGTCAGTTCTTTTGCTTTGTTCATCTGGTCACGCTTTGCAAGCGTACGCAAACGCAGAGCGTTGAGGCGGATGAAGCCTGCAGCGTCTTTCTGGTCGTAAGCGCCATGGTCGTCTTCGAAGGTCACCAGCTCTTCTGAGTAGAGAGAGTAAGGGGACGCACGACCAACAACGATCACGTTGCCTTTGTAGAGCTTCAGCTTAACCGTACCGGTAACAAACTCCTGAGACTTGTCGATCATCGCCTGAAGCATTTCGCGCTCAGGTGAGAACCAGAAGCCGTTGTAGATCAGCTTTGCGTAGCGCGGCATCAACTCGTCTTTGAGGTGAGCTGCGTCACGGTCCAGTGTGATGGATTCCATCGCACGGTGTGCTGACAGGAGGATGGTGCCGCCTGGTGTTTCGTAGATGCCGCGAGACTTCATGCCGACGAAGCGGTTTTCTACCAGATCGAGACGACCGATGCCGTTGTCACGGCCAAGGTCGTTCAGCTTGGCAAACAGAGTTGCCGGAGACATGTGTACGCCATTGATGGAGCACGCATCGCCTTTTTCAAAGCCGATTTCGATCTCGGTGACTTCGTCCGGCGCGTTGATTGGATCAACTGTGCGCTGGAAGACGTAGTCTGGTGCTTCTTCATTCGGATCTTCCAGAACTTTACCTTCGGAAGAGGAATGCAGCATGTTTGCGTCAACGGAGAATGGAGCTTCGCCGCGCTTGTCCTTTGGTACCGGGATCTGATGCTGTTCTGCGAACTCGATCAGGTCGGTACGGGACTTCAGAGTCCAGTCACGCCAAGGTGCGATCACCTTGATGTCTGGGTTCAGTGCGTAGCAAGCAAGCTCAAAGCGTACCTGGTCGTTGCCCTTACCGGTTGCGCCATGTGCAACTGCGTCAGCGCCGGTTTCTTCAGCGATCTCGATGAGACGCTTGGAAATGAGCGGACGTGCGATAGAGGTGCCGAGGAGGTAAACGCCTTCGTAAACTGCGTTGGCCCGGAACATCGGGAAAACGAAGTCCCGAATGAATTCTTCGCGGAGATCATCAATGTAGATTTCTCGAATACCAAGCAGTTCAGCTTTTCGTCGTGCTGGCTCCAACTCTTCACCCTGACCTAAGTCAGCAGTGAAAGTTACAACTTCGCAGCCGTATTCCGCCTGCAACCACTTGAGAATAATCGAGGTGTCGAGCCCGCCAGAATAGGCAAGCACAACTTTTTTGATGTCGCCTTGGGCCATAGATTAGTTTCCAAATGTGTGTTCGGGCGCATAAAAGCGCCTACGCTGGGCAATCTACCGGGCAGAGCGCGCAACGCAAGTGGTGATTCAGGATTGAGTGATGAGTTATTAATCGGGATAGTTGAGCTACTTACAGGTGTCTTGAGTAGTGCTGTGGGTGAAAGCTACTGCTCAGCTCAACAGTTAGGTAGGTAAGATTTTGAAAACGCGAGGATAATGATCTTTGTAGTATGTCCTGATACTCCAAAATCTGCACGTTTTGGGTGCGTATAAGGTCTTGCTAAACTGCATTATCTCTCAACTGTTTCTGCGGAAAAACCGTAGAGTTTATGCGCAGAAAATTTTAACGGGCTTTCGTTGTTAACCAACAAGTGCCTGTATCTACGAGGATTTCCCGGCAGGACTTATGCGCCTTTTGTCTAAACTTGTGTGGGGTTCTCTTTGAGTTTTGGTCAAGCTTAGTCGTGCGAAACGGGCTCGATTCGATGATTTGGGCTCAAGGATTCCAGTCGGGTGGGGCGAGTTCGAAGCCGTCAAACAAGAAGCCGGGGGCAACGGTGCAGCCGACCAATGTCCATTCGCCGAGGCTTTGTGCAGACTGCCATGCTTCACGTGGAACAATGCCTTGAGGGCGTTGGCCATTTAACACATCCATGCCGAGGATGATGTCTGTTTGCTCGCTTTCTGTGGTGCTGATGGAGAGCTTGAGAGGAGCGCCGCCGTAGTAGTGCCAGGTCTCGATTGCATCGATGCGGTGCCAGTGGGATTTCTGACCCTTCTTGAGCAGATAGTAAATCGCGGTTGAGTATCCGCGGCCTTTCGGGCCTTCTGTATCGCGGAAGGTTTCGGTGTAGTAGCCACCTTCCGGATGCTCTTTCATCTGCAGTTCGGCGATGATCTCGTCGGCTGTTGTTGTCGTAATTTGGTCCAATGACATCAGAAGTTATCCTTGCGACGGCGGATTTCGGCAAAGATGTCAGCAGGTTCTGCATTGACCATGTTGAGGTTCTTCTGAACTTCCGGATCGCGAACGCGCAGGAACGGGTTGGTTGAAAGCTCAGCAGCCATGGAGGTTGGCAAGGTTGGACGTCCGACTTCGCGAAGGGCTTCGATGCGCTTGGTGCGTTCCTGCAGAGCTTGGTTGTTTGGATCAATTGTCAGCGCGAACTTGGCGTTTGAGAGCGTGTATTCGTGCCCGCAATAGATTGTTGTCTCTGGTGGAAGCGTGTTGGCCAGATGGCTGAGGGAGGCCCACATCATTTCTGCATCCCCTTCAAATACACGACCACAGCCGAGGGCGAAGAGGGTGTCGCCGGTGTGGGCGATGCCTGCTTCCTGGAACCACCAGGAGATATGATCAAGTGTATGGCCCGGTGTGCCGATAGCTTTGACGGCGATTGGACCGATGAGGATGTCATCACCGTCTTCCACGAAACGGGTCATGGTGGTGATGTGTTGGCGAGAGCGCTCCGGTCCGGTGACCTTGGCTCCGGTTTTTTCAACGAGTTCGGCAAGGCCGCCGACGTGATCCCAGTGGTGGTGGGTGATCAGGATGTCGGTTAGGTTCCAGCCGGTTTCTTCAAGAACCTGTAAGTAGGGCGCTGCTTCGGGAACGTCGATCGCAACTGTGCAGCCGCTGTCTGGGTGGTGGACGAGAACGCCGAAATTATCTTTCAGACAAACAAACTGCCGAACTTCAACTTCAATCATCAACCAGCTCCCAAGCGCACAATAAATCCTAGTGGGATCATGGGAGGACACGCTGTCAAATTCAACTGCAAACTCACAAAACTCTGGGAGTGGTTGATTTAAGCTTGCAAATCATCTTGAAGAAGCGTTGCGTCCGGGCCTTTGGCACCCCATGATAAGAGTAGGCAACGCGCGGAGAACCAGTTGTATCTTGATGTTACTCACTTAAAAGAGTTCTACGATCTGCCACTCGGACGAATGCTCCGGGTGTTGGTGGGAAGCCGCGTGAAAATGCTGTGGCCGGAAATGCGTGGCCAGAGCTTGCTGGGGATTGGTTATGCAGCTCCTTATCTGCGGCCTTATCTAAAAAAGACCAATCGTGTCTTTGCCGGTATGCCCGCTGCGCAAGGTGTGGTGAAGTGGCCGCGGGAAGTGGAAGTGCCGAACAAGGCCTTCCTGATGGAAGATGGGCAGTTGCCGTTTCCGGATTCCTGCATTGACCGCATTTTGCTTGTGCACTCGCTTGAGATGGCAGGGCAGCCGGGAGCGTTGCTGGATGAGGTCTATCGGGTTTTATCTCCCGGTGGTCGGGTGATTGTGATTGTGCCTAACCGCCGTGGGGCGTGGGCACGGTCTGAGGTTTCTCCGTTTGGTTATGGACGGCCTTACTCACGGCCTCAGCTGGATAACTTCCTGAGTAATCATCATCTTTCGGTCGTTTCGCGGGAGGAAGCTCTGTTCGTTCCCCCGACGAACTCAAAGCTGGTGCTGAAGAATGCGCGCAGCTTTGAGCGATTAGGTGCTGTGGCCTGGCCTGCGTTTGCGGGGCTTTTAGTCACAGAAGCTGAGAAACAGATTTATCGTGGTATTCCGCTCAAAGCGAGCCATGTGACACGGGTCCTGCGTCCGGTGTTTCTGCCAAACGGCAAGACGGCTGGGGCTCAGGCGATGAATGGTCATCAGCGCCAGCAGAAAGAAGCTTTCGCCAGTGAAGGCGAAAGCTGAACTCAATTATTTCCGTTCAAGCAGGAAGACAGCCTGATCGCCGATCAGGTTCCAGACCCACCATGGCGCGTTGAAGGCTATTCGCTTGCCTCTAGCGTCCAGTGCCTCTGCCTTGATGACTTTTGCGTGGACTTCTTCTGAAAGTGCCACGAAGTCTCGGATGGTGCAGAAGTGGATGTTTGGGGTGTCGTACCACTGATACGGTAGGTAGTCGGTCACCGGCATTCTGCCTTTGAAGAGCAACTGCATACGGTTGCGCCAGTGGCCGAAGTTCGGGAACGATACGACGACTTTCTTGCCGATACGCAGAAGCTGTTCAAGAACCTGTTTCGGATCCATGGTGGCCTGTAGCGTGTGGCTCAGGATCGCATAATCAAACGCGTCGTCCGGGTAGGCTGCAAGGTCGTTGTCTGCATCGCCCTGAACAACTGAAAGGCCGCGTGCTACTGCTTGGTTCACGCCCTTTTGCGAGGTGTCGAAGCCTCGTCCATCGACGCCGCGGGTGTCGATCAGGAGTTCCAACAGCTCTCCTGTACCGCAGCCGATATCCAGTACGCGAGAGCCCGGTGCTACAAAATCGCAGAGAATTCGGTGGTCGCCGCGCACATCGCTCAAATCAAGTTTTGTCATAATAGATCTGCTTTCTGATGAAGCTGGTTGTTCAAGACTTCGGTCAATCACCATTGCCGGGGGCAGGGATGCCTCTGGCTTTGGCAGCTCCAGTCAGGAAGCCACGCATTGTTTTGAACAATTCAGGTTCATCAAGAAGGAATGCATCGTGTCCGCGAGAACTCTCGATCTCGACGAAGGAGACGTTTGCTCCGGCTGCGTTGAGGGCGCGTACAATATCCTTGCTTTCCGAGGTTGGGAAAAGCCAGTCGGTGGTGAAGGACATGACGCAGAAACGGGTGTCGCTGTGCAAGAATGCATTGGCCAGCTTGCCGCCATGTGCTGCTGCTAGATCGAAGTAGTCCATCGCGCGGGTCACATAGAGGTATGAGTTTGCATCGAAGCGGTCCACGAAAGTCATACCTTGGTGACGCAGATAGCTCTCGATCTGGAAGTCCGCATCAAAGCCAAAGGTGATGGCAGAGCGGTCTTGCAGATTGCGGCCAAACTTGTTGTGCAGGCTTTCGTCAGACATGTAGGTGATGTGCGCTGCCATGCGGGCAACGGACAGGCCCTTCAAAGGACGTTTGCCTTCTTTGGCGTACTGACCGTGGCACCAGTCCGGATCTGCCATCACAGCCTGACGACCGACTTCGTGGAAAGCGATGTTCTGACTGGAATGGCGTGGGCCAGTTGCAATTGGAACAGCTGCGAACACCTTTTCCGGATAAGCGGACGCCCATTGTAGCACCTGCATGCCACCCATGGAGCCGCCGACCACTGCAAACAGGGTTTCAATGCCGAGTGCTTCAACCAGTTTTGCCTGAGAGCGCACCATGTCACCGATTGTGACGACGGGAAGGTCCAGCCCGTAGACTTCATCAGTTTCCGGATTGGTACATGCAGGGCCTGTGGTGCCGAGGCAGCCTCCGAGCACGTTCGCGCAAATGACGAAGTACTTGTCGGTGTCTACTGGTTGGCCCGGACCAACCATCATAGACCACCAGCCGGGCTTGCCTGTTACCGGGTTTTCGGAGGCAACGTACTGGTCGCCGGTGAGAGCGTGGCAGACGAGGATGGCGTTGGTTTTGTCTTCATTGAGCTCGCCATACGTTTCGTAGGCGATCTGCCAAGGCGCAAGTTCTGTGCCTTCATCCAGCCGAAGAGGGTTTTCAGGTCCAAATCGCATGAGCTTGCTGGCAGGCATATCCATCTGCTCCGCTGCAACACTGGCTTGTGTTGAGGGCGAGGTAATCGGAGTTTTCTCCGGCTGTGCGCTGGCAGTCTCAGTCATGTTTTCTTCCAAGGTACGTGAAAGCGAATTGGGTGTTCCTCTAAGGGATTGCAAGAGAGTTTTTGCTAGGTGTCTATTGGCAGTGTGTCAACGTTTTCTTTTGCTTTCATCCGCGTTGTTTCCTATGAATTTACATAGGTTCTGTTCAATAATTCGAGTGGGTTAGTGCAATGTCTGGGTCTTCATCAGTTACGGATACTAAAATGAGCTTGTCTCAAGTCCGCGATAAACTGGATGAAGTTGATGACAAACTCCATGCCCTGCTCATGGAACGGGCGGATCTGATTGAGCATATTGTTGCGGCAAAAGCTGAACAAGGTTCTATGCATGCTGTTTTTCGTCCGTCTCGTGAAGCAGACATTATGCGGCGGCTGGTTGAGAACCACCGGGGTGTTCTGCCAATTATGTCATTGGAACATATCTGGCGTGAGATAATCTCTTCGCTGACCAAAGCCCAGACAACTTATCGTGTTCATCTTGATGGAAGTGCAGATCGAGTCGCCATGAGTGAGCTGGCGCGGTTCTATTTTGGATATGCGGTTGAGCAGCGGCGCGAGATCGATCCTTCTGCTGTGCTTGCTGAGGTTGATTATTCACAGGTCGATCTTGGCGTAATTGCGCTGGATGAGCGTGCGGAAACGCCCTGGTGGCGTGGTCTGGGATTGCGTGAGGACGGTTCAAGCGGTCCATCGATTATTGCGCGGCTCCCGTTTCTGGTGGTTCAGGATCGTCCGGCAGATTTGCCAGCTGTTGTTGTTGCTGCGCAGACCGCTGAAACGGAGAAGCCGGATATCTGCGTTTACGATGTGCGTTGGACCGGGGCTATACCGGGCTCATTGATGCACAAAGGTATAGAAGTGTTGAGTTTTTATCGCAGTTTTGAGGGCGTAGATGCGCTATTAGCTGTTCCGGGGAATATATCCGAGCAAGAGCTGGCGACTTTCTTTGAAACTGCTGAGGCGACGCCGGATAAACTTAGATATGTCGGTGGATACCCCGCGCCGCTTGACCTAGATGATGAATTTGATAGTGAAGCAGACGCAGTCCGTTAAATTGCGTGTTTTTTGAATGAAGGAATGAGTTGATGGAAGAGCAGGTAGTACGCCCTGTCCCTCGTGCTGGTGTGTTGGCGATTGATCCGTATGTACCCGGTAAGGCGAAGGCAAACGGTGGGCATAAACTGCATAAGCTCTCCTCCAATGAATCTCCTTTAGGTGCGAGCCCGAAAGCATTGGAAGCGTATCGCACCATCTCTGAGCTTCAGTATTACCCTGATGGCAGTGCCGGCGAGCTGCGCACTGCGATTGGTGAGGTCTATGGCCTGAACCCAGATCACATCATTTGCGGCTGTGGTTCTGATGAAGTGCTGAGCCTGCTGGCCTATGCTTATCTGGGCGAAGGTGATGAAGCTATTTATACCACGCATGGCTTCCTTGTTTATAAGATTGCGATCCACGCTGCGGGTGCAACGCCTGTTATTGCGCCAGAAAAAGACCTGACCACTGATGTGGACGCTATTTTGGAGCGCGTGACTGAGAAGACCAAAATGGTCTTTGTGGCGAACCCGAACAACCCGACGGGCACTTACATTCCGTTTGACGAAGTGAAGCGCTTGCATGCCGGACTGCCAAAGGACTGCATTCTGGTTCTTGATGCAGCGTATGCTGAGTATGTTCGTCGTAACGATTACCAGTCCGGTATTGAGCTGGTTGCAAACTCCGAGAACGTGGTGATGACACGGACGTTCTCCAAGGCTTACGGTTTGCCAGCGCTACGTGTTGGCTGGGCATATGGTCCTGAGCACATTATTGATGCACTGAACCGTATTCGTGGTCCTTTCAACATGAATGCTGCTGCGATTGCAGCTGGTGCTGCTGCTGTGCGGGACCAGGCTTTCATTGAGCAGGCAGTTAGCCACAATAACGAATGGTTGCCGTGGGTAGTTAACGAACTGACCAAACTAGGTCTTGACGTAACGCCAAGTGTCGGCAATTTCATTTTGATCCATTTCCCTGAAGAACAGGGCAAACGGGCTGTCGATGCTGATGCCTTCCTGCTGGAACGCGGGTGTGTGTTGCGGCAAGTGAAAGCCTATGGATTTGATAATGCGCTACGCATGTCAATCGGCAGTGAGGAAGCGAACAAGGATGTTGTTGCTGCTCTCACTGAATTTCTGAAGTAGTTCTAATAGAAGGTCTCCATGTCTGAACCCTTGTTTGGCCGGGTCGCACTGATTGGTATCGGTCTGATCGGCTCCTCTCTTTCGCATGTCATGCGCCGCGAAAAGCTGGCGGGTGAAATTGTTGTATCCACGCGCTCAGAAGTTACTCTGAAGCGTGCGGAAGAGTTGAAGCTTGGGGACCGATATTATCTGGACGCAGCAGAAGCCGTAAAAGGGGCAGACCTTGTCATCGTTTGTGTGCCGGTTGGTGCATGTGGAGCCGTTGCTAAAACCATTGCGCCGCATCTGGCTGATGGTGCGATCGTGACGGATGTGGGTTCTGTTAAGGCCTCCGTTATTTCTGCGATGCAGCCGCATCTGCCAGACAGTGTGCATTTTGTTCCGGGCCACCCGATTGCAGGTACCGAATACTCCGGTCCTGATGCGGGCTTTGCCTCTCTCTTTGAGAACCGCTGGTGCATTCTGACGCCTGTGCCGAACTCTGATCAGGGTGCTACTGAGCGCCTGACTGCGTTCTGGGAAGCGTGTGGCTCTCAGGTTGAGACAATGGATGCTGAGCACCATGATCTGGTGCTGGCTGTTGTGTCTCACCTTCCGCACATCATCGCGTACAACATTGTTGGAACGGCAGATGATCTGGAGACTGTGACCAAGTCTGAGGTGATCAAGTACTCCGCTTCTGGTTTCCGTGACTTCACCCGTCTGGCATCTTCTGATCCGACCATGTGGCGTGATGTTTGCCTGAACAACAAAGAGGCCATTCTGGAGATGCTTTCCCGCTTCTCCGAAGACTTATCTGCGTTGCAACGTGCGATCCGCTGGAGTGACGGGGATGCGCTGTTCAAGCTGTTCACCCGCACCAAAGGCATTCGCCATCAGCTTGTTGAAGCTGGTCAGGAATCTGCGGCGCCGAACTTTGGCCGTGAGAACGAGCAGGGCGAGCCAGCAGAGTAAACTTTGCCAGATCGATGAGAATTCAACCCGGGTCGGAGTGCTTCTGATCCGGGTTTTCTTTTGGAGTTGTAACCAAGACCAATCAACTTCTCATCAGGGCAGGCGGTGTTGGTTTACCGAGGTTTCAAGAGTGATTTTGAGGTGGCCCCTGTGCTGAATACTCTGAGCGTGAATAAAGCGCTTTCAGGAGTTTTCATCTGATGAAACTGAATGGATTGGCAGCCGTTGTTGCTGCTGGTTTTGCTGTTGCAAGTTTTGCTGCGATGGCTTCGAAAGAGGATCAGGTTCCCGCTGGTCCCACTGCTGTTGCTGTTATGAAAGACGTAGATGGCAAGCAGGTTGGCCGGGTGGTTTTGAATGAAACACCGAGCGGCCTTCTTCATATCACTGCTTCGTTTGATGAGCTTCCTACTGGGGTGCATGGCTTCCATGTGCATGAGACCGGTCTTTGTGAGCCAACCTTCTCAGCTGCTGGCGGACACTTTGCGCCAGAAGGAAATGAACATGGCGTTGGCGTTGCCGGTGGACCGCATGCGGGTGATTTGCCGAACTTGCATGTGCCGGAGAACGGGAAGCTGGTGGTGGAGTACTTTACGGAGAGGCTCGACCTTGCGCCTGATGATCCGGACAGCCTGATTGGCGGGCCGGGTAGGGCGCTGATTGTGCATGCGGACCCTGATGACTATCACAGTCAGCCAACGGGTGATGCAGGTGGACGGATTGCCTGTGGGGTGATTGTGCCTGTGACGCAAAATGCAGATGGCTTCCAGAGCTATCCTGAAGAGCCAGTGAGCGACACCAAGTAGTTTTAGCACCGCGTGGTTTTCCATGCGGTGTTGGCGCTAAAGGTTCCCGTGTGAACGGGTGGAGCAAGGCGAACAGGCTCTGCCTGCGCTACTTGTTAGAAATGTTTCTTCGGCATTGGCTGTTCGCCTCGCCCGGGCCTTTTCTCATGAACACGCGGGCTCCCTCTCGGACAGACGCGACAGGCACGTTTGCGCATCACAGATGCGCTTCCATGCCTTTGACAGTTTCCTATCACCACCGGACGCCCTCCGGAACGACCCCAAGCTCCCTACTACCACTGTGGTCTCAATAGGGTATGGCGCTTCACCGGACCTCCCGACACGATACGTTACCTCATGCCGGTAGCCCAACCCCGCCCACGCCACGGAGCGGACGGTCCACTCCTGCCCGAATGCGTGGGCACATGGACAAGCTTAAGGAGGTTTTGAGCGAGGGGAATAAGTTTTTTGAAGAGGGGCTGCAAAGGGCGTGTTCTGGGCGTTTTATGGGATCGTTAGCCGGGGTTTGATGACACATACAGGAGTATGTTACCGTTAAGGTAAGTTGCTCGTGTGTGTTGGGAGTGCTGCGGGCAATTGAGTTTGGTTGGGGAGGGCCATCTCAATGGAGTTTTTTGATCCGATTTCGTATGCGGTGCCGTTTTTTATTATTCTGATGATTGCCGAAGGCGTGGCTTTGAAGCTGCGCGGCATTGATGGGTATGACGTCAAAGACACGTTTTTCAGTCTGGCGATGGGGATTGGGAGCCTTGTCGTAAAGATCGTGTTTGGAGCGGCTGTTTCTTATGCGGCGCATAGCTGGGTTTATAGTCATCGCCTTATCGAAAACGTGCCGGTCAACTGGTGGACGATCCTGATCTGCTTTGTGCTTTATGATCTCGCCTATTATTGGCAGCACCGGTTTGGGCATGAGTATCGCTGGTTCTGGGCGAGCCACGTGAACCACCATTCTTCGCAGCGTTACAATCTCTCGACTGCTTTACGGCAGACATGGACGGGGACCATCGCGCTTACCTTCATCTTTGGCCTGCCGATTGCGTTGTTTGGGTTTCCGCCGGAGATGATCTTCTTCGTTGCAGCGTGGAACCTGCTTTATCAGTTCTGGATTCATACGGAACTGGTGGATCGCATGGGGCCGTTGGAATGGATCTTCAACACGCCTAGCCATCACCGCGTGCATCATGCAACGAACCCGCGATATTTGGACTCTAATTACGCAGGGACGTTGATCATCTGGGACCGGATGTTTGGCACGTTCAGCCCGGAAGTTGCTGAAGACCCGCCGCGATATGGGATCGGCAAGAACCTTGAAACCAACAACCTGCTAATCGTTGCGTTTCACGAATGGATTGCGATGGTGAAGGACCTGAAGACCGCGCGCTCATTGAAAGATGTTTATGGCTACATGTTCCGCACGCCGGGCTGGACACCGGATGGGTCTCGCATGACTACGAAGAAGGCAAAAGCGAACTGGAAGCGAAAACAGGAGCGTTTGAAGGCGCAGGAAGACGGGTTGCAGAGCGGTGAGGGAGATCCGGCTGCCAAAGCTGTTGAGCCAGCTGAGTGAGCCTTTGAAGCTCAACAAAAAGGGAGAGCCTAGGCCCTCCCTTTGGAATTCTAAGTGTGAGCTGATTAGCTTGCTTTTGCAGCACGCTCAGCGCGTTTGCGCTCATGCGGGCAGAGCAGCGCTTTACGCAGACGGATGGATTCTGGAGTAACTTCCACCAGCTCATCCTCTGAGATGTAAGAGAGCGCGCCTTCAAGGCTCAGCTTCATTGGGGTGGTCAGCTTAACCGCATCGTCCTTACCAGCAGAACGGATGTTGGTGAGCTGCTTGCCCTTCAGAACGTTCACTTCAAGGTCGTTGCCGCGGGTGTGCTCACCTACGATCATGCCCTGATACACCTTGGTGCCCGGATCGATCATCATTGGACCGCGATCTTCCAGGTTGAACAGTGCGTATGCAACTGCTTCGCCCTGACCGTTGGACAGCAGAACGCCGGTGTGGCGACCCTGGATCTGACCTTTGTACGGTGCGTATTCGTGGAATACGCGGTTGAAGATTGCTGAACCACGGGTGTCAGACATCAGTTCTGCCTGATAACCGATGAGGCCACGGGTTGGTGCGTTGAACACGAGACGTGTACGACCACCGCCGGACGGACGCATTTCAAGCAGTTCTGCTTTGCGCTCGGTCAGCTTCTGAACAACAGCACCGGAGAACTCGTCATCAACGTCGATGATAACTTCTTCGATTGGCTCAAGGCGGTTGCCTGCTTCGTCTTCCTGATAAACAACGCGCGGACGACCAACGCAAAGCTCGAAGCCTTCACGGCGCATGTTTTCGATCAGGATCGCGAGCAGAAGTTCGCCGCGGCCAGAAACGATGAATGCATCTGGTTCGTCGGTTTCTTCAACGCGCAGTGCAACGTTACCTTCAGCTTCCTTCAGCAGACGCTCGCGGATAACGCGGGACTGAACCTTGGAGCCTTCGGTGCCAGCCAGAGGACCATCGTTCACGCGGAACATCATGGACAGGGTTGGCGGATCGATTGGCTGTGCCTGAATTGGCTCAGTGACCTGCGGGTCAACAATGGTGTCAGCAACAGTTGCCTTTGTGAGGCCTGCTACGGAAACGATGTCGCCTGCTTCACCTTCGTCAATTGCCTGACGCTCAAGGCCACGGAATGCGAGAACCTTGGAAATACGACCGGTTTCGATCAGCTTGCCATCACGGGACAGGGCTTTAACAGCCATGTTTGGTTTCGCAACGCCGGAAGCGATGCGGCCTGTGAGGATGCGACCGAGGAACGGATCGGATTCGATGGTGGTTGCCAGGAGGCGGAATTCACCTTCTTCAGCCTGTGGCTCGGACACTTTGTCGAGGATCATATCGAACAGTGGAGCCATGGAGTCCTGAGGACCTGCTGGTTCAAGTGACATCCATTCCTGCTTTGCAGAACCGTAGACGACTGGGAAGTCGAGCTGCTCTTCGTTTGCATCCAGAGATGCGAAGAGGTCGAACACTTCGTCCAGCACTTCGTCAGCACGCTGCTCAGGCTTGTCGATCTTGTTGATCGCGACGATTGGCTTGAGGCCAAGCTTCAGTGCTTTACCAAGTACGAACTTGGTCTGCGGCATTGGGCCTTCAGCTGCGTCAACGAGCAGGACAACACCGTCAACCATGTGAAGGATACGCTCAACTTCACCGCCGAAGTCGGCGTGGCCTGGGGTGTCAACGATGTTGATGCGGGTGTCTTTCCATACAAGCGAAGTGTTCTTCGCCAGAATGGTGATGCCGCGCTCACGCTCGATATCGTTGGAGTCCATCATGCGTTCTTCGGTGCGCTGGTTGTCGCGGAAGACGCCGGACTGCTTCAACAGGACGTCGATCAGGGTTGTCTTGCCGTGGTCAACGTGGGCGATGATCGCAATATTGCGAAGTTTCATGGAGGCTCCGTCTGGCCATAGGAAGTCGCGGCGTGTGGGAGGATCATGAGGTGCCCGATCCACGCCATTCCTTCAATCTGGTTTTTCTCTAATGAAAGATGCGCTCTTCTATCCTATTTTTGTGTCATTTCAAACCATCTCGCCAAAAAACTGCTAAGTATTTAGTCGAGCACGCTTTTTTCTAGGTCAGATTGGCTGGTTCGATAGATTTTGCCGGAAAAAGAACGCAATTCAGCTTCCGATAAGCTGACAAGTTCTCACCGAGGCATCAAAAAATGAGGTTTATTGCGGCTTTCGGCGCAAAAGTGTGCCAGATCACTTACTCTTCATTGAGGAAGTTGTAATCGTCGATAGAAAGCAGGCCGGATTTTCTCACCAATCTTGAGCGCACATCGATCTCAGCAAGGTCATACGCGTGCATCCATTGGCACTCATCCGGGCAACGGCCTACGATATCGAAGCTCTTGCCTGCAGGAATATAGAATTCTTCGAAGGGCTCTAAATTGATAAACTGACCATTGATCCCTATAGACATGCCAGGTGTCAGGGCGACGAAAATCTCTTCTGCCTCCGCAAACAGATTTCTCCAGATCCGTCCGGGCGTGTCAATTTGGTGGTGAAATGCGTATCCACGTTCGCGAAAGCTTGCTTGAAGCTCCTGTTTCTGTTGTTCAAGGTTAGACAGTTCAGGTAAAAGCAAGCAGTGCTCCTTTAATTTAGACCTTCGGCTAACTAATAAATTATGGGTCGGGACCATCAGTAGACAGTCGCTTGACTACAAAAAGGAATATGGCAATCTAATACCATTCAATATCGCAATATTGGGTATTGCAATCCCCAATATTTACACCAACTTATTCGTGGTGGGTGATTATAAGACAATAGAATACCCCCTGTGCGCGTAATCCCAAAAGTTGTTGGAAAACCAATGCAATTTGCAACCCAACAGTGGTTAGAAGAATGGTTTGCCCCTCTCGCCCCAAGCGAGGGCGTGAGTGCAACCAGACATGAATGTGTAGAAGTGATTCGCATGACAACCGCGACAAAGCCTCGCGCTGTTATGTATTCACCAAGCATTCGTATCGTTTTTCAGGGTCTGGTCAGAGGCCATTTGGGTAGCCAGAGTTTCCTTTATTCCCAGCAGAGCTATGCGGCACTTGTGTCTCCGATTCCACTTGAGATCGAGATCGTCGAAGCTTCGCCGGAGAAACCTCTCTACGCGGTCAATTTAGCGATTGATATCAACGTATTGGCAGAACTGATGCTGCTGATTGAGCAAGAGCCACTCGAGTTTGAGTATGGCGAAATGCTTGGTCGTCCAGCGCACCTTTCTGAAGAAGCGTTGTTTTCCGTATGTCGTCTGATGCAGACGCTAAATAGCGAAGAACAAACGAAAATTCTCGCTGATGGATATTATCGAGAGTTTTTGTATCACGTGCTCAAGTCCGAGTACGGTGCGAGCCTGCGTGTGCTTTTCCAGAACAGTGAGAAGTCCCAGGGCATTGCGCGAGTTCTTCAAGTGTTGCACGAAGATTTCTCAACAAATCTGAGCGTGGACCAAATGGCGAAGATGGCATGCATGAGCATTTCTGCTTTCCATGCCGGCTTTAAGGGCGCAACTGGCCTGTCTCCGCTGCAGTATGTGAAGTCGATCCGCCTGCATAAGGCACGCTCCATGATGCTGAGCCAGAACATGAGTGCCAGTCAGGCTGCTTACCGGGTTGGCTATGCAAGCCCGTCTCAGTTCAGCCGTGAGTTCAAGCGCTTCTTCGGCAGCTCTCCAACGCAGGAAGCAGCGAAGTTTCGCGTTGTGGGCTAAGGCTTGGCGTCATGGCTCTTTGATTTTGAACAGGTGTCCGGTGGATGATCGGGCACCTGTTTTTCGTTGTGCGTTCTAAGCAATTTCCCTAGAGTTGCCGCTCAACACGTGATTTTCAAGAAAACTGGTGAAGCGCATTCGGGTTAGCAACGTGCCTTGCCTTGGGGTTCGGGAATGAAAAAGGCAACGGGTACACCCACAGAGCTGCAGCTCTCTGCAGGACGGACTGCGGTTTTCGGGGCATTGCTGGTTACAATCGGTCCGCTTTCCATGGCGCTTTACACGCCTGCCTTGCCAACGCTGGCTGAGGTGTTTGGAACAACGGAAGCCGTCGCCAAGCTCACACTCACGGTTTACTTCGCTGGCTTTACGCTCGCTCAATTGCTCTGCGGGCCGCTCTCGGATGCGTTTGGGCGTCGGCCTATTATTCTCGGGTTCTTCAGTTGCTATCTGCTGGGCAGTCTTCTCGCCTGGTTGGCTCCTAACATTGAGATGCTGTTGCTGGGGCGGTTGATTCAGGGGATTGGTGCATCCAGCGGGATTGCTGTGGCACGGGCGATTGTTCGGGATCAGTTTTCCGGTGAGGCTGGGGCGCGGATTATGAACCTGCTGGCGGTGATGTTGGGCATCGGGCCAGCGATCTCGCCCACCATCGGCGCTTTGACGCTGAGTGCGTTTGGGTGGCAGGCAATCTTTGTTTTGATGGTGGCGTATGCCGGTTTCATCCTGTTGCTGACGCTGACTATTTTGCCGGAGACGAACGCCTATCGGGATGCCCGCCTTATTCGGCCGAAGCAGATCCTTGCGTCTTATTGGAGGCTGCTGCGCTCTTTTGAGTTTATGCAGCCCTCGCTAATCCTCGGGTTCACGATCGGGGTGATTTATACGCTCTCCACGGTGCTGCCGTTTGTTTTGATTGAGCGGATTGGCCTGACGCCTTTGCAGTTTGGCATGGGGATGGTGTTGCAGTCTGGCTCATTCTTCATGGGCGGAGTGGTGACACGGCTATTGCTTCGGCGGTTCAGCACAGAAGCGCTGCTTGCGCCTGCCTTGATCTGTTGCGGATTGGGTGGTCTGGCGTTGTTTGTTGTCACTCAGCTTGAGTATCTGAGCTTTCTGAGCATCATGATCCCAATCGGGGTGTTTGCTTTTGGGGCGTCCATGGCGATGCCTGCGCTTTCCATGCGGGGGATGGAGCCGTTTCCTGAGATTGCGGGTGCTGCTTCCGCTCTGATGGGTTTCATACAGATGGCGGGCGGGTTCTTTGGCAGCCTTGTCACGGCTGTTGTGGTGCCTGATCCTGTGACTGCGCTTGGCGTTGTTATGCCGGGGATGGCGTTCATTGCGTTGTTCTTGCTGATTTTGCCGGTTAAGAAACGAGGCGTGGAAGAGCCTGTCAGTTCGTAACGGGTTGAATTTATGAGATGATTATGAACCAGCTGATTGCCGAATATTGCTCGGCCAACACTTTGCTCATTCCGGAATCGCTTCATGATATGGCCGATGCGCGTTTGATCATGTCGGACGGGAAGGCCTCTGTTTTTCATAAGTTTATCCGCGAGGACATGCGGGATATCGAGTTCTTTACGAGCACACCTTGCCTGGCTTTCGTGATCTCAGGGCGGGAGAGTTTTTCTTCAGCTGAACATGATGAGTTCATTTTGCATGATGGTGAGATGCTCTTCATGGGCCGCGATCTTCATATGATTTCGGACTTCACCAATGAAGACGGGCCTTTGGAGGCTGTCCTCTTTTTCTTTGATACTGCTGTTATTTCAGAGTTCCTGAGGCGCAAGCGCGTTGCCGAAGGTGATAAGGCAGCAGCGCACCAGCCGTTCAAAGTTGAGGCTAATGCTTCCATAAGCGAATACGTGGCTGGCCTGAAATCTATCTATAAAGATCTCAATAAGGCACCTTCGGATCTGGTGCGCATGAAGCTGCTTGAACTGCTGTATCTGGTGGATTTGCTGGGGCATGAGCAACGGTTGCTCAGTTTTTTGGTCGGGGCAAGCGCTGCCGGGAAACGTCGCAACATCAAGCATCTGATGCGGAACGGGAACGCCTACAATCTTTCAGTGAAAGACTTTGCCAAGCTATCGGGACGTTCAGTTTCCAGCTTTAACCGAGACTTCAAGCGGCTCAATGGTGTGACGCCGAGCAAGTGGCTGTTGGATACTCGTTTAGAAAAGGCGCGGGAGCTTGTTTTTGAGGGTAAGCTTAGCGTGACAGAGATTGCGATGCAGATTGGCTTTGCGAGCACCTCTCATTTCATCAAAGCCTTCAAAGGGCGATATGATGAGACGCCGAAGCAGGCGCGGCTGACTTACCAAGATAGTTTTGCTGGATAATTCGTGAGCTGAAAACGGCATTTTTGGTGTTTTGGGCGTATAGGCGAATGAGATGAATGGATAATTTCTCCTTGTTTTTAAAGGAGAAAAACATGTCTATCACTGTTACATTGCAAATGAAGGTTAAAGAGGCACGCTATGCGGAGCTGCAGCAATTTCTGCAGGCCAACCTTCCCAATGTACGCGGGTTTGCCGGCGCTCTGAGTGTTGGAGTTTTTTATAATGCTGAGCAGCAGGATTTGATGCTCTTTGAAGAATGGCTATCTCAAGAGCATCACCAAGCCTACATTCAGTTCATCTCAGAAAATGGCGTCATGAGCCAGTTGCTCTCCTTCATGCAGGATGCGCCGGTGATCACCTATTACGGGCGGGAAGTCCTGTAAAGAGCACTGAGCTGAGTGGTGGGGGACCGATCACTCTTTGCTTTTGCTGACTAACGATTGGTCTGAGGATGGTGAACTGTTCTCGGATCTCTCGATTTTTGCTGGAAACGTACGCAGTGGGAGGCTATGAGGGACCAGAAAGTGGGAGGGACCCTTATGGCAGAGTTTGATCATCGAGTGCTGGAAAGCTCTCAGCGGCCGCTTGTCATGGGCATCTTGAACGTGACCCCGGATAGCTTTTCTGATGGTGGGCAGTTTGATGCGCCCGCTGCAGCGCTTGCGCATGCGATTGAGATGATCGCCGAAGGGGCGGATATCATCGATGTTGGCGGCGAAAGCACGCGGCCCGGCGCGACTGTGGTTGAGGAGCTGGATGAGCTGGAGCGGGTTCTGCCGGTGCTGGATCTCATCAAAGAGCTGCCGGTTCTGATTTCCATCGATACCTATAAGGCCAAGGTTGCAGCAGCGGCTTGCAAGGCTGGTGCGCACATCGTCAATGATGTTTGGGGTTTGCAGAAAGACCCTGACATGGCTGGTGTCGTGGCGGATGCCGGTGTGCCTGTCATCATGATGCATAACCGCATCGAGGTTGATGAGCAGCTGGATATCATGGCTGACATTGAGCGCTTTTTTGAAAAGTCACTCAAGCTGGCCACAGATGCTGGCATTCCGGAAGAGCATCAGATCCTCGATCCGGGCTTTGGCTTTGGCAAAACCCTTCAGCAGAACTATCAGATCCTGAACCGGCTTTCTGAGCTTCGTAAGTTTAACCGGCCAATCCTTGCGGGAGCATCTCGCAAACGTATGATTGGATATGTGTTGAATAATGAAGCGCCAGAGCGTATGGCTGGATCGCTTGCAGTCCACACGCTTTCGCTACAACACGGAGCGCAAATTCTGCGAGTGCACGATGTGAAGCCGCATGCTGATGCTGTGCGGATCTTCCAAGCAATGAAAGAACTAGGCAGCCGCCAATAATGACACAAGAAAAGATTGTTGCAGCACTTGGTTTGGGCTCAAATCTTGGCGATACCAAAGCGAATATCGACGGTGCAGTGGCCGCATTGAATGCTGTCGAGGGAATATCTGTTTTAAAGAAGTCATCCGACTATCGCACTCCGCCATGGGGGCCTGTGCCACAGGATGACTACCGCAACTGTTGCATTACGGTGGAGACGGTTTTGTCTCCGCGCGACTTGCTGAATGCAGGTCTGGATGTTGAGAAGCAGCTTGGCCGAGTGCGTGATGTGCGCTGGGGGCCGCGGACAATTGATATCGACCTGCTGATCTATGATCACGCAAGCGTTGAGGAAGAGGGGCTTCAGGTTCCGCATCCCCGCATGGGCGAGCGTGCGTTCGTGCTTATACCGCTGACCGAGATCTGGCCGGAAGCACCTTTGCTGGATGGACGTACTGCAGCTGAAGCGCTGGAAACCTGCGCTGATAAGGAAGGCATCTACAAGCTGTAGATGCCTTAAAGCAGTCCTTGGTTTTGTTGAAACACATGGACTGCTTTAGGCTTTGACTTTGCGTATCTTTATCCGAAAACCGGTTCCCACTTTTCGGCGATACGCTGTGATCTGCTTAAGCCGTCTTCATTCTGGCGACCAGATTATCCTTCAGCACAAACTGATGATAGAGCGCTGCGATCACGTGCAGTGCGAATGAGGCGAGCAGAACAGGCGCTGCGAAGCCATGAAGTGCAGCTGGTGGAATTGTGATGTTCTCCGGCCATGCCTGCCAGTCACCAGCGAT
This sequence comes from Pseudovibrio sp. JE062, assembly GCF_000156235.1. Taxonomy (NCBI): domain Bacteria; kingdom Pseudomonadati; phylum Pseudomonadota; class Alphaproteobacteria; order Hyphomicrobiales; family Stappiaceae; genus Pseudovibrio; species Pseudovibrio sp. JE062. The sequence continues at coordinate 332,676 of NZ_DS996810.1, forward strand.
TGCCAGTTCCATCAGACCTGCAAACAGCGACATGCCCATGCCTGAGATGACGAGGGCCAGCGGGGCGAGGTAGAGCAGCAGGTGAACCAGCTTTGACAGGCTGATCATCACAACACCCCAATCTGGATCTGGTTTTGGCCGTGCGTGTTTGATGAGCAGCACGATGCGGTAGATCAGAAACAGCCCTGTAAGAGCTCCAAGGCCTGCGTGTGCCATGAAGATATTGAGCTTTTCAGGCGAGACGGCTGTTCCTTCAAGGACTTTGCCCAGAATGAAGACAGCAATGATGGTGGCGGCAAACAGCCAGTGCAGGATGATTGTCGGGCGACTATATTTTTGTGGCGAAGACATTAGAATTACCTTTGGCAATAGGAATGATCTGATTTTAGTTTACATGTAAATTAGATGTCAATAATATAATAGAAGCAATAATTTCAGGAATTCGATGACCGTGACGATTTCATACCTGCCGTCCATGGGTAGACTGCTGAACACCTTGTCTGAGGCGGCTTGTAGTTTGGCTGAAGATTATCTGCGTCCTCATGACCTTTCTCTGGCACAATGGGTGGTGCTTTCTGCGCTATGGCGTCATGATGGACTGAGTGTTTCGGAGCTCTCTGATTACTCTGGCAAGAAAACTGCCGCGCTTTCGCGTTTACTCGATCGGATGGAAAGCAAAGAACTGGTGCGACGGTCAGCGGTTGAAGATGATAAGCGCTCTGTGAAAATCCATCTGACGGAAAAAGGGCAGGGGCTTTCTCATCTCATTGATATGTATAGGCATGTGAATGGGGTTTTGCTGGCTGATCTGACTGAGGAAGAGCAGAAGATGCTGCTTCCGATGCTGGAACGCATGCTGCAGAGCGTTCAGACAAAACATGGAAAGCCATGAGATCTGAAGCCTTAGCTATTCGGCTTGATCAAAACCGATCGTGTCTTCGAAAAGAAAATTCATAGAAATTGCATTTTTACCCTTGAAGCTACAGCGACTAGAGGTCTTATCTTCTCTTGCAATGACAAAATTGCATGGAGCAGATCATGTCCAACGCGGAAGATCGAAGCCAAAACATCTCTCCAGAAGAGCCACAGGATCACGCTACAAAAAGCTGCTGCTCCAATAAGGCTGAGCAGCCTCAAAAGGCAGAGAGTTCCTGTTGTTCTGGAAAAGATGATGCGCAAGAGAAAGAGAGCTCTTGCTGTTCTTCTAAGTCTGAGACTTCTGCAGATGAGTGCTGTGGTTCTGCCCACGAGCACAAGCACATGCATGTTCACGCTCATACCGGATGTGGCTGTGCCAGCGAAAATGAAGTTGCTATCCCCGATGTAACCAACTGGAAAGGTGCGCGTTCGTTCCGCGTTGAAGGACTGTGCTGTGCGGAGGAGATGGGTATTCTTCGCCGTGTGGTTGGCCCCGTTGTTGGCGATCCTGAATACCTAGCGTTTGATGTGCTGAACGGGAAGATGATCGTTTCTCCTGTCGCCCGTGATGTCACCGACGAGCAGATTATGAAGGCGGTTGATAGCACGGGGATGAAAGCTGCTCTGTTCATTGAGCAGGAAGCGGCTGATGCACGTGCAAAACAGCATCGGCGGTTGGGCACTTTTACCATTGCCAGCGGCTTGTTCTGGGCGGCTGCCATTATTGTTCAGGCAACGCTGTTCTTCTCAAGCACCAGTTCCACAGATGTGTTCAGCGTCTTTGACTCCGTTCCTTCTGGGCCGGTTGAAGTGCTGTACATGCTGGCCATTGTTGCTGGTCTGCGGCTGGTCGCTCCAAAGGGCTGGTATGCACTGAGGACTTTGCGACCTGACATGAACCTGCTGATGCTGGTGGCGGTTGCTGGCGCGATTGGCATCGGAGAGTGGTTTGAAGGGGCGACGGTTGCCTTCCTGTTTTCTCTTTCGCTTTATCTGGAAAGCTGGAGTGTTGGGCGCGCTCGCAAGGCTGTGGCCGCGCTTATGGATATTGCACCAACTGTCGTGCGCTTGCTCAAGCCCGATGGCGGCGAAGAGGAAGTTGCTGCCAACAGCGTGAAGCCGGGTGCAGTGTTTGTTGTGCGCGGTGGTGATCGCATTCCGCTGGATGGCGTGGTGCGCAAAGGTGTTGGCAGTGTCGATCAGGCTCCGATTACGGGTGAAAGCGTCCCCGTGATGAAAGAGGCCGGTGATGATGTTTATGCCGGTACCATCAATGGTGAAGGCAGCTTTGAGGTAGAGGCGACCAAGGGCGCTGATGACACCATGCTGGCCCGTATCATCCGTATGGTGAGCGAAGCGCAGGCACGTCGCGCTGCTGCTGAGCAGTGGGTTGAGAAGTTTGCTCGTGTTTATACGCCAGCTGTGATGGTTCTGGCTGTGTTGCTGGCTGTTATCCCGCCACTGCTGTTTGGTGCGGCCTGGATGGACTGGTTCTATCGCGCGTTGGTTCTGCTGGTCATTGCCTGCCCCTGTGCGCTGGTGATCTCCACGCCTGTCTCCATTGTTGCTGGTTTAACCTCTGCCGCTCGCAATGGCGTGCTGATCAAAGGCGGTGTGTTCCTTGAACTGCCTGCTCGCTTGAAAGCGCTGGCTTTTGACAAGACCGGGACCATCACCAATGGTCTGCCAACAGTGACAGATGTTTACCCGCTGTCCGGCCATAGCGTGGAAGAGCTTCTTGTACGTGCGGCTTCTCTGGAAGCTCGCAGTTCTCACCCTCTTGCAGAAGCGATCCTAACACGTGCGAAGGAAGATGGCGTCGCGTATCAGCCTGCTGAAAACGTTGAGTTGCTGCCGGGGCGTGGCCTTTCCGGTCAGCGTAACGGCAAGAGCTATTGGCTCGGATCTCGCCGGTTCTTGAATGAAAAGGACTTTGATATTGGCGAAGCAGATGCCAAGGCTCGTGAGCTGGAAGCTGAAGGCAAGACGGTTGTCGCGGTTGGCACCGATGCCCACGTATGTGGCCTGATCGCACTGGCCGATACCGTTCGCGACACGGCAGAAGAGCTGGTTTCTCAGCTGCACAATGCTGGTGTTGAGAAGTTGGTGATGCTGACGGGTGATAACAAGGCAACGGCGGAGCGGGTTGCGGCTTCTGTTGGGATCGACGAGGTGCGTGCTGAGTTGCTGCCGGAAGATAAGGTTGCCGCTGTTGAGCAGCTCTCTCATGAATATGAGACTGTGGCAATGATCGGTGATGGTGTGAACGATGCACCAGCGATGGCCCGGGCGAGCTTCGGCGTGGCAATGGGAGCGATTGGCTCAGATGCTGCGATTGAGACCGCAGACATTGCGTTGATGAAAGATGACCTCTCCTGTCTGCCGTGGCTCATCCATCATTCAAAGCGGACGCTTCAGATCATCCACCAGAACATCGCTTTTGCGTTTGTCGTGAAAGGCCTGCTGGTGATCCTGACCGCCCTCGGCTTCGCCAGCCTCTGGGCAGCGATCCTGGGGGATGTGGGGGCTACGCTGATCGTGGTGACCAACGCCCTGCGATTGCTGAAAGATCGTGCAGAATAGCAAAAGAAAAGCCGAGGTCAGTGCCTCGGCTTTTTCTTAGGGCTTTATCTCGGATCTTCGTTTGAAGATCGCTTGCTAATCCACCAGCTGCCGGATGCTTTGCCGGCGATGAGCCAGTAGATGAAACCGGCGATGAAGCCTGCGGAGGCTGCAACGGATGAGCCGGGGCGGAGGCCTTCGGTTGGTGGTGTTGGGGTTCCGGGTGCAGAGTAGGCAATGATGCTGCCTGCTTCGTTTGAGGCGTAGAACAAGTCAGCGGGTAGTGCGCCGCCGATGCCCCAGAGGACGAGGGCGATGAGGCCACCTGCGGAAACGTGGTAGATGACGCCTCGCCATTTCATCAGCTCCGCAAAGCCGATAGCGAAGCCACTTGGGATGAGTGACAGAGCTCCAATCACGCTTGCGGAGATAATCGTGCTCCATGTGATCGCGATGAGCTGAATGATATCTGCCTCAGGCCCACCATGAACACTGAGGGTTCTGAAGAAGCCCCAGGACAAGAACAGACCGGCTGCGATGATTGCCAATGAGAAGCCTAACGCGATACGGAGCAGCTGAAAAAAGAGCTTGGTTCCGTCGATCATTGTGCAATCCTTTATATCGGTGTCTGATGTGGCGATCTTCTGCTTTTCAAGAATACACCAATAGCTATTGAGCAAATGAGGATTTCAATTGCAAATGTCCAGTGCAGGACGAAGCTCCAGATGTAATTCTCGTAGATAGCTGGGATTTCTATGAATTCGACCTGGAGTTTGGAGAATGGCGCAAGCCAGAAGACAGGTGCTGCGACACTATCTAAAACCATGTGCAGCAAACCGCCAATACTGACTCCAAACAAGGCAACGCCCAAGCGAGACTTTCTCGACAACAGAATAGCTGATAGCGCAAGGAGCATGAGCCAGGTTATTGGCCAATGAGAAAAGTAGTGTCTGTGATGGGTGCTCTGATTGTCTATAAGGTAGAAATAGAGCATGTCAGCATCAGGAAGAATGCTACCGATTGAGGTCCAAAGAACGAGTTGCCGGGACTTCAGGTTCAGCTGTCTCGTAGCTGCTTTTCCAAGCAGGTAGCCCGCAGGCAAGTGCGCGATAAACATGATTAAAGCCAATAGGATATGAGATTGGCTAGCACCATTCATCATGACTATGGCGAGAGTTAGTAATGCTCACATGTTTGCTCTTGGTTTTGCAACTAGCCGATCACATCACCCTCTTTCCGTTCTCGTCAGCAGCATGGCTACGCTGATGAAGTGGAAGTCGTAGAGGTGGGGGGCTTCGCGGACGCGGCGTTCGCCGCGGGTGTAGATGCTGTCAAGGAGCTCTGTGGTGTTTGGGAGGTGCGAGAGGGCTGCTTTGAGGGGAGCTTCGGTGAAGGCCCGGTAAAAGTTCACCATTTGCCGAGCATAGGCGGAGGCATCGTTGTCTTGCTTGTATTGCTCTACGAAGGGGACAGGCGTTTCGTAGCATTCTGCTTTGTCTATGGTGAACAGGTGAGATAACGAGCCACTCTCAGGTTTTACGGGTGCTGTAAGCTGTTCCAGGCTGCGTATGTAGACGGGATGGTAGTAGCGCTCGTAGGTGTCTTGAGAGATTGAGCCGTCGGCAACGTGATCGAGCAGAGACAGGTTGAATAAGTTTACGATCCCGTCTGCTGTCGAGACATGTTCATTTCTGCCAACAGTTTGCAGCAGGAGTTTGCCGCCTGGCTCGAGTTCGTTTGCACGTGCTTTGAGAAATGTTTCCAAATCATGGGCGGCTTGTTTCTCGCAGACTTCCTTATCTTTTGCTGAGATAGAACCACTCTCAGTTGAGAGGCTTGGGCCGTTGGGCATCACGTAGTCGGGTAAGCGTTCCAGCGGGCGTTCTGAGAGGAACACCGTGGCATTGAAAGATGTTGCCAGATGCACAGAGCCGGGAGGGAGCAACTGGTTGAACATAGAACCGCCGACGATGCCGCCAAAGACAGTTGGATCAGTGTAGGGAGGCTGAGTGCGATTACCGATGGCGTCGAGCAGGGTGGAGTAATCGTTGCTGGGCAGATCGCTATGGATTGCCTGAACAGGATTGGTGCCATGCTGTCTTGTGGCTTCAGTGAGCTGAGCCATGATCTGCATGGAATTAGCTCCCTCAGAACATCCGTAATCGATAAATCGGAGTGGTGATCCATTTGTTGGCATTGGCAAGTTGCCGACGGCTTCGTGTAGCCATGGGTACACGTAGGCGATGGTGGCTTGTTGTGTGGCGGAGTTCTTATTGTAGAACCCTTTGCCTTTCATGCCTGTGGTTGTGGCGTTCTTTTGTGATGGATGTGCTTTATCGGTCATGGGGTTGATGTCCAGTTATCGCATCTGTCCTGAGGATCACGATATCTGAAGTCTGTGCACATGGAGTGAACGCAAAGAAAAAGGCCGGTGCTTATCTCAAGCACCGGCCTTTTGAATGGTTATTGCTTTGCCGTGGTTAAGCGTCGCCTTGGGTCTGCGCTTTCTCAAGAGCTTCACGCTCTGATTTGCGGAGACGCTCAGAAGCTGACTTCAGCTGACCACAAGCGGCGAAGATATCGCGGCCACGTGGGGTACGGATTGGGGAAGCGTAGCCTGCGCGGTTCACAACATCTGCAAACTCTTCGATCTGTTCCCAATCGGAGCACTCATATGGAGAGCCGGGCCATGGGTTGAATGGCAGCAGGTTGATCTTTGCCGGAATGCCTTTGAGCAGCTGTACAAGCTTCTTCGCATCTTCAAGGCTGTCGTTGACGCCTTTCAGCATCACGTATTCGAAGGTGATGCGCTTTGCGTTGGACAGGCCCGGATAGTCACGGCATGCCTGAAGCAGCGTTTCCAGATTGTACTTCTTGTTGATTGGAACAAGTACGTTACGGAGCTCGTCATTCACTGCGTGCAGGGAGATTGCCAGCATACAGCCGATTTCGTCACCGGTGCGTGCAATTTCTGGAGTTACGCCAGATGTTGACAGAGTGATGCGGCGCTTGGAAAGGGACAGGCCATCACCGTCTGAAGCGATCAGAAGCGCTTTCTTGACGTTCTCGAAATTGTAGAGCGGCTCGCCCATGCCCATCATCACGATGTTGGTGATGCGGCGGCGGTTGGATGTGGATGCGTCCAAACCACCTTCTGGTGCATCTGCATCCGGGAAGTCGTTGAGACGGTCTTTCGCGAGCATCAGCTGTGCGAGGATCTCTTCTGCGGTCAGGTTGCGAACCATTTTTTGCGTGCCGGTGTGGCAGAAGGTGCAGGTGAGGGTACAGCCAACCTGAGAGGAAATGCAGAGCGTTCCACGGTCTTCTTCCGGGATGTAGACGGTTTCTACCTCAACCGGTTTACCAGCGCCGCGGGACGGGAAGCGGAACAGCCATTTGCGGGTGCCGTCTACGGAGATCTGTTCGGTGACGATTTCCGGACGGGCGATGGTGAATGCGAAGTCCAGCTTGGTGCGCAGGTCTTTGGAGACGTTGCTCATCTTGCTGAAGTCAGAGATGCCGCGAACGTAGAGCCAGTGCCACAGCTGGTTCACGCGCATGCGGATCTGACGTTCTGGGACACCTACTGCAGCAAGGGCATTGCCCAACTCTTCACGGCTGAGGCCGATAAGGGATGGCTTTTCTTCCTGCACAGGATCTGTTGCAGGAGTGGAATTTGCTGCGCTGGTCGCCGCCGGATCAGCGGATTTGTGCGCGATGTCTAACGATACCGCCATGGTCATTCACCAGTTGTTCTTAGATGCTCGGCTTTAAGCTTATGTTCTTTGCGTATTCAAGCCCGAAGAATGTGCCTCACTCTTCAGCAATACGGTTTAGCAGGAAAAAGCGGGAAATGAGTGCCCATTGCTCGCTGCTAAAAATGCGAAGAGGCGGTCGCCAGCAGCAACCGCCTACGTATTCGGCACGCTTATAGCCGAAATCGCGTAGTTTGAAAATCCCAGATCTCAAATTGCGTGGCGGCAAGCTGGCGCAGGCAAGAGATCTCTATGCTCTCAAACAATTCTGAGTGTCAGCGCCTTATTGGCAGGCGCTGGTAGCATCCCTTACAGCAGCAGTGATGCCGCTCAAGGAAAACTTGTAGGAAGTTTTGGTGCCGCGAGCGGACTCGCCAGAAATAGACATGGAACTGCCTGCTTTCATAGCGTCAACCAAACGCTTCTCTTCCGCAGCGTTCTGAACCCATGCGCCGTCACCTTTGGTGAACATGGTGAACTGCTGACCATCAACATTGGTCGTGACCAGAGAGCCTTCTTTAAATGGATAACCCACTATAAAGCTTGGCTCATTGGATACGCCTTCACTTGGACGGGTAGAAACGAAGAAGAAGACTTCACCGTGGTTTCTATCTGTCGGCAGTGATTGTGTTGGTGCGGAAATAGCATAACACACCTTGCCACCGCTCTGGGTGTTGAAGGTGTAGGTTGCCCAATCCTTGTTTTCTTTCAAGAGGGCAGGAGACTGCGCATTTGCAGTCGCGCCCGAGATACCAAGAGCCATTAAGGCAGTTATCAGGATACGTGCTTGCATCTTCTCCAAACCGCGTTGCGTACGACAAAATCTGAGATTCTGTGCGAAAACCCATAAAACTTAATGTTAGGGTTACTTTAAAGATGGTTACAAAAGGGTTGATACCCTGTTTTTACAGAGGCAAAAAAATATTTGCCTTTGAACCGCTCCATGAATGCTGGCAACAGAAATCTGGCGGGAGTGTGGCATGCACAGCCATAATATCAAGCGTAAAGCCACTAATGAATTTCCGTTTTAAGTGACGGAAGACAGTAGATATGCAAGTTGATTATTTGCTGTATTTAACGCGCTAGTAAATAAGCGCTAATTGCCTTTAAAAGCTCAGATTTTCCGATGTCTTTTCAAATTAATTGGCAGCATTTCACCCAGTAAAAAATATGGGCGTCTTTCCACATAGTGTTCACAGATTGAGAGAAAATGCGAAGCAAAGAGCCGTTAAGAATTACGAATTTGTAATGTGGAGAGGCTGTGTCGGGCCAAGCGCTATAACTTAAAAATTTACGCAAGGCATTTGCCATGGTGAGAATTAAAGGTTGCCTTTCGAGAATGCATATCAGAAATGGCAACCTGATCTCGAATCACTCAGGGGTTGCTGTCGAAGCCCGGAACTTTTCGACCAGTTCGGAAGATCGGAGCGCCATGAACGTGTTCCAGTAGCGGATCTTTAGGTGCCCCAGCGGTTATCGAGCGTTCGGCGTATTTTCCGTGCGCCATGTAGCGGTCATACAAAACCAGAGCAGCAGCGACGCCAACGTTCAAGCAGAACTTGGTTGGGATTTTGACGATGTAGTCACAGCGTTCCTGCATCTCTTTGGAGAGGGAGCCGCGCTCAGGGCCAAGGATGTAGGCTGCTTGCAGCGGATGACCGAAGCTTGGCAGTTCGATCGCATCATCGGTGAGTTCGACGCCAACGAGTTTACAGCCGCGTGGGAACTGCATTTCATCAACCGAGTTCCAGGCAAAGTATGGCAGGTGGTCGGGGCTTTTGGAGGTGTCGGCCTTCATGGCAGCTCCAAGCCCTTTGATGTGTGCATCGACTGTAAAAAAGTAACTTGCTCCGAATGCATGACCTGTACGCATCAGCGTGCCAACATTCATGGATTTGGAAAGCCCTTCAGAGCCAATAGCAAAATAACCGCGCATGCCCAGTTGTTCTCGTTGTTGATGTTGTGCGCTTCATACCTCCAACTGCGGTGTTCCTGCAAGCCTGTGAGGGCTCAGGGGTGTTTTAATCGTAAAGTGACACCAATGGCGGTTTTGAGGTTTGGCGATTGCGCGTGTAATTTTGCGGGTAAGAGAGAGGGCTGTATTTCATGAAAGCTGTTATCTGCGAAAAACTTGGTGGGCCGAGTGATCTGGTTGTCCGGGAACTGGAAGATCCAAGTGCAGGGCCGGGAGAGGTGTTGGTTCGCGTGAAGGCAGCGGCACTCAACTATTTTGATACGCTGATCATTCAGGGCAAATACCAGTTCAAGCCAGAGCTTCCGTTTTCTCCATCAGGTGAGATGGCCGGTATTGTTGAAGCTGTGGGGGAAGGTGTGACCCGCTTCAAGGTTGGGGATCGTGTGGCGTCCTATGCGAAATGGGGCGCAGCACGAGAGCTTTATGTTGCTCCTGAGGATGAAGTGGTTCTGGTGCCTGATGCCGTTTCGCTAAAGCATGCGGCGGGGCTTTTGATCACGTATGGTACGGCAATCCATGGGCTGCGAAGCAGGGCGCATTTGCAGCCGGGCGAAAGTGTTGCTGTGCTGGGTGCCTCTGGTGGGGCCGGGCAGGCGGCTGTTGAGGTTGCCAAGCTGATGGGCGCGCGCGTGATTGCCTGTGCTTCTTCTGAAGACAAGCTTGCTCATGCAAAAGCTTGTGGTGCTGATGAGCTGGTTGATTACTCTCAAGGTGGATTGAAGCAGAAGCTGAAGGATCTGACAGACGGCAAAGGGCTTGAGGTCGTTTATGATGTGATTGGCGGCGACTATGCGGATGATGCTTTGCGGGCCACAGGTTGGCGCGGACGCTATCTGGTTGTTGGGTTTGCGTCTGGCACTATTCAGAGGATCCCGGCAAATCTGGCGCTGCTGAAGGGCTGTGACATCCTCGGTGTGTTCTGGGGAGATGCGGTGGTTCGGGAACCTGAGGAGCATCACAAAGATTGTGAGCAGCTGTTCCAATGGGTGGCTGAGGGCAAATTGAAGCCGCATATCCACGCTGAGTATCCGTTTGAGGATATCGCTCTAGGTCTGGAGGAGATCTCCAGTCGCAGAGCCAAGGGCAAAGTTCTGCTTATTCCGTAAGGCGTAGATACAGAAAAAGCGGGAGGTTGCTCCCGCTTCTTACTCACATCGTATTGTGTGTTGGAAGATTAAGCTTCCAGCACAGCCATGACTGGGGCGTGGTCGGATGGCTTTTCCCAGCCGCGGGCATCACGCATGATCTGGACGTCTTTGGTGTGCTGCGCTGTTTCTGGTGTCATCCAGACGTGGTCAAGGCGGCGGCCTTTGTCAGATGCAGACCAGTCTTTGGCGCGGTAGCTCCACCAGGTGTAGATCTTCTGATCCATTGGCATGTGCTTGCGCATGGTGTCGACGTAGTTGCCAGCTTCGCGCACATCTTCAAGGCGCTGACATTCCAGCGGGGTATGGGACACCACTTTGATGAGCTGTTTGTGGGACCATACGTCGTTTTCATAAGGGGCGATGTTCAGATCACCAACAACGATGGACTGGCCGTCGAAGCCTTTGAACCAGCTTTCCATCTCATCAAGGAACTTGAGCTTGTGGGCGAACTTGTCGTTGACCTCTGGGTCCGGCACATCACCGCCTGCTGGGACGTAGAAGTTATGGATGCGGACCTTGCCGCCATTGAATGCAACATCAGCTGCGATGTGGCGGGTGTCGCCCATTTCACAGAACTCTTTGCGTTCAACGTTTTCCAACGGCACGCGTGAGAGCAGAGCAACGCCGTGGTAGCCCTTTTGACCGTGCACCTCTACGTAGCGGTAGCCCAGTTTGTTGATCGCTGCTGACGGGAAGCTACCATCCGGGCATTTTGTTTCCTGCAGGCACAACACATCCGGGGCGTGGTCCAGTAACATTTTCTCGACGATTGGAAGACGGAGACGGACTGAGTTAATGTTCCACGTTACAATTTTGAGGCGCTTCGTCATGGGGGCGTTCTTACCTGCTTTGGAGAATCATGGCCTAAACCTAAGGGTTAGGTGCGGTTCTGGCCAGAAAAACTGATATGAACTGTGAGTTTGTTCACGTTATATTCTTCAAAGCAAGACATAAATTGCTTCTAAAACCCGATGTTTTGTCAGGGCACGTTGTTAGCCCCTTGGTGGCACTCTTCTCCTAATTATGCTGGCTGTAAGTTTTGGCCAGCCTGCAGTTAGGATCAGGGTCAAATGAAATACGCAATGTTTGTAGGCTGTTGTCTTGCAGCGGGTATGGTGGCTCAATCTGTGAGTGCCAGCAGTTTGTCGACACGCTCGGGTTCCGTTGATTATCCGGGTTTCCGGCAGGTTCAGTTCAGTGAGCGCAGCAATATCATCCCACCCATCAAGCCTCTGGATCGGCCCGTTGAGCCGGGTGATAGCCTGAGGCCAGGGCAGGCGCAGCCGTATCTGCCAACGGATCGGGGTGCTGATCATCCATCGTTCAATCCGCCTCCCGGTGCTTATCCTGCTGGTTCGGCGCGTCCGGGCTCATTGCCACCGCCACTACCGGGGCCATCCGGTCCGTTGCCTCCCGCTCCACCGATAACTGGTTTGCCGCCTGCTGGTGGTGCTCCCGCTGGGCCGGGATTTGGAGGGCCTTCTTATGGAGGTCCGGCTTATGGCCGTTGATTGTTCAGAGCAACAGGAAGGGGTCATCATGAAGATTATAGCCTGGGTGCTGGCTGGCCTCGTTCTTCTGGCTGTTATCATCTATTCCAACGCCGCCTTTGCTCAGAGTGGTCATGCTGGTTACACGACAACTGGTGTGAACATGAGAACGGGACCGGGAACCAAGTATCCTGTGATTACGACCATTCCGGCAGGGGGTGTGGTGTTCATCAACTATTGCACCAAGAATGGCTCATGGTGTGATCTGACCTTCCGTGGTGCTCCGGGGTGGGTTTCTGCGCGGTATATCCGTTATGGCGTAGAAGGGCCGCATTACTCCCGTACGCTTCCCTATGTAGCGCCTTATGTGGGACTGCCGTTTATCTATCGGCGTTATCCGATCTACCCACGCTATCCGCATTGGCGTCCTTACCCACATCCACGGCGTGAGATTCCGGCTTATCCGTTGCAGCCATCACGACCAATTGAAGTGCCAGCTGCCCCCCTGACGCCAGCGCAGCCGATTGCTCCGCCGGTCACGCCCTCTATCCCGCTGACGCCAGCGCAACCAATTGCGCCGCCATCGGTGCCAGCGACGCCATTGTCGCCAGCTCAATGAGAAAAAGCTCACGAGGTGTCTCGTGAGCTTTTGTTTTCAGAGCTTATGCTGCCAGCTGGTTTCGACATAGGCGTAGGCATTACCAACTCTGCGGACGTGGCCAAGGCCGGGGAAGTCGTGGTGAATGCCAATCACCGGAGTTCTGTCGGCAGAGACGCGATCCAGTATCGTCCGACGTGTTTTGCGAGCCATGTCCTGATCGATGTCGAAGGCAATGGTCCAGTCCGGATTGGCAAACTGGAGGGCTGAGGAGTGAACGGTATCGCCCCAGATCAGCACTTCCTCATTGTTGGAATGAATGCGGATGCCCATGTGACCCGGTGTGTGGCCGGGGAGAAGAACGGCATCCAGTCCCTTGATGAACTCACCATCCTTACTGATGAGTGTTTTGTTGTTGTCGTAAGGCTTGGAAGCGTTTTGGGCGAGGTCTACGAAATTCTGTAGGTCTTTTGGAAAGCGTGCGCGTGTGTTTTCGTCATTCCAGAACGTGTGTTCAACTTCATGAACGATGAACTCTGCATTGGGGAAGAGTTTTTCTCCTGATTTGGAGACAAGCCCGCCGATGTGGTCGATGTGCAAATGTGTCAGAACAACTGCGTCCACATCAGCGGTATCGTATCCTGCGTTCTTCAGGTTTTGGTGGAAGCGGCCCAGAGTTGGGCCCATCAAGTCGGCAGTGCCGGTATCGACAACGACAAGATGTTCCCCCGTATTAATGAGATATCCGTTTACAGAGATAGACATGTCCCCTGTATTGGGGCTACGAAAGTTCTGCTTTAGAGTTTCTTCCGCTACCTTCTGGTCAAATCCCACGACCAATGACGGATCTAATCCCAAGTGTCCGTCAAGAATTGCCGTTACTTCAATGTCTCCTACCGAGAAACGATAGATGCCAGGAACTTGTGCGCCAATTTTGGGTGCTGCTGCCAATGCGATGCTCGACATTGCAGGGGCAATTGCGCCTGCGCCTGCAACAGAGGCGGCTGCGGATAAAAAAGATCGGCGTGAAAGTGTCATGAAAGGCTCCTCATCTACAAGCGATGGGAGCAATATTGTTGGGTTGATGCTGGAAGTGCAGAGGGCCAAGCCTTATCTTGGATATAAGCAGTGCTTATGGGGCAGATCATGGATCTTCTGAATTTACTGGAGAGTTTCGTTCGCGTCATCGACAACGGGTCGCTGAGCGGCGGTGCTCGTCAGCGCCACATCAGTCAGCCTGCGATGAGTCAGCAGTTGAACCTGCTGGAAGGGCAGGTTGGACAGGAACTGGTCTTTCGAACGAACAAAGGTGTTAAGCCCACGGCTGCTGGCAAGATTGTTTATGAGCATGCACAAAAGATGCTGCGCCAGAGTGCTCAGATGTTTGAGGATGTTCAGGAGCAAGTGGCAGCAGAGAGCGGATCGCTGGTGGTTTCTGTGTCTCAGCCTATGGGTGGTGATATCATCACGCCGCTGATCTTTGATCTTCGGAAGGATTATCCGGATCTTTCAGTTTCTATCAGGATGGAAGATCAGTTCATTGATGTTGTTGAGGATGGGATTGATCTGGCCATTCGCACAGGTGCAACGGGTGATACCTCTGGTTTTTCCAGAAAAATTGCGATTGTTGAGACCTGTATGGCGGCAAGTCCGGACTATCTTGCCAGGCATGGTGTACCGCAGATTCCTGAGGCTTTGTCAGAGCTGAATTACATCCAATATAGGAACGAGAAACTGGTCGATTCTCTGGAGCTCTTCAGGCACGGGAAACGGCATGAGGTTTGCGTAAATTCTGAGTTTGTCGCTGGGCATCCGCAGGTAATGGTGCAGGCGCTTTTGAACTCGGTTGGTTTTACGCGCATGCCATTGTTTATGATGCAGGATTATGAGGACACCGGCCAACTGCAACGGTTGCTTCCTGATTATCAATGCGAGGAAAAGCCGGTCTATCTCGTTTATCCATCCCGCGAGGCGATGACGCGGAAGGCTGAGATTTTTATTGAGGCGATGATAGAGCGGTTCAAGGATGTTGCTGGCATCCGGTTGGTTGGGCAGAAGCCTGTTCAGCTTGCCCAACCTGCGTGATTACATTGGGGTCAGACGGTTTCGTTGACCTGCTCATCCACGATGCGGACGATGTCTGACATGATTTCCGTCAGGTGGAAGTCCTTTGGTGTGTAAACGGCTGCAACGCCAGCTTGTTTCAACTCTTCTGCATCTTCGGAAGGAATGATGCCGCCCAGGATGATCGGGATGTCTTCCAGACCGCTCTCCTTCATCTTATCGAGTACATCATGAACCAGTGCCAGATGTGAACCGGACAGGATGGAAAGACCGATGACGTGGACGCCTTCTTCCAATGCTGCGTTGACGATCTGAGCTGGTGTCAGGCGGATCCCCTCATAGACGACTTCCATGCCACAATCACGAGCGCGTACCGCGATTTGCTCTGCGCCGTTTGAGTGTCCGTCTAAGCCTGGTTTGCCGACTAGGAATTTGAGGCGGCGTCCCAGTTTCTTGGAGAGATTGGTGACTTTTTGCTGAACCTCTGTGAGATTCTCATTGTCATCAGGCGCTGCTTTACCAACGCCGGTTGGTGCGCGGTATTCGCCGAAGACTTCGCGCAGGGCTGCACCCCATTCGCCTGTGGTTGCTCCTGCTTTTGCGGCTTTAATGGAGGCTTCCATGATGTTGTTGTCGGATGAGGCCGCAGCGCATAGCTCCTGAAGGGCTGCCTGAACCGCATTATCATCACGCTCTTCGCGCCATGCCTGAATGCGCTGGATTGCTTCTTCTTCCACATGTTCAGGCACGGTGAGGATGCCGCCGTCTTCATCTGAGGCAAGTGGTGAAGGTTCGGTTTCGGTCCATTTGTTGACGCCGACAACGATCTGGTCGCCAGACTCGATGCCTGCCAAACGCTTGGAGTTGGACTCCACAAGCTTCTGTTTCATGTAGCTGGATTCAACGGCTGCAACTGCTCCGCCCATCTCTGCGATGCGAGCGAGTTCTTCCCGGGCTTGTTCTTTGAGCAGTTCGACTTTGGCTTCAATTTCCTTGGAGCCGTCGAAGATATCTGCATATTCCAGCAGGTCAGTCTCATAGGCCATGATCTGCTGCATGCGCAGGGACCATTGCTGGTCGAACGGGCGTGGCAGGCCAAGGGCTTCGTTCCATGCCGGCAGCTGGACAGCGCGGGCACGGGCATTCTTGGAAAGCACAACGGCGAGCATTTCCACGAGAATGCGGTAGACGTTGTTTTCTGGCTGCTGCTCTGTCAGGCCCAGAGAGTTGACCTGAACGCCATAGCGGAAGCGGCGGTAACGCTCTTCCTCAACGCCGTAGCGCTCGCGGCAGATTTCGTCCCAGAGCTCTGTAAACGCACGCATTTTGCACATCTCGGTGATGAAGCGCATGCCTGCGTTCACGAAGAAGGAGATGCGGCCCACGAGCTTAGGGAAATCGCTTTGGGAAACCACGCCAGAAGCGCGGACATTATCCAGAATGGCGATCGCTGTGGCGAGGGCGAAGGAGAGTTCCTGCACGGGCGTCGCTCCCGCTTCCTGCAGGTGGTAGGAACACACGTTCATCGGGTTCCATTTAGGCATGTTCGTGTATGTCCATGATATCACATCGGTTGTGAGGCGCATGGACGGGGCAGGTGGGAAGACGTAAGTTCCGCGGGAGAGGTATTCCTTGATCAGATCATTCTGCGTGGTGCCTGCAAGCAAAGAGCGGTCTGCGCCCTGTTCATCTGCGGCAGCCGCGTAGAGCGCCAGAAGCCAAGGGGCTGTCGCATTGATCGTCATGGAGGTGTTCATGCGCTCCAATGGGATCTCATTGAAGAGCGTACGCATGTCACCGAGATGTGAGACTGGCACGCCTACTTTGCCGACTTCACCGCGCGAAAGCGGATGGTCCGGATCGTAGCCTGTCTGTGTCGGGAGATCGAACGCGATAGAAAGGCCCGTCTGCCCCTTCGCCAGGTTCGTGCGGTAGAGCCGGTTGCTGTCTGCAGCGTTTGAGTGCCCTGCGTATGTGCGGAACATCCACGGACGGTCTTTAATTGCACCTTTAGGTGAACCGGTACTCATAGTCTATTGCCTCCCTGATCCTCCCTGCATTTTATAAGGGACAAGATCTCTATTCTGCCCACACCTTTGCATAGGTTTTAGTGGTTGGTGCAATGCAACATTAGAAGAAGTATTCTTCGCAAGTTAAGCAATAGTTGTATATATTTTGTGAGTTCTTTGTAATGATAATTCCCAAATAGCCGATATTGACAGGTTGTATTGTTTTGCGTTGCAGCAAATAGTGGATTGGAAGCGTTAGCAGAAGGACATGCTTTCACTCTCATGAGGGAAGGGCGCAACGCAAACTTGGAGGAGAATATCATGAGTTCCGTTGCACGGGTTGTCGAAGCTGGGTCAGAGGGAGGCTCTGAGTTCAAGGACCTTTATGAGATCGGTGAAATTCCACCGCTGGGACATGTTCCAAAGAACATGTGGGCGTGGGCCATTCGCCAGGATCGTCATGGTTCCCCTGATACAGCAATGGTCAAAGAAGTGGTGCCAACATGGGAGTTGGACAGCCACGAAGTGCTCATTCTGGTGATGGCTGCTGGCGTGAACTACAACGGCGTTTGGGCTGCTCTTGGAGAGCCGATTTCTCCGTTGAACGTTCATAAATTGCCATATCACATTGCAGGATCTGATGCTTCCGGCATCGTATGGGCCGTTGGTTCCAAGGTCACGCGCTGGAAAGTCGGCGATGAAGTTGTTGTTCACTGTAATCAGGACAACGGCGACGATGAGGAATGTAACGGTGGTGATCCAATGTTCTCCAGCTCCCAACGGATCTGGGGTTATGAGACACCTGATGGTTCCTTTGCGCAGTTTGCTCGCGTTCAGTCTCAGCAGTTGATGCATCGTCCGAAGCATCTGACCTGGGAAGAAAGCGCTTGTTACACGCTGACATTGGCGACTGCTTTCCGCATGCTGTTTGGCCATGCTCCGCATGAGCTGAAGCCGGGCCAGAACGTTCTGGTTTGGGGTGCCTCCGGTGGTCTTGGTGTGTTTGCGGTGCAGTTGATTGCAGCTGCAGGGGCGAATGCGATCGGGGTGATATCGGATGAGAGCAAGCGCGAGTACGTGATGTCGCTTGGCGCAAAGGCCGTCATCAACCGAAAAGACTTCAATTGCTGGGGCCAGTTGCCGAAGGTAAACTCGCCTGAGTTTGACGCTTGGACGAAGGAAGCCCGTAAGTTTGGTAAGGCCATCTGGGAGATTACCGGCAAGGGCAACGACGTCGACATGGTGTTCGAGCACCCGGGTGAAGCGACTTTCCCAGTATCCGCGCTGGTGGTTAAGCGTGGCGGTATGGTGGTGTTTTGTGCGGGTACGACCGGCTTTAACATCACTTTTGATGCACGTTACGTATGGATGCGTCAGAAGCGTATTCAGGGTTCTCACTTTGCGCACCTGAAGCAGGCGAGTGAGGCGAACAAGTTCGTGATTGATCGTCGTATCGACCCTTGCATGAGTGAAGTATTCTCATGGGAGCAGATTCCGCAGGCTCATATGAAAATGTGGAAGAACCAACATGCCCCTGGAAACATGTCGGTTTTGGTATGTTCCCCTAAGACCGGTTTGCGGTCTCTTGAGGATGTTATGGAAGCCACGCAAAGCTAAGCAGGCTTAACAAAGGAAGTTGGTGTGCATGTGCTGCCAACTTCCTTTTTTCTTATAAGTTTCTCTCTTATATTTTTTTATTGAATGACCATTCAATATTAGCAATTCAAAGCAGAATTTCTCTGTATTTTTCTTTTTGTAATTTGTGCGATTAAACGGTTCTGTTTGGAGCCGTTTTTTTATTTGGATTTACTGTGAAATTACCTGAATTTTCCGTGGGAATTTTCTGTAAAAGAAAGTTTAAAATAGTTGTTTTGCTTCGGTAAATTTTTTTTCTCTTATTTTGCGTTTTAATTGGTGGTAGTAAGGCGTTATATAAGGTTTATAACTTCATATTCGTTGTATTTATAAAGTATTTCTTTTTTGATTTATTTTGCAAAAATATCTTGAGCAGATGTCTAAGTTGACAGAAATTTGAATATATCTATTTTTAATCGTGCAGTTGATGTGCTCAACCTAGCGTGTCCTGCAATTGCTGAGTTTTTGACTTAGCATTACGGCCAGAACGACAAGCTGTCTTTGGCGGCTTTTCTCTCTGACCGAACAAAAAATATGTTTTGGTTGTTTGGAGGCATCCGTGTTGAATTTTAAATCTGCTCTCGCTGCGTGCGTAGTTGCACTACCTTTTGCTGTGTCTTCAGCAGAAGCTGCAGATCCTGTTTGTGAACTGGACCGTCCTATCGTTTTTGCTGGTTTGGACTGGGACTCCAATGCGTTTCATAACTCCGTTGCTCAGTTCATCGCTGAGAAGGGGTACGGTTGCCAGACTGACGTAATTCCAGGCTCCACCATTCCGCTTCTGAACGGTATGGCACGCGGCGATATCGACGTGACCATGGAAATCTGGCCAGACAACGTAACTGAAGCACTTGCTGAAGGTCAGGCAAAGAAGCAGTTTGTTGATCTTGGCGTGAACTTCCCGGATGCAACACAGGCATGGTTTGTGCCGAAGTATTTGGTTGAGGGTGATGATGCGCCTGCAAAGGGCCTGAAGTCCGTTGCTGACCTTCCAAAGTTCAAAGACGTGTTCTCTGATCCGGAAGAGCCAGAGAAGGGCCGCTTCTACAACTGTATTGCTGGTTGGGGTTGTGAGGTCATCAACTCCAAGAAGCTGAATGCTTACAAGCTGAACGATACTTTCGTGAACTTCCGTCCGGGCACAGGTGCTGCGCTGGCTGCTGCGATTGAATCCAACATCCGCCGTAAGAAGCCGATCCTGTTCTACTACTGGGGGCCAACCTGGGTGATGGGTAAGGTTGCTGATGATCTAATCCAGCTGGAAGAGCCTGCATACAACAAGGAAGTCTGGGATGAGCTCTCTGCTGAGACTGACCCGTCCAAGGTGACCAAAGCTGTTGCGTATCCGCTTTCTGCAACGCACGTCTTTGTAAACACCGAGTTCCATACGAAAGCGCCTAAACTGGTTGAGTTCCTGACTGCTTATGAGACTACCAGTAACGACGTTTCCAAGGCGCTGGCCTACATGCAGGACACCGGTGGCACCACTGACGATGCTGCAGTTGAGTTCCTGAAAAACAACGAAGAAATCTGGACAGGCTGGGTTCCGGCTGATGTCGCTGAGCGTGTGAAATCTGCTCTGTAATTTCAAAGAGACCTGAGTGCTTTTTGAGAATTAGCGAATAAGAAAACGATCACGGGACCTGGTTCCGTGATCCTTGCTAAGAATAAGAGGATCACATGGCTTTCGACGTGTTTCCCAACTTTGGGAAGCCTATCCGAACTTCCACAAACGATCTGGTTGACTTTCTCGTCGTGAACTACGGCGATGGATTTGAAGCCTTTTCCAACTCCATCCTGTTTTTGCTGGTGAGGCTGGAGCGGCTCCTGCGTGGGGCTGACCCGGTTATCATTCTGGTGTGCATCGGGCTGATCACCTTTGCTGCTAGCCGCCGTTGGGGGCTTAGCGCGGTGATGGTGGCCGCGATGTGGTTTATTGGTACGCTCGGCCTTTGGGAAAAGGCGATGCAGACAGTGGCAATTCTGCTGGTTGCTGTGTTCATTTCGGTGATTATCGGCGTGCCGCTTGGTGTTATCTCCGCCCGTTCAAACCGTTTCAGAGCTTTGCTCAATCCGGTGCTGGACCTGATGCAGACAATCCCGAGCTTTGTTTATCTCATTCCGGCGGCGATGTTGTTCGGTCTGGGTAAGGTTCCAGCTATTCTGGCGACCGTTATCTATGCCGCTCCGCCGCTCATCCGCCTGACTGATCTTGGCATTCGCTATGTTGATGCTGAGGTTGTTGAGGCGAGCCGGGCCTTTGGTGCCACGCGTTGGCAGATCCTGAAGGGTGTTCAGATCCCACTTGCGCTTCCATCCATCATGCAGGGCATTAACCAGACTATGATGATGGCGTTGGCTATGGTCGTGATTGCGTCCATGATTGGTGCACGTGGCGTTGGTGAAACCGTTCTGCTTGGATTGCAGCGCAATGATGCAGGGCAGGGTTTGCTTGGCGGCTTGGCAATTGTTGTTCTTGCTGTTGTGTTTGACCGTATCACACAGTCTGCCGGACAACGGATGCAGGCGCATCGCAAGGTAACAGGGTGAGGCGCTGACATGGCATTGATCGAAGTACAAAACATTACCAAGATTTTTGGTAGCGCTCCCGATAGAGAGCTTGCCAAAGTCAAAGATGGTATGGGCAAAGATCAGCTGCTGGCTGAAACTGGCCACACCCTTGGTTTGCATGATGTCTCTCTCAGCATTGAGAAGGGCGAGATCTTTGTGATCATGGGCCTTTCCGGTTCTGGTAAGTCCACGCTTATCCGCCACTTTAACCGCCTGATTGAGCCTACTGACGGGCACATTCTGGTGGATGGCGAGGATGTTATGGGCCTTTCCATGAAAGAGCTGGAAGACTTCCGCCGTCATCGCATGTCCATGGTATTCCAGCGCTTTGGCCTAATGCCGCACCGTACTGTTTTGCAGAACGTGGCTTATGGTCTGGAAGTGCAGGGCATTGCGAAGGCGGATCGGGAACAGACTGCTCGTGAATGGATTGAGACGGTAGGGCTTGCTGGTTTTGAAGATCAGTATCCAAGCCAGCTCTCTGGCGGCATGCAGCAACGTGTGGGCCTTGCCCGCGCGCTTGCGACTGATGCTGACATTCTGCTGATGGATGAGGCGTTCTCCGCGCTTGATCCGTTGATCCGCTCTCAGATGCAGGATCAGTTGGTTGAGCTACAGGAAAAGCTTCATAAGACCATCGTGTTCATCACGCATGATCTGGATGAAGCGCTGCGTATTGGTGACAAGATTGCGATCCTGAAGGATGGGGTCTTGTCTCAGGTTGGTACGCCGCCTGAAATTCTGCTTGAGCCTGCCGATGATTATGTGCGTGCGTTTGTTCGTGATGTGAACCGTGCCCGGGTGCTGACAGTTGATACCGTTATGCAGCCGCCAGCCTTGCGCATTACCCATGACAATATGGAAAAAGCACTGGCTGATATGCGTCGTCATGATGAAGACTTCGGCTATGTGATTGAGGACAAAGAGTTCCGCGGTATCGTTACGCAGGAAGCCCTCGCTGAGGAGGTTGCTAAGCCCGGTGATAGTCCATCTCTTTATGCCTTTGCTGATGACAGCAATGCAGTGGAGCTGGAAAGCACTTTGGAAGAAGCTCTGCCGACCACTCTGGAAGCGGATTATCCGGTTCCTGTTGTGTGCGAGGATGGACGCCTCATGGGTGTTCTAAGCCCTGAAGAGATGGGCAGTGTACTGACGCCGCCAGAAGAGCATTCTGAGGAAGCGGATGACGGTACTGAAGAGAAAGCCAAGGATGAGCAGGCGGAAGCGCCAGCTAAGCCTCATGCTTTGAAAGAAGCTTCCTGAGCATTCTCTCTTTTTGTTTTGAAAGGTCGGGTTCGCCCGGC
Organism: Pseudovibrio sp. JE062; assembly: GCF_000156235.1. Taxonomy (NCBI): domain Bacteria; kingdom Pseudomonadati; phylum Pseudomonadota; class Alphaproteobacteria; order Hyphomicrobiales; family Stappiaceae; genus Pseudovibrio; species Pseudovibrio sp. JE062. Next base: position 354,705 of record NZ_DS996810.1, read on the forward strand.
CTTTTTTATTCACTTATGCGTGTGTTTTTAGTTTGAGCTTGGTTTGCCTTATTTAGTAGGTAGTGTGGCTCTGAGATTCGAATTTTGCCGAAAAGTGATTTTGCATGAAGATGTTTCGTGGTGCGGGCATTGCTCTCTTTCTTGCCGTTGGTGTGACGCTTTCTGGTTGTGTCAGTACCGAAGAAACGCCTAGCTACTATCAAAATCTGGAGAGCCATTCTGCCCAAATTGATGCGAGCACCGTCGCTTCGATGATCTCCAGCTATCGCTCGCAAAAAGACCTGCCTCCTGTCACTGTTGATCCTGAATTGATGCGAGTTGCGCAGGCTCAGGCTGATGGTATGGCCCGAGCTGAGGATGTAAATGCGGCCCGTAAGGGTGATCTAAAGCTTTCTGTTCTGATGAAGAATGCCGGGCTGGGTGATGTGCATGCGGTCAATAACCTGAGCGCAGGTTATCGCAGATGGGCAGAAGCCTTCTCTGGTTGGCGTGACTCTCAAAAGCACAATGCGGTTATGCTGGATGCTGAGGGAACTCGTATTGGCATTGCAACGGCTTATGCCCCGCGCTCAAAGTATAAGGTTTTCTGGAGTTTGGTTGTCGCCGGACCGCGTTAACCCCCTTTCGGGTTCTTGCTAAAAGAACGACCAAAGGCCAGTTTCTCATTGTGCGCTGCAGCGGTACACTCTCCTCACTATTTATTTTGGGCCTAGAGGAATTCTGGTGTGCTGCCACCACTGACTTCATACGAGGAATTGCGCGCGGCGTTTCGTTGGAATGTTCCTACGCACTATAACATTGCTCAGGATGCGTGTGATCGTTGGGCTGATGTTGAGCCGGATCGCACCGCATTGCTGCATGTGCTGCCTTCTGGCGATGTAGAAAAGTGGAGTTATGGCCGCCTTAAAAGAAACTCCTGCCAGCTTGCAAATGCGCTCGAGTCTCTAGGCGTCGCTTCGCAAGACCGTGTGGCTTTGCTGTTGCCACAGGCCCCTGAAACGGCTGTCTCTCATCTTGCCATTTATCGGCTTGGCGCGATTGCTGTGCCACTGGCTGCCTTGTTTGGGCCAGAAGCGCTGCGGTATCGGTTAGAGAATGCTGGTGCGAAGGTGGTGATCACTAATCAGGCTGGGCTTGAAAAGCTCTCTGCACTTCGTGAGCAACTGCCGTTTCTTGAGCACGTGCTCTGCGTTGATGGAGCTGGTGACGGTGCTCTTGAGTTCTGGAGCTTGTTAGAGCGAGGTTCTGATCAGTTTGAGGGCTGTGCGACAGGGCCTGATGATCCTGCATTGATGATTTATACCTCAGGCACGACAGGACAGCCGAAAGGCGCTCTGCTTGCTCATCGTGTGCTGCTTGGGCATCTGCCGGGCATTCAGATGGCCCATGAAATGCTGCCGCAAGCTGGTGATTTGTTCTGGACACCTGCTGATTGGGCGTGGGCTGGCGGCTTGTTGAATGCCCTTCTGCCCTCGTTGAAGTTCGGGGTGCCTGTTGTAACGGCGCGGATTGATAAGTTTGATCCAGAAGGTGCTTTTGACCTGATGGCGCGTCACGGTGTTCGCAATGCGTTTATTCCCCCGACGGCCTTAAAGATGATGCGCAGCGTGGATCATCGTAAGTACTCAGATCAGCTTCAATTGCGTTCGGTTTGCTCGGCTGGTGAAGCTTTGGGGCGTGAGGCGTTTGTCTGGTGTCAGGAAGCTCTTGGTGTCGCTCCAAACGAGATGTATGGCCAGACGGAATGTAATCTCGTTCTTGGGTCCGGAGCTGGCTTAGGCGTGTCTCGTGCTGGTGCGATCGGTAAGCCAGTGCCGGGGCATGAGGTTGCTGTCATTCGCCCAGATGGTTCTATTTGTGAACCCGAAGAGCAGGGTGAGATTGCGGTTCGCCGTGGTACGCCGGTTATGTTCCTCGGCTATTGGCAGCGTCCAGATGCGGATGAGACGAAGTTTCTGGGTGACTGGATGCTGACAGGTGATCAGGGCGTCGTTGATGCTGACGGCTATTTCCACTTTGTCGGGCGAAATGATGATGTGATCACCTCTGCGGGATACCGCATTGGGCCGACAGAGATTGAGGACTGCCTGATCAAACATGAGGCTGTCGGATTGGCCGCCGTGGTCGGCAAGCCTGACCCTGTGCGCACTGAGATCGTGAAGGCCTATGTTGTGCTGAAAGATGGCTATGAGCCGAGCGAGGGCTTGGTGGATGATATTCGACAGTATGTGCGTGTGAGCCTTTCTGCCCACGAGTATCCGCGTGAGATTGAGTTCGTCTCCGAGATGCCTTTGACGACCAGCGGGAAGGTTATTCGCCGGATCTTGCGCAGCAGAGCGCAGGAAGAAGCTGAGTTGGTGGAAGGCTAGCGTTTACTTGCGACCCAGCAGCTTCTTCAGTTTGCTCTTCAATGCTTGTTTTATGCGAGCGCCGGTTTCTGCTTCCCGCATTGCTAAGCGGGCCAGTGGGCCTTTGCCTATGAGGAGCGTGGTGTAGGAGAACCTTGCCGTCCAGGCTTTGTTGGCCATTTGGTTGTCTGGTGTCGAAAGAGAGTCCGCGCCGGAAAAATCCGGGTCTTCCAGGAGCTTCTGTGTGCTGTAGTAGATGAGCAGTTGTCCGGGAGAGAACTTGGCGAGGCTTTCGTCAAACGTTGTTTTCCAGCCAAAGACGCGGCCTTGCTCGCGGAGCAGGATGTTGGTTGCGATTAGCTTGTCATCCAAGTGCAACTGACCAATGCGAATGCCATCAGATTTGCCTGAGTTTATGACCATCTCGCGCGTGAAGGCTGCGTCAGGATCTCTGGAGAGCAGGGCCGTGCCTTGCTTGCCCTTCCATCCTGCAGCTTCAAGATTCAGGAACTCCTCAAGACCTCTTTGAGTATCTTCTGCAGTTTCCAGCATGGAGAAGGAGAGTGTGCCTTGCTTTTCCAGTCGACGTTGGTTCTTAAAGGCACCCTTCCATGATGAGCGTTTTTTCAAAGCGTCAAACGCGACTTGTCCTTCAGGGCCAGCTGGCTGGAATGCACGGGTTTCCTGAGTAGCAACGTGTTGCTGCCAGTCGTGCATGCTCAGGGTGCTCTGCAGCTGCTTATAGGTAGCGCCCTCTGTTCCATGGAACGGAAGTAGCAATGTTTTTGCTGGGCTCAGATTACAGGCTGCTTCGAGTAAGTTGTTCAGGACTGCTGGTGTTACTTCTTCAGAGAGGAGCAAGGTGCTGAGTGGGCCATAATCTCCAGCCAGTGCACTGGGCAGTTTAAAGAGAAGACCGCGCCTAACCTTCATGATCGGTAGAGCTGCAAGGGCTTTTGTGCCGGAAGGATCCAATGCCAATAGCAGCTTGATAGAGTGGTTTGCCTTATGTTTGTTGAAGGCCGTTACGAAGCTTCTGGAGAAGAACGGGTTGGGCTCCAGCGCATGTTGGGAGAGGTCTTGCCACAGATGGTCTGCGGCTTCGTCCTTGCCGGGTATCAGCAGTTTGATGGTGGCGCTATCCTGCTTCATTGACTGGAGTTTCCCGTCTCTTCAATGGCAAAATGAATGTGTGCAGGCCCAGAAGTCTGTAGGCGCTGCGATAAAGAACACATGCTTCAAAAATGATGACCAGGGTGGTTGCCAGAGCAGCCCCGTAAAGGCCTAGTACCGGAATGAGTGCAGAGTTGAGAATGAGGTTCACAACGAAGACTGTGGCGTAGATCTTAGCGCAGGTGTTTTGGTGACCTGAGAGGGTCAACAATGCATCTACGGGGCCGACAGCTGCACGAGCAAGCACTCCGATAATGAGAATGTAGAGAATTGGTGTGCCTTGGGCGAAATCTTCACCAAACAGGGAGAGGAGGAAAGGCCCGACAATCATGATGAAACTAGCCATCAGCAGTGTTGGCCAGAAGGTCATTTTAGCAGCGCTGCCCACAAAGTCTTTGAGACCAGCTCTGTCGTTGGAATGGTAGAGCCGCGCCATGCGTGGAGCGCTGGCGGCGCGGACGGCATAATAAACAAAATGCATCAATGCGAGGGTGCGTGATGCAGCAAAATAGATGCCGACTTGATCTGGAGACAGCCAGAGGCCGATCAGGATTACATCAGAGCTGGTGATGAGCTGAAAGAAGCCATCTACCGCCAGCATTGGCACGGACACCAGCAGCCACGACTTAATCTGCAGTTTGCGTGGAGCAGGGTGACGGACCTTATGCAGGGATACTTCCATCATGATTGTCTGGACAAAGGTGATGGCCCAGACAGCTGCGATGGTGACAATGCAAGCTGTTACCGCAGTTGGTGGGTAATCCATCCAGAGTGCAATCAGCATAAATGCGAGCACTAGCAAGGGCCGTCCAATGAAGTCTGGCACCATGGCTTTGAGTTGCCAATCTTGCGCTCTGGCAATGCCTTCCAGCATGCCTGTGTAGGTGTGCATGGGCAGGCAGATGGCGATCAGATAAAGCGGCAGGATGTAAGTGTTGCTGATGAAATCAGAAAAGAGCCAGGCAATCGCAACGCCAATGACGGCGATGGTTGTTGAGCTGAGCAGAACAAGGAAGCGGGCGCTAAAGAGTAGGCCGTTGAGGAGGTCGTATTGTTTCTTTTCCAGATACTCCGGGATGAAGCGGAGGAGGGAGACTGAGAAGCCGAGCCCTGAAAAGACGCTCAAAATGATGACGACCGTCCAGACAACAATGAAGATGCCGTACTCTGAGGCTCCCATCCAGCGGGCCAGAATGACCTGCATGATGTAAGCGAGCGCAGCACTGGCGACACGCAGCGCAAAGACGAGTAAGGCAGATCGCTGCGCTCCTCCAGCTTCGCCTTTGCTGAAGAGAGTGCTGAGTATTTTTTCCAGAATCGGCAGCAGTTTTGCATGGGTGCTGTGGGGTAAAAGCACCGCTGCCCATTTGAGGAGGAGTTCTTGCACGCGATATGCCCTAATTATTTCTGGTCAATTATTACTAGTATGAAAATTAATATTTTCAGAATGTGAGATGCCGGGATTGCTGCCTCGATCTGTCTCCAAATGAAAACAGAGGCTTAGCTGAAGTCGTAGCGCTGTGAAATTTTTATGCTGATATCTTGATGGTTTTTGGTGCTTGACTCTTGCGCAATTTGGCGGAATCAATATGAGAACATATAGAGAACAAAATAAAGTTGCCGAGAGTGATATGAACGCGAAAAAATCGCAAATTGCAGAGCTGCGCCACCGCCTAGCGGTGTTAGAGGGACGCCTCCCCTCAGCAGTTCAGCTTGCGCCGGTCCCTGCGTCCGCCCAAACTGAGCAGGGACCGGCTCCTCTTGGCGAGGTGCAATGTACGCGCGCATCAGAAAGCAACGAACTCTCTTCGAGGATTGTGCTTGGTGTCTCTAAGTTAGACAGATTATTTGCCAGAGATGGCCTCAATGGTGCATCGCTCCATGAATTCTATGCCAGTGAGATGCGTCTTTCAGGTGCATTGTCTGGGTTCTTATGCGCACTTTTGAGCTTAATAAGTAAGCAGCGAGCTGGTGCGGTACTTTGGATTACAGACAGAACTGTGCAGCAAGAAACCGGAATTCCTTATCCACCTGGCTTGGCGCAGTTTGGTGTAGATCCGGCACGAATTGTTTTCGTTCAACCTAATAAAACTGAAGAGGTTTTATGGGCGATGGAGGAAGGTGCACAGTGCTCTACGCTTTGTGCTGTTGTGGGGGAAATTGCTGGTTCTTTTCGGAATTTTGATCTGACGGTTACACGGAGATTGGTTTTACGTGCAGAGCAATCGGGTGTGCCGGTGCTTCTTGCGCGTCATGGTGCGCAGGCACATCCGAGTGCGGCTTTAAGTCGTTGGCGTATTGCACCCAAAACTTCACGCTTTTCAGGGGCAGTTCGTGCACGAAGGTTCATGCCTTCTCGTGCTTTTGTTGGTAATCCAGGATGGCGGGTGACCTTGGAGAAAAACAGAGATGGCCGACCAGGCTTCTGTGACTTGGAGTGGAACCATGCAAAACGCTGTTTCAAAGAAGCGCCAACGTATTCTATGCCTATGGTTCGCCGAACTGGCAACGGATCGAGTTTGCCGGAGAGAACAGGGCAAGTCGTGGCTTTGCGAGCATACCGTTAAGCCGATCATCGTTTATCGCAAAGTCAACAATGCTTACCGTTTAAGCTGCGTCAATGGTGCGGCAAAAGAAGAGGGACTATCTCTAGGAGAAGCTCTGAGTGATGCACGGGCACGGGTACCAGATGTGCAATCTGAAGAGGACATTCCAGAGGCTAATGAATCATTATTGGCTGCATTAGCTGATTGGTGTGACCGTTATACGCCGCTTGTTGCTGTTGTTGGTGATGACACTTTATTGCTGGATATCTCAGGTTGTGCTCATCTCTTCGGTGGTGAGAAGGCAATGCTCGATGACTGCCTTAATCGTCTTAAACTGCAAGGCTTTCACGTGTCTGGGGCAGTTGCTGATACTGTTGGCGCTGCATGGGCTGTCGCTAGAAGTGATGGTGGTGTTATTGCCCCCAGAGAACAACGTGATGCTTTGGAGCCGTTAAGCATTGAGTTATTGAGGGTTGAAGAGAATATTGTAACTTCCCTCATGCGTGTTGGTCTCACAGTGATTGGTGATCTGTTAGACAGGCCACGTGCCCCCTTGGCAAACCGGTTTGGTGAGGATCTTGTTAGGCGATTGGATCAGGCCTTGGGAATGGAGGGGGAGCCGATTTCTCCCAGGCTTTATACGCCTGCTCTTGTTGTCGAAAGGCGCTTTTTTGAGCCAATTGCACGAGAGGATGATGTTGTTGCTGTTATTCAGTCCCTCTCAGAAAACTTACAGAAAGAGCTCGAGAAACGCCAGGAAGGCGGCAGGGCCTTTGAGTTGGTGCTGTTTCGGGTTGATGGAGTCGTAAATCGCCTTGCAGTAGGGACCAGTGGTCCAATACGTGCACCCAATCTTGTTTTGCAGCTTTTCAGAGAGAGGCTGAAAACAGTTGGTGATGAGCTAGATGCCGGTTTTGGTTATGACTTAATTCGTTTGGCGGTGCTTGAGGCACAGTGTTGTTCTGCTGCCCAATTGAATCTGGAAGGTAATAGTCATCATGAAGATGATTTAGCTGAGCTGGTCGATCGTCTAGGCGCGCGTTTGGGCTTGGCTCAAGTCAGTCGATTCCTGCCATGTGATGAGCATTTACCTGAAGTGCAAAGTGCATTGGTACCTGCCGCTACCGTTCGTGAAAACGCTCTTTATTGGGCTGACGTTGATGGTGAGCGAGAAGAGGAAGCTCCCTTGGAGTATCCCTTAAGAATGTTACCACGTGGAGAGCCTGTCGAAGCTGTGGCGATGGTACCTGAAGGGCCTCCATTACGGTTTCGTTGGCGAAAGGCATCTTACGAGATTTCCTCGAGCGAGGGGCCGCAAAGAATTGCTCCTCCCTGGTGGCGCAGTGCAGCAGGTGTTCGTGATTATTACCGTGTAGAGGACCGGGAAGGTAGACGTTTCTGGCTCTATCGGGAAGGCTTGTATGGGGCGCAAAATGAAGTGCCTCGCTGGTATCTGCAAGGTTTGTATGCCTGACATATGCGGACTTGAATTGCCGCTTTAAAAAGCACACTTCAAATGGAGCTACCATGAGATCGCCTTTGATGCGCGGCTCCGGTTATGCGGAGCTTTGCTGCGCAACTAACTTCTCATTTCTGCGGGGTGCTTCGCAGCCGGAAGAGATTGTTTTTACAGCGAAAAACATTGGTTTAAGTGGACTGGGTGTCTGTGATCGCAATTCGCTTGCTGGCGTTGTGCGTGCTCATGTTGCTGCTGATACTGCAGAGCTGCGTATGGTGACTGGAGTGCGACTCTGCTTCGTCGATGGTTCTCCTGAAATTCTGTGTTGGCCCATTGATCGGGAAGCTTATGGTCGTCTGACAAGATTGCTTACAATTGGTAATCGCCGGGCACCTAAAGGAGAGTGTCATTTGCGTCTTGAAGACCTATTGGCACAGGGACCGGGATTTGTTGTAGCTCCAATTATGAGCCGCTTGGAAAATAGAACCAATCTCTCAGCACTCAAAACGACATTAGAAGCATTGGTTGCAGTATTCGGACAGCAGGTGCGTTTGGCTGTAGCCTTGACGTATGGGGCTAGTGATAGACGCTTCCTGCTGCAAATGATGGAGTTGGCGGATGCATGTGGCCTCAACATTCTGGCTGTAAATGACGTGCTCTATCATGAAGCTGCGCGGCGTCCATTGCAGGATATTGTGAGCTGCATTCGTCTGCATGAAACACTTGAAAGTGCTGGGCGTAAGCTGGGGGCTAATGCTGAGCGGTACCTGAAAACTTATGAGGAGATGGAGCAGCTATTTCATGATTGCCCTGAGGCATTGACTGAATCCTTGAGAATTCTGGATGAGATAAATTTTAGTCTTTCAGAATTGCGATATGACTATCCTCAGGAGGAAATAGCGTCGGGTTTATCTCCTCAACAAGAACTTGCTCGATTGGCGGAAGAAGGAGCGCAGATCAGATATCCTGAAGGGGTTCCTGAAAGTGTAAGAGAGTCGATCGCCTATGAGCTGAACTTAATTGAAGAGTTGGACTACGCTCCATACTTTTTGACAGTGCATGACATTGTTAGGTTTGCGCGATCCAGAAACATTTTGTGCCAAGGGCGTGGATCCGCAGCGAACTCTGTTGTTTGCTTTTGCATTGGCATTACAGAGGTTGACCCTAAACGAGCCGGTTTGCTGTTTGAGCGTTTTATCTCTCCTGAACGTAAAGAGCCTCCTGATATTGATGTCGATTTTGAACATGAGCGGCGGGAAGAGGTTATTCAGTATATCTATCAGAAATATGGAAGAGAACGGGCAGGGCTTGCTGCGACAGTCATTACCTATCGATCTCGTTCCGCCCTGCGGGAAGTTGCCAAGGTGTTTGGTCTGTCGGAGGATGCGGCGGGGGCCTTGTCGGGAACGATTTGGGGACGTTCTTCTGGAGGTGGGAATGCGGAGCAGGTACGAGATGCCGGTTTAGATCCTCAGGAAGCCGTGGTTGCTCAAGTTCTTAAGTATGCCAAGGAGTTGATTGGCTTTCCTCGCCATCTCTCTCAGCATGTTGGTGGTTTTGTCATTACTCAGGGGCGACTGGATGAAGTCGTGCCGGTGATGAATGCTGCGATGGAGGATCGCACTACAATTGAGTGGGACAAAGATGATCTGGAGTCTCTTGGGCTTTTGAAGATTGATGTGCTTGCTCTCGGGATGTTGACGGCTATTCGTAAGGCTTTGGTTTTATTAAGAAAAGGCTATAATCAAGATTGGACGATTGCAAGCTTACCAGAGGAAGAAGCTGAAGTTTACGATATGATTTGCCGGGCTGATACGTTAGGGGTGTTTCAGATTGAGAGCCGCGCTCAAATGAGCATGTTGCCGAGGCTAAGACCGCGTTCTTTTTATGATCTGGTGATTGAAGTTGCGATTGTGCGGCCTGGCCCTATTCAAGGTGACATGGTGCATCCGTATTTGCGGCGTCGGCAAAAGAAAGAAGCGGTCAACTTTCCTAAAGAAGAACTTCGAGACGTGCTGGGTAAGACACTTGGGGTCCCGCTGTTTCAAGAACAGGCGATGAAGATTGCTATCGTAGCTGCCGGATTTACTCCCGGTGAAGCTGATCGTTTACGGCGTGCTATGGCGACTTTTCGTCGTGTTGGAACCATCAAGACGTTTCAGGACAAAATGGTCAATGGGATGGTTGCTCGTGGATATGAAAAAGACTTCGCAGAACGATGCTTTAAGCAGATTGAGGGGTTTGGGGAGTATGGTTTCCCTGAGAGCCATGCAGCGAGTTTTGCTCTGCTGGTTTATGCCTCTTGCTGGCTAAAGGCACGGTATCCTGATGTGTTTTGTGCTGCCATGCTTAATTCTCAACCTCTGGGATTTTATGCCCCTGCGCAACTGGTGAGGGATGCGCGGGAGCACGGTGTTGATGTTCGGGAAGTGGATATCAATCTCTCCAGTTGGGATGCTGTATTGGAGCCTGATGCGCAGGCGTGGCGGCGCTTGCATCCTCGGCATAAGGAAATGCAGGGCACGATTAAATCTGACCATGCTGTACGGCTGGGATTCAGGAGTGTCAAAGGTTTAGCTGAAGCTGATATGGAAAAACTCGTTGCTGTGCGTGGTCGTGGGTATGACTCTGTTCGCGACCTCTGGCTGAGAACGGGATTGTCGCGTTCTGTTATTGCCAAGCTTGCAGAAGCTGATGCGTTTCGGTCACTTGGTTTGGATCGGCGAGCAGCATTGTGGGCTGCACAAGGCTTGGAGGCTGGTGGGGCGGCTGAAAGACTACCTCTTTTTGATCAAGCTAACTTGCATGAATTGCGGCCAGAACCAGATGTTCACTTGCCTCCAATGTTGCCTGGTGAGCATGTTATGGCAGACTATCAAAGCTTAACGCTTTCTCTGAAAGGTCACCCTGTTGGGTTCGTGCGAAAGTCTCTCGCGCAGTCTTGCGTTATTTTGTGCGATGATTTGAAAGATTTGCGTGCTGGACGCAAAGTTTCGGTGGCTGGGCTTGTTCTTGTGAGGCAGAGGCCGGGATCTGCGAAGGGAGTGATTTTCATGACGCTGGAAGACGAGAGCGGTATTGCGAACGTGATCGTCTGGCCAAAATGTTTTGAAAAATATCGTGCGCTGGTACTTGGCACCCGTTTTATCAAGGTAACAGGGCGGCTTCAGAGTGCTGAAGGTGTCATCCATGTGGTCGCCGAGCATTTGGAAGATATGACAGATCTGCTTGGTCAGTTGTCAGTTGCTGAGTTTGCAGATGCCGGTTTGGCTCATGCAGATGAAGTGCGTCGTCCAGTTATTGAGTTAGCTGCGAAAATCCAGCCTGGGCAAGGATTAGCGAAGTTGGTGCAGGAAGTTCCGGAAGTAGCAAAAGATTATGCTGAACTCGCCCAAAAGGCGCGTCATAGTTTGCCGCGAGGGCGAAACTTCCACTAGCGATTTATCCCCTCCAGTTCGGGATGAGTTATTTTGTAATTCAGGCTGTTCTCTTGTGCGGTGTCTTAAGAATTGTCTGTTGTGGCTCAGGAGTAGAGATTCCATGGCTTATGATGAGGAATTGAGTGATCGGCTTCGGGTGGAGTTGGAGGGGATCATGGGGATTTCGGAGAAGCGGATGATGGGTGGTCTTTGTTTCTTTCTGGATGGGAACATGCTGGCTGGTGCGCATCGTATTAAGAGTGAAGAACCTCGCTTTATGTTTCGGGTTGGCAAAGACAATGAAGCAGAGGCTCTCGGGCGTGAAGGGGCCGAGATTGTGGAGCTTGGTGGTCGGCGAATGGGTGGACTGGTGTTTGTTGCAGCTGAGGTGTGTGATCAGGCGGCGCTTCGGGAGTGGATTTCTTTAAGCATGAGCTTTGTGGCTGGTTTGCCTGCTAAGGAGTTAAAAGGGTAGGCGCTGCGATGGTGGCCTGTTTTATGAGCCATCAATTTTGATTTGTTGTTTGGTGTGGTCGGGGGCCGTTCGCAGGGAACTTTCGGACTTGAGGCTGAAGAAAGTTATGTTAGCGCGTGCATTTCAGTGATTTGGAGTGATGTGTTCAGCAATGGCTATTTGCCAGCTTATTTTGATGTTTAATGACGTGGGTCTTTGCAGATTTGTGCGTCACCTTTGAGTACTTTTTTTATTTCGGTGAACGCGCGTTTCATTGTGGTGCCTTTGACCCATCCAACAGTTGCCAATCGTAAGCCAGGATTTTTTGGATGTTTGCCTGCAACGATCTTAACTGCCCAAAATCGGCGGCCTCCAAAACCTGTCTCGACAAGTTTGTAGGCACGGAACTGAAGGTACTGAGTTTCTGTAAGTTCTTTGTGAGAAAAGTTTTGTAGTAATTCTATGCATTCATGATTAGGTTTACTTATGAGAGCGAGTGATCCGTCGTTTAAATGTAGTTCTTTAGTAGACTCGTAGATTTCACATCCTGATCCTACTGTATTCGGTGTGCTTTGTATTAATGATCTCCACTTCATGAATTCCATTCTATTAGCGTGAATCACGTTCATTTATAAGATGCCCGGTGTGTGTTTGTATTTGTGCGTCATACACATAGAATCTGATATTTTGAAATAGTTTTTTTTCGAATTTTAATAAGATTGGATGCAGTGGAGCTGGTGCGAACCTTGTAGCGATTCTGCTAAGTCGTTACGCTAAGGTATGTTTATCGGAAAAAGAGGGGTGCTGAGGCGTGCAACCTAAAGGTGTGGGAAACTCATAGCTGGCTTAGGAAATGCACTCTGAAATGAGCTGAAATAGACGGAATAGGCCTGATTAAGTGAGGATTACCCTCGGTCATGCCTCCCACTTTGGGCCTAGTTTTGGAATTTCAGTTGGTGCTGGGAGGGGCATTGGCTGCTGGGAGCCAGCTATCTGCATCAAGTAAAACGAAGACCTCGCTTTAGTGTGGGTCTTCGTCAGAAATTGCGTCTATATAATGAGAAAAGTGCCTTTAGAGGCGAGCACCTTCTTCTAAAGGTTCAACGTAGTACCAGCGGCCTTTGCGTTTTTTGAAGAGGCTGAGTTCACGCTGCTCTCCAAATTGTCCGTGAGCCAGATATTTGGCGCAGAACAGGACGCTGCCTTTTGCATCTTCTGCCTGACCCTTTTCGGTTGCCAAAATATCGAGGCCAACCCATTGGGTTTGACGGGCGTACTCAGCAACTTCGATGGTACTGAAGGTTTTCTGATAACGCGGCCAGAGTGTTTCTTTCAGATAGTCAACGTTCTGTGTCGCATAAGCGCTGTAGCGGGAGCGCATAAGTTGCTCTGCCGTTTCAGGCAGGACTTTGCCTTCGAGAAAAGGCTGGCAGCAGACTTCGAAGTCTTTTCCTGATTGGCACGGGCAGGGCGTCGTCATCAATTACTATCCTTTAGGGCATTCTCGAGAGCTTGATGGCGCAGGTAAACGCTAAATCCTGTGCCTGGTCAAGAAGGGCAAACAAGCTCCTCCAAGAGTGATTAAAGTTCGCGTTACTGGTTCAACGCTCCTACAGCGTCTTTTGCATAAGCTTGCTGTGTAAAGCCTTCTGTACGGTAGGATTGCAATGCAAAGAGGACGCATTTTGATTGTTGGAGCAGGGCCCAGTGGGCTGACTGCTGCAATTGAGTTGAAGCGGCGTGGGTTCACGCCCCGTATCATTGATAAGAACTCGCGTCCTCATGCTCAGTCTCGCGCACTCGCGATCAATCCCAGAACAATGCAAATTCTGAAGCCTTCTGGCGTGACCGGAAGGCTGCTGGAGAAGGGCTGGCGGATGAACCATGTCCATTTTCGTGGGCCAAGTGATGAGCTGTTGGAAGTGGACCTTTCTGAGTTGGGTGAGCCGTTCAACTTCATGCTGGCTCTGCCACAGTATGAGACTGAGACTATTTTGGAGCGGCATTTGACTGAACAAGGCGTTCCAGTTGAACGGGAATGCGAGTTGCTGCGGTTGGAGCAGAAGGATGACAAGGTTACTGCTGTGCTTGAAACAAGCAGCGGTAAAGAGGAAGTGCTTCATCCGCCGATGGTGATTGGTGCAGATGGGGCTCACTCTGTTGTGCGCTCGCAGATGGGGCTGACATTCTCAGGTAGTTCTTATCTGCAGGATTGGGGGCTGGCGGATGTGGAGTTGGAGCCGACGCTTTCCATGGATGGGCCGACTATGTTTGACCGGTCGCCAAACATCTTTGGGGTCATCCCGTTTTCTGCGACGCGGGCAAGGATTGTTGCGGATCATGTTGATCCGTTGGAGAACATGCCGCCGATCCTGAAGGTCAATAAGGTCAACTGGAAATCAACCTTCCGCATCTCGCACAGGCTGGTGAACCTATACCAGAAGGGCCGTGTGTTTCTGGTTGGGGATGCAGCGCATGTGCACTCACCCTTTGGTGGGAGAGGAATGAATTTAGGGATTGAGGATGCAGCGTGGCTGGCGTGGCAGGTTTCTACCGGCCATACGCATCAATATATGTTAGATCGCAGGCCAGTTGCTGCGGACGTTTTGAAGACAGTGGATTCTGGGACGCGGTTTTTGGCTTCCAACAATACTGCTATTCGCCTTTTCCGGCAGAAGTTCTTGCCTGTGTTGGGGCGAACGAATTACTTTCAATCGCAGTTCATGAACATCATGTCAGCTGAGAACACGCCATTCCCTCCTTGGCTGGAAGAGGAAGAAACCGTGTAAAGCTTTGTTTGGGAAAAGAAGTCTAGATAACAAAAAACCGCCTTGCGGCGGTTCTTTTGTTTTTTGGAGCGGGCGAGGCGATTCGAACGCCCGACCCTAACCTTGGCAAGGTTATGCTCTACCCCTGAGCTACGCCCGCATATCCAAAAAATTCCAACTTCGCGAAAACTCAGCTTCTAAGAGAAACTGGAGCGGGCGATGAGATTCGAACTCACGACCCTAACCTTGGCAAGGTTATGCTCTACCCCTGAGCTACGCCCGCATTCTGTTTCGCTAGGACCGTTTGTTGCGGCCCCGTCGGTGAGGTGGGAGCTATATGACAAAAGCTCGGGGTGAATGCAACAAGGAATTTGAAATTCATTGTGGGATTTCCAAGCGTTTGTGGACGTAACTGTTGTGAGGCTGATCTTATAAGGTGTTTAAATACAATGCTTTATGCTAAATTATAAGGTGTTTTTCCCGTTGTGGAAATAATTGCATCTGCGCAAAATAACCTATGTGATTTTGTCGGAAGTTGAGGTGGCAAGCTGCAAAAAAGAATTTAGTTATCTCATATATCTCAATGGGATCAGGAATTTTTTTGTCTGACTGGGAAAATTGTCTGTGAGATCATGGCTGAGAAATCTTTAGCAGAGAGGGGCGAGATCACATTTTGTAAGTGGGGGCAGTATGTCGCACATACAGATTTGTATACTAGCTGAGAACTTTTTCAGCGATCCAGTGCTGCCCTTAGGAAACGCAAGTTGCAGGTTTTGAGAGTACTCAATTAGAATACTATATTAGAGTTATTCTAAATCCAAAAAGAGATAAACTGTACATGCTGTATGATTAGTATTTTCTAATATTAATGTATTTGTAAGTATATCTTCAATTCATATTCTGAATATTTTTTATAAATCTAAATACTGCATCGATAGAGTTGGTGTTGTGTTGGGGTTTTAGTTTTGAGAATGCTATAGTAAATGTCAAGCGGTTGCATCAATGTGCTTTTGTTTGTAGTGATTCTAAAATCCATTATCTCGTGATGATGGAGGAATTCATGCGAGCCATAATTAAGACATTGATTGGCGCATCTGTTCTCAGCTTAGCTGCTCAGGGAGGAGCCTTGGCTCAGTCTGAGTTGTTGGAAGAGGCGCGCTCTTACTTCAAGCCGATCCCGCACGCTGTACCTACTGTAAAAGGCAACACAATCACCCGCGAAAAAATCGATCTGGGGCGCAAGCTGTTTTTTGATCCGCGGCTATCGCTCTCTGGTTTGTTGTCGTGCAACAGTTGTCACAACCTTGGCATGGGTGGGGATGACAATCTGGAAACATCCATCGGCCATGGATGGCAGAAGGGGCCGCGCAATGCGCCTACCGTTCTGAATGCTGTATTCAACCTTGCTCAGTTCTGGGATGGTCGTGCTGAAGACCTGAAGGAACAAGCAAAAGGCCCTGTGCAGGCTGGTGTTGAAATGGCCAGCACGCCAGAGCGGGTTGAAGCTGTGCTGAACAGTATGCCTGGCTACACCGAGCAGTTTGCGAGAGCATTCCCCGGTGAAGATAAAGCGACGAACTTCGACAATATGGCGAAGGCTATCGAAGCTTATGAGGCCACTCTGATCACGCCTGCGTCTAAGTTTGACCTGTTCCTTGAGGGCAATGAAAACGCGCTCAGTGCTCAGGAGAAGCAGGGACTTCAGGCGTTTATGGACACCGGTTGTGCTGCTTGTCATGGCGGTGTGAACATTGGTGGTGAAGGGTACTATCCATTTGGTGTGGTTGAGAAACCTGGTGCTGATGTTCTTCCGGCAAACGACAAAGGCCGCTTTGCTGTCACTCAAACCGCAGAGGAAGAATACGTTTTCCGTGCATCTCCACTGCGTAACATCGATCTGACAGCCCCTTACTTCCATTCAGGTAAAGTTTGGGATCTGAAACAGGCAGTTGCCATTATGGCCAGCTCTCAGCTGGGTGCGGAACTGACTGAAGAAGATATTGATGCAATCACTGCTTTCCTGAAGACCCTTACAGGTGAGCAGCCGGTTGTTGAGTATCCGATCCTTCCAGTTCGGACAGATTCTACACCACTCCCTGATCCGTCTGTCATGACGGCTCACTAAGCAAACTATTCGCCCCCGGTTTGCGAGAGGCAGGCAGTTCTTATGGACTGCTTGCCTTTTTTTATGGGTGGCTTAAAACGGTGCAGCAATTGTGTAGCAAACATTTGGTTTATCTCAGAGACTTGGGGGAGGTTCTTCTATATGCCAGCAAGCCGTTCGCAACTGATATCCTTTTTGGAAGAACTGAACATTCCGGTTTCTACCATTGATCATGAACCGGTTTTCACGGTTGCTGAGTCTGCTGACTTGCATGATCGTATTCCTGGCGGGCACACCAAGAACCTCTTTTTGAAAGACAAGAAGGGGAATCTCTTTTTGGTTGTTGCGCTTCATGATGCTACGATTGATCTGAAGAAGATCTCCGGCATCATTGGTGCATCTGGTCGTGTTTCTTTTGGTAAGGCTGATCTGTTGGAAGAGGTTCTGGGTGTAACGCCGGGATCTGTGACACCGTTTTCTCTGATCAATGATCGCGAGGAGCAGCGGGTTTCTGTTGTGTTTGACGCGAACATGATGGAGCAGGAGATTCTGAACTTCCATCCGCTGCTGAACAACGCTTCGACAGCGATTTCGGCAGATGGGCTGATGGCTTTTGCAAAGGCGTGTGGGCATGATGCCAGAGTGCTTGCGGTGTCTGCTGAGGCGCAGAAAGTCACTGAAGATCTATAAAAACTGAGTGATCGCCAATTGTAATTGGTCTCGTCTAAGACCATTTTAGGCAGCAGTTAAAGGTTTTGATATGCGGAGCGCTGATAAAAGCAGCTCCCAGTTCAGGTAAAGGGTCAAGATAATGAGTGGATCCGGTTATTCCGTAGGTGGCAGCTTTGGAGGCTCCCTTGGTGGTGGATATGGCGGTGGTTACCAGACCAACACGCAGGCTGGTGCGGCTTCCCCAACCGCTGCTCCTGCAGCTGCGGCTGACTTGATTGTAGATACGACCACTCAGACCTTTGTGCAGGACGTAATCGAGGGCTCCCGTAATCAGGTTGTTCTCGTTGATTTCTGGGCACCTTGGTGTGGTCCGTGTAAGCAGCTTACTCCGACGCTTGAGAAAGTGGTCAAGGAAGCGAATGGCGCTGTTAAGCTGGTGAAGATGAACATCGAAGAGTACCCGGAAGTTGCGGGTCAGATGGGTGTTCAGTCGATTCCGGCTGTATTTGCGTTTAAAGGTGGCCAGCCTGTTGATGGCTTCATGGGCGCGCAGACCGAGGGTGAAGTTAAAAAGTTCCTCGACCGCATCGGCGTGAAGATTGGTCCAAGCGATCTGGAAGTGATGCTTGAGAAGGCTGATGAGCTTCGCGATGCGGAAGGTTATCCGGAAGCAGCGCAGCTTTACGGCGGAGCGCTTTCTATTGATGCTGGTAACGTGCATGCACTGAGTGGCCTTGCTATGTGCTATCTCGCTCTTGGTGAGAAGGAACATGCCAAGCAGATGCTCGACATGGTTCCGGAAGACAAGCAGGATTCTCAGCAGTTTATTGCGGCTAAGGCTGCGCTGGAACTTGCTGAACAGTCAGAAGGACTGGACGACCTTGCTGAACTGCGTGAGCGCGTGGAAGCAAATGCAGATGATCATCAGGCCCGTTTTGACCTTGCGCTTGCATTGAGCGGTAAAGGCGACAAGACCGGTGCTGTTGATGAGCTGATTGAAATTATTCGCCGTGACCGCGAGTGGAATGAAGATGGTGCACGCAAACAGTTGCTGCAGTTTTTTGAGGCCTGGGGCTTCAAAGATGCAGGTGCTGTTTACGGTCGCCGTAAACTCTCCTCAATTTTATTCTCGTAATCTTGGCCTAATGATAAGAGCGGAGAGCACTTAAGTGGCCTCGATGACTGTTGGAAATGCGACCTACGCAGGTCTGGATGATCTGCCGCAGGTTGTGCCGTTGTTTGTTTTGCCGGGAGCTATCTTGCTCCCGCGCTCCCATATGCCTCTCAATGTTTTTGAGCCGCGCTACACCGCGATGATCGACAGTGCTTTGCGCACTGACCGGATGATTGGTGTTATTCAGCCGCAGTTTGATACAAGCGATGAAGAGTTGGCCGGACGGCCAAAGCTTTGCACCGTTGGCTGTATGGGGCGTATTACCGGTTTCCAGGAGAGTGGTGATGGCCGCTATCTGATTACGCTTTCCGGTGTTTCCCGCTTTGAGCTTCGTGGTGAGTTGGAAGAACGTGCGCCGTTTCGTCGTGGGCATGTGGATCCGACCCGATTTGCCAGTGACCTGAAGACAGGTCTTGGTGAAGACGATGTAGACCGCGAGCTGCTGCTTTCAACGCTCAAGGAGTATTTGAGCGTGAATGATCTGGAAGCGGACTGGGATAGCGTGAATTCTGCTTCGACCGAGGTATTGGTCAATGCACTGTGCATGATGAGTCCTTATGGACCTAAAGAGAAGCAGGCTCTGTTGGAAACAGAGAATCTGAAAGTGCGTGCGGATACGCTGATTGCGCTGGCTGAAGTGGAGCTGGCACGAGGCAACGGTGGTGCTGGTAGCACTCTTCAGTAATGCAAGTAATGATAAGAGATGAATGAGGGCTCTATGAGCGAATTTGAAGCGCCACAGCTGGACCGACGCCTTCTGGAGTTGTTGGTCTGCCCTGTGACGAAGACAACGCTTGAGTACAACGCTGAGAACCAGGAGTTGATTTCTCGCGCTGCTAAGCTGGCTTACCCAATTCGGAACGGCATTCCGATCATGTTGGAAGAAGAAGCACGTAAGCTAGAAGACTAAATGCTTTAAAGGCTAGGAGAGATGATCTTCTAGCCTTTTTGCCAGATCCTGCGGTTCACCCAGAACGCGCAGCGTTTTTATACGGGCCGTGGAGCCTGCAATTAATTCAGCTGAAGATTTTGGAACAGAGAGTGCTTTTGCAAACAGGGCTGCAACGGCTTTGTTGGCTGCGCCCTTTTCCGGCACTGCGCGAACTTTCGCCAAAACAAGCGGACGTCCGTCAGACTGTGCGCCGATTTTCTCAATCTGATCTTTGGAGGATTTGGGGGTGAGGCGGACGGTAATGAGAATTCCGTCAGCCTGCAGTTTCCAAGGGTGTTCGTCTGCCACTACTTAGAATACGTAGGGGTAGATGTAGAGGCCAATGACGCGCTCGATGAGAAAGATGCCGAGCAGCAGCACAATCGGTGAAAGATCCAGTCCACCCATTGCAGGCAGGAACCGGCGGATTGGGCGCAGGAGCGGCTCAGTCAGATTGTAGAGCGTCTGTCCGATCATGGCGATGAACTGATTGTTCGAGTTCACCACGTTGAACGCGTAGAGCCACGAGAAGATCACGTTTGCAATAATGACCCACGTGTAAAGATTTAAGATGATGAAAACGACATCAAGAATAGCGCGCATGGACTGGTTAAACTCCAAGTTTGCGGAGATGAACTTTCTAAATTGCTTCCTTTAAGACAGAGCTCAGGAAACAGAGTTGTTCTTCATGTAACTTTGAACTGAGGCACCTGCAAGATCCAGTATGCCTCATTTTTCTATATTTAGAGCTAATTTCCGCAATGAGCCCATGAAAAAATGCCAATTGCCGGTAGCGGTATGCCCCTGAAATAGAGGGGGAAACCGCTTACGGGTTATGGTGAGTTGCTTTAGCCAAAGTGGAAGGTAGGCTTGAAGCTCTCTGGCAGGTGAATTGGTTTGCCCTGTTCCGGGAACATTTCCTGCATCAGACAAGCTGCGATGCGGTGGGAGATGGCATAGGAAATTTTGAAGCCTCCGGTTGCCACCCAAGTTTTTTCAGTCCCCGGAATGAGGCCAACCAATGGATCACGTTTTTTGCATTTTGGACGGATGCCAGCCCAACGGGTGATGATTGGAGCGCCTTTGAGGGTCGGGCAGAAGCCAGTTGCTTTTTTGAGCATAGTCTGGATGTCAGCTTCTATAGGCTCTTTGCTGGTCCACTCTTGCTCAGAAGTAGAGCCGATTGCGACAGTTCCGTTGGCGTGGGAGACAACGTAGATACCATCATCGTAGATTACCGGCAGAGGCTTTTCAGCTTTGTATTCCAGCAGAAGGGATTGTCCCTTTACGCCCATGCCGATGGTTTTGCCTGCTATTTCGCTGAGCGGCCCAAATCCTTCATAGCCTGCGGAATGAACGATGCGATCTGCTGTCAGGGTCTCGCCGTTGCCGAGAGAGACTGTGCCGGTGGTTTCATCAAAGCCGAGGAACTCAGTGTGTTCCATGATATCGATGCGAGTTTCGAGGAAAGCTTTGAGGCCAGCTGATACGAGGCGCGGATTGGCGCGTGCTGCCAGAGTATCCCAGATGATGCCGAGGGGGGCTGCGTCCGGTGTGAGCCAGTCGCTGAACGGTGTTTCTTTCACCACGTTGAAGGTGAAGCCGGTTTCATCGCTTCTCCAGCGCTGCTTGCTTTCTTCAACGCGGGAGAGGGCATGTTCGAGCTTGTGTTCGGTGTAGAGCGGGATCAATCGGCCTGCGCGGCTGTAGCCGACGGACATGCCTGTGGCTTCTTCAAGCTCTGCTACGATATCGGAGAGTTCGATTAGGGCGTCTAACTGAAACTGCTTCTTATCGTTCCATTGACTAGGAACGTGAGGCATCAAAGCGCCGACGAGACCAGCACTTGCACCTGAAGCAATCGTGTTCTTTTCCAGAAGAGCGACTTTCAAGCCTTTTCCGAGTGCGGCTTTAGCGACGCTGAGTCCGAAAATTCCCCCACCAACAACAACTATATCGTAGGTCATGTTTTTTTATTTCCCAGGTTGGGGTATAAGCCCAACCGATTTGTACGTTAGAGATTTGGCTTAGACATATGACAGAGCGCCCAAAATTGGAATGGGATGATGCGAATGTGCCGTATGCGTCGCAGTTTGGAGATACTTATTACTCCAAAGCCGGTGGATTAGGCGAAACGCGCTACGTATTTCTGCAGGGTAACAAGCTTCCAGAACGCTGGAAGAGTGCCCCGTCATTTACCATTGCTGAGTTGGGATTTGGAACCGGACTTAATTTTCTGGCCACTCTGGAGCTTTTGCTAAGCTTGCCTGAGGCGGAGCGGACGAAACTGACTTATGTTTCGTTTGAGCTCTATCCGATGGATGCGGCAGAGATTGACAAAGCGCTTTCTCAATGGCCTGAGCTTAAAACTCTCAAAGACAAGCTGCTGGCAGCCTGGAACCCTCAGCCGGGTTGGAACCCGATTACCATTGATGGGGTGCGGTTGCTGTTGGGTGTTGGTGATGCGCGCGAGATGCTGCCTACTCTGTCATTCCCGGTGGATGCCTGGTTCCTGGATGGCTTCAATCCAGCACGGAACCCGGAACTTTGGGGCAGAGATCTGATGTTGGCTGTTGGTGAGAAAACTGCTGTTGGCGGTACGTTTGGCACCTATACAGCTGCTGGATGGGTGCGCCGCAATTTGCAAACCGCGGGTTTTGATGTTGAGCGCATCAAAGGCTATGGCACAAAACGCCAGATGATGGTGGGGCAGAAACCTGCCGCCACCGAAACCTGATCGATCAGCATTCTGGCAGGTTGACTGCCAGACCGCCTTTACTGGTTTCTTTGTACTTGTCGTTCATTTCAACGCCGGTCTGGCGCATGGCTTCAACGCAATTGTCGAGTGGCATGTAGTGAGAGCCGTCGCCGCGCAGTGCCAGTGAGGCAGCTGAAACTGCTTTGATGGCACCAAGGCCATTGCGCTCAATGCATGGCACCTGAACGAGGCCACCAACTGGATCGCAGGTCATGCCGAGGTGGTGCTCCAGAGCAATTTCTGCAGCGTTTTCAATCTGCTCATTGGTGCCGCCAAGAGCTGCACAGAGACCTGCTGCTGCCATGGCTGCTGCTGAGCCGACTTCGCCCTGACAGCCCACTTCTGCACCGGAAATAGAGGCGTTGTGTTTGATGATGCCACCGACTGCTGCTGCGGTGAGCAGAAAGGTTTTGATACCTTCGTCGTTGCTACCCGGGCAGTGTTCGCGATAATATTTGACGGTTGCTGGGATTACGCCTGCTGCACCGTTTGTTGGTGCGGTGACGACTTTGCCACCTGCTGCGTTTTCTTCATTCACCGCCATAGCGTAAACGGAGAGCCAGTCGTTGGCGACGTGCGGCATGCTCATGTTGTTGCCGCGTTCATCTTCCAACTGCTGCTTGATGGCTGCTGCACGGCGTTTCACGGTCAGGCCACCCGGTAGCTCGCCTTCGGTGTTGAGGCCGCGCTCCATGCAGCCGTCCATAACTTCCCAGATTTGCCAGAGCTTGTTGTCCAACTCTTGTGGATCAAGCGAGGTGATCTCGTTGGCGCGTTTCATCTGAGCGATGGTCTTGCCGGAATTCTGACCCATCTCCAGCATTTCTTTTGCTGTGGCAAATGGATAAGGCATGCCTTTTATTTCATCGGGAGCGTCATTGCCAGCAGTTTCCGCTGCTTTCATGCGGTCAAGCTCTTCTTCCGTCAGAACGAAACCACCGCCGATGGAGTAGAAGGTTTCCTGCAGGTGGAGGCGATCCTGCGCATCGTACGCTTCGATCACCATGCCGTTTGCGTGGCCGGGTAGGTTCTTTTCGAAGTCAAAGATCACGTCTTTGTCGGGATCGAAGTCCAGCTCAGGCAGGTCTGGCAGATGGACTTTCTTTTCCTCGGCGATCTTCTTCTCAAGGGCTTCAGCCTCATCCGGATCCAATGTTTCTGGGGTGCAGCCTGCTAAACCCAGCACAACGGCTCTGTCGGTTGCGTGGCCTTTGCCGGTCCATGCCAGGGAACCGTGAAGCGTGCAGCGGAGGCGCTTTGGTGCGCCGGCACCGGGCCATATCCGTCGACCGTCTCTCAGTTCATCCAGAAAACGTGCAGCGGCGGTCATCGGGCCCATGGTATGGGATGATGACGGGCCAATGCCGATCTTGAAAATTTCAAAGACGCTGAGAAACATGTGTTTGGCACCTTTCAAATGGCTGGGGGCTTTGTTTTTGTTTCGTGTTGGATAGAGAAACAGCCACTATCACTGAATTTTCTAGGAATAATCGGCAAAGGCTCTGAAACCAAGCGGATTATTTTTCCCGATATTTGAAATTGACGTTGCGTTTGTCCAGAAGCCTAGGAAAATATCTACAAAGATCGTGTGCCTGTTGATTCAACTGGGCTTTTTATCGAGGTGTTTACTGAAGATTTTGAAGAAAATACGCCAGCTTCACGTGGAATTGATGACCATGTTTTACTCACCCAATGTGAATTGAGATGAAAAAACTGTCTCTGGTTCATTTTTGTGGTGCCTATGCGCAACAGTCTGTAGAAAACTCCTGAAACTACAGGTCTGCAAATCGGGGCAAAACGTATATCATAGGTGGTAATTGTTTCTTCCGATCAAGGCTGCACCTATGACCGCCTCATTTCGTATTCTTGCAGGCTTAGCGCTTGCTTCCGTTTCCAGTCACGCGCTGGCAGAAGATAATTTCACGCCGGGCGACCTGACTGACGAGCAAGCCAGCAAGAGATACGTAATGGATATCGGCGTTGCTGGATTTGTTAATCCAAAATATGACGGCGCCGATGAGTACATCATCTACCCGTTGCCGTTGATTGCTTTCTCCAGATTTTATTTGCCAGGATTTGGTCAGGTGAAGGAAGGGGAAACGCAGGGTGTCTTCATCTACCCATCCTTTGGCTTTGTAGGGGAGCGTAATCCTTCAGATTCCAGATCTTTGGATGGTACGAGCCGAGTGCCTTGGGCCGGTGAAATTGGTCTTGGTGGTGGTTTCCGTCATGATTGGTTCCGTGCCTTTATTGAAGTGCGCCATGGCTTTAACGGTCACCGCGGTTTTGTTGGCCGTGCCGGTATCGATGTGATTACTGAGGTAACTGACCGCCTGACATTTGTGTTCGGTCCGCGTGTTGATGCGGCGGACGGTTCTTACATGAACACTTATTTCAGCGTACCGGCTGGAGCAGCTGGCGGTCCATTTACTGCTGAAGGTGGCTTTAAGAGCGTTGGCGGTGTTGTTCGTGCCAGCTATGCGCTTACCGACACAATTGGTCTGCACCTGCAGGGTGGATATGACCGTTTGATTGGTGAGGCTGCGGATAGCCCGATCACGCAGAACGACAACATGTGGTCCGTTGGATTTGGTGCAACCTATCGCTTTGCCTGGGACATGTTCTAGAGCGACTAGCGCATATAGATCGATTTACGAATTAAGCCCGGACTTGGTTCCGGGCTTTTCTTTTTGCTGCCCGTGGTGAGTTTTCATCTAGCTATCTAAAAATAAAACGCTGCTTGAAGTGAAGCTGGGTGTATATTCATGAAAATATAAGCATGCATGCAGTATTGATATTGAGAGTTGTATTACCTCATTATTGAAGTATCAGCTTTGTCGCCGTCGGTAATAATCCCCTTAGAATAACTTAATGAAAGACTCAGGTTAGGGCTCGTGTTAGTTCACGATGAGTATTGCGTTGAGTGAGGGGGGCTTCAGTATGCGTACAATAATTACTATTTCTGGACTATTGTTTATTTGCTTACTTCTTATGGTTCCAGCGAAGGCTTCGTCTTCCAAAGTGCTGGCCAAAATTGATATCTCCGAACAGACCATGCGGATTTTTGTCGATGGGAAGGTGCGTCATTCATGGCCTGTCTCGACTGCGCGGCGTGGGTACAGGACGCCAGTTGGAACCTTCAAACCAACCCGGATGCACAAGCGTTATTTCTCCAGGAAATACAACGGCGCTCCGATGCCTTACTCAGTGTTCTTCTACAAAGGCTATGCCATTCATGGAACGGATGTGGTCAAGCGGTTGGGTGCGCCTGCGTCGCATGGTTGTGTTCGGTTGCACCCGAAAAATGCGAAGAGGCTGTTCAGTTTGATTCAGGCGAATGGGCCTTCAAACGCCAGGATTGTAATCGTGAAATAGTGAACACGCTTTACGTGCAACGCGGATCGTGGTGTGATATCCGTCGAATAAGGCCCTTTGCCCTTGCTAGAGCGAGGGTTCCTTACTAAATCAAGGGCTAAGAGATGTGCTTGAAGGCTTGTGAGCGGAAGAAGCAAGTCGGGTCGCAAACGCCTGCTTCTCCCGCCGTAGCGCTGAATACGCATAACTCAACAATCAGCGTGTCTTTCCTAACGCCAAAATCTTGCCAAAAGGTTGGCACGCTGATTTTTTTGAAAGAGTTTTTTAGGGATAAAACGATTTTTTTCGAATAGGCCTGTGTGTAGCGTGGATGCATTGGCCAAAGAAAAAGAGGGCTTTGAAAGAACGCTCAAAAACCCTCTCTATATTCTCTAAAGCTGATTACGCAGTACCTTGATATCAGCTGCTTATTTAAGAGCAAAAGCTGTGCCAGTTTTGCGAGAAAAATTTGGCACAAGATCTGGGGTGACTGCGTCGTTTTCATCCAAAATGCAGGTTAATTTTACAGCTTGATTACCTTTGCCGCTTCGCAATTTGCAACGCGGTTTGGGGGTGTTAACCATTACATTTACGCTCAGTTAAACTCGTGATCGAGGTTGAGCGTGCTTTGTTTGCCGATATGGTCGTAGTTATCGTGGGCCCATTTTTTAGCTGCCTGCCTGCCGATGTCGTGGAGCAGTTCCACAAATTCCCATTGTGGATTTAATTTTGATGAGGCGCCAAATGGGGCTAAATCCTTTGTTGCTTCGATGCGATGCATGAACACGCGGGTATATTTGTCCGTGTCCAGACGTCCTTCCTGAATCAGTCGTGTCACAAACTCGATCGCACGCAGCTCGCGTAACAAGGTGGAGTTGAATGTGATCTCGTTCAGGCGCTCTGAGATTTCCTGGGCCGTGTGCGGCAGCTCGTTTCTTTCAACCGGATTGATCTGGATGAGCAGAACGTCCGTGTGTCCGCCTTGCTTGAACAGAGGAAAGAGTGGTGGGTTGCCCATGAAACCGCCGTCCCAATACGCTTCGTCTCCAATTTCGACGGCCTGATACATGTGTGGCAAGGCAGAGGAGGCCATAACAGCGTCGAGTGTCAGCTCTTCATTAGCGAAGATTTTGATCTTACCTGTGCGCACATTGGTGGCAGCGACGTAGACATCCACTTCTTTACAGCTACGAACACGTTCGAAGTTGATCTGCTGTTCGACTAGATCACGGAGCGGATTGTAATTCATGGGATTGAGCTGGTATGGCGAGACAACGCGTGAAGCGAGGTCCCAAGCGAGATACATGGGAGAGTTGTCCAAGCTCCAGTTTCCCATGAACACATCCAGCGGGTTACGCTGGAACGGGCTGGTTTCACCCGCGGCGCTGACAGACTTCCAGAAGCGAGTGAGGGCTTTGCGAGCACCTTCCTGACCGCCTTCCACGAGGCCATCTGCCATTACAACGGCGTTCATGGCTCCGGCGCTGGTGCCAGAAATGCCGATGATTTCCCAGTCTTCGTTTTCCAGGAGCCAATCCAGAACGCCCCAGGTGAAGGCGCCATGGGCTCCTCCACCTTGTAAGGCCAGATTGATTTTCTTCCGTTCTTTCTTCGCAGTCTTCCGAGGCGTTGCCATATGGACCTCCGTGGGTCGCCAGATTAGAACAGCTGGGAAATCGTAGGTTTGGTTATTGAGCTGTCCAGCCACCATCGATTGGCAACAATGTGCCAGTGATTGAAGCTGCCGTATCAGAGCACAAGAACACGGCAAGACCAGCAACCTGATCTACTGTTACGAACTCTTTGGTTGGCTGAGCGGCCAGCAGGACTTCCTTTTTCACCTGCTCCTCAGTCATATTGCGTGCTTTCATAGTGTCTGGGATCTGCTTCTCGACGAGAGGGGTCCAGACATAGCCCGGGCAGATGGCATTCACTGTGATGTTGTTTTCTGCCACTTCCAGCGCAACTGTTTTGGTCAGACCTGCGATGCCGTGTTTGGCTGAGACGTAAGCTGCCTTGAACGGAGACGCGACGAGAGCATGTGCGGAGGCGGTGTTGATGATACGGCCCCAGCCTGCTTCGCGCATGTAAGGCACTGCCGTGCGGATGGTGTGGAATGCGGAAGACAGGTTGATCGCGATGATGGCGTCCCATTTTTCGACCGGGAAATGTTCAATCGCTTCAACGTGCTGAATACCTGCGTTGTTGACGAGAACATCGACAGAGCCAAGGGTTTTGTGGGCCTCGTGGATCATAGCGTGAATTTCGTCAGGCTTGGTCATGTCTGCTGAAGAATAAACGCATTTCACGCCAAAGTCGGCTTCGATACCTGCGCGCTCTTTCTCGATTGCGTCTGCATCCCCAAAGCCGTTGATCATGATGTTGGCGCCTTGCTCCGCCATTGCACGGGCATAGGCAAGGCCGATGCCGGAGGTGGAGCCAGTGATTACAGCGGTTTTCCCTGAGAGCATTTTGAGTCTCCTGACCAAATGTATTGAAAAATGAGTTGGTGTGAGCTTGCGCCACTTTTTAGTCTGGTTGCATTAGCAAAAAGCATAGTTATCTAGCGTGCAGTGCAAAAAGGTCAGAAGTGACCGCCAATCTGTCTTTTGTCCTTAATGTAAGGTTAGAGATGCGTGCGTTGCGTCAAAAGCTCTCTGGCATTTTGTGTTTCCCGATGATGCTGAGGACCTAGCATCAATCCGAGGAGAGGTTTACTGTGAAATCTTGGGGAGCATGATGGTGTCTGAAGATGACATCAAACTGAGTTGAGAGTGCGCTAAAAAGTTGACAGGGCGGGCTGCATGCTGCACTTGCTTGCCTAAAGATTTATCCCAGTGGAATGATCATGACTAACAAGAGCCAAACCTATATTTCTTCCCCGTTTCCGCGCCGTCGTTCTGTGGCTGTCGACGTTGGTGGGGTGATTGTTGGCGGTGAAGCGCCTGTTGTTGTTCAGTCCATGACCAATACCGATACTGCAGACGTGGACTCCACTGTCGCGCAGGTGTCTGCATTGGCACGTGCTGGCTCTGAGCTGGTGCGTATTACGGTTGACCGTGATGAAGCTGCCGCTGCTGTGCCACGCATTAAAGAGCGTTTGCAGCGCATCGGCGTCAATGTTCCGCTGGTCGGAGACTTCCATTACATCGGGCACAAGCTGCTCGCAGATCATCCTGATTGTGCTGAGGCGCTCGACAAGTACCGGATCAATCCGGGGAACGTTGGTTTCAAAACCAAGAAGGATAAGCAGTTCGGTCAGATCATCGAAATGGCGATGAAGCACGATAAGCCTGTGCGCATCGGCGTGAACTGGGGCTCTCTTGATCAGGAGCTGCTGACCCATCTGATGGATAAGAACCAGGAAGAGGGCTCTCCGCTGACTGCGCAGGAAGTGATGCGCGAAGCGATTTGTCAGTCTGGTTTGCTGTCTGCTCAACGTGCTGAAGAGCTGGGACTTGGTCGTGACAAGATCATCTTGTCTGCGAAGGTGTCTCAGGTTCAGGATCTGATTGCTGTTTACACCGATCTGGCGCAGCGCTGTGATTATGCGCTTCACCTTGGCCTGACTGAAGCTGGCATGGGAACGAAGGGTATTGTGGCTTCTTCTGCCTCCATGGGCATTCTGCTGCAGCAGGGTATTGGTGATACTATTCGTATTTCTCTCACACCTGAGCCGGGTGGAGATCGTACCCGTGAGGTTCAGGTTTCTCAAGAACTGTTGCAGACTATGGGTTTCCGCAGCTTTGTGCCGATTGTTGCGGCATGTCCGGGCTGTGGCCGTACAACTTCCACCGTCTTTCAGGAGTTGGCGCAGGACATTCAGGAACATATTCGCGAGAGCATGCCGAAGTGGCGTGAGCAGTATCCGGGTGTCGAAGAGCTCAACGTTGCGGTTATGGGCTGTATCGTGAATGGTCCAGGTGAATCCAAGCATGCTGACATTGGTATTTCGCTGCCGGGTACGGGTGAAACACCTGCTGCACCTGTGTTTGTTGACGGTGTTAAAACTGTTACCCTGCGTGGGCCGAACATCGCTAATGAATTTAAAGCGATGGTTCTGGATTATATCGAGAAGCGCTATGGTACCGGCGTTTCTTCAGAACACGAGATTTCCTAGATGTCGCTTGAGCGGTTTGTCAGAAAAGTAGAGCACAAAATCAGAGATAATGCCCCGAAGGAAAAGCCTTCGGTTCTGGTGATCTCCTCGCAGGTCGTCAGTGGCTGTGTTGGCACGCGTAGCGCTGTGTTTGCACTGGAGCGCATGGGCTTCAATGTCTGGATGTTGCCTACGATTTTGCTGCCGTGGCATCCGGGACAAGGAGCTGGTGAGCGGATTTCTGCCAGTGAAGAAGCGTTTACGCAGATTGCCCAGCAGATTTGTACCAGTGACCGGCTCAGCTCCGTCAAAGGTGTCATCTCTGGTTACATGGCAAACGCCGCTCAGGTTACTGAGGTGGCGAAGATCGTGGAAGAAGTGAAGAGCCGTAATGATGATGCGGTTTATCTCTGCGATCCTGTGATCGGTGACAAGGGCGGGCTTTATGTTGCTGAGCCTATCGCTGAAGCTATTCGTGATCAGCTGCTGCCTCTGGCAGATGTCATCACGCCAAACCGCTATGAGCTTGCGTGGCTGAGTGGGTTTGGTACTGAGATGGAAAATGAAGCTGTTGCTGCAGCGCGTACACTGCAGGTGGAGCGGACGATTGTGACGTCTTCTCCTGCGATCCGGCGTAATTCCATTTCCAACTTGTTGGTTGGCCCGCGCGGAAGTCTGGCGATTGAGCATGCAGAAGTGCAGGGCGCTCCGCATGGGACTGGCGATTTGCTGGCAGCGCTTTATCTGGCGCGCAGTTTGAGTGGCCAGAGTGATGAAGAGGCGCTGAAGAAAGCGACTGCTTCAACATTTGAGCTGGTTGCTCGCTCTGTAAAAGTCGGTTCGGACGATTTGCTTTATTCTGAGCATCAGGATCCACTGATCCAGCCTATGGCTTTGGTGAATAGTCGCCGCGTGGTTGAGGCGCCTGAGCGTGCCTGAGACAGCTCAATCTACGCCAGCCTGTGTGGCTGGAGTTGATGGTTGCAAAGCCGGGTGGATTGCTGTTTTCCGGTGGGTTGGTTCTGACAGACCTTCTGAAGTGAAAATCTTCCCGCATTTTGCTGATTTGCTGGCTTCAGAGTTTAAGCCTCAAAAGATAGCAGTCGATATGCCGATTGGACTGCCTGAGCAGATTGGCAGTGTTGGGCGTGGACCGGAGAAGGCGGTTCGCCCGCTTCTTGGGATGCGGCAATCAACGGTATTTTCCATTCCCGCACGAGCTGCGATCTATTGCGAAGATTATCGCGAGGCATGTTCAGCTGCTTTGGCGCATTCCACGCCGCCGAAGAAGGTCTCCAAACAGGCATTCCATATCTTTCCGAAAATCCGCGAGATTGATCAGTTGATGACACCTGAGCTGGAAGAGCGGGTGTTTGAAGTTCATCCCGAGGTGGCCTTCTGGCGTTTAAACGGCCAGGAAGCGATTGCGATCCCTAAGAAGGTCAAAGGAAGCAGCTATCCTGCGGGCTTAGATGCACGGCGGGACTTGCTTGTGCAGTATGGCTATACCGCCAGCTTTCTGGATCAGAAGCCACCTAAAGGGGCAGCACGAGATGATCTGATGGATGCTGCTGTTAATTCAGTGATTGCAGAGCGGTTGTTGACTGGGCAAGCGGAGCCATTTCCCACTGACTTTGGGCGTGATGAGCGCGGGCTGCGGATGGCTATCTGGGCTTAAGCTTCGTCAGCTTCCCGACTTGCAAGGACATCAAGGCGCGGCTCCTTACCAACGCGTTTGAAGCTCTTGAAACCTTGTTCCTCCAACAGGTTCTTGAGCATGTTGGGATCAGCCCACCGAACATCTCTTTCATAGAAGATCGCCTGAACCTGTGGGAAGAAGTTCGTCTTTATGAGTTCTTTGACGACGGTTTCTTCGTGGCCTTCTGCGTTCAGCTTAACCACCACATCAACGTCATCCGTGACCATATCATTGAGTTGCTGCGCTGATACGGTTTCGATCTCTTCTGTTTTGCCGGAGGAGTGAACTGTGCTTTGGCTGAGTGATGCGCCGCCGCTGTGGGTTTTGCTGAGGAAGATCCGGGCTTGTCCGGCATGGTCAGAAACTGCTGCCTGCACTGCCTTAATGCGAGAGGCGGCAAGGTTGAGTTCGATGTTTTGTTCCAGCAGCTGAAATGTGGTGGCAACAGGTTCAAAGGCTATGACTTGCTGGCATTTGGTGTTTTGAGCGGCAAGCAGGCTAAAGAGGCCTTGATTGGCACCGATGTCCAGCATGATGAAAGGCTTTTCGTAGTCCACCATATAGCTGGAGAGAAATGTGCCGTAACCGCCTTCGCAGCACATGCGGAAGGTTGCGTCGAAGACGTTGGGGGTGAATTCAACCCCATATCTGGTCAGGATGCCGGAGGAGAGGCCAAGCCGGACACCCCACGACATGGGGATGTACTTGATGTAATAGCCCAGAAGGCCGCGCAAATGGCGGCGTTCGTTGATGTACTCTTTGCTGTGATACTTGCCAAAGAAGGTTTTTGAGCCTGGCATCTGCCTAACCTGACTTGTTGATCTTCGTTGAGATCAGCGTACATGAGCCAGGCTAGGTTTCGATTAACGCAGCGTCACAATTGTGGTTTGATGCGTGGTGCAGGGGCAGCCGGGAACGGATCCTTGACCTCTGCAACAACCTTGTTCTCTTCGCCAATACGGCTATTTGAGAACAGGGATGTGAAGTAGTTGAAGGCACGCTCTGTCTCAGATGCTTTCTTTGGAACCGGGGATGGCTCTTCAGCTGCAAGTGCTAGAACTTTTGCGGCTTCAACATTCACAGGTGTTGCATTTGGTGCTTCTGCCTTTGCAACATCGGTTGTGGAGGTACCACCAAAGAATGCTGCAATCTTCTCTTTGCGGCGTTTGCTGTTTTCCATTGCGATCTGGATTTCAGCTGTCTTACGCGCGTCTCTGGCCTGCTTTTCAGCAACTGCGACTGCGATGTGTTCAGGCACTGTGTAAGCCGGGCAGGCTGCGCGGGAATTGAACTTGGTGCCACGACGGTCTGCTTTCGCGTTGAAGACATACTTCTTATCGCAGACTTCAATGGCTGGTGGGCGTTTCGTGACCTCAAAGTGGTCGTAACCACGCTTCAGCATGCGCCAGAACTCGTAGTGCTCGGAACTTGCGTTCTTTGCCATGTTTTCTGGTGTCATGCGGAACGGGAATGCCTGCACCTGAAACTTTCTCTGACCACCCAGGAAGCTGTCGCGGCCAAGAGCGTAGATATCGGCGATTTGTTCATCGGTCATGGCGTAACAGCCACGAGAAGAGCAGGCACCATGGACCATCAGGTTTGAGCCAGTGCGATCGTGTGCACGGTCAAACTTGTTTGGGAAGCCAAGGTTGAATGACAGATAGTAAGAAGAGAACGGGTTCATCAGGCCCGGAGTGACTTCATAGAAGCCTTCAGGGGCTTGACGGTCACCTTCTTTGAATTTCGGGCCGAGTTTGCCTGACCATTTGCAGATATCGAATGTTTCAAGCAGTGCATACTCGCCAGATTTGGTCTGCTTCCAGACTTCCAGCTCGGACTCTTGCTTGAACAGTCGGACCATGATTGGAGACTTGAGCTCCATGTCCTTGGACTTCATGCGGTTGGAAAGGCTTTTGCTGACAGGCTGCTGGTGCTTTTCAGCGCCAAACTCTGTTCCCTGACAAGCGGCTAGCGTTAGTGCCAGCGCAAGCGCAGCGGCACGCTTTACGTTCTTGCCAGACTCTCCCTGAAACACTTTAATCATGTGCTTGACCCACCATGCTGGGGCTAGTTTGCCCGAACCCCAATCTCGACTCTACACTTAGACTATCTGGGTTAAGGTTGATCGAATCTTACCACAGATCATTCTCTCTGAGATTGAGGGGTATTCCCCAAGATGCACTTTCCCCCGAGTTTGATTGGATCAAACAAAAAAGGCATCAGACGTATATCTGATGCCTTTTATAAAAAATTTAGTGGATACCCACAATAAATCGTAGGTTCGAATCAGCCGAGTTCACGACCTATGCGTAAGAACTTCTCCCGACGCTGCTTCTTAAGGTCGTCTGCAGACTGACCAGCCATCTTGCTCAGGGCGTTCTCAATGCTGGATCCTGCGCGATCGATAACGATCTCTTTTGCGCGGTGTGCACCACCGATTGGTTCCTTGATGATCTCGTCGATGATGCGGAAGCCGGAGAGGTCTTCAGCAGTGATCTTCATGTTAGTGGCTGCGTCCTGCGCCCGGGTGCTGTCGCGCCACAGAATGGATGCGCCTGCTTCCGGAGAGATCACAGAATAAATGGAGTGTTCCAGCATTGCCACGTGGTTGGTGGTTGCGATCGCGATCGCGCCGCCGGAGCCGCCTTCACCAATGACGATGGAGATGTTTGGAACGCCAAGGCCAAGGCACATATCGGTAGAGCGAGCGATTGCTTCCGCCTGACCGCGCTCTTCAGCGCCGATGCCTGGGTATGCGCCTGCGGTGTCTACGAAGGAGACAACAGGGATGTTGAAGCGGTCAGCCAGTTCCATGATACGGACGGCTTTGCGGTAACCTTCCGGACGAGCCATGCCGAAGTTGTGCTTCAGGCGGCTTTCGGTGTCGTTACCTTTTTCCTGGCCAAGAATTGCAACGGACTGACCGCGGAAACGACCAAAGCCTGCAATAATTGCGCAATCCTCGGAGAATTTACGGTCACCGGCAAGAGGTGTGAAGTCTGTGATCAGAGCGTTGATGTAGTCCAGTGAATGTGGACGATCTGGGTGGCGGGCCACCAGAGTTTTCTGCCAAGGCGTCAAGCGAGAGTAGATGTCGCTGAGTGCCTGATCTGCTTTTTCCTGGAGACGGGCAATCTCGTCTTCCACATCAACCGCTTCCCCACCTTCAGCCAGGATCTTCAACTCCTGTACTTTGCCTTCAAGGTCAGCAACTGGTTTTTCGAATTCGAGGTAACTGCGCATATTGGATATTCACTCGTAACAATCAGCGGGCTTGACCCGCCGACTAAAAGGCGTTGGACCGCGCTATAATTTTGGCGCGACACTGGCGACAGCTGGGTCATCTGTCAAGGCTTTGCAGCACAAATGTGGGTGTTTGAACCCCTTCAAACAAGAAGATCTTGGATTAAAGTGCAAATCCTAGCGGGAAGCTGTTTTTTTGCGGAGTCCTGACGTTTGCGGCATGTTCAGCTTTGAAGCCTCCAGAACGAGTGTGCCCGTTGCAGTTGGAATAGAGACCTTATAAGGAATGAGAACGCGCGTGTTTCCAATCGGTGCCAGCCATGTCTCAATATTGGCGTTGTTGGCCAGATACTGAACTGACTTTCTTTCCGGGCGGTGCCCGGCAATCGGCTCCCAGCGTGCAGAGCAGACGACGACAGGGCCGTTGTATCCGTTGCCGGAGACCTCGCGTACTTCCTTGAACTTCATGTTGATGTTGAAGCGTGCCCAGCCATCATAGATTGGCAGTTTGCGATTACATACTGATGGATCAAGCACTTTAGAGCGGGACGGTGCGCGAACGATTGCTGCGCTCAATGGGTCTATCGCATTGAGTTTGTGCTGGCCGGTAACCTTAACGCGGGTCTTGGAAGGTTTGTATTTCGGAGTGACCTGAGTAGTGCGGACGTGACCTGAGCCCTGACCGAGGTTTACATAGAAGTCACGGTTAGATGCGCGGGAGGCCATGGTGTAGGTGCTTGGCAGAATTTTACCGCCCTTCATCCAGCCTGTGGCCTGCGCTCCACCTTTGCCTGTGGAGAAGAGAGTTCCGATGCCTGCTGGTTCCATGCCGACTTTTGCGGAGTAGGCGTTGTCTCGGAGGATGAGTGAGAAAGACCCTTTTCCCACAGTGAAACCTGCATAAGAAATATTGTAGACACCGCCGAGGCGTTCTGTTTTCCCCAGTGCAGCTGTGGATAGTGTGCCAAATGAAAGTGCTGCGACGGCTATTACGCTCGATTTGCCTGCAAAACTGCAAATCTTAGAAACTGATACTCGCACGATACTGTACCTCCGCAGCCGCAGACATTGGCGCCTGACAGCCTGAGAACTCAGGAAACTGAACAAAAAATTCAAAGTCATTGAAATATGAAACTACCTAAACATGGTAACACGGTGGTTAAGAGATGTGAGTTTGTTCGAGTTTTGATTGAAATATGGGCTTCGAACAGGCAAATAGGCAGCAAAGCCTTGACGAATTCTGCTGTACTAATTATAGCAAGCCAACTTTTCCGTACAGGGCCGGAGGTGGTTCCGCGTGACTATGTCGTCCGCGACCTGCCGGTTTTAACAGAATGCGCCCAAAAATGAGGGCGCCTACAAATTAAAAGGGTGACCCTCATGGCACGCCGCTGCGAACTTACCGGTAAAGACGTGATGACCGGCAACAACGTGTCTCACGCAAACAACAAGAGCCGTCGTCGGTTCTTGCCAAACCTCTGCAACGTTTCTCTGATGAGCGATACTCTCGGCGAAACCTACAAGCTGCGTATCTCTGCACACGCTCTTCGTTCTGTTGAGCACCGAGGTGGTCTGGACGCATTCTTGATGAAAGCTGCAGAAGCTGAACTTTCTCCAAAAGCACGTCTGCTGCGCACTGAAATCAAGCGTCGTCAGGCAGCTGCTTAATCACATCATTCTTGAAAGGGATTGAGCGTGACTAAGTCGAATACTGCTCGACCACTGGCTCTTGCCATTATGGCAATGACCGCAGTGGTCGTCGCTTCGAACTACCTCGTTCAATTTCCTGTTCAGGGAATGCTCGGGGCTGTTAATCTGGCAGACCTGCTTACATGGGGTGCTTTCACCTATCCGGTGGCATTCCTTGTAACTGATTTGATTAACCGACAGTTTGGTCCTGCTGCTGCGCGCAAAGTCGTGTATGCGGGCTTCGCTGTTGCTGTTGCTCTCTCTATCGTTCTGGCAACGCCACGCATTGCAATTGCATCAGGAAGTGCATTCTTGATTGCTCAGTTGCTAGACGTGACTGTGTTCCATCGTCTTCGTGATGGTCGCTGGTGGAAGGCTCCTGTAGTCTCCTCCACGCTCGGCACCATGCTCGATACAGCGCTGTTCTTTAGCCTTGCTTTTGCAACACAGTTTGCGTTTCTGGGTTATCACGATGCGTTTGCGGTAGAGGTTGCGCCATTGTTTGGTGTGTTCGCTCTGGAAGTTCCTCGTTGGGTTTCCTGGGCAGTTGGCGACTTCAGCGTGAAGATCCTCGTAGCGATGAGCATGCTTGTTCCTTACCGCATCGCTTTGGGAGTAATCGGCGCGGTACCTGCTCCGCAGCGCGGATAAGCTGATCGTTTTAAAAGAATTTGAGAAGGCATCGGATTTGCTCCGGTGCCTTTTTTGTTTTCAGGGTGCGGTTAAAGCCTGCTTACCTTGGCTTGGACTTGGGCTTAGGAACGATCTTCGCGTCTTTGGGTGCGCGTTTAAAAGGTTCTCTGAAAGGATCATTGTCTGTCAGAACAAAGCGCAGGAGGACTGTGCGTTGCAGGAATGATCTGTTGTCATCTGACATGAGGGAGAGAACAGTTTCTCCGAAGGCGTTCTTGTGAACGCTCAGAGCCTCCATGTTGTCAATCTGATAGCTGAAATCAGCGGTCAGGAGCGTCTTTCCTGTATGGAGGTGGTTCGGCCTCAGGTTAGAGCCATCCAGTTGCCTGATGCGCATCCCAAGGCCTTCTGAGAGGTTGAACAGGCGCTCAAGGATCAACAGGTCGCCGTTGGGCAGGAATGCTGCGTCCGTGACATCGTAGTTGCCTTGCTTTTTAATCCAGAACTTGCCTTCCTTAGGGCCGCCGATGATCCATGCGGGTCTGTGGTGACCCAGCGACTTTCCACGTTCAGCGATGGTGATAATCGATCCTGATAAAGGAGAGTTTGGTGGGCCAACTGCGACGGACTCAAGGCTTTTGTTTCTGGCAAGGCCTCTGATCTCTTTCGGGATTAGCAGATGTTTTGCGCGCTCTTCGCCTGTTTTCAGGTTCAGAGGGTACGTCATGATACCACCTTTGCCTTCGTGACTTACGAAGATGCGAGGTGCGCTGGCGGAGCCGCCAATGCTCAGGCCTTCTGTATCGGCTCTGGAGGTTTTTTTGAGTTTTCTGCCCTTGCTGTCCAGCAAAGTAGCTGTTTCAACGTTGAGGAGCCTTATAGGCTTTCCGCGAGATGACTGTGAGAGCTGGCCACGCAGCCAGTGCCCGCGATCAGACACGGCGATGATGTCTGTGCCATTGTTGAGTGTCAGCAGACCGGAGTAGCCGCCGAAACGCCCATTGGAGCTACTCAGCTCAAGTCCACCCAGAAACAGGAGAGGGCCATATTGCTCTGATTGGCCACCAGAGAACTTGAAGCGTTTGATCTCCTTGGAGCGGATTTTCATTGGCTGAAAACCGCTTTGTTGAGCTTCACTCTCGCTAAAAGGCAAAGAAGCAGCGACTGCAGTTGTTGCTGCGGCCGCTGCTCCTGTCAAAAATATACGTCGAGATAGCTTCATCGGCGTCCGCGACGTCTGCCGTGATCTTGGCTGCTGTGTTCGTCAAACAAATCAGCAAGCTGATCTGTCATAGCGCCTGCCAGCTCTTCAGCGTCCACGATTGTTACTGCGCGTTTGTAATAGCGGGTCACGTCGTGGCCGATGCCGATTGCGATCAGTTCGACCGGAGATCTGTTCTCAATCTCGGCGATCACATTGCGCAGGTGCTTTTCCAGATAGTTGCCTGGGTTCACAGAGAGTGTGCAGTCATCTACCGGAGCACCGTCTGAGATCATCATCAGGATGCGGCGACGTTCCGGACGAGCAAGCAAGCGCTTGTGTGCCCAATCCAGAGCTTCACCGTCGATGTTTTCCTTCAGAAGGCCCTCACGCATCATCAGGCCTAGATTGCGCTTGGCGCGGCGCCAAGGAGCATCTGCGGACTTGTAGATGATGTGGCGCAGGTCGTTCAGGCGACCTGGGTTGGATGGTTTGCCATCCTTGAGCCAAGCCTCACGTGACTGACCACCTTTCCACGCCTTCGTGGTGAAGCCGAGGATCTCCACTTTCACGCCGCAACGTTCCAGCGTACGCGCTAGAATATCTGCGCATGTGGCTGCAACGGTGATCGGGCGACCACGCATGGAACCGGAGTTATCGAGCACCAGTGTCACAACGGTATCGCGGAACTCGGTGTCGTTTTCCCATTTGAACGCAAGAGGTTGTAATGGGTCGATTACGACGCGATGGAGACGGGCACTGTCGATGATGCCTTCTTCCAGATCGAAGTCCCAGGACCGGCTCTGCTGCGCCATAAGCTTACGCTGTAGGCGGTTGGCCAGACGGGAGACTGCACCGGACAAGGATGCCAGCTGTTTATCCAGGAAACCACGGAGGCGATCCAGCTCTTCCTGATCGCAGAGATCTTCGGCAGCGATGATCTCATCGAAGGCCTGTGTGAAGACGCGGTACTCGTCAGCAGAAGGCTGGTTGGAGAACGGATGATCCCGGCGTTCCTGTTCGCCCGGCTCTTCAGCTTGATCGGACATATCCTCTTCGGATATGTCCTGCATCTCGCTGTCCACGCCTTCGGTTTCGCCGCTTTCCTGCTCTTCACCGGAAAGCTCCATCTCTTCAGGAGCGCCTTCCTGATCACCCTGATCTTCCTGCATGTCACCGGACGTATCGGAGCGATCTTCCTGATCCTGCTGGCTTTCGTCGTTGTTCTCGTCGTCGTCCTCTGGCTCTTCGCCGAGTTCATCGGCCATATCGAGAGAGGTGAGGAGATCGCGCATCTGCTTGGCAAATGCGATCTGATCATCCATGCGAGTAACGAGTTTGTTCAGCTCGTGATCAGCTTTTTCCTCAACGAAAGGACGCCAGAGATCGACCATACGCTGAGCGCTTTTCGGGACTTCGCGTCCTGTCAGGCGTTCGCGCACCAGCAAAGCGATCGCATCTTGCATAGGAGCTTCGTCTTTGGCGGTGATTTCAGCGAAGTTGCCTTTGAAGTAGCGGTCTTCGAGCATGGCGTCGATGTTGTCGCCAGCGCCCGGCATGCGGACAGCGCCAAGAGCTTCAACGCGCGCCTGCTCGACTGCGTTGAAGATGGCGCGCGCATTTTCGCCCTGTGGGACGTGCTTGGAGTGCACTGCCGGATCGTGACAAGCAAGGCGCAATGCCATGGAGTCGCCGAGACCACGGGTGATCGCGACTTCTTCCTTTGTCATCGTACGGGATGGTTCCGGCAGGCGTACGCGCCCGCTGGTCATGCCCGGTTTATCCGGTGAGAAAACAACCTCCAGCTCAGGTTCGCCTGCGATGGCTCTGACTGTAGAGCCCATCGCTTGCTTGAATGGCTGGCTGGCAGGTTTGTTCTTACTAGAGGAGTTGCTGGTACCTGCCATATAACTCCCCTTAGCTCATGACGATGTTTGCCGCTGATTCAGGAAGGTCTTCCCCGAAACAACGCTGGTAGAACTCAGAAACCAGCGCTTGCTCGGTATCGTCACACTTGTTCAGGAAGGTCAGGCGGAAGGCAAAGCCGATATCGCCAAAGATTTCAGCGTTTTCTGACCATGTGATCACTGTACGCGGGCTCATCACGGTAGACAGTTCACCGTTGATGAAGGCGCTGCGCGTCATGTCTGCCACGCGGACCATCTTGGAAACGATGGAACGGCCTTCTGCGCCGCTGTAGTGCGGAGATTTCGCCAGAACGATCTCTACCTCGTTGTCGTGAGGCAGGTAGTTCAGGGTGGTCACAATAGACCAGCGGTCCATCTGGCCCTGGTTGATCTGCTGTGTACCGTGGTAGAGGCCGGATGTATCGCCAAGACCGACGGTGTTTGCTGTCGCGAACAGGCGGAAAGCCGGGTGAGGGTGGATCACGCGGTTCTGATCGAGGAGGGTCAAGCGACCGGAAACCTCTAGAACGCGCTGGATCACGAACATCACGTCTGGGCGGCCTGCATCGTATTCGTCGAAGACGAGGGCAACGTTGTTCTGCAGCGCCCATGGCAGGATGCCGTCTTTGAACTCGGTTACGGTGTGGCCGTCTTTTACGACGATGGCGTCTTTACCAACCAGGTCGATACGAGAGACATGGCTATCGAGGTTTACGCGCACACAAGGCCAGTTAAGGCGGGCAGCGACCTGCTCGATGTGGGTTGATTTACCAGTACCATGGTAGCCGGAGACCATCACGCGACGGTTTTTTGCGAAACCTGCCAGAATTGCGAGAGTTGTCGCTTTATCAAAGAGGTAGTCCGGATCAACTTCAGGGACGTGCTCATTCGGTTCAGCGAATGCTTTCACTTCCATGTCGCTGTCGATGCCAAAGACTTCACGTACAGAAATAGTTTCGGTCGGCAGGGTTTGAGCGGTCTGCATCGTATCTATCATTTTTCCTCCGCGGCCCCACGTCGAAATCGGGGTAATGAAAATCTAGAAAATCATAAGAGATCTGGGAACTAGTCGAACGGATGACCTAGCAGTAACCGGATTTCTTGAGCACGTTGTAGGCCTGAATAATCTCGCGTAGGCGGTCTTCCGAGGAGCGGTCTCCGCCGTTGGCATCAGGGTGATGAATCTTTACCAGCTCTTTATAGCGGGTTTTTATCTCGGCGCCACGGGCAGTTACCCTAAGGTTCAAAGTTTCAAATGACCTTTTCTCAAGTGCCAGCACCTTACGTTGCGGCTCTTGTGGTTGGCGGCGGCCTCCGGCGGCTCCGGCAAAGAAGTCGTGCGGGTCGTTGACGTTGTCTCCACCAATGCTGGAACGGCTGCCATCGCGGGCGTTGGCGGCGTCTGCTTTGGAGTTAACACCCATTTTCCAGGTTGGACGGTGGCCGGTCATGCCTTCGCGCTGATATTGGCGAACGCTGTCGTCATCCATTCCAGAAAAGTAATTATATGATTTGTTGTAGGCCTTTACGTGGTCTACGCAGAAGTGAAAGTATTGGCCTTCCCGGTCGCGACCTTTCGGTGCTTTGTGGGTGCCAGGCTTGTCACAGCCGTCCCATTCGCACTTAGGCCCGTCGGTGTTCTGAGTGCGGTCTTTGTTTGACTTAACGCGAATGCTGTCGAAAATGGAGGAAGTTTGCTTCATTTTTCGGTTTTCAGTTGCCTTGCGATTGGAACAGCACCTGCCTTAAAGCAGGTAGCCGGTATAAATAGAAAAAAGTGACCCTGTTAGGCAAGGCCTTGACGACGGTTTCCTTCGTGAGAGATACAGAAAACATGAGCACAAGAGACATCATGATCACTAAACTGGAAGCCGCGTTCAAGCCGCAGCTTCTTGAAGTCACCGACGAATCCGAGAGCCACCGCGGCCATGGCGGCTGGCGCGAAGGGGGACAAACCCACTTCCGGATCAAGATCATATCCACAGCCTTTGAGGGTATGTCCCGCGTCGCTATGCATCGTGCAGTAAACGAATGCGTGGCTGAGGAGATCGCCGGAGGCATTCATGCGCTCGCCATTGAGGCCAAATCTCACTAAGTCATATTTGGTATATTGGCGGCACTAAATCAATGCGGCAAATGGCTAGTACATTGTAGACATTAGCCTTTCACGCGTTTGCGTTGTTGTGTGCGTTGATTTGAGCGCTTTGCGTTATTTCTGCGTTCTTTATTGAACCGCAGAGACAGAAATGGGCCCCGCAGGGCCCATTTTTATTTGGATGCTTTCTTCGCGTCCTGAAGTGGGTTGAGCGCCATCATGCGCAGACGCGTGATGCGGTTCTTTTCCCGGCTCAGAACTGTGAAGCGGAAGCCGTGGAAGGTGAAGATCTGACGCTCTTCAGGGATCATCTTGGCTTCGTGAATAACCAGACCAGCGATGGTGGTTGCTTCGTCGTCTGGCAGGTTCCAATCGGTTGCGCGGTTGAGATCTCGAATCGGGACTGAGCCTTCGACGATGACGGAACCATCTGCCTGAGGTTTGAGGCCTGGCAGTTCGATATCGTGTTCGTCTGCGATTTCACCGACGATCTCTTCCAGAATGTCTTCCAGCGTGACGAGGCCCATCACTTCGCCGTACTCGTCTACGACGAGGGCAAAGTGAGTTTTGCGCTTCAGGAAGGCGTTGAGCTGGTTCTGGAGGCTGGTGGTGTCCGGTACGAACCACAGCGGGCTCATGACCTTGTCCAGCTCAAACCGCGCCATGTCGCCTTTGAGGTTTGCGATTGCGCGCAGAACGTCTTTGGCGTGGAGCAGGCCGACCATGTTGTCCGGATCATCGCGCCACAGCGGAATACGGGTGAACGGGCTGGCCAGCACTTCTTCCACCAGCTCTTCCGGTGGCAGGTCCGCGTTGAGCGCAAACAGCTTGGTGCGGTGGACCATGACGTCAGAGACTTCAAGCTCCGCCAGATCCAGCAGGCCGCCGATACGGTCTTTGTCCGCTTTGATCAATCCGCCTTCTTTATGCTGAAGGTCCAGCGTGCCGCGCAGCTCTTCGTGAGCGGACAGCACAGCGGTGGACTCATCGATGCGAATGCCGAAAATGCGCAGAACGAGACGAACAATCACCTCGATTGCAGCAACAATCGGCCCGAAGACGATGACCAGTACACGAACGACCGGAGACACGCTGAGTGCGAATTTTTCTGCGTTGGCGATCGCCCATGTCTTTGGCAGCACCTCTGAAAAGATCAGAACCATCAAGGTCATGACCAATGTGGCGTAAGCTACACCTGCGTCACCGAAAAGCTTCAGGAACAGGGAGGTTGCCAGTGCGGATGCCAGAATGTTGACCAGGTTGTTGCCAAGCAGCAGGGCGCCGATGAGGCGCTCTCTGAACTCGATCAGTCCTGCAACAATGGACGCTCTTTTATTCCCGGATTTAACCAGCGCATGCATGCGGGCGCGTGATGCAGCGGTCAGGGCCGTTTCCGACCCGGAAAAAAAGCCCGATAGGACGAGCAAAATTGCAATTGCGACAACGGAAGCCCAAAAAGCGTAGTCCGTCATTTGCCGAGTTTCTCCTCAAGAAACGCGCGGAGGGGTTCCGCGCTTACAGTTTTATCGACATAGGAAGTGCCGATCCCTTTTGTAAGGATAAAAGTGAGCTGACCGCGACTTACTTTTTTGTCCTGTGCGATTAGGTCCATAAAAGTATCAATTGGCGGTAACTGCCCAGGGATTTGATCAATGCGGGTTGGCAGGCCAACAGCTTCCATGTGCGCGATGACACGTTTGGTGTCTTCTGCCGGGCACAGGCCAAGCTGCTCAGAAAATTCATGGGCCAGTACCATGCCGAT
Source organism: Pseudovibrio sp. JE062 (assembly GCF_000156235.1). Classification (NCBI taxonomy): domain Bacteria; kingdom Pseudomonadati; phylum Pseudomonadota; class Alphaproteobacteria; order Hyphomicrobiales; family Stappiaceae; genus Pseudovibrio; species Pseudovibrio sp. JE062. The sequence continues at coordinate 398,193 of NZ_DS996810.1, forward strand.
GGAAACGCCTTCTCCGTGCACCAGTCGTTCAGTCTCATAGGCGACAGCACCTTCCAGCGAGTGGCCGAAGGTGTGGCCGAGATTGAGCAGTGCCCGGTTGCCGGATTCCAGTTCGTCCGCAGCAACAACAGCTGCTTTGGCGCGACAGGAATGTGCGACTGCGTGTTCTCGTTCAGGCCCACCAGCGAAGATACCTTCCCAGTTGCTCTCCAGCCATTCGAAGAACTCCGGATCATTGATCAGGCCGTATTTGGCCACCTCTGCATAGCCTGCGCGGAAATCACGTGGGCTCAGAGTGTCCAGAACGGACGTATCCGCTAGAACCAGAGCGGGCTGGTGGAAGACGCCAAGCAGGTTTTTGCCATGGCGGGAGTTGATGCCGGTTTTGCCGCCAACGGAACTGTCGACCTGTGCGAGCAGTGTGGTTGGGATCTGCACAAACTTCATGCCACGGCGAACAACACCAGAGACAAAACCAGAGAGATCGCCGACAACACCGCCACCTAAGGCAACAACAGCATCGCCGCGCTCAAGACGCAGAGCGAGGATGTCATCACAGAGGCGCTCGAAGATTTCGAAGCGTTTGGTTTTTTCACCCGCTGGTACAACAAGCGTGCTGTACTCAACACCTGTTGCCTGAAAGCTTTCTTCCAGCGTTTTGAGGTGGAGCTTCTTTACGGTCTCATCCGTGATGATGACTGTTTTGGAGCCGGGGAGGCGATTGGAGATTTCTTCTCCGGCGCGTTCAAGCAGATTGCGGCCAATGAGGATTGGATAGCTACGGTCGCCGAGTTCAACATTGACGACTGTGGCTTTATTCTCTTCTGTCACTTTCCAACCTCATTATTTTCAGATGCCTCATCGGTCAGAGGCGGTAGTCCTTTTTCAAGAGCGATCAGGATTTCTTCCATCACAGCTTCATGGGTCACATCGCGTGACCAGATTGTCATGTCCGCTTCTTCGTAGATCGGATAGCGCTCATCCATCAGCTTTTGCATGGTTGCCTCAGGATCCGCGGTTTGCAGCAATGGCCGGGTCGGGCGCTTGCGCACGCGGGTCATGATGACAGGCAGCTCAGCCTTCATCCAGATGGAGATGCCCTTTTCTTTGATGCGGGAGCGTGTTTCTTCATTGATGAAGGCACCGCCGCCTGTCGCGAGGACTTGTGGTCCTTCGTCCAGCAGACGTGCGATGACACGCTTTTCACCTTGCCGAAAATAGCTTTCACCATGTTCAGCGAATATCTCTGAAATAGAACGATCTGCTGCTTTTTCAATCTCTGAATCTGCATCAACGAAGTTGAGAGAGAGATATTGAGCCAGACGGCGTCCCACAGTGGATTTGCCACATCCCATAATGCCAACAAGTACAATCGGCTTATTGCCCAGGCGCATTAAAATATTTTGCTGCCGTTGACGTTTTTTGTCTGACTTTGTGTCGTTTGAAGTCACGCCACGCCCTCGCCGATTCATCTACTCTTACTTACGCTTTGACATTATCACACAGTGTCCTGTCAAGGTTCTAGGCTAAGTGTGTTTGATAGGATTTAACGGTTACTTTTCTACAGAATGTGCGGGGTGTGGATCCTGCACTGAGAGGATATCGCGAAATAGGCGGTACACGGAGTGCCTTTGGGTTGAACCTGCACAGTGAAACGGTCTATTTTTGATTGTAAAGTATACTGCTACACCCCACCTCTTTCGGGGTGACTTGAAGCATGAGAGTGAAATGCTTCAAAACCTTATCGTGTCGCGTAGCTTTATCCGAAAACCGGCGACCACTTTTCGGAGATGCGCGGTCAAGTTATACGGGAGCATCCGGTTCTGCCATGCCAACATTGACGCGATTGCTGTCTATCATAGGTTTGATCGTTACGGGCGCTGTGCTGAGCATGTACCTGCTCGTCAGCTATGTTGAGCCGGAGCCACGCGAAATTATCGTCGAAATTCAAAAGGAAGGCTTCGAATAGGCTTTTTATGCGTCGAACTCTTGAGACTGAACGCTTTTTTGAAATGCTAAGCGTTGAGCGCGTGAGTGCGTTCAACACGCTGGAAAGCTACCGAACCGATCTGGAAGATTTTGATAGTTTCCTGACTACGCAAGGTGTTGATCTGCTCGCTGTGCAGGTGACAGATGTTCGCGCCTACCTCTCTGATCTGACAGATCGCGGGTTTGCTGCGTCCTCTCAGGCGCGTCGTCTTTCTGCTCTGCGCCAGTTCTATCAGTTCTGCTATGCGGAGGATATTCGCGATGATGATCCGACGCGAACTGTTGCTTCTCCGCGGAAAGCCGCGACTTTGCCGAGTGTTTTGAGCGAGGAAGAGGTGGATCGGCTGATTGGTAAGGCCGAAGAGTTAGCTAATATCACGCATGATAGTGATGCCAAGCAGATCAGAGCTGCGCGCATCTACACTCTGCTGGAAGTTTTGTACGCCACAGGGCTTCGCGTTTCCGAGCTTGTTTCTCTGCCAGTTTCTGCTGCGATCCGTGACAGCCGTCTGATCACCGTGAAAGGCAAGGGCGGAAAGGAACGCGCTGTTCCGCTATCCCCCCGGGCGCAGTCTGCCATGGTTGAGTATGTGCGCTTGCGTGCTGCAGTTGGCGCGTATGCAGACAGTGTGTGGCTGTTTCCGTCCCACGGTGAGAGCGGACATTTTACGCGACAGGCGTTTGGGCGTGATCTGAAAGCGCTGGCTTTGGAAGCGGACATCGACCGCAACAAGGTTTCCCCCCACGTGCTGCGTCACGCCTTTGCGTCGCATCTGTTACAGAACGGTGCAGACCTTCGCGTGGTGCAACAACTGCTCGGCCACGCAGATATCTCCACCACCCAGATCTACACCCACGTCCTGGAAGAGCGCCTGCAAAAGCTCGTGGAAGACCATCATCCGTTGGCGTGAGTGATATCTGACCAAGCCCTACAATACGCAAAAATTAATTATTGAGTGAGCTATGCCTTTAATTCCGAATAGTCAGAATGTCTTTGTTGTTGACCTTCATTACACAGCGAACATTGATCAAATTGAACCATTGCTAGAAGGCCATGTGGCGTTCTTAGAGGAGCAATACAAAGCCGGGCGGTTTATCGCCTCTGGTCCTAAAGTTCCCAGATCTGGTGGAGTGATTATCGCCACGGCTGAAAGCCGTGAATTGCTTGAAGAGCTTCTGACCAAAGACCCATTCTACCAGCAGTCAGTTGCTACCTATACGGTGACAGAGTTCCGGCCATCTATGAAAGCGCAGAAGCTTGAAGAGGCATAAGGCTCTTTAATTTCAAAATGTTCACACCCATCTTATCAAGTATATCGTTGAGTCTGTACGTGAAAGCGGTGATGCAGAACGTGTACGTTTAGGTTCCCAGGTACATGCGCTTGGCTTCTATGAGAAGTTGGGCTTCAAGCCTTATGGCGCTGAGTATGTTGAGGCAGATATCAAACACAGGAACATGGAGATTGTGCTGTAGGCGAAAACTCGTCACAACACGCACGTGTGGCGTTGAATAAAAGCGTCTGAATTTTTGGGAGAGAAGAGTGGTGCCCCTGGCCAGACTCGAACTGGCACTTCCGAAGAAATCGGATTTTGAATCCGACGCGTCTACCAGTTCCGCCACAGGGGCAACGGTTGGTAAGGGCGAAATATATCGAGATGGGGTGTGGCGTCAATATTTTGATTCAGCTAACCACAGCATTTGTGTACCTGTTATCATATATATTTACGGGGGATAAAAAGGGTGAGATCACATTTCCAGCCATATTCCTGTGATTGCTGCAGTTGATTGGGGTAGGACTCCAGCGTGGGGCCGTTGTTGAATGTTACCGCACGGTGAAATGAACTGTATTCTTCGATTGAATGATTGATTGTTTGGAGCACTGCTGACTTATGCTGCGTCGCCTTTATGACTGGACCCTTTCTCTTGCTGCCGGACCGCGTGCACCCCATGCATTGAGCGCAGTTGCTTTTGCCGAGAGCTCCGTTTTTCCGCTACCGCCAGATCTGCTGCTTATTCCAATGTGCGTGAGCAAGCGTCATCGGGCGTGGTTTTATGCCGGTCTGTGCACCATTGCTTCCGTGCTTGGTGGTTTGCTGGGGTATCTGATTGGTGCGGTGTTGTTTGAGGAAGTGGCGAAACCCATCCTCGCATTCTACGGCTACATGGATAAATTCGACCAGTTTGCTCAGATCTTTGATGATTGGGGCTGGTGGTTCGTGTTTATCGCTGGTTTGACGCCATTTCCGTACAAAGTAATTACTATTGCGAGTGGCGTTTTTGCTCTGAATCTTCCAGTGTTCATCGTGGCGAGCATCGTCTCGCGCGGTATCCGTTTCTTTGTGGTTGCAGGATTGCTGTACCTGTTTGGCCCGGCTATTCGGGATTTCATCGAGAAGCGGCTTGCGCTGGTGTTCACTGTGTTTGTGGTGCTGCTGCTGGGTGGCTTCGCTCTGATAAAGTTTATCTAGGCCGCTGGCGTTTTTGTGAGACGCAACAGCCGCCTTGTTCGTTGTGATCGTGCGGGTTTGCCGGAGACAGAGGGTTTTCGGAAGCTTGCCGGAGAGGTTAACTGGAAATGCTAGGACGCTTTTTTGCGCTGCTTCTGAAAGACCCGCTCACCTCTGGTGCTGCGCTGGTGACACTGGGAAGTGCTACTGCATTGGCAACTGCGTGGGGTTTTGAGCTTATTGGTGGCTTCAAGCCATGCCCGCTGTGTCTCATTCAGCGTAACCCTTATTATGCTGGTCTGGTGCTGGGTATTCTGGCGCTGATCTTCACCCGTACCGAGAAGCTGCGCTGGGTTTCCGTGCTGGCGCTGCTGGGTGCGACTGGTGGCTTCCTGTATGGCGGCGGTGTTGGCTTCTATCAGGCTGGCGCAGAGTGGGAACTTTGGCTTGGCCCGAACGACTGTGCAGCTGGCGGCAGCATGGAGCTGGGTTCCGCTGCGAATATGCTGCAGAGCCTTGCAACTACTAAAGTGGTGAGCTGCTCTGTTGCACAGTTCCGCATCTTCGGCCTGTCGTTTGCTGGCCTGAACGTGATTTACGCGACTGCCATGAGCATCATTGCCGTGTGCGGTCTGGTGCTGCCACGCAAGCAGTAAGTTTCAGCGTACTGATGATATGAAAAAAGCCCGGGGCTCTACGCAACCCCGGGCTTTTTTGTAGGCTTGAAAGAAAGAGGGCTTAGCCTTCTTCTTTACCGTAGCGCTCGATGCTTTCTACGATGAGGCGCTTTGCCTCTTCAGCACCGTGAATGCCGGTGATCTTCACCCACTTGTTCGGCTCCAGATCTTTGTAGTGCTCGAAGAAGTGTTCGATCTGCTTGATGGTGATTTCAGGCAGGTCTTCGATGGTGTGTACGGACTCGTAACGACGGGTCAGCTTGCTGCTTGGGACAGCAATGATCTTTTCATCCTGGCCGGACTCGTCTTCCATGATCAGAACGCCGATCGGACGGCAGCTCATGACAGCGCCTGGAACGATTGGACGCTGGTTCACAACAACAACGTCGATTGGGTCGCCATCACCGCACAGGGTGTGTGGGACGAAGCCGTAGTTGCCTGGATAACGCATAGGGGTGTAGAGGAAGCGATCGACGTACATTGCGCCGGATTCTTTTTCCATCTCGTATTTGATCGGCTCACCGCCAACCGGAACTTCAATAATAACATTGATGTCCTCAGGCGGGTTCTTACCGACGGGAATACGATCGATACGCATTTATGTATACTCCAATTTCATTTGCTGCCTGTATTACAGGGGCACCGGCGTCTTGCAAGATATATTTCGCTGTTGAGCTTGCGTAATTCGTCCAAGTAATTTCTGACGAATAACTCTGGGATAAGTGGGTGCTTAATGTTGAAGAATTTTCAGTTCCTCATTGTTGCCATGACCGGAATTTTTATGTGCAGTCAGGCTTGGGCTGAGAGTGTTTATTCCACCCTTGATTTGAATGAGACTTGCGAGCTTCAGGAAGTGACCTCTGATACTGCAGAAGGCTCTGCTGTGTGGATGTGTCAGGGGTATAACGGTATCCCCGTGTATGTGGCTGAAGGCGACCTGCGGTTCTTCGTCAGTTTTGGTGATACGGCGCAGGACGAGCCTGCGGCCACGCAGGGCCTGAGCCCGTGGAACCGGCTCGGCACTACCATCGAGTGGGTGCTGGAGGGCGGCGAGCCTGTGGCGACTATTTTGCGGTGGCACACGGATATTCCGGCGGATGTTGCAGGTGCTGAAAAAGCGGATGCGGATGGGTTTTATCGCGGGCAGGTGCTGGTGATTACGCAGTTGGGGCAGGGCAAGACTTGCCACATCGGCTACGTGGATGCGCGCTCTGCCAAGGATGCGAACAAGCTGGCGCGCGATGCTGCCGGACTTCTGGCGGGCATATGGGATTGTACAAGCCAGCCGAAACTACTTGGAGGTGGTGGTCTTTCCCTCGGCCTCACTGAATAAGACCCCGCGATTTCTCGCAGCAATAAGTTGTAGGGGGAAGCGGTTCGGTTCTCCTTCAGCACTGTGACGAGTGGGTCAATGGGGGGTAGGGGTGAGAGTCATCACCACAGCTCCACAGAACCGAACCTGCTTGGGCAACAACGATAATTTGGCTGGCATTCGTGGCTCCTCAATGACCCAATTGGGGCAAAATAGAGAAACTACTGTGACAATTTTAGCGTGTACTCCTAATTCTGAGGGGTACCTTTGCCGGGCAACAAAAAGTGCCTGACTTGCGTTCTTTCAGGCTTTGCCGCAGGATGGACGGATTATGTGGTAAAATGGGTTTGTCGATGGCTTGAAGTATGTCGCTGATTTCCAAAATCACGCTGCGTGTTCAGCCAGATTGCCCCGGTGCAAACGCGGATGAGGGAGCTGAGCTTCGTCTTTCCAGCGGGTGCCTGACCACAGGATCTGAACGCGGGAGGCCTTCATGAGTGAAGGGGATGATATTGCAATAGTGTCGGGGAGCGTTCGCTCTCTTGATGGTGGCTCAAACAGCACTGCCGTTAAACGAAAACCGAACCTCCCGAAACCGATAGTTGCTTTTCATCGAACGGAACTCGATCAGATCCTCAGGCTATACGGACGCATGGTTGCCAGTGGCGAGTGGCGCGATTACGCCATTGGCCACGGAACAGACAAGGCGATCTTCGCCATCTTCCGCCGCTCCAGCGAAATGCCGCTTTACCGAATTGAAAAAGACCCCAAACTTGCCCGCAAACAAGGCGCCTACTGCGTTGTTGGCGCCGGCGGCATGATCCTCAAGCGCGGCCACGATCTGGCCAACGTGCTCAAAGTGCTTGAAAAGAAAAAGCATTTGCGTGTGGTGGAGTGATCTACGGTTCTGCTGTCTGAGGATGCTGGTGTCGCCGGTGAGCAGTTGCTGATGTGAAGCGCGAAAGGCGTGAAGCGATGGGTTGGTCTCGATTTGCATTGCTTCTCCTTGTCCTCGTGGATGTTATGGGGCAAGGGATGATCTTTCCGATCGTCAACACCCTCGTGATGGTGCCGGGCAGTACCTTTGTTCCCCGTGGAGATTCCCTAGCTATCCGGGAGATTGATTTCAGCCTTTTGACGGCGGCGTTCTACATCAGCTGGTTTTTTGGCGGCGCTTATATCTCCAAGCTTTCAGACTACATCGGGCGTAAGAAGGCCATTCTTGTTTGCCTGTTTGGCGCTTTGTTCGGATACGGGCTGGCTGTTGTTGCGCTGCTTTGGTCCAATCTGGCTTTGCTGGTGCTGGCGCGTGCGATCACTGGTTTCTCTGCTGGCAATCAGCCAATTGCGCAGGCGGCTCTTGTTGATCTCAGCACCACAAGTGCAGAGAGAAACCGCAATATGGGCTATGTGACGGCGGCCATTGCCCTTGGCTTGATCATTGGGCCGCTGTTTGCAGGAACGCTCAGTGATCCTTCGATCATGGGCAGTTATGCGTCGCTTGAACTACCGTTTTATGCAGCGCTGGTGCTGATCCTGATCAACATTGTTCTGATCATTATTTTCTTTGAGGAGACAAATCAGACGCGGCGCAAGATAGATTTTGGCCTGTCGGAGGTGTTCCTCGTTCTTTGGCGGGCGCATTCAAGGCCAACAATCCTGAAGTTGTGTGCTGTGTTTCTCTTTGTCGAGGTGGGGCTGAGTGCCTTTTACATCTACCTTAACAACTACATGGTGCTGCGCTTTGGGTTCGATACCCTGCAGAACAGCATTCTCATGATTATTTTCGGATCTGTTCTGGCGCTTGTCAGTTCGCTTTTGGTGGGGCCGATATCGCAGCGCTTTTCGAAGGTGGCGACCATTGTTGTGAGCGTGACTGTGATGGGTGTCGGGCTGCTGGTCTTTACCGTGAACGACGTGGCGTGGCTGTCTTACTTCCTGACAGTGCCCATCGTTGCGGCCTTTGCATTGACCCTGCCGCTTATGTTTTCTCTGTTTTCTGCTGCTGTTGATGAAAGCGAGCAGGGCTGGATTATGGGTATCACCATTTCAAGCTCAACAGGCGGACAGTTCATCCTTGCTATTGCCGGTGCCTCGTTGATGACAGCCAACATCCACGGCGTATTCATCGCCGGCATCACCTGCTTCGCCATCGCGCTGGGCCTCATTTTCGTTTTATGGCGCCAGCCGGATATTCGTGCATTGGATTAGGGGTAGGTGCTTAATTTCGCCTGTCAGCATTGGCTGAATTGGAGGTTTCTTCGCTGTCTTTTACGAATGGTTCGTTTGACAGCGAAGGTCTGATTGTGTTTGGGCCGTCTAAGAGGCTGACGTCATGAACTGACTGCCCGCTCTTTTGAGACACGCTCAAGGGCTTCTGAGAAGGCTTGCCAGAGTTCTTCTACTGGCTCGCACCCCACGGACAAACGGATGAAGGCAGGATCTACTGCGTCTCCCCAGCGGGCGCGGCGTTCTGCTGAGCTGTGAACTCCACCAAAGGAGGTGGCAGGACGCAGGAGTGCACATGAGTTGATGAACTCTTCAGCCTGAGCCTCTGTCTCAAGGGTGAAGGAGATCAGGAAGCCAAATCGTATTTGTTGAGTTTTGGCCAATGCGTGGGCTGGGTCGTTTTCCAAGCCCGGGAAGCGGATGGATTTGACTGCAGGGTGCTTTGCAAGGCGTTCTGCAAGAAGGGCCGCAGAGTTACACATCCGATCATAACGCACATCCAGCGTTTCCAGACCACGATGCAACAGCCATGCTTCTTGCGGGCCGGGAATGCAGCCGGAAAACTTGCGCCACTCTTCGACAGCATTGAAGATTTCAGGATTTCGAGTGGCGACATGGCCCATGAGAGCGTCTGAATGACCGGCCATGGATTTGGTGTCTGAGGAAACAACGATATCTATCCCGTAATCCAGTGGACGCTGGCCAAGCGGCGTCAGAGTTGTGTTGTCACAGATAGTGATGCCACCTGCGGCGCGCACGGCAGACGCAACTGCTGACATATCCAGTAGGTCGAGGCCCGGATTTGAGGGCGTTTCCAGAAATACAACGCTAAACCCCTCAAAGCCGCCTTTCGTGAATTCCGCGGTGGTCCGCTCAACGACCTCAACGCCAAACTTTGCCAGAAACTGGCTGGAAAGGATGCGGGTCACATAGTAGCCATCTGCCGGGACCAGTAACCGATCACCTGCTTTGAGCGTTGCGAAGAGGGCTGCTGAAATTGCTGCCATTCCGGATGGAAAGCAAAGGCACGGCGCTGCTTCGAGATGGGCAAGAGCATGTTCCAGCTGGGTCCATGTCGGGTTGCTGACACGACCGTAATTTGGGAAGTCTTCGGGCAATCCTGGAAGATGGTACATGGAGCTTTGCACCAGAGGTAACGCAATCGGTTCACCCTTAGACAGGTTCTGACCGCGCAGATGCAGGAACTCCCCCATGTTTGGTGAAGTGCGTTGTGTCATGCGGAATCTCCCATTGGATCGTATCAGCGCGCGTTCCGCACTGAGATGTTGTTTATGCTGGCCTTTATGAGGGGGGCTCAACGGTCATTACAGTGATGGTAATGTACGCGTTACAGAGTTGTCTATCTTCCTATCAAATAGGAGAAAGCATCCCTTTGATGAGCAGCGTATTTTCAGCTTAACACGTTGGTTTTTTCAATAGGCGGCTCGCTCTATCACGAGGCGCTGAACGTTATGCCAAAGCGTTCTTCAGTCGTGTTGTGGCGATGAGTTTGGGGAGGCGCCAGATGATGGGGATGGAAACGAGGACGGCGAGGAGGATGTAGTAGACGGGGGCGTAATCCCTGCCGGTCTGGTTGACCAGATAGGTGGCAACGATGGGGGTGGTGCCGCCAAAGAGGGCCATGCTCAGATTATATCCCAGAGCAACCACACTGCATCGCAGATGATCCGGAGCCATCAGAGTGAGGGCTGTTATGGAGAGTGCCCAGCCGACTGTGCTTGTCAGGGTGAGGCCGAACTGGCCGAGAAAGACTGAGGCCGTGTCTGGGCGGAGCATGAGCCACCAGCATGGGCCTGCCAGAATGAACGTTGCGACAGCTCCTGCCAGAAAGGCGGGCCGTAAGCCGAAGCGGTCAGCAGCAAGTCCGCATACAGGAATGAACAGAGCCATCACGACCAGATTAAGCGTTGTGACATTGAGAGCCGCTGATGAACCAAAGTTTGGGTCGGCGCTCAGATACGACACTGCATAGACGTAAATCACGAAATAGATCACCGCTGTTGGGATGAGCAGTAAGATCATCTGCCCGATCAAGGCGGAATGATCTCGTAGGCTTTGCCAGACTGGCGAGCCTTGATCTGACTGGTTTTTGACCAGCACAGTGTCAGTGATGTGCCGCCTGATGATTGCACTGAAGAGGGCGACCAGTGTGCCGAATGCAAAGGCTACGCGCCATCCCCAGTTTGCCATTTGATCTGCAGTGAGCAAGAGGCTGATACCAGCGGGGACTGCTGAGCCGATGAGACAGCCGGAGATCATTGCGCAGGCAATCCATGCGCCGGTAAGTGCACGGCGTTCCGGCTCTGCCTGTTCTACCAGAAGGACGCCAGAGGCGGTGTATTCTCCAGCCACGGCTATGCCCTGGATGATCCTGATCAGGACGAGAAGAACTGCTGCGGTGATGCCGATCTGATGAAATGTGGGCAGCAGCGCAATGGCGAGGGAGCCTCCGCCCATCAACAGGACAGAGATCATCATGGCGGCCTTTCTGCCGACACGGTCTCCGATATGGCCGAAGATGACACTGCCGATCGGTCGTGCCGCATAGCCCACAGCCAGCACGGCGAACGTGGAGAGGACGGAGGCAACCCGGTTTTCTAGCGGGAAGAACTGGGTGGCCAGTGTGGCGGTGAGGAAGCCGTAGACGGTGAAGTCGTACCACTCCAGAACATTGCCACTCGCTGCTGCGATGATTGAGCGGGGTGGCAGCCTCTGTTGTGATCCGGACATTCAACAACCCTTTGCCGAGATAGCTCTGCTCCTTGAGGGGGGAGCTCGTTACACAGCAATGTTTATCAGCATACTCTTACGGAAAAGGTAGCGTAGTGTTTGGCCTGCCTTACTTTGCCAGCATGGGGTAGGTGAAGAACAGGATGTGGGTGAGGTTGACGAGGAAGTGGACGGCGATGGCGGCCTCTAGGCGACCTGATTTCCAGAAGGTGGCCCCGTAGAACAGGCCTGCAACGAAGGAGAAGGCTGCGTATGGCAGGCCGCCTTCCAGATGGTAGTAGGCGAAGTGCAGAGAGGAGATCACCAAGGCAGCGGTGCCTGCCCAGAAACTGCGGCCCAACTTCTCCATGATCTGACCCATGATGAACTGGCGGAAGAATGCCTCTTCTGCCACGCAGGTGAACAGCAGGTTGGCGAACATCCAGACTGGCAGGAAAGACACCAGTTTCGGGTCGAGTACCACCAGTCCGGCGGCATAGGTTGCGCCGATGAGGACGGCTGCTGTTGGGATGAAGAACAGCAGCGTAATACGCAGACTGCGGAGCCATTCCTTTGCTGAGCGCATGCGCGGGGCGGCGAAGAGGAACAGCAGGAAGCCGAGCGCGGCCTTATCGAAGTTCAGATACAGCGAGTATGGCACGGCATCTGGGCTGGTCTTCACATCAGAAAGAACCTGCAGATTGTGAAAACCGGGGGCTTCGTGCTTCATCACGAGGTGGCCTGCCAGCAGCAACAGGGCGACCATCACATAATAGAGCCAGACAGGGTGTTTTTGCTTGAAGAGGAAGGCACTGACCACGGCCCAGCTGAGGACGAGCAAGAGGCCTGTTGTGTTTAGTATGCCTGCGATCACCGCTAAAATCAGAGAGAGCGCGAATAAAGCAAGTGGCACCCTTGGTTGGGTGATGAAGGGGACGCTTGCAATGGCAAGGCCGAGAATAAGATAGGCACTCAATGAAAGCGGCATGATGAAACTTTTGGGTGTCGCAATAAGCAGAAAATGAGTTGCTTTAGAGAGTGAGGTAAAGCTGCCGCTAAGTCAAATGTGCAGAAAGCATCGCCCGGCTGGAGCTGATGAGGCTGTGTACCGGGAGATGCTGGGATGTTTGGTTTGAGAATGGTTTGGCTTGTTAAACCAGAATTTCTTCTTTCAGGCTGCTGACGAACCCAACTGCGTCGTTGAACTCAGCCTCTGGCAGGCTGAAGGATTCCAGAGTGGCTTTGAGGTGGCCGAGGAAGGCCTCCCAGTCAGCTTCGGTGATGCCCATGCCTTTGTGGGTGAGGACCATGTCGCGGCCGGTGTAATAGAGAGGTCCGCCTGCGCTGTTGGCGAGATAATCAATCAGTAGCTGCTTTTCGCGTGTGATCCCATCTTCACCGCGGTTCTGCCAGAACCGTGCGAGGAGGTCATCGCTCTGAAGGCGAGGGAGCAGGTTGTCGACGACCGCAGAAATTGCGTCATAGCCGCCGAGGCGTTCGTACAAAGTCTTGTTACTCATAATTAGGCCTTTTGTCCTAGGGGGTTAAAAGGCTGAGATTAAACAGGATTTAGGTATTTCTACTTGATAAATGTTAAGTCTGCATATTTGGCTGAAATGAGTGAGATTTCGGCTTTAAGTGTTGAATTTGTGAAATTTAAGTCACTGTATTTATTCGGTTTTTCTGCTCGGTGGTTCGCCTGAATGATGTGAAGTGAACGTATTTTGAGTGAGAGCAGTGCTTTCACGACATCTCACAGTGTTTTGAGATTTTGGGATTGATTACAAAGGGGTAGGTTTGTTGCCTTCCCAACGCATGGTTGTTAGACAAATTGAAGTGATCGCTTTTGCGATCAAGTGATTTTGACCTGTAGACTGAGAGAACTCTTATGATCCGTTTTGTTGCATTGCTCGTTTCGCACACCGTAGTGCTGGCTGTTGGCTTTGCGCTTGGGGTCTACTTCTTGCCGATCCTGACAGCGCCGGACTCTCCTGAAACTGCTGTGCTGGAGCAGAAAGCTCAGAATGCGCAGTACACTGCGGAGTTCAACCGCGACCAGCGTGGCAGTGACTTCCTGCATTGGGGCGAAGGCAAGGTGAGCGTTTCTCCAACCATGATCGTGCATCAGGGCCGTCTTGCTCCGGGGCCGGATTACAAGGTTTATCTGGTTCCTGAGTTTGTTGAGCACGAAGATGAATTTCTGCCGGTCAAAGACAACTCCGTTCTGATCGGTGATGTCAAAACCTTTGATGGTTTCCTGCTGGATGTGCCAGAGGGCGTTGATATCGAGAAGTACAACACCGTGCTGGTGTGGTGCGAAACCTTTGGCGAGTTCATCTCCGCAGCCAAGTACCGGTGATCAGAGGCCCGAAGTTTATGTGCCCGAGTGGCAGATAGTTCTTGCGTGGTTGGGTCAGAAGGGTAGAGGTAGAGGCTACCTCTCCATTTTCTTCAGGTAAGTGCTGCTGCTCATGACACCCACGCAAGATATTGTTGCCTCGCCGAATGATGTTCTGAAAAAAGTATTCGGCTACGACGCATTTCGCGGCAATCAGCAGGTTGTGATTGATAGCGTCATGGCTGGAGAGAGCTGTTGCGTGCTTATGCCGACAGGGGCGGGGAAGTCTCTGTGTTATCAGGTGCCTGCTTTGTGTCGCCGTGGGGTGGGCATTGTTGTTTCTCCACTGATTGCGCTGATGCAGGACCAGATTGCGACACTGCGCGAACTTGGCGTGCGGGCGACATCCATCAACTCCGCTCTTTCCTATGATGAAGTTCAGGCTGCCTATCGGGATTTGCGGGCTGGGGAGCTGGACCTGCTTTATGTGGCGCCGGAGCGGTTGGTGCGGTCTGAGTTTGTTGGTTTGCTGGAAGAGCTGAACCAACGTGGGTTGATTGCTCTGCTGGCCATTGATGAGGCGCATTGCATTAGCCAGTGGGGCCATGACTTCCGCCCTGAGTACCGTGAGCTGACCAATGTGCGGGCGAAACTCGAAGGTGTGCCGTGTCTGGCAGTGACTGCGACGGCGGATGAGCCGACGCGGAAGGACATTCAGGAGCGGCTCAATCTATCGCGTTTGATCTCCTCAGGATTTGACCGTCCTAACATCACCTACACCGTGGGCATCAAGCATAACCCGAAGCAGCAGTTGCGCCGGTTCCTCAAAGAGCGTCCTGCTGGCGAGAGTGGCATCATCTATTGCCTTTCCCGCAAGAAGGTGGAGGAGACGGCTGCATGGTTGGTTGATGAGGGCTTTGACGCGCTGCCTTATCATGCGGGCTTTGATAGTTCAGTGCGTGAGGCCAATCAGGATCGCTTCATCAAGGAAGAAGGCCTGATCATGGTGGCAACAGTCGCGTTTGGTATGGGTATTGATAAGCCCAACGTGCGGTTTGTAGCGCATCTGGATCTTCCGAAGAACATTGAGGCTTATTATCAGGAGACGGGCCGCGCTGGGCGTGATGGGCTACCGTCCGAAGCGTGGCTGGTCTATGGCATGCAGGATGTTGTGTTCCTGAACCAGATGATCGACCGGAGTGAAGCCCCAGAGAACCAGAAGCAGATTGAGCGGCAGAAGCTGCGGTCTTTCTTAGCTTACTGTGAGACGGCGACCTGTCGGCGCTCTGTTCTGCTGCGCTACTTTGGCGATGAGTGCGAGCCTTGTGGCAACTGCGATACTTGTTTGAACCCGCCGAAGACGATGGATGGGACTATTGCGGCACAGAAGCTGCTGTCCTGCATTTTGCGTACCGGGCAGAGCTTTGGTGCGAATTATGTGATTGATGTTCTGCTTGGCAATGCGAGTGAGCGGATCATCTCACGCGGGCATGACCAGCTGTCGACGTTCAACATTGGCGGTGAGTTCGACAAAATCAAATGGAACGCGATTACCCGTCAGCTGTTAGCTGCAGGCCTTATCTTTGCGGACCATGATGCGCATGGGGCTTTGAAGATGACGGCGCTGGGCATGGAGTTCTTGAAGGAACGCCGGACCATTGAGCTGAAGGTGGATCAGCTTGCCAGCTCAGCTAAGATGGAGCGGCGGGCGAAAGCTCCGGCAAAGGCTCAGATTGAAGACATTGCGGATCAGGAGCTGTTTGAGAAACTTCGGGCGCGGCGGATGGAGCTGGCGCGAGAGCGGAATGTACCGCCTTATGTGATCTTCAACGATAAGACTCTGATTGAAATGGCGGTGGAACGCCCACAGCGACTTGAAGAGATGCTGGAGATCTCCGGTGTTGGCGAATCCAAACTGGAACGCTTCGGTCCAGACTTCCTGGAGATCATTCGAGATTAGAAATCAGCCCTCACTAACGTGAATGTTAGTAAAGGCTGATTTGCATGAGTTGCAGCGTTTCTGGTGCTTTCTGGGATCAAAAGATCAGCGAGTACAGCACGCCTGCGCTCACTGCCATTCCCAGAATGACGACCAGAAAAGCAGCGATCATCTGGTTTTTGAAGAGGGATTTTAGCAAGATCACCTCTGTCAGGCTGGCGCCTGCGCTGCCGATGATGAGGGCCATGATGGCGCCTAGTCCCATGCCTTTGCCAGCCAGTGCTGCGGTGAGTGGAATGACGGCCTCAGCGCGGATGTAGAGCGGGATGCCGATGACGGCTGCGACCGGAATGGCGAAGACGTTATCTTTTCCTGCCCATGAGGACACCAAGTCTGTCGGCATGAAGCCGTAGATGACGGAGCCAATGGCGATGCCGCCGATGAGGTATGGCAGGACCTTTTTGAAATCTGTCCAAGTTGAATTCCAAACTCTTGCCCATTTGCTCTGCACCGGTGCGCTGCCTCCGCAGCTGCTGCCACAGGAGGAAGTGGATGGGGCCGCGTAGGCTTCTTCTTTCACGAACTTTTCAAAGCCAAGCTTTTCCAGCGTGTAGCCCGCGATGACGGAGACTGCCAATGCGATGGTGAAGTAGAACACAGTTACCTGAATGCCGAAGGTGATGGCGAACAGGCCAATGATGACCGGGTTCAGCAGTGGGCTGGCGAATAGGAAAACCATCATGGTGCCGAAACCTGCGCGGGCGCGGAGCAGACCCTTCAGGAACGGAATGGTGGAGCAGGAGCAAAATGGGGTGATGACGCCAAGTGCTGCTGCTGTGACATAGCCTTTGCCGTTTTGGCTGCTGAGGATCTTCTGCACGCGGCTTGGCGGAATGTACTCCTGCAAGATGCCGACGAAGTAGCTGATTGCCAGAAAGAGGATGGTTAGTTCAACAGCAAGGAATGCGAACATCTCCAGACTGCTTATGAGCATTTCAGAGGACAGTGACATTGGATGTAATCCTTATTACGATATTTCCGGATTTATCGAAATAATAGAATGAAAGCTTTTCATGTCAAGATATTTCTAGTAATATCGAAATATAAGAATGACTGGTGAATGAGATGGATATCGAGAAAACGGCTAAGGCTTTGAAAGAGCTTGGACATGTGACACGGCTTGCAATCTACAAGCGGCTTGTAAAAGCTGGCTATAAGGGCCTTGCCGTGGGTACATTGCAGGAAGAACTGGAAATTCCAGGCTCAACGCTGTCTCATCATTTGTCTGGTTTGGCCTCTGCCGGGTTGATTAAACAGCGGCGTGAGGGGCGAGTGCTTTATTGCGTTGCGCAGTTTGAGCAGTTGGATGAAGTTCTGCAGTTCTTACGTGCTGAGTGCTGCATTGATGACAAGTTCCATACAGACGACAATGATCTTAAAGAGCTGAAGCGCGGATGATCCGTGATTGAGGCTTTGTTGAGTTTCACTGACTTGATGAGCCTCTGAGAGCCGCTAGAGTATCTGCATTTCACAATTGCGGGTATTTGAAGTGGTTGATCATAATGAATTTGTGCAGGCTGTGGCAGAAAGTTCCAGCTTGCAGGAGGCTGCGCAAAAAGCGGGCGTGCTGTTTTCCAAGTTTCCCGGCTACAAGCTTTTTACGCTGACGGTGACACATCCGGATGGCAGTCATGTTGTGCGGCTGTATTCCAGTGCTGAGAATTCCTACGGCACATCCGGCACCAAGCCGATTGAGAAAGAGGGTGGCTGGTATGAGCGGGTGCTGGTGCAGCAGAAGCCGTTTCTTGGCTACACCATTGAGGATGTGAAAGACTACTTTCCTGATCATGAAAAGATTGCAGCCATGGGGCTAGGTGCAACGCTGAACCTGCCTGTGGTGGCGCAGGGCGAGGTGATTGGCACCGTGAACCTGTTGGATGCAGACCATGCCTATACGGACGCTGATGCGGAAAAGAGTTTTGCCTTGTCTCAAGCACTGGCTCCGCTGTTTTTGAAAGCGCGGGAAGAGCTGGCAGCTGTTTGATTTGAATTCGCCTGTTTTCGCTTAGGGGGCTTTTACCTTAAGGCCGGAAACCTTCCATTTTCGCCGAGTTTCTCCCGATTTGTTTCTCTCAGGGTAACCATGAACGGGGCATGAAAGATGCTCCATTCCGTCTGCGTTCTGCGCTGGCACCATGCAACCCCTGAGAGACGAGCGGTATTGGCTATGGCTTCTGGTGGCGAACATGAGCAATTCGCTGGGCACCTTCCAATCTTTATCACTGCACCGGGCAGCACAGATGTTTTGATGGTGGTTACCATCTTCATTGCTATTGGTGCGGTGTTGCTGGCGGGTGTCTTTTACTTTTCTCTTCATGCTTTGCCAGAGAAGATGGCGCACAAGTATGGGCGATCGCATATGCAGATCGTGGCCATATTGGCGGTGCTCGCGCTGTTCACGCATAACAACTACTTCTGGATTGCCGCGCTGCTGCTGGCTGCGATCAACCTGCCGGATTACGAGACGCCGCTGAACACCATCGCCAACTCTCTGCGCAAGACGATAAAGGGGAAGAAACAGGATGATTGAGTTTCTTCTTTGCTCGCTTGTTACGATCCTGCCGGACTATCTGTTTCGTCGTTATCGGCAGGGCAAGCGGATCGGGCACGAGATTACGTTCTTCACTGTGTGGTACGAGCTGCGCTGGGGGATAACCGGTGCGCTGATGCTGACCATTGCCTTGATCACGTTGGTTTTCTTCTATCATCCAACCACATCCAATGTGCTGTCATTGTACCGCACCGTTTCCATTCTGCCGGAAACTGCCGGACGAGTTGATCTGGTGATGGTGGAGAACAATCAGCAGGTGAAAGCCGGGCAGCTGCTGTTTACGCTGGATTCCTCCACGGAGAAGGCGCAGGTGGATACGGCGCAGAGTGAAGTGGATGAGATTGATGCCGAGATTGCTTTGGCAAACTCTGAGCTGATCAGCGCGGAAGCTATGATCTCTCAGGCGCAGGGTGCCTACAATCAGGCAGTCAGTGAGCTGGAGCGGACGTTGGATCTACAGCGGCGCAACTCTGATGTGGTGACGCAGAAAGAAATTGATACGCGTGAAAACCAGGTGGTGGTGCGCAAAGGGCAGCTGGATGCGGCTGTTGCTAACCGGGACATCGTGCAGACGAAAATTACCGTGAGCCTGCCAGCGCAGCGGACAAGTGCGATTGCCAGACTGCATCAGGCGGAGTCGGCCTATCACAAGAAGTTTGTGTATGCCGGTGTTGATGGTGTGGTGACCCAGTTCATTCTGCAACCGGGGGATATTGTCAGTCCTATTCTGCGCCCAGCTGGTATCCTTGTGCCGGATTCAACAGGGCGTGGGCGGTTTCAGGCTGGGTTTGGTCAGATTACGGCCTCTGTGATCAAAGTTGGGATGGCGGCAGAGATCACCTGTGCGTCGCGACCCTTTGAGGTCATCCCCATGGTGGTGGTTGATACGCAGGACTTTATCTCCTCCGGTCAGTTCCGCCCGACAGATCAGCTGGTGGATGCGCAGGATGTTTCGCGCCCCGGTACGCTGTTGGTGATCATGGAGCCGCTTTATGAGGATGATACGAAGGGTATCCCTCCGGGCAGTAAGTGCATTGCCAATGCTTACAGCAATTATGGTGAGCAGATTGCGGCGGGTGAGTTCGGCTTCTGGGGTGGGCTCTACTATCACATGGTGGATGCCACCTCGATCATGCATGCGCTGATCCTACGCTTCCAGGCGCTTGCCTTCCCTGTGAAGGTGCTGGTGCTTTCCGGTCACTGATTGGTGGAGATGCGCTACTTTCTGGCGCCGACAAAGATGCCGGTGAGGACCATGCCGACAAGGCCGATGACAGTGGTTGCTGTGCTTCCTACGAGGAACTCCAGCACGCTGTCTGCCAGAATGAACGAGTTGCCGTAGACGTTCTTGAAGCCTGCGAGCACGAGGATGAGCGCTACGGTGCCGCAATAGACGCACATGAACCAGTAGGCTTTGCCTGCGTAGGGTTTGATAAGAGCGTCCAGCTCGCGTTTGGTGGCGAGTTTGGATTTGAGCTCCATGAGCTCGTTCTGCAGCTGGGTGTTGTCGTCAGAAAGGGCCTGCCGGTCTTTCAGCAGCTGCTCCATGCCGATCTTGGCTGGAGGGTCGACCTCTATGGGCAGCTTGAGGGCTGCAGCGTCGATGTCATCAACGGTGAGAGGTTTGTCGAGCGTGTCGTCGAAAGTGTCGTTAGGCGGCATTGATCCGACCCGCTGTTTGTAGGGCCTGCTCCTGTTCTGCATTGGAGCGGCCCGCTAAGGCGAGTTTGATGTAGTATTGCCGGGTGCGTTCTGTATCGATTTCTGCGTTTCTCCCCTTTTCAAAATAGGCATAGGCCCATGGAGAATTCGCCTGATGGGTGAGATCTGACAGTTGCTGTGGTGTGTAGTTGCGGTACTTCTTCCAAACGTGATCGAGGATTTCTTCCTCATTGCCGCTTATTTTTGAGGTGATGATCTGGCCTGTGATGGGGTCAACGATTTCGCTGTTTGGCCCCTTGAAGCCGCCTTCCTTCACAAAGTCCCATATCTGCCTGAAGACCGGGCCGTTGACCCATGCTTGCGGTGCTTCGCTGACTAGAGGCTCGCCGTTGATTGCGAGGTTCCATCCGTTCGCGATCGCCACCAGCTTTTGAATGTACATCTGGGAAGGGTAGGTAGGACTACCACGACGTCTTAAAAATTCATTGGCGATGGCACAAGGCGAATGTCTTGGCATTTTTTGCCCCTACAAATGCTGTTGGAACAAGCAGAAAATTGCTTAGAAAAACATATGATACGCTACGTTAAGAAAATAAATCTTCTTACTGATCTTGGCTAGTGAAATTTGGTTGTACCCCTGAAAACTAAGCGGTTACGTTGTGGTTATCTGTGCGTGTTGGCTGCATTTTACTGGCTATAAATCAGGGAATACGGCTTTTACCAAGGCGGATTGCACAGTGTTAGGTTTCCATTGATTTGCTGCACCGTACCACCGCTTCCGCGGGAAAGCTGAGTTGTAAACGCTGTTTTGTTTCTGTTTGGCCCGATTGATTATGTAGCTAAATGGTTGCAGCAGGACATAGGCAATTCCTGCAAGAAACAGCATGACGGGCATAACGAAGGCGATTGCGATAGCTGCGATGGCGGTCAGAATTCCCACGATCATGTAGTAGCGCTCGGCGATGGTCGTGTCGGCTTTGTGGAAGTCTCTGAACTGGAAGACTTTGCGTTCATACCAATAGAAGAGTGAGAGCGGTCCGTACATTTGGTGTCCTGCTGCGTGGGGCATCGGAGGGCGTGTGGTTGAAGCCTATATCTGCGTTGGTCCTTGGCCAAGAAAAAAGCCCGGGGCGGGTGCCTCGGGCTTTCTTTGAAGTGTACGCCTGATAGCGGCTGCGATTACTCGCGGTTGCCGAACAAGGACAGAAGCATGATGAACAGGTTGATGAAGTCCAGGTACAGACGCAGGGCGCCCATAATGGCTTTCTTGCCTGCTACTTCGCTGTCATCAACAGCAGCATACATTTCCTTGATCTGCTGAGTGTCGTAAGCGGTGAGGCCTGCGAACACCAGAACGCCAACCACGGAGATCGCGAACTGAAGAGCAGAAGAAGCAAGGAACAGGTTGACCAGAGACGCGATGATGATGCCGATCAGGCCCATGAACAAGAAGGAGCCCCATGCGGAGAGGTCTTTCTTGGTGGTGTAGCCGAACAGGCTCAGCGCGCCAAAGGAAGCTGCGGTGATGAAGAATACACGAGCAATGGAGTTACCAGTGTAGACGAGGAAGATCGACGACAAGGACAGACCCATCGCGCCAGCAAAGAGCCAGAATGCAAGCTGTGCACCTGATGCGCTCATCTTATGGATACGTGCGCTCAAGAAGAACACGAAGCCAAGAGGAGCAAGCATTACTACCCAGCGCAGAGGGCTGGTGAACAGCAATACACCGAATTCTGTCAGTGCTCCGTTAGAAACAGCCATCTGGAAGGCTGCATAAGCTACAACGCCGGTAATTGCGATACCGATCGCCATGTAGTTGTAAACGCGAAGCATGTAGGCGCGCAGACCAGCGTCAAATGCGGCTGCATTGGCATGAGAGCCAGCCATTCCATACCGCGTAGAATTATTGCGGTCGAAGGTCGCCATGTGGATCCTCTCTCTTGTTAAACACATATTCGCTGTTGGACGCACCAAACAGCACGGGTGACTGACCCGAGTTACATATCAGCAAATATGGTAGGAAAAAGGGCGTAAGACAAGGGTGCACCCTACTGATTTTTGTAGAATTGGCCCTCACGACAAGGTCTTTTGGTATAAACTTGGTAAAACCGGACCCTATTATTAACCGATTGTAATGTTGCAGGTGCTGCAAGACCTTAGCCGGAAAATAGAAGAGTTGGTCTGTTAATAAATAATTCTGAGAGATGTGGACTGCATCTGCGTCGATCAACGTTTTTTTACTTGATGCAGTCCACGGAGTTTTACAGATTTCGTAAAACGGGTGCAGGTTTTTCTCCCAACACTCTCCAGGTGCCCAGCAGACCGAAGCCAACTGTGAAGATGAGAGCACCGATGATGGCCGCAATTGCGGTGATCGGCAGCAGGGTGAAAGTGCCTTCCATCACGCCGGTGATGATGAAGTAAGCGGCCAGAGAACCCGCAAACAGGGCGAAAATAGCGGTGGTTCCACCAAGGATCAGATATTCGAGAATATATGCCTTGATGAGACGGCCACGTGTGGCACCCAGTGTTTTCAGGATGACAGCATCATAGATGCGGCTCTGGTGTCCTGCGGCCAATGCACCAGCCAGTACAAGCACACTTGCAAGAAGCGTGATGGAGGAGGCGCCGCGGATGGCCCATGCCAACTGACCAACAAGCTCATTCACCTGTGCGATGGCGTCTTTCACCCGGATCGAAGTGATGGTTGGGAAGGCTTGTGTGACTTCCTTCAGCAGATCCAGCTCCTGTTGCAGGGTGGCTTCGCCCGGCCAGCCGACGGTTGCCAGATGGGTGTGCGGTGCGCCTGCAAAGGTGTTGGGCGAGAAGATCATCACGAAGTTGATGGACATGCTTTCCCAGTCCACCGTGCGGAAGTTGGCGATCTTTGCTGTGATCTGGCGTCCGAGGACGTTCACAGTGACCGTATCGCCGACCTTCAGGCCCAGTTCGCGAGCATTGTCATCAGAGAAGGAAACCAGCGGTTCGCCGGTATAATCCTTCGGCCACCATTCACCAGCCGTGATGACTGAGTTTTCTGGCAGCGTCTCGGAGTAAGTAATGCCGCGGTCGCCGCGCAGGATCCATTCTGCTTCAGGTGGAGCTGGGTAGTCCGCAGCCGGAATGCCTTTCAGCGAAACGATGTGGCCACGGAGCATTGGGACAGCGTTGAACTCTGTGCCAGCTGCCTTTTCTGCGATTAGAGACTGGAAGGCGTCTTTTTCGTGGTTCTGGATGTCTACGAAGAAGAAGCTCGGTGCCTGTTCCTGTGCAGCCTGATTGAGCTCGCGGCGCAGGTTGCCATCAATGAGGGCAAGTGCAACGAGCAGAGACAGGCCAAGGCCGAGAGAGAGCACGACCGAAGGTGTCAACGCACCGGGGCGGTAGATGTTGGTGATTGCCAGACGCAGCTCGGTTGAGCGAACTGTTGGCACTTTGCGGGCTGCTGCCATGATGAGGCGGGCAACTACCAGCAACAATAGATAAGTGCCTGTACATGCACCGATGAAGATGAGGGCGATGGTTTTGTCGTAGGCCATGACGAGCGCAAGGCCTGCCAGCAGAACCAGCGTGACCGCAGCCCCTGCGATGTAGAGCGGCTTTGGATAGCGGCTACGGGTGCTCACTTCATCGCGGAACAGAACTGTCGGCGCGATGTCGTGGGCTCTGCCAAGTGGCCAGAGCGCGAAGGCGAGGGCAGTCAGGTAACCGTATGCCATGCCAAGCAGCAGTTGGAGCGGGTAAACTGCCTGCACTGCGTTGATAGGCAAGATGGATTGCAAGGCTGCCATGGCGACGAGTGGGATCAGGGCTCCCAGCGCCATTCCAACCACAATGCCGATGGTGGCGAGGACCATCATCTGGATGACGTAAACCTTGAAGACAAATCCGCCTGAGGCGCCAAGGCATTTGAAGCTGGCGATGACTTCACGGCGGGTGTCCATGTAGCTGCGTACAGCATTCGCGACGCCAACACCGCCAACCACAAGGGAGGTGATGCCGATGAGTGTGAGGAACTGAGCAAAGCGTTGGATGTTTCGCTGCAGGCTTGGAGCTGCTTCCAGTTTGGAGCGGATGCGCCAGCCTGCATCTGGGAACAGAGTGTTTGTCTGATCAATGGCTTGCTGCAACTGCGCTTCTGGCACGTTGTAGCCCATGCGGACGCGGTAGATATAGCGGATCAGCGAGCCGGGCTGGACCAGGCCGGTATCCTGCAAAGCTTCCTGTGAGATGAGGAGGCGTGGGCCTACCGTCATGCCGGAAGAGAGTTTGTCCGGTTCCAGCTCAATGGTGTCGGCGATGCGGAAGTTGGTTTTGCCGACGGAGATCTCGTCGCCAACTTCAAGACCAAGGCGTGCGAGGAGGGCAACTTCTGCCACTGCGTTGCGCAGGCCCTCGGTTCTGCCATTGATGGTTTCTTGCAGTTCTTTGCCGGAGGTGAGCTCAAAATTGCCGATAAGAGGGTAGGGATTATCAACCGCCTTCAGTTCTACAAGAGTCTGGTTACCCGCTGAATCTGTGCGAGCCATGGCGCGCAGGCTAGAGATCTGGGAGGTGGTGCCCAGTCTGTTCAGGTGAGCCAGCTGATCTGGTGTGGCTTCGCGGTGGATCAGAGAGAAGGAGAGATCACCGCCCAGAATAGCCTGACCTTCTGCGGAGATGCCTTCCGTCAATGCACGGGAGAAGGAGGCAACGCCAGCGATGGCGGCAACACCCAGTGCGATACAGGCGATGAAGACGTAGAACCCTTTGAGGCCACCCCGCATTTCGCGCAGGGCGAAGCGGGCTGCAAGGCCAAAGCCGGGTTGATAGCCGTTGGAGGTGGTTTGGCTCATCGCGCACGCACCTCTCGCACGGCTGGTGTTTCTTCATCGATGGTGCCGGAATGCACGCGGATCTTACGCTGGCAGCGGTCTGCCAGAGATGGATCGTGGGTGACGAGGACCAGCGTGGTGTTCTTGCGTTCCTGCGCGTTGAACATCAGCTCGATGATCTGTTCACCTGTTGTTTCGTCCAGGTTGCCGGTTGGTTCATCGGCGATGAGGATTTCCGGGTTGGTGACGAGAGCGCGGGCAACGGCGACGCGCTGCTGCTCACCACCTGATAGCTGGGTTGGATAGTGGTTGAGGCGGTGACCAAGGCCAACAGCTTCAAGCTCTTCTTTCGCACGCTCAAAGGCTTTGGGGTCGCCGGAAAGCTCAAGCGGAACAGCAACATTTTCCAGAGCGGTCATGTTCGGGACTAGGTGGAAGGACTGGAAGATGATGCCAACGTTCTGGCCACGGAAGCGGGCAAGCTCGTCTTCGCTCATAGCGCCGAGTTCTTGTCCGGCGGCCTTTACGGTGCCTTTGTCAGCTCGTTCGAGGCCTGCCATGACCATAAGCAGGGTAGATTTGCCTGAGCCGGATGGGCCGACGAGGCCAACGCTTTCGCCAGTGTTGATAGAAAGATCAATGCCTTTAAGAATATGGGTGCGGCCTGCGCCGTGGCCCAGGCTAAGATGAACGCCGTTTAAGTCTAGTGCCGGATTACCTGTCATTCTTCCACCTTGATGTGCAGGCGATGCAAATCCCTGAATTACATCTTATAATAAATTGCTTGGCTGCTCTTGTCGCAGCCGCACTTGGGAAGCATATGGGTAGGGTGGATTGCATCGTCCAGCTCGGTTTTAAAAAATCTAAGGTATTTGAATGTCTGGATCACGAAAAGTTGAAGCTAAATCTGGTGTGCTACGTTTTTTCAGTGGTGCCGTTGTTGCGCTGGGCCTTGCTCTTACGAGTGCTTCTGCCGGAATGGCGCAGGATGGAGCTGAGCCGGTGAAGCTGGTTGCGTTTGGAGATAGTCTGACCGCTGGCTATCAGTTACCGCCCGAAGATGCCTTTCCTGTCAAACTGGAAAAAGCCCTGCAAGAGCGGGGCTACAACATCACGATTGTGAATGCTGGTGTTTCTGGTGATACCACCTCAGGCGGCCTTTCCCGGTTGGACTGGTCTATCGGTGATGATGTTGATGGTGTGATCCTTGAGCTGGGTGCCAATGATGCGCTGCGTGGTCTGGATCCTTCAACAACCCGCAAAAACCTTGATGCAATGCTGGCTCGCTTGAGTTCCCGCGATATTCCGGTGTTGCTTGCCGGTATGATGGCACCGCCAAATCTGGGGGATCGGTATGGTCAGGAGTTCAACTCCATTTACGGTGATCTGGCTGAAAAGCATGATGCGCTGCTTTATCCGTTCTTTCTGGATGGTGTGGCAGCGGAGCCAAAGCTGAATCTTGGGGATGGCATGCACCCGACGGGTGAGGGCGTTTCGATCATTGTCGAAAAGATCCTGCCTTCCGTTGAAATGCTCATCGAACAGACTAAATCTTGAGAGGCTGAGAGCACTCCGACTTAATGCTGGTACGCAGAGTCTGCTTTAAAGTATTGACTTACTGCGCCTTCTTGTCGGAAAAACACTGCCTACTTTTCAAAGAGCGCTTGGTGATGATCGCTGAGCCTCTTTCTCTGCCGACCTCCATCCAATGGCAGATTCAGCAGCGAATTCGGGGCGTGATCTCTTGTCTTTGGACGAGGCGGGATCAGTGTCCTCTACGCCCGGCAGAGGGGCGTGAAAAACAAGAAGCGGCCTTGGGCTGCAAACGGGGAATATATGGAATTTCGTAGATTGGGGCGTACAGACCTCAACGTCTCCAGTATCTGTCTTGGTACGATGACATGGGGTGAACAGAACACCGAAGCTGAAGGTCACGCTCAGATGGATTATGCTCTGGAGAAGGGCATCAATTTCTTTGACACCGCAGAGCTTTATGCTGTTCCGCCTAAGCCGGAGACAAAGGGTCGTACAGAAGAGATTATCGGTACCTGGTTCAAGAAATCCGGCAACCGTGACAAAGTCGTTCTGGCAACCAAGGTTGTTGGCCGTTCTGTGCAGGACTGGCACCGTAAGGATGGTTCCACCAGCCAGCTGTCCCGCGCGCAGATCATGGAAGCGGTTGATGGCAGCCTGAAGCGTTTGCAGACAGACTACATCGACCTGTACCAGCTGCACTGGCCAGACCGTAATGTTTCCGGTTTCGGTTCTGTCAGCAACATCTGGCAGGCTGTGGAACCGGCTGAAGATGAAAACGCGATCCATGAAACCCTTGAGGTTCTGCAGGAGCTGGTGCAAGCCGGTAAGGTTCGTCACATCGGTCTTTCTAACGAAAGCCCATGGGGCACCATGAAGTTTGTGCAGGAATCTGAAGCTCGTGGTCTTCCGCGCGTTCAGTCCATCCAAAATGCATATTCTTTGGTGAACCGCCTGTTTGAAGTGGGTGGCGCTGAGATTGCCCATCGTGAGAATGTTGGCCTGCTGGCTTACTCCTCACTGGCACAGGGTTATCTGACTGGTAAGTACCGCAATGGTGCTCTGCCTGCTGGTGCGCGCAAGACCTTGTTCAAACGCCTTGGCCGTTATGAGAATGCTTTTGGTCAGCAGGCGATTGATGCGTATTGCGATCTGGCAGCGGAACTGGGCATTGATCCTTCCGTGATGGCGCTGGCGTTTGCGCATTCCCGTTCCTTCGTGACCTCCGTAATCATCGGTGCGACCAACATGGAACAGCTGGCGACAGACATTGGTGCTGCTGATTTTGAAATCACAGAAGAGATGGAAAAGCGGATCAACGAGATCCACCTGCAGTACACTAACCCTTGTCCATAATGGACAAGGCAACTGTTTTCGCTCTCTGACGACTAATAGGAAGCCGGAGCCTGTGAGGGGCTTCGGCTTTTTTGTGAATGGGGTTGGATAGAAAATCCCCTGATGTTCGTAGAGCTGTGATTTTCTGCTTGTACTCTGGCGCTAAACGTGAGCTAATTTATCATCTGCATTAGCGGAGGGTCCTGATATGCCTCGCCTTTTTACTGGCCTTGAGCTGCCATCGAGCACCGGGATGATGTTGAGCCTCATGCGCGGAGGACTGCGCGGCGCTCGTTGGGTCGACCCCGAAAACTACCACATCACATTGCGATTTATTGGCGACATTGATGATCGCATTGCTGATGAAGTTGCCTATGAGCTGGCGCGAGTTCATCGTGCACCGCTGACGATCAAGCTGACCGGGCTTGGAACGTTTGGGGGAAGCAAGCCTCATGCGCTTTGGGCGCGCGTAGAGCCGACTCAAGAACTTGCGGAATTGCAAGCCGAGCAAGAGCGCATTTTGCAACGTCTCGGCCTACAAGCGGAACGTCGCAAATATACACCGCATGTCACTCTGGCTCGATTGAGGGGAACTTCATCCGGAGAATTGGCGCATTGGCTTGAGATGCGTGGTGAGTTTTCTGCGCCTGCGTTTACCGCTGGGCGGTTTGTGCTCTATTCCGCGAAAGCGGCAGTGGGTGGCGGGCCGTATCTGGTGGAGGAGAGCTATCCGTTGGCTGCTTGATGCAGCTGGTGCGAGTGTAAAGAGGCGTGCTTGTGTTGCTCGCCTCTGCAAAATGAGCTGCTTATGGCAGGTAGGAGGAGACCTTCTCCATCATCTGGTCGCCTTGCTGCTCTAGCCGCCACGAGGTCTGATGCACCAGCCCTGCTGCTGAGTGTGTTTCTGTGAGCTGGTAGATGTCCTTGTTGAGGAAAGCGAGAAGCTCGTCCAGTTCCTCGCGTGGAATATAGCTGAGAACACCTGTCACATGCGCGTAAGTCAGTGATTTTGGCTGAGGTGGAATGGTCTTACTAGCTGTTTTGACTGGATAGCGGATGAGCTTGGATTTTGGCTCATAACGCACGAGCTTGGATTTAGCTTTCAGTGGCTTCAGAGCAGACTTGGCCGGGTAGGGCTTTAGTTTGCTATCGCCCGTAATTGGCTTCAATGCATTTTTAGAAGGAGCGCTGATTTGCGTAAGGCCAGGACCGGTGGCACGGGTCTGTGTGAGTGCCCAGGTGCTGCCAGCTAAAACCAATGCTGACCCTAAGAAACAACTTGCAACAATAAGAGGCCGCAACATCGCGTTCTCCATTTCGATATAAATTAAATAAAAATTTAACTAAAATGTAGCGTGTAAATTGCATAATGCAACTGTGGATGGTGTAATTGTTACCATAAAGTTAAAATCGATAATTTAGTGCGACTGTGAGTTAATTGCATTCATCGATAAAATTAAGAAAAATTGCAAATGACCACTTTGCAGCCATAGTGTTCGGACAGAATGCTCTAATAAAAACAAAGGATAGAGGTCTGTTTTATGGGAATAGATCGACTAATCGAGCAACAAATACGCCGATCACAGATGAATGGTTCTATGGATCACCTTGAAGGTGAGGGAAAACCAATCCCCAGAAGGTCCGGGACAAACTTTGCTCGTAGTGCGCAAATGAGTGTTGTGAATGGGGCTGGTGGTAGCATTCAGGGAGAATTGACGCTGCGCCGTGAGATCTCCACATTGGAAGACCAGCTTAAAACCACGACCAAAAGTGACGAGCGTTTTGAAATAAGAAAGGCGCTCATGGATAAGCGCCTTGAACTTTCAGTTTATGAAGAAGCGCGACGCAAGTAATCGCGCTTCCTTATTTGGTTAGAGCAGGTCTTACAGCTCAGTTTCGTCCAGCAGACGACGAGCAATGACCTGCGCCTGAATTTCAGCTGCACCCTCAAAGATTGAGAGAATACGTGCATCGCAGAGTACGCGAGAAATCGGATACTCCTGCGCAAAGCCGTTACCGCCGTGGATTTGCAGGGCGTTGTCCGCTGCTGCCCAAGCTACGCGTGCGCCGAGTAGTTTCGCCATGCCTGCTTCCAGATCACAACGGCGACCACTGTCTTTCTCCCAAGCAGAGAAGTAGGTGAGCTGGCGAGCGATCATGGTTTCGCAGGCGATGATGGCCAGCTTATCAGATACGCGCGGGAAGTTGATCAGAGACTTGCCGAACTGGATACGTTCCTGAGCGTATCGCAGGCCGAGATCCAAAGCGCACTGAGCAACGCCGATTGCGCGAGCAGCTGTCTGAATGCGGGCGGACTCGAAAGTCTGCATGAGCTGTTTGAAGCCCTGACCTTCTACCTGACCCAGCAGGTTTTCATCTTTGACTTCAAATCCGTCGAAAGCGATTTCGTATTCCTTCATGCCACGATAACCGAGGACTTCGATTTCACCGCCAGACATGCCTTCTGCCGGGAATGGCTCTTCGTCTGATCCACGTGGCTTTTCCGCGATGAACATAGACAGGCCTTTGTAGCCCGGTTCTTCTGGTTTCGTGCGGGTGAGCAGGGTCATAATGTCGGCGCGGACCGGGTGGGTGATCCAGGTTTTGTTGCCGTAGACCTTCCACGTGTCGCCTTCTTTCACGGCACGGGTTTTCAGTGACGCCAAGTCGGAGCCAGTGTTCGGTTCCGTGAACACAGCTGTCGGCAGGGTTTCACCGGATGCAATGCGAGGGAGCCACTTGGCTTTTTGGTCCTCGGTGCCACCACCGAGAATGAGTTCTGCTGCGATTTCGGAGCGGGTGCCGAGAGAGCCGACGCCGATGTAGGCGCGGGAAAGTTCCTCAGAGACCACGCACATAGACTCTTTGCCTAGGCCCATGCCGCCGAACTCTTCAGGAATTGTGAGACCGAACACGCCCATCTCAGCCATTTCGCTGATGATCTCGAGCGGGATATATTCGTTTTTCAGATGCCATTCGTGCGCAAACGGGGTGACCTTTGCTTCAGCAAACTTGCGCATTTCTTCGCGAATTTGCTCGTAGGTCTCATCCAGACCGGTTGCTCCGATGGTGGACTTGCCTTCTGCATGCTGCATGAGCTCTGCAAGACGCGTGCGCAGGGCTGGCTGTGAGCCATCTGCGATTACGGCTTCCACTGCATCTGTGTGATGACTGTTGGCTTCTTGTCGGCTGATGCCGAGGTCTGACAAACGCAGGATCTCGCCCTGGCTCATTGGCAGGCCGCCGAAGACTTGAGCGGTGTACTCTGCAAAGCCGATGCGCAGGATCAGGCTTTCTACTTCGCCGAAGGTGCCCTCCGTTGCCAGTCGCTCTCCATAGGCGTTGAGCTGCTTGAGCGCTTCAACGTAGGTTGCGAGCCATGCCAGACCGTGAGTGGCGCGCTGTTCCTGCTCCATGAGTGCGGAGGCAATTCTTCCATCTTTGAGTACGCGCTGTTTTACATTTTTGCGTGCGATACCCAGCAGGGCTTCAAGTGATTTAAGCGCCAGAGCACGGGTTTCTTTAGATGGTGCGTCTGCTTGTTCTAGTGTATTCACCGTTTCCGACACAGCTTGCCTCCCTCAATCCATTCGGTCATTGTGCACTGCAAACTTAAATGGGATGTGTATTTGTGCAATGCCCTAAAGGTGGGAGCTTTCTTCATGAATATTTCTTGAAGTCGGGCCTATTATCTAACTTGAAACTCACGAAGAGACAGACCAGATCAGTTTTATGAAGAAACGCGGCCTTTGGGGAAAATCGTATCAGGTGCTTGCAGATGCTCTCGGGCATTTCAACTCTGATGATGGCTATGCTGTCGCCAGCCATGTGGCTCTGTCATCTCTGATGGCTCTGTTTCCCTTCCTGATTTTTGTTGCCGCATTCTCCGGCTTTCTTGGATTGAACTCAGTTGCGCAAAGTGCGACAGAGCTGATCTTTGATGTGTGGCCCGAGCGCGTGGCAGGGCCGGTATCTGGTGAGATTAAAGCTGTTCTGACTCAGCCGCGCGGTGACTTGCTGACTTTTGGTGTGGTTGTCACATTGTGGTTCTCGTCCAATGGCGTTGAGGCTATGCGGGTTGGGTTGAACCGTGCCTATCGTGTACGAGATAACCGCAGCTGGTTTTTCTGCCGGACGCAATCCATCCTCGCGGTGCTGATTGGAACGGCGGTTCTGATGGTTTCCACCTTCCTGATCGTCTTCGGGCCTCTGGCTTGGGAATGGGCGGTGCATCTGGCGCCGGTGATGGAGAAGTTCAGCTACAAGGCGAATATCGTTCGCTATGGCATTACATCTTTGCTGCTGCTGTTTGCCTTGCTGGCTGCGCATATGTATCTGCCAGCTGGTCGTCGCCGCTTCCTTGAAGTGTTGCCGGGGATTGCCTTGACGATGATCCTCTGGATTGTAGCAGGTACGGCGTTCGGTGCTTATCTGGCGCGGTGGGCGAACTACGTGTCTTTGTATGCGGGCCTGGCCGGTATCATGACGGCTATCATCTTCATGTATCTGACAGCCGTCATCTTTATCTTGGGCGGTGAGTTCAACGCGGCTTTGATGCGAGTGCGCCGCGTGAACCAGCGCGTTGAGGGTGGTCCTTGCTTAGAGGCTGAAGACGAGAACTAAGCTTTCTGCTTTGGCCGGCACACCGCGATTGCGATCACAACGATTGCCATGCCTACCAACTGGATTGCGTTGAGCGTTTCACCGAAGAGGAAGTAGCTCTCGATAGCCGCTGCAACAGGCGTGAGATAGAACAGCGTTGCGGTGGTGGAGGCTGCACCATGCTGGAGCAGGTACATGAGCAACAGTACTGCCCCGACTGAAAGCACAATCACCAACCAGGCCAGCGCGAAGATAAGATCTCCGGACCACGTGATTTCCCAGCTCTCTGTCATGGAAAGCGGAAGCGTGACGAGAAGTGCACCGAAGTATTGGTAGAAAGTGCCTGTGACCAAGTCGGTGTTCATAGGCTGGCGCTTCTGCCATGTGGTGCCGAAGGCAATGCCGAGAGTTGCAGCGAAGGCTGCAGGAACCGTCCAGAGAGGGATTTGCGCGACGCCGCTTCCCAACTTTGGCAGGATAACGAGCACGATGCCAACAAAACCAGCGGCGAGGCCTGCCCATTGGCGTGGGGTGACATTTTCCTTCAGCAGAAAATAGGCGAGGGTGCCGGTGATGAAAGGTTGCAGGCCGGTGATCAGTGCTGTGACGCCTGCTGGCATGCCATTGTCGATGGCCCAGAACACGCCTGAGAGATATGCGCCGTGCACCAACATGCCGGTGATTACTGCGTGGATTATCTGGCTGCGGGTGAGGGCGAAGCTTCTGCCGGAGAGCCAGACGATGATGCCCATCAACGGTAAAACCAACAAAAAGCGCATGCTGAGAAAGGCGAAGGGCTCAGAATATGGAGCGCCAAGGCGCGCGCCGATGAAACCTGTCGACCAGAGCAAAACGAAAATAATGGGAACTAGTTTAGTGAATGAGAGCAATGGTGTGTCTTATTTTTAAGCGTCTTTGGCACATGACGCTGGGTGGGATGAGCAACAAAATCATTTGTGCGATGCATTATTTGTAATCTTTAAACGATTTGAACCTATACCTGTGAGTAATAATTAAAAATACTATTAGTAATTTTATCGGTACAGGGGTCTCCGATGCGAGTAGATTGGAAGCGGGCTATTTCATCTACGGGAAATAGATTTTTCTCGTCCACCCGGAATGCAAGTATTCGGTTTCGGGCAATTACTCTGGGTATTCTGACACTTATCGGTTTCGGTGGTGTTGGGCTGGTTTATCTTTGGGGCCAGCAGCAAACGGAAGCCGCCTTCCAGCAGTCCAAGGATTACACCGAGCTTGCTGAGTTGAGTCAGGCAATTGCCATTACGGCGGGCGTCCTGCAATCCACCCAAAAAGATTATGAAAATGTGCCGAGCGATAGCCTGAAGAGCCGATTCGACGAGCTTGTTGGCGAAGCGCAGAAGGAACTGCAGGAGCTGAATGCGCTTCCTGTTGCCATGGATTACTTCCTGGAAATTTCTGACGCACGCGACACGATTGATGCGATCAGTGGCGCATTTGAGATGCTGCACGGTTATCAGTCCACGCTTGGTTACGACGCAGACCGAGGTTTGCAAAAGGAACTTTCCGCTAGCCTTTCGCAGGCAGAAGCCGCGGTTAAACAGAAGCATCGACGCAGCAAAGACCCCAATACGCTGAAGTTGATGCATACGTTTAGTGATCTGGCGCGTGCGCAGCTGGATTATACGATCACTGGGAGCCAGAACTCTCAGGGCGCTTTTGAAGTGGCGTTCTCCCGCTATGAGCGCACCATTCCCCGAGCACAGATTGACCCGGCTGTGGCCGAGAAGGTCAAAACCAACATGGCGGCTTATAAAAAGGCGTTTGAGGCTTACACCAAGGCTTATGACAAGCGGGCAACCAGCTCAGAGCTGTTGGCGAACCTGTTCGATCTTCTGCCGCCCCGCTTGAATGATTTGAAGAACTCTGCTGTACAGGGCGCCAGTGATGCGCAGGCGCGTTTGACCGCGACGACCCAGCAGACCAACCTTTATCTGGGCCTTGCCGTTGGTGGTATTGCGCTGACGCTGTTTATTCTCGGATCGCTGCTGATTTTCGGCATTCTACGCAATCTGAATGCGCTGCGTAATGCCATGGCGTTGTTGGCGAAGAACGACCTTTCTGCAGTCATTCCCCTCAATAAAGGTGGCAAAGAAATCTCTGCTATGGCGCAGACGCTGCAAGTGTTTCGCGACAACATTGAAGAGCGCCGTAAACTGCGTGAGCAGCAGGATCACGAAAACTCTGAGAAGCAGGCACGTGCCGAGCAGGTTGATACGCTCATTATGGGCTTTGAACAGACCGTTGCTGAGGCCCTGAACAGCTTGCACAGCGCTGCTGATGGTCTGGGTGAAGCTTCCAATGATGTGGGATCTGCTGCGGACAATGTTTCGAAGGAAGCTGAATCTGCTGGCCGTGCGGTTGAGAATGCGGCGGAGAATGTTTCCAGTGCATCTGCTGCGACTGAAGAACTGGCTATGTCCATCAACGAGATTGCTGGGCAGGCCGAGCAGTCCACGCGTGTTGCTGACCGTGCTGTTGAAGGTTCCAAGGCAACTGCTGAGACTATGAGTCTGCTGAGTGATGCGGCCAACCGTATTGGTGAGGCAGTTGGCCTTATTCGTGACATTGCAAACCAGACCAACCTTCTCGCGCTTAATGCGACCATTGAAGCGGCGCGTGCAGGTGAACATGGCAAGGGCTTTGCGGTGGTGGCCTCTGAAGTGAAGATGCTGGCAAATCAAACATCTCAGGCAACAGAAGAGATTGCGCAGCAAGTGGGCTCCATTCAGGAAGCTTCTGCGGAGGCTGTTGGGGCAATTGGTGATGTGAGCGATGTTATTCACGAGATGAGCCAGATTGCTTCTGCCGTTGCTGCTTCAGTTGAACAGCAGAATGCGGCTATTCAAGCGATCACGGAAAACGTGGCGAATGCGACACAGAGCTCTCAGCAGGGTGCCAATGCGATGCAGATGGTTGAAAATGCCTCTGATAACGCACGCAGTACCGGCGGTACGGTCTCTGATCTGGCGGATGCGCTTTCTCGTCAGGCGGACCACATCAACAACACTGTTGGTGCATTCCTTGAAAAAGTGCGTGCTGCCTAAAGATCTTCACAAATTATCATTTTAAATGTGGCGCTTGCCTCTGGTGTTTACCGGAGCTAAGCGCCACATTGCTTTTGCGGTACGGGTTTGTTGAGCAAAGCAGACGGCACGGCTGTGAGGTGCTGTCTTTCTGCGGCTAATACGGGTTTTGAGAATGATAAATAAGATTGTTGTGGTGGGCGCTGGACAGGCAGGTGTGCAGGCTGCGCAAACTCTTCGACAAAAGGGATATGAAGGTGAGCTCGTGATGCTCGGCAACGAGCCGCAGCCACCTTATCAACGCCCGCCGCTTTCCAAGAAGTTTCTGAGTGGCGAAGTGGAGCCTGATGCTCTGTTCATTCGCCCGGAAGCGTTTTATGAGCTGAACAACATTGACCTGAAGCTGAATGCACAAGTTGATCGTATTGATCTGGAAAACAAGAGCGTCACTCTGGCAAATGGTGAGGCGGTAACCTGGGATAAGCTGCTGCTGGCAACCGGAACCCGCGCCCGTGATCTGCCGCTGCCGGGCGCTGATCTGGAAGGCGTTGTGACGCTGCGCTCCATCGGTGATGTTGAGCTGATCAAGAAGCTGTTTGTTCCTGGCAAGAAACTGGTTGTTATTGGCGGTGGTTACATCGGCCTTGAAGTGACTGCTGTTGCAAAAGGCATGGGGCTGGATGTTGTTGTGCTGGAAGCGCAAGAGCGTTTGTTGAAGCGTGTGGTTTCACCAGATGTATCCTCGTTCTTCCATAATTTGCATGCTGGCCGTGGCGCTGAACTGCATTGCGGAACTGGTGTGACCAGCATTGAAGGCGAAGATGGCAAGGTTACAGGTGTGAAGCTTGCTGATGGTACCGAGCTGCCATGTGATCTGGTGCTTTCTGCCGTTGGTGCTGTGCCAAACTCTGAACTTGCTGCTGCCGCTGGCCTTGATGTGGATGATGGCATTCTTGTTGATGGGGCAGGGCAGACATCTCATGAAGATGTTTATGCATGCGGTGACTGTGTGCGCTTCTTCTCAGAGCGTTATGGCAGAAGCATTCGACTGGAGAGCGTGCAGAATGCGATTGATCAGGCGAAGGCTGTTGCTGTTGCCCTGACGGATCCTGCAAATGACCACAGCCATGATTATGATCCACTGCCGTGGTTCTGGTCCGATCAACATCACATCAAGCTGCAGATTGCTGGTCTCTCCAATGGTTATGATGAGGCTGTGCTGGTTGGCGATACCAGTGCTGACAGCTTCTATGTGGCGTATCTGGAGAAAGGCAAGCTGATCGCAGTTGATAGCATCAATCACCCGCGCTCACATATGATGGCACGTCGTGTGATTGGGCAGGAGTGGAAGGAAGGTCTGCTTCCGCCTGCATAATTTCAGAAATAGAAAAGCGTGCCAGAGATTTTCTGGCACGCTGATTGATGAGCGAAGCCTCCATCTTTGATGGGGGCTTTTTGTTAGCGCGTGTTTTCCAGAATAAGCCGGATAACTTCCTGTGGGATCTCCATATGGACCATGTGGCCAACACGATCGAAGACGTGGCAGGCGATTGGGCCCGGCAGTTTGTGGCATTGGCGCGTTGGCAGGATCTTGTCCTGTGTGCCCCACACCACTTTGATCGGCATGGGTAGTTCGCCCAACTTGTCTGTTGGCAGCACGCCCTGGCTTTCACCTTCCAGAATAAGCCCGGAAACCGCTTTCAAGGCCTCAGCTGCGCCTGGAGTTGAACGTTGGGTGGCAACGTAATCGGCCAGTTTTCTAGGAAGCTCGAACTCCAGACCAACGAACTGTTCCAGCAACACTTGCTGCTCAGCTTCGGTTTGACCGACTGCGTAGCGGCGCAGGAGCTTGGCGTTGATTTCCGGACCGAAACCACCAGGGGCCAGTAGAGTGAGGCTTGCGATGCGTTCTGGACTGCGCATAGCAATCAGCGCAGCGATTGCGCCGCCCATGCTATGGCCGACCAAATGGACACGATCGAGCTTCAATGCATCAAGAGACTTCACGACCGCTTTGGCAGAACCAACAGCGTTGCATGGCTCAAAGTCTGCAAGTGCGCGACCGTGGGCCGGCAGATCGAAGGCTATCGTGCGGCGTTTGTTTTCTAATTGGACTTGAATATTGCGCCATGTGCTGGCGTCACCGCCAAAGCCATGGATGAAAATAATTGGTTCTGCGCTTTCAGGACCAAAGGCCGTGAAAGGCAGGCAGGTTACATCTTGGATACTATCGATATTCATATAAGGCCTCCCATTAAGCGTATTATATGCCCCTTTCATTCGGAGGTTTACCTGTGACTTAGGCTAAGGCAGGATTTTTTTATCAGCATAAGGACTGATGAATTTGGATGAAAATTTTGCTCGGCCTCGCGAAATTTCAAAAAAGTGAAACAATTGACCCGCGGAAATGAGGTTTTGCTTGGATATCGATTATCAGATGTTGATAATCAGTCTCAGTTTGAAACATATGGAAGCTCAGAGGGCCGAGAAAATTTTTGGTAGAGTTTATTCTTTCTCGGTGCTGATTCATTTTTAAAATTCGACAAGTCCCGCAGGGTCAGGGACTACTGCCAATTTCAGGGGGTGACGATGCGAGGACATCTTCGCAAAGGAATATTTGCTGTCATTTGTACGTTGGTTAGCTTTGTATTCGTGGCACCAGCAAGCGCAGGCAAGCTGTGGAATCCGGATACACGCCAATGGGACATCTTCCCGGATACTCCTGCCATGGCATCCAGCTCTGCACGCCGTAAATATAAGCGCAAGCTGATTACCTACCGCACAAATGAGAAGCCAGGTACCATCATTATTGATACCGATAAGCGCTACCTCTACCACGTACAGGACAACGGCAAAGCGATGCGTTATGGCATCGGCGTTGGTCGTGAAGGTTTTGAGTGGAATGGTACTGAGCGTATCACCCGTAAAGCGAAGTGGCCGGGCTGGACTCCACCAGAAGAAATGCGCCGTCGTGAAGCGAAAAAGGGTCGCATTCTGCCGCGTTACATGAAGGGTGGTCCGGAGAATCCGCTGGGTGCACGTGCGCTTTATCTAGGTGCTACGATCTATCGTATTCATGGTACTACCGAAGATTGGAGCATCGGCCATGCGGTATCTTCAGGCTGCATCCGTATGTTCAACGAAGATGTTTCCTACCTGTATGAACAGGTGGACATTGGCGCTAAGGTTATCGTGAACTGATCACGAGTGACATGTGAAGCGAATGAAACCCGGGGCGACCCGGGTTTTTTGTTGGGCTGGTTGGTTCAGTTACTTGTAACCATCTGAAACGGGGCGACAGCAGCCTTGAAGAGTGACTGGTTTTTGTCCCGGCTGTGTAACAGTGGCAACGGCTTCGCCCCAGACGAATGAGTCCAATGGTGTGAAGGTGCACTGCTTTTCGGTGATGGTCATCTGAAGCTCGATGCCTTTGTCGCCTGCTTTTAAAAGCGTTGCGTTCTTGTCATTTTCCGCAGTGACAGACTGGAAGGGCACGCGGTGGAGCAGGCCGATGATGTTGGAGTAGGTTACGACATTAGAGTTCCACTCGATGCTCCAGGATGGTTCTGTCCCGCCGCATACGCCAAGAACAGGTAGATCTGTGCCTGAGAATGGAACAGGGACCGCGGCTTTCAGTTTGTCTGCATGAACCCAGCCTTCAATCTCTCCGATGCTGACATGCTGCCAGCGTGTGTCGTCAATCTGTTTTTCCTCACCACTGGAGTTCAGGATCGTATCGCCGGGCAACTGTACGATGACTGCTGCTTCTTCAGAGGGCGCATCGTAGATGGAGAGCAGGGCACCGAGGCTTTGGTCGACCTGGCTGTAGTAGCCGGGATGGACCTGTTGGGATTGGTCGGTGCCGGACTGGTCTGAGCTTGTGTCGGAAGAAGGTGCTTGATCCTGCTCATCCGACGTATCTGATTGAGCTGCAGCCGATAGGGTGAGTGCGCTTATTGAAAACCCACTCACTAACATAAGTGTTAGAAGCTGACGGGATGCATTTTTCAAGACAGTTGAGGCCATCTCTTGCTCCTGATGGCTGCGGTTGGGAGCGCTGCCATTCTTTTGTTTTCGCAGGAGCCTAGCAAAGTTTCGCCTAGGAAGTCTTAAGTTGAGTTGTGCGGTTCTACTGAAGCTCTTAGGGGAGGTTGAGTGGTTGTTTTCTATTTTGCACTGAGCTTGTGCCTCAAGCTACTGGTTGTCTGATAATGGTCTTTCTCATTTGTGAGGCGGTTCGAGTTGGGTCGTCCAGATAGATCTGATGATGGAAGCCGTTGGGTTTCAGATCATGTTCTGGCAGGAAGTCCCGGTAGAGCTTGGCGTTGATTTCTTCCAGTTCCTCATAGGGGCCTTTGTGAAGGATTTGGACTGAGCGACCTTCTGTCATGATTTCTCTGCGCAGTGTTGTGGGCTTTTCTCCCAGTCTCCCGATTGCGGTTTCAATGCCTTGTGTGAAGAGGGCGTCATCTGTCCAGTGAGGCAAGACGATCATCAAACGCCATTTCAGTTTATCTTTATTGCCGTTGATCAGGTCGGACATATCATCAGCCCACCACAGGCATTCTAAGGGTGGTTCCGCGAAGCGTTTCCCCATCCGCTTCTTTGCATCTTGTTTGATGGGATAGATCGTGGTGAAAAGCCATTTGATTGCCTTGGCATAGACCTCGCCTTCAGGGTTGCCATCGCCATCAATCACAGCGAACTGCATGTCGGGGACATCGACAAACGTAAAATGGTCGCTTGGTGGGCGATATAGTTCATAGAGCCTGTCTCTGAAATCGGTTGTCGTCATAGCTGTGTCCTCATGTGTTCCATGGTTTGCAGGTCATGTAGTCCAGAGTTTTTTGAAGCCAGTCGGCTTCTGATTTGAGCTGAGCGATGGAGTAGTCGAAGAGGGCATCGACGTGGTCGGGCAAGGGTTGTTGGTCTAGTTGGATGCCTTCCATTCGGGTGATTTCTTTCTGGATTGCCTTACCGCGCTGGTTTAGGGCATCGAGAGCTTGCTCGCGTTGTAGGGCAGGCCAGTGGATCATGCCCATGAGTAGGGATGAGTATGTTGGACGGACCGTTGTGAGAGCTGAGAGCGTTTGGGTGATGAGGGCTTGTTGGCCAGCCTCTGTCATTAGGTAGCTTTTCTTCGCTTTCATACCAGCTGGTTTTTCAGCAGTGACGAGGCCTTTCTTTTCCAGTTTGCCGAGAACGAAGTAGATGGAAGAGAAGCCGATTTGCGTCCATTCGCGCATGCCGCGTTGCTCGATAATCTGTTCCAGCTCATAGCCGTGGCGAGGCATTTCGGAGACAAGACCGAGGACGAGAAGTTCGCTGTCAGTGAGGCTCTCAGACATACTATTCTAGCCTTAGAATAAGATTATATTCTAGTACTAGAATATATGCGCCCGAGTTGTCAATCTTTGGCTTTTGAGACTTGGCTGGATGGAAGCTGTTAGTGCTTGCGGGTGACCATAACCAGCATGTTGTCGCGGAGGCTTACGTGTTGGCGGTAGAGGAGGAGGCAGCGGCAGTTGAACTCGTTCT
Source organism: Pseudovibrio sp. JE062 (assembly GCF_000156235.1). Taxonomy (NCBI): domain Bacteria; kingdom Pseudomonadati; phylum Pseudomonadota; class Alphaproteobacteria; order Hyphomicrobiales; family Stappiaceae; genus Pseudovibrio; species Pseudovibrio sp. JE062. Next base: position 439,018 of record NZ_DS996810.1, read on the forward strand.
CTCGCTTTTGGAAGTACTCAGCATAGCGATGGATGTCGTGCCGGTTCACATCTTCAATCATATAGACACCGTTGCTTGCGAGCAGGTCTATGATGTTCTCAAAGAAGATAATCCCGGCCTCAAAATGATGCAGGCCGTCATCGATGATCAGGTCAAAAGGTTCCGGCTTTGCATTGCTTTTGAAGCTGGCGATGCTTTCGGGACTGGTTTGATCTACCTGATAGGTCTGAATGCGACTGTCGGTGAACAGGCATTTCTCATCGATATCGACACCAGTGATCTCGGCGTTAGGGAAGTAATCTCGCCAGACACGGAGGGATGCGCCGGGTTTTCCTTCTTTGCCCATGTTGGACAGGCAGCTGGTGTCGTTGGTGCCGATGCCGCACTCCAGCACATTCGTGATCTTGTCGCGGCAATGGTCAAAGATCATGCTGTAAAAGTCGGTGTAGGTGTGAGGCTCCCAGTTGAACTGGGTGGTTTCCGGACAGTTGGTGCCTTTGTCGCTGCCGTAGACATCACAAAGCTGAGCCAGATAGCTATTCTTGGCTGGCGCATAGAACGCTTCAATACGTTGCCCCAGGTGCTCCTCTACCGATGCTCGTGTCTTTTCCAGTTTGGTTTTGGGAGTGAGCTGACGGAGGACCTTGTTAAAGGCGAGCGTGCTTGTGGTGTTCATGGTTGCCGCATCTTGCAAGTTGGTGCTGAGAGGCGCGTAGATTAGCATTCTCAGGCTTTTGGAATACTCCCGCCTTTCTGGTGCGGATTTCCTTGGAGCAAGATTGAGTGGCTTGAGGTAACAAAAAAGGGCCGCCGAAGCAGCCCTTTCTCAAATCATTGATTGCCGGGTCAGACGAGTGCGCCGTGGCAATGCTTGTATTTTTTGCCAGAACCACATGGGCAAGGCTCATTGCGGCCCACGCGGCCCCATGTTTCAGGGTCGTCTGAGTCACGGCCTTCTGGCGCAGATGCGGCGCGTGCTTCTGCCAGTTGGCGATCAGCTTCAGCCATTTCATCTTCACCAGTCAGTGGATTGGTGTGATGTGCTTCCATGTGAGCTGGCATCTGAGGTGTTTCAGGTGCTTGCTGCTGAACCAGTTCAACATGCATCAGCTGGCTTGTTGTGGTCTGGCGCAGAGTGCTCAGCATGTTTTCGAAGAGAGTGAAGGACTCAGTTTTGTATTCCTGAAGAGGATCACGCTGAGCGTAACCGCGCAGGCCAACTGCTGAACGCAGATGGTCAAGGTTCGCCAGATGCTCACGCCACAGGTTATCAATGGTCTGAAGCAGAACTGCACGCTCGATCTGACGCATGATGTCAGGACCGTAGTTTGCAGCCTTTGCAGCCATCACTTCGTTGGCTTCTTTCTTCAGGCGCGTGGTCACTTCTTCGTCCGCGATGCCTTCCTCGTTTGCCCAATCAACGATTGGCAGATCGAGGTTCAGCTTGGTGCGGACTTCTTCCTTCAGGCCTTCCGTATCCCACTGTTCTGGGTAGGCACGTTCTGGAATGTGTGCAGCAACGAGATCTTCAACGAACTCTTCGCGCATTTCCGCAACTGCTTCCTGAGTGACTTCAGGATCCATCATTTCGAGACGCTGATCGAAGACAACCTTACGCTGATCGTTCATCACATCATCGAATTTCAGCAGGTTCTTACGAATGTCGAAGTTGCGTGCTTCCACTTTCTGCTGAGCTTTTTCGAGCGCTTTGTTGATCCAAGGGTGAACGATTGCCTCGCCTTCCTGCAGACCAAGCTTCTGAAGCATGGAGTCCATGCGTTCAGAACCGAAGATGCGCATCAGATCATCCTGCAGAGACAGGAAGAACTTGGAGTGTCCAGGGTCACCCTGACGACCGGAACGACCACGCAGCTGGTTGTCGATACGGCGGCTTTCGTGGCGCTCAGTTGCAACAACGTAAAGGCCACCAGCTTCAAGAGCTTTTTGCTTCAGCTCTTCAACTTCTTTCTTGATGGCTTCTTCTTTAGCGGTGCGCTCTGCGCCTTCAGGCATGTCACCAAGCTCGTTCGCAACGCGCATTTCAACGTTACCACCGAGCTGAATGTCGGTACCACGGCCTGCCATGTTGGTTGCGATGGTCACGGCGCCCGGCACACCTGCCTGTGCGATGATGCTTGCTTCCTGCTCATGGTAGCGCGCGTTCAGAACTGCAAAGACTTTCTGCTTGCCAGCAGACTTTGCGTAGTCAGCAAGTGCCTTTGGATCAGAAACGTCGATCTGCTTGTACCCATGCTTCATGAGAAGCTCAGCCAACAGTTCAGACTTTTCGATGGATGTGGTGCCAACCAGAACCGGCTGACCGCGTTCGTGACAGTCGTCAACCAGCTCCATGATCGCGTTGTATTTCTCAGCGACGGTGCGGTAGACCTCATCGTCGTCGTCAATACGCTGCACAGGAACGTTGGTTGGAATGTCAACAACATCCAGGCTGTAGATGTCCATGAATTCTTCCGCTTCGGTCATCGCTGTACCAGTCATGCCGGCAAGCTTGTCGTACATGCGGAAGTAGTTCTGGAATGTAATGGATGCGAGGGTCTGGTTCTCTGGCTGGATCGCAACTTTTTCTTTTGCTTCCAGAGCCTGGTGAAGACCTTCAGAGAAACGACGACCTGGCATCATACGACCGGTGAACTCGTCAATGATGACGACTTCGTCGTTGCGTACGATGTAGTCTTTATCGCGCTGGAACAGTTTGTGAGCTTTCAGGCCCTGCTGCAGGTGGTGTACCGCAGTGACGTTTTCCACATCATAAAGCGAATCACCCTTCAGGAGGTCAGCTTCAGACAAGAGTTGCTCCAGCTTCTCGTTACCTGCTTCGGTGAAGGTAGCGGAGCGAGCTTTCTCATCAATCTCGAAGTCTTCATCTACAAGCTTAGGAATGAAAGCATCGATGGCATTATAGAAATCGGTGCGGTCTTCCAGAGGACCGGAGATGATCAGCGGTGTACGTGCTTCGTCGACGAGAATGGAGTCCACCTCATCCACGATTGCAAAGTGGTGCGGACGCTGCACCATGGACTCACGATCATACTTCATGTTGTCACGAAGGTAATCGAAGCCGAATTCGTTGTTGGTACCGTAAGTCACGTCAGCGGCATAAGCTGCTTTACGTTCTTCATCGGAAATGCCGTGAACGATGAGACCTGTTGTCAGGCCGAGGAAGCGGTAGATCTGACCCATCCACTCAACGTCACGAGAGGCGAGGTAATCGTTCACGGTTACAACGTGAACACCCTTACCGCTCAATGCGTTAAGGTATACTGGTGCGGTTGCCACAAGGGTTTTACCTTCACCGGTACGCATTTCGGTGATTTCACCAGCATGGAGAACCATGCCGCCGATGAGCTGAACATCGTACTGACGAAGGCCAAGAACACGGCGAGACGCTTCACGCACAACAGCAAAAGCAGGGACGAGGAGATCATCCAGCTTTGCGCCATTTGCAAGCTGCTCACGGAACTCGTCTGTTTTGGCTTTCAGCTGATCATCCGTCAGAGCTTCCATTTCTGGCTCTAAAGCATTGATAGCAGCTACTTTAGGCTTGAGTGTCTTGATCCGACGGTCGTTAGCAGAACCAAATATTTTTCGAGCGAGTGCGCCGAGCCCCACCATGTGGCGGTCCTTCCTCTGTTGGGCGCGCCGGTTGTTTCACGTCGCGGCCGGGCCCTAAAAAACTTCACATTCGTGATCTATCCAGTCAAAACTCTGTGGTTCTGACATGAGTCACAGCATATTAAGCACCTGCGCGTAAAAAAGCAGGCGACAGAGAGATAAGAGTGGGCTCAAGGGTTGTCAACGGCAGTTGCCGTCGCAACATAAAGCTTTGTTGTTTTGCAACTCTTTTTAAACTCTCCATAAACAGGAAAGAAAGAGATCTTATGCTTCGTAAATTTACAGGGATCCTCGGCAGCTCAGTTGCAGTTGCTGCACTGGCCATTAGCCTGAATGTTGCTCAGGCACAGGATGCAGAAACTGCACCTGATCTGGACAAGCCAGTTGCCAAGGTCGGAAACAGCGTTATTACCGAAGCAGATCTTGCTTATGCAGCGCAGGACTATGCGCAGCAGCTGCAGCGTGTTCCTCCAACAGAATGGCGCAAGGTTTTGACCGACGTGCTGGTGGAGATGAAACTGCTTGCTGAGGCTGGTGAGGAAGAAAAACTCGCAGAAACTGACGACTTTAAACGCCTCATGGCATTTGAACGTACTCGTGCGCTGCGTAATGCATACTTCCAGAAGTACATTCAGAGCGCGGTTACTGAAGACGAAGTCAAGGCTGCTTACGACGCTGAGTACGCCAACTACCAAGGCGCGCCTGAGATCAATGCAGCTCATATCCTTGTAGAAAAGGAAGATGAAGCAAAGGACATCATCAAGCAGCTTGAAGGTGGTGCGGACTTTGCTGAGCTTGCAAAAGAGAAGTCTACTGGTCCTTCCGGCCCGAACGGTGGTGACCTTGGCTTCTTCGGTAAAGGCCAGATGGTTCCTGAGTTTGAAACCGCTGCTTTTGCTCTGAAACCGGGTGAGTTCACAAAAGAGCCTGTGCAAACACAGTTCGGTTACCACGTCATTTTGAACAAGGAAGCCCGCACTCAGCCAGCGCCAACTCTGGAAGCTGCTGAAGGTCAGATCCGTCAGGAGCTGGTTCTCGCGAAATTCCGTGAAGTGCTTGAAGAGCTGAAAGCCAAGAACACTGTGGAAATCATTGGCGCAGATGCTGATGAAGCGAAGGCTGAAGAAAGCAAGTAATAGGCATCTGCTTATTAGCTCTGCTGATTATTGAAATAAAACATCTTGTTTTTGTAGCCCCGGATGGCTTAGGCCTTCCGGGGCTACTTTTTTGATGCATTGGCATTGTTATCTTCGGGAGGTTTTCATGTCCGCGACTATTTCTCCACTCGCACCCAAGTCTTATCCTGAGCTTCCGGAAGTTAAGGGCGTTCGAATGGCGACGGCTGCAGCTGGTTTGAAGTACGAAGGACGTACTGATGTTCTTCTCGCAGTGTTTGATGAGCCTGCTCAGATTGCCGGTGTGTTCACAAAATCCAAATGTACCAGTGCGCCGGTGGACTGGTGTAAGCAGAACCTCTCCAAGGGTGTTGCTCGTGCGATTATGGTCAACTCCGGTAATGCGAATGCGTTTACTGGGAAGAAGGGGCTGGCCTCTGTTCAGCTGTCTGCAGATATCCTGTCTAAGGCGACGGGCTTTGCTGCCGATGAGTTGTACCTTGCCTCTACTGGTGTGATTGGTGAGCCTCTTCCGGCTGAGAAGTTTGCAGATGTTACAGATAGCCTTGTGGCCGATGCCATTGCCGACAAGTGGATGGATGCTGCTAAAGCGATCATGACCACAGACACCTATCCAAAGCTGAGCACCCGGAGTGTTAAGCTGGGTGAGGCGACTGTGACCTTGAATGGTATCGCGAAAGGTGCGGGTATGATCGCGCCTGATATGGCGACCATGCTTGGCTTCCTGTTCACTGACGCCCCAATCAAAGCACCTGCCTTGCAGAGCTTGCTTTCTGAGTGTGTCGGTGGCTCCTTTAACTCCATTACGGTTGATAGTGATACGTCCACTTCAGACACCGTGCTGCTAGCGGCGACTGGTTCTGCTGGTGATGAGTGGATTGAAGATACTGCGGATCCTCGTCTTGCTGAGTTCCGCGCGGCTCTCTCCAGCATGATGCTTGAGCTGGCACAGATGATCGTTCGTGACGGGGAAGGGGCAACCAAGTTTGTTGAAGTGAAGGTGGAGGGTGCTGAGAGCGACGTTTCTGCCAAACGGATCGCGATGGCGATTGCAAACTCTCCATTGATGAAGACTGCTTTTGCTGGTGAGGATGCAAACTGGGGCCGCGTCGTTATGGCTGTTGGTAAAGCTGGCGAACCTGCAGATCGTGATCGATTGGCGATCTGGTTTGGTGACATCCGCGTAGCAGTTGATGGTGAACGAGATCCAGACTACAGCGAAGATGAAGCTTCCGCCGTCATGAAAGAAGATGAGATCGTCCTGAAGGTTGATCTTGGCATTGGAAATGGCAGCGCGACTGTGTGGACATGCGATCTCACCAAGGAGTATGTGGCAATCAATGGTGACTACAGAAGCTAAGCGGGTTCAACCTCGCCAACCAAACTGCGATCTGGAAACAGTTTTGAAGCTGGAGCAGGCGAACCTGAACTGCTTTCCAAGCCTAATGACACATCATGATGGGAGCTGGATTTCCCGGCTCTCACCTGGTGGGAGTGCTCGCCGCAATAACTCGCTGAACTTTTATGACGTTAACGATGGCGATGAAGCTGAAGAGCGCCTTGTTGCCGCTCGTCAACGTTTTAAAAAGCGTGATGTGGCTTTTCATGTGCGATGGACGCCGTTGGTTCCAGCGGATGTGGATCAGGTTCTGACTGAGCAAAACTACACGCGGCTTGATGAAACGCTTGTGCTGTCTCGGTCCATTTGGGTTCTTGGCGATACTGATGTGCCTAAGGGCTACAAGCTCAGCCAAGTCTCTCTTGATGAGTGGGTCAGGAAGTATGCACTGGTTGGTGGCGCTCAGCCGGGTGCACCTCTCGATGCTACGGTGCAAGCGCTCCATGATGTGCTTTCCAGAGTTGCTGTTGAGCTGGTTGCGCTGATCGTGGAAACTGATGATGGCATTCCCGCAGCAGTCCTTCTTGGTGTTGTCGACGGTGATATGCTTGGCATCTTTAGCGTTGCCACAGCAGAAGCCTACCGTCGGCAAGGATTGGCTTATGCGTTGATGTGTGAAGTGCAGCGTCTTGGAGCCGAACGCGGGGCAGAGACAGCGTGGCTGCAAGTGGTTGCTGAGAATGCGCCTGCAGTAGAGCTCTACGATTCCCTTGGATATCGGGAAGCCTACGCCTATCACTACTGCCGCGACGCCCAGCCTTAAGAAAATCAGTAAAATTTCACTCGGGATCTTTGGTATGGTTTCCAAAAGGTTTTCAGGGTGGTCCTATGTGAAACGGGAAAATAAATGAAAATTGTGATGGTCGCGGCGTGTGCCCTCATTGATGAAGACAACCGCATTCTGCTTGCTCAACGTCCCGAAGGGAAATCAATGGCGGGATTCTGGGAGTTTCCGGGCGGTAAGATTGAAAGCAAGGAAACGCCAGAGGATTGTCTGATCCGTGAATTATCCGAGGAGCTCGGAATTACGGTTAAAAAAGAGTGCCTTGCTCCCCTTAGTTTCGCTAGCCACACTTACGAAGATTTTCATCTGCTGATGCCACTTTACGTTTGTAGGCGATGGTCGGGCACACCTCATGGGGCAGAGGGGCAGAACCTGAAATGGGTACGGGCAGTTCGTTTACGTGATTATGACATGCCACCAGCAGATGAGCCGCTGATCCCGCATCTAATCGACCTTGTGTCTTATTAGCGGGAGATCACGGAGAACAAGAGGCAGTAATGGCGTTGAGTGAGAAAGCGTATCACAATCAGAAATGTGGTTTTACGATTGCTCATATGACCGAAGACGAGCGCGGTGCCGCTGCTGTTGAATACGCCATTCTTGCTGGCTTGATTGTTCTTGCAATTGTTGCAGCCGTGACTGCTATTGGAGCAACTATTACGGATAACTTCCAGTTTGTGGCCGATACAATCGCCTCAGTTGTTTCTAACTAATCAGGACTTTATCTCTTTCGTTCCCAATGCTTCGGCCAGGCTGTGTTTTGCAGAGCCTGGCTTTAATGGTTTTTGTTGGGATTCGTGTGGAGCCCAGCCGGAGAGGGATGCGAAGGTGAAGGTGGCGCGGATGCGGCCGTCAGCGTCTGAGTAATCCTGAGCGTAGATCTCCGCAGCTCTCATAAACACCTTCTTGCTTGTTAGGGTCTTCAGGCGTTCTTTGAGAGGGTTTGTTGCACCCATTGCGCGCAGATCTCTGATCAGGTCGAACATGGTGTCGTATCTAACTGTGAGACGATCAACATCGCTCACCGGAAGGGCGAAGCCTGCGCGTTGGAGGAGGCCGCCCAGATCTCTGGTATCTGCAAATGGGATCACGCGTGGAGAGACGCCTTCGCTTACTTCCATTTCAGCGCGCATGAGGCAGTCCCGGAGTTCAGCCAGAGTATCTGTTCCTAACAGAAGACCGAGGAAAAGACCGTCAGGCTTCAAGGCTCGTTTAATCTGAATGAGTGTACCTGGCAGATCGTCGAGCATCTGCAGGTTCAAAGTGGAGACAATCAGGTCCACGCTTTCTGGTGCAAATGGCAGAACTGCGTCATCCACGATCATGTCTGGTTCTGAAAGGTTCGGGTCTGCAGCGAAGAGATCTGCGCGGAGAAGGTGTTTTACCTTTCCGGAACTCTTCAAGACCTCAAACACATGTCCGGTATGTCCACCTAGGTCGATACCGGTTTCAAACTCTCTGCTGATGAAGTCCAGGCGGTCCTGAAGATCTGTAGCAGCTGCTTTCATTAGAAAGTCTGCGCCGTCTTGCGCTCTCTTTAACGCAGTCATGCGCCGTTTTGCGATGAGGTTACGATCAAAGAGAGTATGTTCGCTCATGAGGGCGCCTTTGGCCAGAGTGTGCAGTGCGCACTATTGGAAGTTATATCCCCATTGAACATGGGGTGATGTCCATGGAAGGCTTTGTTAGCCTAATTCATCTGCAGATATATACGGTGAGCATAGATGGGCGACAAGTTTTCTTCTTTAGAATGGTTGCCTGATGCAGTGGAAAGAGCAGAGCTGCCTGACAAGCACAGATTGAAAGATCTCAAGCTGCTTCCTTATTTGAAGCGTAGCCTCAGTTTTGTTTTGGATGCGTTGTTTCCTCATTGCTGTCCGGTCTGTAGCGAGCTAGTGCAGGGCGAGGGAGGCTTGTGCCTGTCGTGTTGGCAGAAGCTTGATTTGATTTCGGCGCCATATTGCGAGCGGCTCGGGGTGCCTTTACATTATGAACTTGGCCCGAATGCTTGGAGTGCCGCCGCGCTTGTGAACCCACCTGATTATGAGCGGGCACGGGCTGCGGCTTTGTATAATGGGCCGGCACAAGAGTTGGTGAAGCGCTTCAAGTTTTATGGTGAGATCCGATTATCCAAGTTTCTTGCGGGCTGTATGCTGAACCCAGGGGCAGAACTGGTCTCAGCTGAGAGTTTTCTAGTCCCTGTTCCATTACACAGCTCACGATTACGAGAGCGGACTTATAACCAGTCTGCATTGCTTACTCGCGAGATACAGAAGCATCTTAATGGGCAGAGTTTGCTGGATGGGTTGGTGCGCACGCGCAAGACCAATCAGCAGGTGGGGCTTAAGCGGGGAGCACGGACAGCGAATGTGAAAGGAGCCTTTGAAGTTTCAGAGCATTTTCTTGCGAAGGTTTCCGGTGCGCATGTGGTGTTGGTTGATGATGTGCTGACAACCGGTGCAACTGTTGAAGAGTGCACGCGTGTTTTGAAAGCAGCGGGTGCAAAGCAAGTTGATGTACTGGTTTTTGCGCTGGTAGATCCTGAAAATCTGTCTGACTATAATGCTTAGCTGCTGTTGAAACGGCGTTTTGTATGCTTGATATAACCAAGTGATCAACTTGAGTTGAGGTGGACTTGCGGTTTAATTGGCTGTGAGCCATATAGACTTCAGTTTTGATGGCTGAATTTTATTGGCCTTCGCTGTGTATCCAAAGGACAAAAATATGGCTCAAGTTACTATCTACACCCGTGACATGTGCGGTTACTGTGCTCGTGCAAAAAGACTTCTTGATGAGAAGGGTGTTGACTATAAAGAATTCAACTACAGCGAAGATCCTACAATCCGTAAGGAAATGATTTCCAAGGCGAACGGTGCGAACACCTTCCCGCAGATCTTCATTGGATCCGAGCATATTGGTGGTTGTGATGACCTGTTTGCGCTGGAGCGTCGTGGCCACTTGGATGGTCTGCTGAGTGCTGATATTTAAAGAAGCTTAGGAAGCGTATTACACACTACGCTTTGAAAGTGAGATTTGATGACAAGTTTTGTGGCTGCATGTATCCAGATGAGAACGGGACGAGACCTGCTCGAAAATCTTGATGTCTGTGAGGCGTTGGTTAGAGAAGCTGCTGCTGAAGGCGCGGTTTATGTGCAAACGCCTGAGATGACCAATGTGTTGGAACGTAGCCGCAAAGCACAACTTGCTGCCTCCTGTTTTGAAGAAGCTGATCCCTTCCTGAAGCGTCTGGGTATTTTGGCGAATGAGTTGAGTATCTGGGTTCATATCGGGTCTCTGGCTATTCGACTTGAAGATGACAAGCTGGCCAATCGTGGTTTTATGATTTCCCCGCGAGGTGAGGTCGTAGCGCGTTATGACAAGATCCATATGTTCGATGTGGACTTGCCGAACGGTGAAAGCTGGCGTGAATCTGAAAGCTATAGTGCTGGCAGTGTGTCTCCAGTAGTTGATCTTGGTGTTGCCAAGGTTGGTATGGCTATCTGCTATGATATTCGTCAGCCAGCCCTGTTCCGTGAGCAGTCCAAAGCCGGTGCTCAAGTGTTGACTGGACCTGCTGCCTTTACCAAGCAAACAGGTGAGGCGCATTGGCATGTATTGCAAAGATCACGTGCTATTGAAAATGGTGCTTTTGTTGTGACTGCTGCACAAGGTGGGACGCACGAAGATGATCGTCAAACCTACGGGCACAGCCTGATGGTGGATCCGTGGGGCCGTGTGATTGCAGAACTGGATCATGATGAACCAGGTGTGTTGCTTGGTGAGCTTGATATGGCAAAAGTTGATGAAGCCCGTCGCCGTATTCCAGCAATTGAGAATGCACGAGATTTTTCCGTGGCCACGGTTTCCCTGAGTGGGGAGATGGTCAGGTGATTAATTACTCTCTCGCCTGTGACAATGGGCATGAGTTTGATGGATGGTTTCGGAATTCTGGCGACTATGACAAGCAGAAAGAAATGGGGCTGGTCACGTGCCCGTTCTGTGACAGTTCAGAAGTCCATAAACGCTTAATGGCGCCAAATGTGTCGACCTCGCGAAGCCAGAAGAAGGCGCAGGTTGAACATCAGGCTGCGAAAGCTGTTGCAGCAGCTCAGGCGAAAGCATCGGACGCTGCGGTCGCGAAAGAACAGCAACCGGCTGCCGCCGCTCCTGCGAGTTCAGAGCAGGCTGTAGCGACGTCGGCATCCAATGTTGATCTGCAGAAAGTTCCTGAAAAAGCAAAGGAGCTGGTGGAGGCTCTGCGGGAATTCCGTAAGCAGGTGGTTTCCAACTCTGAGTATGTTGGCGACAAGTTTGCTGAAGAGGCACGCAAGATCCACTATGGCGAGAGCGAAGAGCGCGGGATTTACGGTGAAACGACACCGGACGACGCGAAAGAGCTTTTGGAAGAGGGCATTGAGCTGATGCCGCTTCCTGTTTTGCCTGAAGATCGCAACTGATTGGCTGCAGACTGTATTGCAGATAAACGAAAGGCGCCTCGTTTAGGGCGCCTTTTTTATTTCTCGCTTAATCAGGCTGAAACGCCTTTTTTGCCCGGGGCTCGGGATGCGGAAGGTTTGTCCGCATTCTTTGCGCGTGTCCGGGTGCTGGTGGATTTGCGAGGCACTCGACGACGTGGTTTAGCTGGTACCTTTGTTGGAGCAGCCTGAGCCATTGCCTTGAGATCATCAATGCTGGTGAGCGCTTCCGAGGTTGCCTTTTGAGTTTTGGAGACCGTGCCCTTCATCGTTGAGGACATCTGGTTCATCTGGCGGGCGCCTTCCTGGCGGCAATCTTCGAAAGCTTGCTGCATGAAGTCGCTGGTAAGTTTTGAAAGCTCAATGCCAGTTGGGCAGTCCCAGATCTCCTGAATGAAATCGGTGTTGGCTTTCATGCGCTTGTTGAAGAAAGCGATGTTGGCAGCCATGATTGCCTGATAGCTTTCAAGCATGGCTTTGTTGTTGGAGATTGCATGCTCCAAAGCCGTATTGGATAGTTGATCTCCACCCTGCGCCCAGAACCAGCCTTGCCAAGGCATTCCATCTGTAGCAACGGTCCAGCGGTCCATTGCTTCCTTCATCTCTTTGTCCATGTTCAGCATCGTGTCTCCTCCGGACTCCGATCAAGTTCTCGGGCGGCGATTTAGGTTTTGAGACAATAAATTTCGAGCGATCAGGGTTTTTGGAAGAAGCTCGTTTGCCGGTAACTTACGCCGCGTACACCCTCCTGTTTATAGGCGCTAATATTGGCAAAAGGATATTCTGGATTCTAAGGGATTTCAGCGGCTTTTTTCTGAAGGACTCGTTAACCTTGCGGAGCTGCTATGATGCCAACCAGTCCTGTACGAGCTCGCTTGTATGAACCGGGTGTTCCAGTGTCGACATGTGGCCGCAATCCGGGATGATGTGCAGTTTGCTGTTTGCGATTGCGTCATGCATTTCGCGGCATCTATCGAGCGGGAGCAGGCTGTCCTCTTCGCCAGCGATGATCATGGTCGGGCATTGGATTGCCGGGAGGTTTGGCCTTTGATCGGGGCGATTGATGATGGCGGTTTGCTGCTTCAGGAAATCCTCAGGACCGATCTCAGCAGCCATATCGAAAACCACTTGTCTAAGGGCGGTGTCGTCATGGCGGGCAGGGTGGACGAGCTGCGGGTATTGCATGGAGGCGATCTTGTGAAAGCCTCCCTTTTTTGCAATTTCCATTTGTGTATGGCGAAGCTGCGTTTGAGCCGCGGTGTCGTCTCTGGCGTTTGTGTTGACCAGCGCAAGGCGGCTGACACGTTCAGGTGCCTGTCGAATCACCTCCAGGGCGACGTAACCGCCCATGGACATGCCGAGGAGAGCGAACTTTTCGGGTGTATGGTCCAGCAATCTCTTTGCCATGGCTTCAATGGAATCCATGCCGCAGGTTTCGGCTATGATGATCGGGCGCTCTTTCAGAGAGTTGATTTGAGGTCCGAACAAAGCGCCAGTGCTGGTCAGGCCGGGAATGAAAACGACAGTTTCTGCTGTTGCTGTGTCTGGCATTTTCATTCTCCTTTTTGATTGGATGCCAGCTGCTACTCTGGCTTCCGAGCTATTACCATGTAGTTTACATCCAGGTCGGTCGTTCTGGACCAACTGTCGGTTAGCGGATTGAAGCTGACACCGCAGCGCTCGTAGATGCTCATGCCTGCTTCGTTGAGTGGTGCTTCCAGCTCTTTCGGGCGAACCAGCTTCTCGTATTGGTGAGTGCCTTTTGGTAGCCAGCGGAGAACGCGTTCTGCTGCGACAATTGCGAGGGCATAGGCTTTCAGAGTTCTGTTGATAGTTGCAGTGAACATCATTCCACCGGGACGCACAAGATCTGCACAGGACTTCATGAACAGTGGAACGTCTGCGACATGTTCCACCACTTCCATGTTGAGCACGATGTCGAACTGCTCACCTGCCTCAACGAGAGATTCAGCTGTTTGCGCGCGATAGTCGATGTCGAGGCCGGACTGCTGTGCATGAAGTGTGGCTACTTTGATGTTGGTCTCGGAAGCGTCTGCGCCGACCACAGTTGCACCCATGCGAGCCATCGGTTCAGAGAGGAGGCCGCCGCCGCAGCCGATGTCCAAAATACGTAGACCTTCTAAGGCTTTAGGGGATGTCTCGTCCCGGCCAAAGTGGTCGCAGGCATACTCTTTAATATAGGAGATGCGGACTGGGCTGAATTTGTGGAGAGGACGGAATTTTCCAGTAGGGTCCCACCATTCCGATGCAATTGATGAGAAATGCGCAACTTCCGCCGGGTCGATTGTGGTTTGTGCCGGATTTTTGGCGGCGTTGCTTGGTTTTTGCGCGGTGCTCATAGCTCAACTCTCCACTTTCATCCCGGTACTGGTGGGTCTAATCGCGGTTTTTGTCAAGCCGCTGGTTGCGATAGAAGGGCGCTAGTTGTATGGATTAGCGCCGTTTGTAGTGATGATCGGTTCATCACAAAGGCCCTCGGAGGAATTTGGGAAGCGATGGCCCGTTTGGTTATGAAGTTTGGCGGCACCTCCGTTGCCGACCTAGAGCGTATCAGAAATGTTGCGCGGCACGTGAAGCGTGAAGTGGAAGCAGGCAACCAGGTTGCCGTTGTTGTATCCGCGATGGCTGGTGTGACGAACACGCTGGTTGGCTACACGAAAGAAGCCGCAGCGCTGCATGATGCGCGTGAATATGATGCGGTTGTTGCCTCAGGTGAGCAGGTGACTTCCGGCTTGTTGGCGATTGTGCTGCAAGATATGGGCGTGGATGCACGTTCCTGGCAGGGATGGCAAATTCCTATCCGCACGAATGAAGCCCACGGCGCGGCGCGTATTGAGAGCATTGAAGGTCAAACTCTCATTGAGCGCCTTGAGCGTGGACAGGTTGCAGTTTGCGCCGGTTTCCAAGGTGTAGCGCCTGACAACAGGCTGGCGACGCTTGGACGCGGTGGTTCTGACACCAGTGCGGTGGCGATTGCTGCTGCTATTCAGGCAGACCGCTGTGACATCTATACGGATGTGGACGGTGTTTATACCACTGACCCACGTGTGGTGGCCAAGGCGACGCGTCTGGAACGTGTTGCTTTTGAAGAGATGCTGGAAATGGCTTCTCTTGGTGCGAAGGTTTTGCAGGTCCGTTCTGTTGAGATGGCGATGGTTCACGGCGTTCGTACGTTTGTACGTTCCAGCTTTGATGATCCGGATGCCCCGCAGATTAGCGCTGACGGAACCCCTGTAGGTACACTTATTTGCGACGAGGACGAGATTTTGGAACAACAAGTCGTCACTGGCATCGCTTACTCAAAAGACGAAGCACAGATTTCTATCCGTAACGTTGCTGACAAACCTGGCATCGCGTCCAGAGTGTTTGGCCCGTTGGCCGAAGGCAACATCAACGTAGACATGATCGTTCAGAACATCTCTCCAGATGGGAAGACGACCGATATCACCTTTACCGTTCCAGAGAGCGATTACGAGCGTGCGCGCAAGGTAATTGAGGAGAACGTCGAGGAAATTGGCTTCGAGAATATCGAAGGCGCTACTGATGTTGTAAAAGTTTCCGTAATCGGCATGGGTATGCGTTCGCATGCCGGTGTTGCAGCCCAGTGTTTTGAAGGCTTGGCTGAGAAGGGGATTAACATCCGCGCGATTACGACATCTGAGATTAAAATCTCTGTTCTGATCGATTCCGCGTATACGGAACTTGCGGTTCGTACTCTCCATTCGCTATACGGACTTGACGGCTAGGTTTCCTACTGTCGAGAATATTGTTGTGTCTTGGACAACTTCCAAGGCACAACGTGGCCTGTTAAAAAGGCCAGCAGAATTATAGGTAGGGCGGAGCATGCGCAGCAGCTTGGCCGGACCGCGCGTACTCCTCCGTAAGCTTCGTGAAGTGATGGCGGAGCCGATTAATGCGCAGGAACGGCTCGACAAGATTGTACGTCTGATCGCGGCAAACGTGGTTGCGGAAGTGTGTTCCGTGTACATTTTGCGCGCGGATGGGGTTCTTGAGCTGTATGCGACAGAGGGCCTGAATAAGGACGCGGTTCACCAGACTTCTCTGAAGGTTGGTGAGGGTCTTGTTGGTTTGATTTCCTCTGATGCCAGACCGTTGAACCTACCAAATGCGCAGGCGCACCCGGCGTTTGCTTATCGTCCTGAAACGGGCGAAGAGAATTACAACTCCTTCCTTGGTGTGCCGATCCTACGTGCAGGACGTACGCTTGGCGTGCTTGTTGTTCAGAACAAAGACCACCGGACTTACTTCGAAGATGAAGTGGAAGCCCTGCAGACCACTGCGATGGTTATCGCTGAGATGGTCGCGGCTGGTGAGCTGGAAGCGATTGCACAGCAAGGCACAACGATTGATGTGATCCGCCCGATGCATCTGAAGGGTGTTGCCCTTGCTGATGGCATTGGCCTTGGCCACGTTGTTCTGCATGAACCGCGTGTGGTTATCACCAATCTGATTGCTGAGGACGCGGATACTGAAAAGAAGCGTCTTGAAGAATCTGTCACGCGTCTGCGTCAGTCTTTGGACCACATGTTGGCCAGCGGTGAGTTTTCCCAACACGGTGAGCACCGTGAGGTTCTGGAAGCTTACCGGATGTTTGCCTATGACCGTGGCTGGATCCGGAAGATTGATGAAGCGATCCGCAATGGTTTGACGGCGGAAGCTGCTGTTGAGAAAGTTCAGAGCGATACACGCGCTCAGATGCTCCGGCAGACTGACCCTTATTTGCGTGAGCGCCTACACGACCTCGATGATCTGGCGCACCGCCTTATTCGCGAGCTGATGGGCAAGAACCACAGCGGCGAAGACGATCTGCCAAAAGATGCGATCATCATTGCCCGCAACATGGGCGCTGCTGAGCTGCTGGATTATGACCGCGACCGTATTCGTGGTTTGGTTCTGGAAGAAAGCGGCCCAACCAGTCACGTGACTATTGTTGCCCGTGCGCTTGGCATACCGACAGTTGGGCAGGTTGAAGACATTGTTTCCCTGGTGGAAGCGACTGATGCCATCATCGTGGATGGTGAGATCGGCCAGATCTTCCTTCGCCCGGCAAATGATGTTGAACAAGCTTTTGCGGACAAGGTTCGCCTGCGCTCCAAGCGTCAGGAAATTTATCGTCAGCTACGTGATGAGCCGACTGTCACCAAAGATGGTGTGGACGTTAAGCTTCAGCTGAATGCTGGTCTGCTGGTTGATCTTCCAAGCATGGAAGATGCAGGTGCTGATGGTGTTGGGCTTTTCCGAACTGAACTGCAGTTTATGGTAGCTTCTGCATTCCCTCGCATGCAGGAACAGCACAGCCTTTATTCCAAAGTTCTGGATGCGGCTGGCGACAAGCCAGTTACTTTCCGTTCTCTGGACATTGGTGGTGATAAGGTTCTGCCTTACCTGCGTCTGGCTCAGGAAGAAAACCCGGCCATGGGGTGGCGCGCAATTCGTTTTGGACTGGATCGTCCGGGCCTGTTGCGCACCCAGATCAGAGCTATGCTGCATGCAGGGGCAGGGCGCTCCTTGCGCATCATGTTCCCGATGGTGGCCGACGTTTCTGAATTCCAGCAGGCACGAGATTATGTTGAGCGTGAGTTGAAGCACCTTCGCCAGCATGGACACGATACGCCAAAAGAGCTGAAGCTTGGTGTGATGCTGGAAGTTCCGGCATTGCTGTACCAGCTTGAAGAGATCTACAAGGAAGTAGATTTCGTCTCCGTTGGCTCGAACGACCTGTTCCAGTTCTTCTATGCAGTTGACCGTGGTAACACGCTGGTTGCGGAGCGTTTTGAAGCTTTGTCACCTAGCTTCTTGCGTGCTTTGCGCAAGATCGTTGTTATTGGCGATAAAATGGATACGCCGGTTACCCTGTGTGGTGAGCTTGGCGGCCAGCCCCTTGCTGCGATGGCCCTGTTGGCGATTGGATATAGAAACCTTTCCATGTCTCCGGCTTCCATTGGTCCTGTTAAGGCGATGTTACGCTCTTTGGATCTATCAGCACTTTCAGAAGAGTTGCTGAAACAGCTGGAAGCGGGTAAAGGGTCGGAAGATATTCGCGAGTTCCTTTCGAACTTTGCATCCGAAAATAATATTCCGGTATAAGCAGCTTAAGTTACGATTGCCGCAGACCCGAGAGGCTGTCGCGCTTTTGTACCAGCTGTCTAACGCTTGAGGAGTTGCCGCGAAATGCTGGCACCAGAAAAACTAGATACACTGCTAGCACGCTTTGAAGGCATTGAGGCCGAAATGGCATCTGGTCCTGCACCGGATGTTTATATCAAGCTTTCGCGGGATTACGCAGAACTCGAACCAATCGTGATGTCCATCCGGGAACTGCGCAAAGCAGAAGGTGACCTGGAAGGCGCAGAAGCTTTGCTTTCTGATCCGGACAGCGATGCGGAGATGAAAGAGCTTGCACAGCTTGAGCGCGATGAACTGACTGGTGTTGTTGAAGAGCTGACCCAGAAAGTGCGCATCGGGCTTCTGCCAAAAGATAAAGCTGACTCTCACGACGTTATTCTTGAAGTGCGCGCCGGTACCGGTGGCGACGAAGCTGCGCTTTTTGCTGGCGATCTTTTCCGCATGTATCAGCGCTTTGCTGACAACAATGGCTGGAAAGTTGAAGTCATGTCTTCTTCAGAAGGGGATATGGGTGGCTTTAAGGAAATTGTTGCTGCGGTTACTGGTCAGGAAGTGTTTGGTAAGCTGAAGTTTGAGTCCGGCGTTCACCGCGTGCAGCGTGTGCCTGAGACTGAGTCTGGTGGGCGTATTCACACCTCTGCTGCGACGGTTGCTGTTCTTCCGCAGGCTGAAGAAGTGGACGTAGACATTAACCCGGCAGATCTTCGCATTGATACTTACCGTGCATCCGGTGCAGGTGGTCAGCACGTGAACACCACTGACTCTGCTGTTCGCATTACGCACAACCCGACCGGTATTGTGGTTGCAGTGCAGGATGAGCGTTCTCAGCATAAGAACAAAGACCGCGCGATGAAGTTGCTGCGTGCAAAGATTTATGATGTTGAGCGCGAGCGCGCTGCGAATGAGCGAACTGAAGCCCGCCGTGTTCAGGTTGGTTCTGGCGACCGCTCCGAGCGCATTCGTACCTATAACTTCCCTCAGGGCCGCGTGACAGATCACCGTATTGGTCTGACCTTGTACAAGCTTGATCAGATGATGACAGGCGAGGCGACTGGTGAAGTTATTGATGCTCTGACTATGGATCATCAGGCGAATTTGCTCGCTGCAGAAGGACTTTAATGTCCGCGCTCTTCGAAAAGTTCGAGATTAAAAATGTGCAGGCTTTGTACCTAGCGGTGCGAAGCCTGTTTCGTGATGCAGATCTGGCGGAAGCTGATCTGGATGCGCGGGTGCTAACTGCTGAAGCTCTTGGTATTGAGCCGCGTAATCTGGTTCTGGAATATGATCGTGAGATCTCGCCGGAAGTGATTGCGGTTATGACACGATATGCAGAAGAGCGACTGGCAGGGAAGCCGGTTGGACGCATTCTGGGTAAGCGTGAATTCTGGGGCCTTGAGTTTTCTCTCTCACAGGCAACACTGGAGCCGCGTCCTGATACAGAGACGCTGGTTGAGGCGACACTGGCATTTTGTCAGGCCAATGGTGGTTTTGATAAGCCTTGGGTGTTTGCGGATATCGGAACTGGAACCGGTGCCATCGCGATTGCTCTGTTGAGTGAGTTACCCAATGCCATTTGTGTTGCTGTTGATATCAGCGAAGAGGCATTGGAGACTGCGCGACAAAACGCAGCAAATAACGGATTTGAAAGCCGTTTTATCCCTGTTCGGGGTTCTTATTTGGATGCGTTGAACGGGGCTTTTGATTTTGTTGTGAGTAACCCACCGTACATTCGCAGCGCTGTGATTGAAGGGCTGAGCCATGAAGTGAAGCAGCATGATCCGATGCTGGCATTGGATGGTGGAGACGACGGACTTACTGCCTATAAAGAATTGATAGGTAACGCTAAACTAGTTCTTAAGAGAAATAGTGGACTCCTTATGGAGATCGGGTTTGATCAAGCGGAAGAGCTTTCAACTCTCGCAAGGGAACTTGTGGGGCTAGAGGTTCGTTGTGAGCATGATCTGGCCGGTCAGCCGAGGGTCATTGTTGTAGTTTTTCCATGATTGACGAAGAATTCAATAATCTGGAAAAAAGCCCTTGGAAAATACGTCGGAACGAGATAGTTTCATCTCGCCGACAAGCGATACCAGCTAATAGCTGAAAACGATGGGGATGGGCACTCACTGACAGTGAGACGAGCCTGGCAGAGACGTCGGTTGATAGTTTCAAAGCAGATAGTTGAGCGACCCCTCGTATCGTAGAACTGAGAGAGCAATGCATTTGTATTGCTGCTATCGGATGTCGGATATCGCATTGAAGCAGTTATATGATCGAATGCGATTGCATTTCGATGTTGGTGGCCTTTGGCTTAATCAACATGCAGGCTTATTAACGGCATTTGGAATCCGGGAGAACTTACTCCCATGAACCTCGCTGTAGGTTCGATTGCTATTCCGGAAAGTTAACGGCAGAATGAGACCAGGAAATCAGAATAACAAGCGCATGCGTGGGCGGGGGCGTAAGGCTCCAAATCCATTGACACGTACTTATGAGTCAAATGGACCGGATGTTAAAATCCGAGGTACCGCATTGCATATTGCTGAAAAGTACCAGCAACTTGCGCGTGATGCTCAGGCCTCCGGAGACCGTGTAACCTCCGAAAACTACTATCAGCATGCTGAGCATTACCAGCGTATCGTCGCTGCTGCTCAACCCCAGAACTCTCAGAGTGCTGCTCCTTCTGCTCGCGCAGAAGAAGAAGCTGCACCAGCTGTTGTTGAAGCGCCAAACGGTGCGGCGGCAAGCGAAGAGCAGGATGTTGCTGTTGCAAGCACTCAGCCTGTGATTGGCCTTGATACGCCTCAGCCGTTTATCGAAGCTTCCCCAGTGGTTGAAGAGAATGCTGAAGCTGCTGAGGCACCTGCTGCAGGTGATGAAGAAGACGACAAACCACGTCGCCGCGTTCGTGGCACTCGTGGTCGCGGTGTTCGCCGTACGCCTTCTTCTGCAAATGCAGCAGCTCCTGCTGAAGCGGCTGAAGGTGGTGAGGATGAAACGGCTGCAGCTAAGCCACGCCGTACGCCTCGTGCACGTACTCCACGTGCAGCTCGCACACAGCGCACCCGCGCAGCTCGTGTTCCTGCAGAGGATGCACCAGCTCCAGCGGCATTGGAAACAACCGGAGACGGTGAAAGCTAAGCATCTGGGAGGATGCTTTAGTTCCTTTACCGGTTTCGGATTTTCACGAAAAACCCCGCTCACAAGGCGGGGTTTTCTTTTTGCTATATGGCCAGCTTGTGTGGGTTTATTCCACGATCAGCGTATCTCCGACGGAGAGGGTGCCGTTGTTGAGCACTTCCAGATAGATGCCAACATCCATGTGGCCCAGAGTGTCGTAGAGGGTCTTGTTGATGTTGGTGTCGCGTTCTGCGGTGGTTGGGTTGACGTCAACAGCTGCGCAGCGGCGGGTGCGTTTGGCGAATTTGAATTCTACACCGGAGCTGGAGTGGATCTTTTTGTCGGCCCAGTTGAACTCTTCGTAGGCGGGCAGGCCTTCCACATAGATGTTCGCGCGGAAGCGTTTTGGGTCGATCTCAACGCCCATTGTTTCTGAAAGAGCTTTGACGCTGGCCAGGTTCACAACATGCACGAAGTTTTCGGCGGTGTCGGTAAAGGCGTGGTCGTCTGCGTGGCGGACTTTCAGTGGGCCAGCAGCTTTATCACCCATATGCGCGGTGAAGTAAGCCGCGAGGGCTTCCTGTCCTTCGGCGGATTCCAGCGAGAGGGTAACGTCATCCTCACCCGGCCTGGACAGGGTGATGCTTTTATTTTCCAGATCATAGGTGCATTTGACCTGGGCTACGTCTTCGTAGCGGACCAGTACGAGGAATTTGCTTTTGGAAATGTGTTTTGGCGCTGCAGGATCAAAGCCGCATGGGCCGTTTTCGATAGCGTAGGCACGATCCAGCGGGAAGACAGCTCCAGCTTCTACAGTTGCCGTCTGAAGTGGGTGTGCCGTGAGGCCTTTAACAGGATGTGTTGCGAGTGCGGTGATATGCGCAGGCGAAAAAGTCATATTAAATTCCGTTGTTTAAGCTGGTGGAAACTATGAGAAACAAAGGATTGTGGCAAGATCTTGCGAGCGCCCTCTTTTGTCGGCAGTTTGAACCACTATATGAAGAGTGCAGGAGGAAGTCTCCTGCTTCGGGTGCTCTTTATGAGGCTCGGATCCTCCCAAAATGCTTCGTCATGCTTCGGGTGACACGGCACATAGGAGTTATATATGGACTTTGAAAAATACACCGACCGTGCGCGTGGGTTCATTCAGTCTGCGCAAACATACGCTCTGGGACAAGGGCATCAACAGTTTACTCCCGCACATATTTTGAAGGTCTTGCTGGATGACAGCGAAGGCATGGCGGCTGGTCTTATTGAACGGGCTGGTGGTCGCGTTCAGGATGTTCGTCTGCAGATTGAGACAGATCTGGCAGCGCTGCCAAAAGTAAGTGGCGGCAACGGACAGCTGTATCTGGCGCCTGAAACGGCTCGTCTTTTCGAGCAAGCGCAGAAGATTGCGGAGAAAGCGGGCGACAGCTTTGTCACCGTGGAACGGCTGCTGCTGGCGCTGGCCATGGATAAGGACAGCAAGGCCGGTAAAGCGCTGGCACAGGCTGGTGTTACGCCAAATGCGCTGAATGAAGTGATCAATGAGCTTCGTAAAGGCCGCACGGCTGACTCGGCTTCTGCTGAAAACCAGTTTGATGCGCTGAAGAAATTCGCTCAGGATCTGACTGAAGCTGCGCGCGAAGGCAAACTCGACCCTGTGATTGGTCGAGATGAAGAAATTCGCCGCGCCATTCAGGTTCTTTCCCGTCGTACCAAGAACAATCCGGTTCTGATTGGTGAGCCGGGCGTTGGTAAAACCGCGATCGCGGAAGGTCTGGCGCTGCGTATCGTCAATGGCGATGTGCCGGAAAGCCTGAAAGACAAGCAACTACTTGCGCTTGATATGGGTGCGCTGATTGCTGGCGCGAAATATCGTGGTGAGTTTGAAGAGCGCCTGAAGGGTGTTCTGAATGAAGTGCAGGCCGCTGATGGCGGGATCATCCTGTTCATCGACGAAATGCATACGCTTGTTGGTGCTGGTAAGACAGACGGAGCGATGGACGCTTCCAACCTGCTCAAGCCTGCTCTTGCTCGCGGTGAGTTGCACTGTGTTGGTGCTACCACGCTGGATGAGTACCGCAAGCACGTTGAGAAAGACGCGGCGCTGGCCCGTCGTTTCCAGCCCGTGTTTGTGAGTGAGCCAACGGTTGAAGACACCATTTCTATTCTGCGCGGTATCAAGGAGAAGTATGAACTTCACCACGGTGTGCGCATCTCCGATAGCGCGATTGTTTCCGCAGCAACGCTGTCCAACCGCTACATCACAGACCGCTTCCTGCCGGATAAGGCCATCGACCTTGTTGATGAGGCCGCTAGCCGCTTGCGCATGCAGGTGGATTCCAAGCCGGAAGAGCTGGATGAGCTGGACCGCCGGATTATCCAGCTGAAGATTGAGCGAGAAGCGCTGAAGAAAGAGGATGATGAAGCCACGAAGGATCGCTTGCAGCGTCTTGAAAAAGAGCTGGTTGATCTGGAAGAGGAATCCAATGCCCTGACACAGCGCTGGCAAGCTGAAAAAGACAAGCTGAGCGGTGAGCAGAAGATCAAAGAGCAGTTGGATGAAGCCCGTACTGAACTGGAGCAGGCCCAACGTGTTGGTAATCTAGCCCGTGCTGGTGAGCTGAGCTACGGCGTTATTCCTGATCTGGAGAAGAAACTGGCGAACGCTCAGACTGCTGAGGACGTTGACAACACCATGCTCAACGAAACCGTCAGCAGTGAGAGCATTGCGCAGGTTGTTTCTCGCTGGACCGGTATTCCGATCGACAAGATGCTGGAAGGTGAGCGTGAAAAGCTTCTTCGCATGGAAGACGAACTTGCCAAACGTGTTGTTGGTCAGCAGGAAGCTGTTCATGCGGTTTCCACCGCTGTCCGCCGGTCCCGTGCTGGTTTGCAGGATCCAAACAGACCCATTGGTTCGTTCATGTTCCTCGGCCCAACCGGTGTTGGTAAAACCGAGCTGACCAAGGCACTTGCGAGCTATCTGTTCGATGATGAGACGGCAATGGTGCGCGTGGACATGTCCGAGTTCATGGAAAAGCACAGCGTTGCGCGTCTGATTGGTGCACCTCCAGGCTATGTTGGCTATGAAGAAGGTGGTGTACTGACAGAAGCGGTTCGCCGCCGGCCATATCAGGTCGTGCTGTTTGATGAAGTTGAAAAAGCACATGGTGATGTGTTCAATGTTCTGCTTCAGGTACTGGATGATGGCCGTTTGACAGACGGGCAGGGCCGTACCGTGGACTTTCGCAATACGCTGATCATCATGACTTCCAACCTTGGTGCTGAGTTCCTCGCAGCTCAGGGCGAGGGTGAAGATGCTGAGGCTGTTCGCGGTCCGGTGATGGATGCTGTGAAAGCGCATTTCCGTCCTGAGTTCCTGAACCGTCTGGATGAAATCATCCTGTTCCACCGCTTGCAGCGTACTCAGATGTCCAAGATTGTCGAAATTCAGCTGAAGCGTCTGCAAAAGCTGTTGGATGACCGGAAGATGGTTCTGGATCTGGATGATGGTGCAATGGGCTGGCTTGCCGAGAAGGGCTATGACCCAACTTATGGTGCTCGTCCGCTCAAACGCGTTATCCAGAAGCAGGTACAGGATCCACTGGCAGAAATGCTGTTGGCTGGTTCCATTTCTGACGGGCAGACGATCAAAGTCTCTAACGGGTCTGATCGACTGGTGTTCGACAGGGCTTGATGAGCCTTTCTGTGAGTTGAAGACAAGGGCCGGATTTTCCGGCCCTTTTTGCTATCTACCTTGGCGGATGACATCCGTACCTTTTCGAATATCTGTTTTTAGTGTTTAGTTCTGCTGGATGAGGACGGGCATCTTGCGGGCGGCGGGTATGAGAAAAGCTGATATTGCACTCTTATTTGTGGCGATGAGCTATCTCTGGCTCGTGACTACGGTGGCGATTGGCGCCCAGTTCTATCCGGGGTACAGCCATATTTCTCATTTCATGAGTGTTCTTGGTGCAACGGGAGCTCCGCACGGACCAACCGTCAACTTCTGGGGCTTCCTGGCGGTTGAGCTTCTGCTGCTGCCGAGCTTCATCATCTGCTTTAGTGATCTGATGCGGAGCAGGGCAGAACGTGTCGCTCTGGTGGTTTTCGCAGGCTATCCGCTTTTCATTGGACTTGCCGCGTTCTTTCCCTGTGATTTTGAATGCAGGATGGCTGACCAGAGCCAAAGCCAGCTGATCCATTCCGCTGCTGGCCTATTTGCTTATTTTTGTGCTGTTGTCGGGCTCTGTTTGCTTGCCCGCGCACAAGAAGGGCGGTCTTACTGGTTTGTTCCAGGATTGGTTTTATTCGCATTGTTCCTGAGCCTGATGCTGGAAACTGCTTTGAGCGGTCTGCTGCAAAGGGTTTTGGAGACCGGTGCTTATCTTTGGTTTGTTTTGATTTTGCTGCAGAAGCGTCAGAAGGTTGGGAGTGTTTTAGCCTCTCGCTGATGTGTTTGTGCTTTTGAGCCTGAGGATTTGAATTTGGAAAATGTACTTATTTATCTGGTTGGCTTTGCCGGAACCGGAAAGCTAACAATTGCCCGGGCACTGGCTGAGGCCACGAGTGCCAAAGTCGTCGACAATCAATGGATCAACAATCCGATTTTTGGATTGCTCGATCATGATCGGCTGACACCTTACCCGGAAGGTGTTTGGAGGCAGATCGATAAAGTGCGAGAAGCTGTGCTGGAGACGGTGGCCACGCTTGGTGCTCCTCATGCAAGTTACATCTTTACGCATGAGGGTTTTGAGGATGATGCCAGTGATCGGCAGATTTATGAGGCCATTCGGGAAACAGCTCAGCGGAGAAAGGCCCGGTTTTTGCCGGTCAGACTGCTTTGCAATGAAGATGAGATCGCCAAACGCGTAGTTTCTCCGGAGCGGGCTCTGCGCTTGAAAAGTATGGATCCGGAGCGATCACGCAATGCGGTGCGGAACTCCACTGTGCTCAAACCCAATCATGAGAATGAGCTGACGCTCGACATCTCTGAAAAGCAGCCAGCTGATGTGGTGGAGTTGATCCTGGAGCAGGTGGCTCACTGCAAAACCTAGTTTCGCAGTGAAGCAACGCGTTGGCTTGGACGGCCAGTTTCCATCAGAGCGTTGATGCGGTCCCGTTCGCGCTTGAAGTTTTCAAGCACTTGCGCTTCGAGAACACGGCCCTGTGGCACCTTAATCTTCAGTGAGTTTACGAAGCGGCCATTCACCTTCACCTCATAGTGGAGGTGGTTACCGGTGGAGAGGCCGGTGGTGCCGACGTAACCGATAACCGTACCCTGTCTGATGCGCTGGCCTTTTTGAATGCCAGTGGCAAAGCGGGTCATATGGTTATAGGTGGTGACGTAACCGTTGGCGTGTTTGATCTCAACGCGTTTGCCGTATCCGCCAGACCATGCAGCTTTCTGAATAACACCATCGCCAGCTGCAAAGATTGCGGTACCGCGTGGGGCTGCCCAGTCCGTTCCAGTATGGAGACGGCGGGTTTTCAGAACCGGGTGACGACGCATACCGAAGCCGGAGGTAAAGCGGCCTGCTGCGATTGGCTTGCGGAGTAGGAACTGCTTCGCGCTTTGACCGTTCTCATCGTAGTAGTCGACAACACCATCATCCGGTGTGCGGAAGCGGTAGAAACGGTGGCTGCGGCCATTCACGGTGATAGAGGTATAGAGAATCTCGGAGGCGCCGGTGGTCTGGTCTGCATCCAGACCATAGAAGACGCTCATTTCGTCGCCGCTCTTCACAGACGCATTGAAGTCCACACTATAAGAGTAGATGCGGATCAGCTCTTTAATAAGAGAGGATGGAACTTCGTTATCCAGGCCGGTCTGGTAGATCGAGTCATAATAGGTGGCGCGTGGGCCAACCGAATTCTGCTGCTGCGAGTTGAACGCATCTGCTGCCATCTGCGTGGTTGGCTCTGGTGCAACAACAAACTCGCCTTCATCGTTTCGTGCGATGGTGCCGACGTGGCGCTGGTCTTCATAGATGCTGACGCGCACGAGAATGCCATCGTCCTCTTCGATCTGATCAGTGTTCAGAGAGAGGCGGAAAATCTGGCCAGCTTTAATGGTGTCGATGCCGAAGTTATCCGTAAACGCCTTGATGTAGCCTTCCGCTTCTGTCTCGGAGGCTTCGCCATCCAGCAGAATGTCAATAAAGTCAGTCTGGGTCAGGATCGGAACAATGCGTTCTTCGATCTGATTGGCCTGAGTGGTTTTGCGGGATTTGGGCTGGAAGGAGACGTTTTCTTCGGTAATACGAACTTCGATGTTTTCAAATGACTGTTCTGAAAGAGGGGCAAAGCCGGCGTTGATGTCTTCCACGCTCGGGATAGCCGCAATGTCCGTGGAATTATCCAGCATGAACATCGCTGCCTTCTTCACCTGTTGTTGAACAGCCTCTTCCTTATGATCGGGAAGAGCGACCATGCTCATTGCTTCCAGCGGGAAGTCGCGCTGAGAGATAGAGACTTCACCCTCAATGTCCGCGCCATAGATCGCGTCACTGGCAACCTGCAGCGGAGCCACCTGTTCGCCCTGATACATGGTGATCGGATCAAATGGTGGAATGTCCGCGGCGGTTTCCTGTTTCTTGAAGTTCTCCAGGCTTGCGCTGACGAGCGCATACGGCTTGGCTTT
>NZ_DS996809.1:0-112070 GCF_000156235.1 Pseudovibrio sp. JE062
ATTAATGACAACACCAGCTGGAATGTTGTTGGCCATACATACACACCTAAAGTGCTGACTGAAAACGTGTTTATCTGGCATGCGGCCATACCGGACGAGACATTTGTGCCGCCGCATATTCATCCGACACAGGATGAGTGGATCACGGTGCTTACGGGTGAGCTTGAGGTGGAGTTTGGAGAGGCCTGCCACAAAGCCAGCCCGGGAGATACGATCAGAATGCCACGCGGAATTGCGCACGGGATCTTCAACCGCTCCGGCGATGAAGCGACCTGCGTGTTCGGTGTGGCCCCTTCCCGCAAGCTCTATGATCTGTTTGAGGCTTTGGACGGCGTGACAGATCCGGAAGAGCTTGTGCGCATCTCTGCCCTTCATGAAGTCGACTTCCTTCCGCCACCTGCTGAATAAGGGTGGCTGACATGGTGAAGAAGAAGAAAGTTGCTGTCATTGGCGGCGGCGTGAGCGGTCTTGCGGCTGCGAAAGCCTTTGACGAGCGTGGGCACCGGGTGTTCGGGTATGAGCGCACGCATGATTTCGGTGGGGTTTGGGAGCTTTCCAGATCCTATCCGGGGGTGCAGACCCAGTCTCCAAAAGATCTGTATTGCTATACGGATCTGCCCATGCCTGATGAGTATCCGGAATGGCCTAAAGGACCGCAGGTGCATGCCTACCTGCATTCCTACGCCCGTAAGCACAAGCTGCATCGGTTGTTCCAGCTGAACACCTCCGTGCTTTCCATGGACCGGCGAGAGGATGGCCAACCGGGATGGACGCTGACGCTGGATGCGGCTGGTAAGGTTCGTAAGGAAGACTTTGACTTTGTTGTTATTTCAACGGGCCAGTTTTCTGAGAAGAACATCATCAGTCATCCTGGACAGGAGGCGTTTGAGGCGCAGGGCGGTGCGGTGATGCACTCCTCCGACTACACAGATCCTTCCCGCGCTCAAGGCAAACGGGTGGTCGTTTTGGGTGGCTCCAAATCAGCGACTGATGTGGCGGTGAACGCAGCGCAGAATGGAGCTTCTCAGGTAACACTGGTGTATCGTGAGCCCGTGTGGCGGGTGCCCTACTTTGTGGGCGGCATCAACTTCAAGCGTTTGCTTTACATGCGGGCACAGGAGCTGCAGTTCAACAGCTGGGGCCGAAACCCGCTGCAAAAGGCTATGGCTGCGCTGGCCAAGCCGTTTATCTGGGCGAACTTCCGCGGGCTTGAGATGCTGTTGAAGCTTCAGTTGGGGCTGAAGAAGTGGGATATGGTGCCGAAGGTACCTATTGAGAAGGACATCTCCTGCTCTATTCCCATCGTTACACCCGGTCTGTTTGAGGGCTTCAAAAGCGGCAAGATCAAGCCGGTTCAGGGCACCATTGATCATTATGAGGGTGATCAGGCAGTGTTGACGACAGGCGATAAGGTTGGCTGCGACGTGTCCGTGCTGGCCGTTGGTTGGAAACTGGGCATTCCGTATCTGGCAGAGGAGTATCGTAACAAGCTGATTGAAGATGACGGGCAATATCGCACTTACCGTCTTTCTGTGAACCCTGACCTGCCAGAAATGGGATTTGTGGGCTTCAATTCCAGCTTCTGTACGGTTCTTTCTGCCGAGATGATCGCCAACTGGCTGGTGCGGTATGCAGATGGGCAACTGGCTAACCAACCATCCGATACGCAGATGCGTCAGAACATTGATGAGATGCTGGACTGGCGACGGGATGATCGGCCTGCTGCGCAGGTTTATGGCGGACTGTGTTCTGCTCCGTTCCACTTCAAGCACTTTGATGAGTTACTGCAGGACATTGGAGCGGCCAAGCGCAAGCGCAGCAATCCGCTGGCTGAGCAGTTCTCTTACCCCAATGCGCAGGCCTATGGGTCTTACCTAAAGTCAGCTCCGCAGTATTTTGCGCAATAACAAGATCGTGAGAGACCGTCATCCGTTAAGCCTACAGCGGCAAATGGCTGTTTCTCACGGTTAAAGCCTAAATGGTTCTCTTGCGCCTTGTGCTTTGCGGAAGGTGCTGGAGAACCTCTTATAAACGGTGGTGGGCCGAGTTTTAATCAAACCGGCGTCAACATGACAATGCTGGCATAACCATCGTGAACTTTGTGAACACGCCACGAGACATTTTATCGATTATTTTAAAGCCCATGCAATGCGCCCCCGACATTGTTCAGAGATGAAGTCGTATGGTCATCTTTCTGAGGAGTGTGTCTATGCTGGGTGGAGCACAACAACAACCTGAGGGATCAGGAAATCAAGACGAGCTGAGCTGGGCGAAACGCGTTTTCCAGGAGCTGAGCATCAAATTTCCTGATGATGTGCAGCAGGCTGCGCAGATTCTAGCCAGCGTCCCCAAAGACGACAAGCTCACCGTTGCCGACAACAAGGCCGTTGAAGCGTCGATTGCACAGATCGCCTCTGAAAGTAAAGCCGCTCACAAGACAGCTGACAGCCTGATCAAGAGCATCGTGACCGTGTTCACGCGCCTTGAAGGGGATGATGAGCTGAAAGGCACGTTGGATGCCATGAACGCTTATACGGGTGATAACCCGAAATATGGTGTTGTGGGACAGCTGGGTGCCGGTGGTTTCACCAAGATTGTCGACAGTGCCAAGAAGGGCAAGGAAGACAACGATATTACGATCCGCGAAAAAGGCACCGCTTATTTCGATCTGTCCAACTCCCCTGCTTTCCGGCAGGCCATGGAGAAAATTTACAACTCTCCTGAACTTCAGGAGAAGATGAAGGACATCATCGATATTGAGTACCTGAAGAGCTTCAAGTTCGGTCGTCCGCGGAATGCGAGATCCGACGCTGATCCAGATGAGCTGAAGCTTTACACTTATCGGAATGAGAACAAGCAGAACGCCTCTGAGCATCCAGAGCTTTATGGCGAAGTGCCCGGTTCTGAGCAAGTTGATGGACCGGTTCCGCAAAACGACGCGCTTGCCGGACAAAGCCTGACGGCCAACCAGCGCAAGTATCGTGAGCGCAGCAAAAAAGGCGGTGATGGTGCCTGGGCATCAGCTGCTGATCTTAAAGCAAACAAACGCCTGACAGAGCGCGAGGAGAACTTCGCAAGAACCAATCCGCGCAACCGTCATGACCGTGAGGATTATCAGTTCAAGGAAGGCAAGCCTGTCAAAGGCGGCGATATGCCTGACGACAAGGTGATTGTTGAGCATCAGCCCGGCTTCTCCGTCTGGGATGTGAAAGACGGCACTGGCTTTGCCAAGGATGCCGAGATGCACAACAAGCCAACGGTGGCAGGTCCGTCCGGCACCACAGATCGCTTCCTCACAGGCATTCGCTTGCTTGGTAAGGGTGTGATGAAAGAGCTGGGTCTGGAAGGTCCGAATGCTGATAACCAGGTGAAGGAACTTGGACGCTGGCTGGCCACCGGATATCTGGTTGGTGATGAGCACCACTCTGCCGTTGAGGTTAATCTGGGTGCTGCCAACCACGGCCTGAAGCCGCAGTGGGGTTCTGATCTTTATACAGAACCATTCTCTGAGCCGATCAAAGGCAAAGGTTTTGAGATCTCCAGCGAAACGGTTGTCGACCAGCTTGAGACCAAGCTGGAAACTGCCGAAGACGATGCGGTGAACAGAGATGCTTATCGCTTCGATCTGGAAGGTGGCTCGAAGGGTAAAGTGATGCCGGATGGTAAGGTGCAGGCACCTAAGCCTTCCAGATAAAGGCGCCTGTATCCAGAGGCTTTGTTCTATAAAACAGGCCGTTTGAGAACAGAAAATTTCATGAAAATTGGGCAGCCCAAACCGCGTGTTTGGGCTGTTTCTGCGTGGTTGCGGGGCCAATCCTTAACATCCGTTAGGAGAATTTTAATGGAATCATTTCACAATGAGAACATAGGAAGAACATCGGGTGCTAAATTACTATGTCCAAGAAGTTTCAGTGGCGTCAGCTTTGGAGAAATGTCCCTGATCACAGCGTGGGTACGGGCGTTCTTAGTACTGAAATGAGCATGCGCGTGCATCGCGAAGATGGCGATACGCACCGTAAGCCATGGCGGTGGGAACTGCATCACAACGGTGTTGTGTGCAAAGGTGACGTCAACGACAAGGTTGAGGCCATGCAAAAAGCGCAGGACGCTTACATCGCTTACCTACGCTAATCTTTCCTTTTTACGCTGATGCGTCTTGTTTCCCGAAAACCGAACCCGACTTTCGGGAAAACGCTTTAGAGCATGTTGCGCTCATTTGCGTTCACGTCTCATACTCTAACTTCTTTACTTTGAGCGAATTCTTGTCGTTTGATTAAATTCAATCAAACGGAACGCACTCTAGCTGGTTGCTGCCGCATCTTTCGTTTGTGTTGCAACCTTTGCTCTGCTTGGGGTCTTCAGGGCGTAGACGATACTTCCCAGCACGATAACAATGCCAGTCCACTGGCGCCAGCCAAACTCTTCTCCTACTAGTAACTGACCGCAGAGCACTGCTGAGACCGGGTTGACCAGTGACAAGAAGCCGATGGTTGTTGGGTTGAGTTGGACGATACCATTGAGCCAGTTCACAGAGGCCCAGCCCATCCCTAAAATACCGATCCAGAAGAACGCCAGTGCCATGTTCAGGTCCGGTACTGGAGCTGCGCCTTCCAGCACAAGCGCGATTGGTACAGCATAAAGGCCGCCGAGGGTCACGTGCCAGCCGGTATACGTCACCATGCTGACATCCGGCCTGCCCCACTTCCCGCTCAAATACACGCCGGTGAAGGTGCTCAAACAGGCCGCGAGTGCAGCGCCGATGCCGATCCAGTCCAGTTCCACTGCTCCCAGCAGCAACATGCCGACGCCAAACAGGCCAATGAGCGAGGCAAACATCTGGCGTGCGACCGGCGTTTTGCCGTCGAGTATCCAGATGTAGAAGATGATCTGCAGAGGCAGCGTTGCCATGAGTGTTCCGGCCATGCCGCTTGGGAGGCGGAAGGCGGCGATGAACACGAAGAAGATCATGGATAGGTTGGTCAGGCCAATGATCATGGCCCGCTTCACCCATTGGCCTTTCAGCACTCCGGGTGCAAAGGCAAGAAGCAGCAGGCCGGCGGGTAGCAAGCGGTAGACGACCATCCAGACCGGGTCTTCTGATGGCAGAAGCAGCGTGGTGACAGCGTAGGTGGTGCCCCAGATGGCGGGGGTGAGCGCTGTGCGCAGCTGAACGAGCATAATATCTCGACCTCAATTATTTTGATTTCAAACTAATTCACATGATGCTTAGGATATCTACGCAGAACCGTCAAGTATCTTGATATCAAGTAATTCCTCTGCAATATACCTTTGTATTGCTGCAAGCCAGATTATTGAGAGTAACCATGAGTGATCACGTTGCACGCGTCGTGCGCCAGTGGAAGAGCGAGTATCCTGAGGTTGATGCCAGCCCGATGTATGTGCTGGCGCGGATGATGCGGATCAACATGCAGATCAACAAGGACCTTTCGGCCAACTTTGCCAAGTTTGGTCTGGCGACGGGTGACTTTGATGTTCTGGCTACCTTGCGCCGCAGCGGCGAGCCTTATGCGCTGCGCCCGACCGAACTTACCAAATCCAGCATGCTGACGTCTGGCACCATGACCAGCCGACTGGACAAGCTGGAGAAGCTGGGTCTGGTGTGCCGCAATCCTAACCCAGAAGATCGCCGTGCGCTGATGATCCACCTGACAGACAAAGGTCGCGAGCTGGTGGAAGAAGCGGCTGCCAAGCACTTTGCGCTGGAAGCGGAGATGCTGAAGGTGCTGGACCCGCAAGACCGGGAGGCGCTGGAAGGTATTCTGGAAAGATGGAGCCACAGGCTGGAAGAAGAAGGTGCGATGTAATCCCCCAGAGGGAGATCACTCCCGTCTTTGCACCTGATCGTCTCGCAGGCCCTTGATGAAAACTGGTAGAAGATTTTCGGGAGCACGTTTATAGCCCATGGCCCAGTTTGGGGGTGAGCGAAACAGGCAGCCATATTGATATGGAGCCGCCTGTCTGCCTGTTATTCTTGTTATTTCAAAACCTATGAGTTGCCAGAGAGGCAGGTGTTGAACGCGGAGCCCATCTGCTTCAGCAACTCTGTGTAAAGCTGCGGACCGGAGTCCAGTGTGGATCCCAGAGGATCGATCTCAGCAGAGTTTACGCCAGTGCCCTCTTTCAGAACTGCAACCATTCTTGGGTTGAACTGAGCCTCAGAGAAGACGCAGCTCACGCCCAGATTTTCCAGCTTTGCGCGCACTTCAGTCAGGCGTTTTGCACCTGGCAGCACTTCCGGGCTGACAGTCACGGAGCCAACAGCGTTGAGGTTGTAAGCCTCTTCGAAGTAGCGGTAAGCATCGTGGAACACCACGAACGGTTTGCTCTGATAGTCTTTGAGATCCGCTTTCAGAGCATCAGAAACCTTGGAAATCTCCTCAGCTTCTGCTTTTGCATTGGCTGCATACTTGGCAGCGTTTGCAGGGTCGGCCTTGGAGAGAGTTTCTTCAATCTCATGCAGCATGGCAATTGCATTGGCTGGAGACAGCCAGATATGCATGTCGAAAGCTTCTGCGCCGTGGTCATGACCTGCATGTTCAGCATGTTCCTCATGCTTTTCATGATCAGCATGTTCTTCATGCTTCTCGTGGTCATGCTCAGCATGCTCTTCATGCTTCTCGTGGTCATGTTCAGCATGCTCTTCGTGCTTCTCATGGTCATGATCGGCATGCTCTTCATGCTTCTCATGATCGTGATCAGCGTGCTCTTCATGCGCTTCGTCGGCGTGTGCTGCATGTTCTTCCGCAGTTTCACCGGCGTGTGCTGCATGTTCTTCCGCTGTTTCACCGGCGTGTGCTGCATGCTCTTCAGCAGTTTCGCCGGCGTGTGCTGCATGCTCTTCAGCAGTTTCGCCCGCATGGTCATCGTGATCGTGACCTTCGAAGTTGCCACCTTCACGGAAGTTCAGAAGCGTCAGACCGTGGGAATCTTTCAGCGTTACGATGGTTGCATCGTTTGCAAGGTTCTCAAGCGGGGTTTCAAGGAAACTTTCCATCTGCGGGCCGACCCAGAACACGACGTCGGCATTTGCAATCTTGCGTGCTGTTGACGGACGCAAGCTGTACGTGTGCGGAGACCCTGCCCCTTCGACGACCAGATCAGGCGTGCCTACGCCTTTCATCACGCTTGCCACAAGAGAGTGGATCGGCTTGATGGACGCCACCACTTTGACCTCGGCCTGTGCCAGCGCTGGGAAGGAGACGCTTCCTGCGAGAAGGCCAAGAATACTCATTGAACTCAGGAGATGCTTCATACGTGCCACAACCATCCGTTATAGTATTACATTCAAATTTGTTACTTTATAACGTCACATATTTTGGAGCGCAACGGGGTTTTTGGGATTTCTGCAGCCTTGGGAAAACCTGAAGATCAGATATGGGTTTATCCTTTGATCTCAAAGGCTTTGTCGGCAGATCGCGTCGTAAGCTGTTAGTTTTGCCTGATCGTACTGCCAAATTGACGATATTGCTGTTATATTGCCGCAAAAATTTGAAGGACATTGTATGGCCGAGATTAAGGATGAGCTGGACCGTAAGCTGATTGCCATTTTGCAGGGCAATGCCCGGGAACCGGTTTCTTCAATTGCGCGGCGTCTGGACGTTGCCCGCTCCACCGTTCAGGAGCGTATTGCCCGCCTTGAGCGCAAAGGGATCATTATCGGCTACACAGCCATCCTTGGAGATGAGCAGGATCAGAAGCGTGTTCAAGCCCTTGTGATGCTTTCTGTGGCTCAACAACGTTCTCGCGAGTTGATTGCCCAGCTGGAGTCCTATCCTGAAATTCGCAGCTGCCTGACTATCTCCGGTGAGTTTGATCTCTGCCTCATTGTGGAGCCGGATCGACTGGAAGAGCTGGATGCGGTGCTCGATGAGATTGCCGCTATCCCGGGTGTAGAACGCACACGTTCTTCGATCGTGCTGACGAAAAAGTTTGAACGGCAGCGTCCATTCATGCCTCAAAACACCTATAGCATTGAGAAGTAAGAGCTCTTGTGCATTCGTATATTTTGCTCAGGTGATTTAAATGGCCTCAGCTGCGTATTTTCACCGGGGCGAATCGTGTGCGCCTTACACGCTTAGATCGTCATTTTTACTTTTTTAATGTCAATATGACATAATCGCCGTTACTTCAACGATATAAAACGTCATTTCGGCAAGTTGCCCCGTAAACTCCGGCAGTGTTTTCACGTAGACTCTTGGTCAATCGAAACAAGCTTGGAGGGGCTTATGAGCCGACATCATGTTGCTGTTGTGGGTGCAGGTAAGATCGGTGGGATGATCGCTGCACTGTTGCAAGGTTCAGGTGACTATCAGATCAAAATGCTGGACCAGAGTGTGGAAGCGCTGGGAGCGTTGGACGTGCCGCATGTGACAACAGAAGCACTGGACGTGAGTGATCTGGGAAAACTCACGGAAGCTCTTAAAGGATGCGATGCAGTTATTTCCGCTGCACCGTTTTTCCTGACACCGGTGATCGCGCAGGCCGCGAAAGATGCAGACTGTCATTATCTTGACCTGACCGAAGATGTGGCCAGCACTGCAGAAGTGGAGAAGATTGCAGAAGGCGCCAATAAGGCGTTTGCTCCGCAATGCGGCCTCGCTCCCGGTTTCGTTTCCATTGCCGGTTATGATCTGGTAAAGCAGTTTGACAGTCTTGAAGACCTGCATCTGCGCGTGGGCGCCCTGCCCCGTTATCCAACCAACAAGCTGAAGTACAATCTGACATGGTCCACCGATGGCCTGATCAACGAGTACTGCAACCCATGTCTTGCTATTGAAAATGGCGAGCTGACCAAGGTGCCTGCTCTGGCCGGCCTGCAGCACTTCTCCCTTGATGGCGTTGATTATGAGGCGTTCAACACCTCCGGCGGTCTGGGCTCATTGTCTGAGACGCTGAAGGACAAAGTGCAGAGCCTGCGTTACCTTTCCATCCGCTACCCAGGTCATCGTGACATCATGGAGTTGCTGCTGAAGGATCTGGGCTTCATCAACAAGCGCGAGCTGCTGAAGGAAGTGATGGAAGATTCCATTCCTGTGACCATGCAGGACCGCGTTCTCATCTTCATCACTGCCACCGGTATGAAGGATGGCCGTTTCCAGCAGAAGTCCTACTCTCATGTGGTCAATGACCGTGAGATCATGGGCAAGCACTGGAGCGGTATTCAGATCACCACCGCTGCCAGCATCTGTGCCACTCTGGATCTGATGATGGAAGGTAAGCTGAACGCGAAGGGTTTCGTGAAGCAGGAAAGCATCAACCTGCATGACTTCCTCTCCAACCGCTTCGGTAGCCTGTACAACAACGGTGACACAGATCATGAAACACCGGGCAATCAGATGGCCGCCTAAGGCTGATTGATCCTCGTGATCCGTGTGTAAATTAGAGCGCGGCCTCAGATCTGGGGCTGCGCTTTTTTACAGGTATCGATGCAAGGCGTGACGCGCCCTGTATTATGCATAGATTTTAAAAGGCACGTTTCAACTTCCGTCGTCCTTCTTAGTTTCACCATGGGCGACTTGCATATTCAGCTCACTTCAGATGGCCCCGGAGACCAGACGTCATGCGTGATCTTGCAATTCTGACCTTCCAAAGCGTTGATGGTGTCATGCAGGCGCCGAGCCATCCTGATGAGGATCGCTCTGATGGTTTTGATCTAGGCGGATGGGCCCAGCCCTATTGGATGGAGGTGATGGAGCTTGTAAAAGCTGAGGCCATGTCCCTGCCCTACGATTTCCTTTACGGGCGCAAAACTTACGATCTGTTTGCAGCCTTCTGGCAAACGGCAGATCCTGATGATCCTGCGACACAAGCGATCAACTCAGCTCAGAAGTATGTGGTGACGTCTCAGCAGGATGATCTGGGATGGGTCAACACACGGCGCGTCCATGGAGATCTGCCTGAGGTGATTGGTGCTTTGAAAGCGATGGACGGGCCACTGCTGCAAGTGCATGGAAGCTGGAGGCTTATTCAGCAGCTTCTGGAGCATGATCTGATTGATGAGTTCCGGCTTCTGACCTTCCCTGTGATCCTGGGCAAGGGCAAGAAGTTGTTTGAGGACGGCGCACAGGTACGCGCGCTAAAGCACATCAAGTCCGGGCATACGGCAGGTGGTGTGAAGATGGATTTTTATCGGCGCACTGCTTCGTGAATGCGGCGGCTAAGCACTGGCAACGTCAGGCGTCACCAGTGCGTTTGTTTTAATCGTCGCGGAGGCGACCTTTGATTTCATCAGAGAGTGGCAACGCAACTTCAGCCAGCTTGCCCTCATCCAGCATCAGCACGCGGTCTGCGCCTTCCAGCTCACTGGCGCGGTGGGAGACCATGAGGACGGTCTTGCCACGTGTCATGGCGCGGAAGGAAGCTAGCACTTTGTCAGCAGTCGCATGATCGAGACCTTCGGTCAGCTCGTCCGCGATCCAGATTTCTGGGTTGCGTAGGTATGCACGGGCGAGCGCCAGACGGCGACCTTCACCACCAGACAGGCCTAGACCACCTTCACCCAGACGGGTTTCCAGCTTTTCTTGACGGCCTTCCACCAGCTCTTTCAAACCAGCATGAGCCAGAGCTTCCCAGAGCTCAGCATCTGTTGCGTCTTCGCGGGCCACGCGCAGGTTCTCTGCGATGGTGCTGTGGAAGATCTGCGTGCGCTGACCGACGACAGTCAGGGTTGCGCGAAGTTTGTCTTCTGCCAGACAGCTCAGTTCAACACCGCCGATCTGGATAGAGCCGTTCTGAGGCGTTTGCAGGCGCGCCACGATGGCTGCCAGAGTGGATTTGCCAGCACCGCTTGGGCCAATGACCACAGTACGGCTGCCAGTTGGCAGAGCCAGGTCAACATTGTCCAGAATAGCAGTTGCTTTTGAAGTATAGGCGAACTGGATATCCTTGAGGCTCAGCGCATCCTTACCCGCTTCAAATACAGGTGTTTCAGAGTTGCTGCGCGCTGTTTGCAAAGCTTCACTGTCCTGCCCCACTGTGAGCAAAGAGCGAACACGATCGGCTGCACCGGACATCTTGCTCCAGCTGCCAGCACTGTTGGCGATGGAGATGAGTAGTTCTGGCAGGGCTAGAGCTACGAAGGCAAACAGAGCGATATGCTTCAGCTCCATCTGGCCTTGCTGGTAGGAGTAGGCTGCGAACAGGAAGGTCACAGCCACCATCACCTGACTCATGGTGCTGACAACGGCCTGATTGCGCATGTCGGTCAGTTCGTTCTGCTCTTGCGCATCATCCAGCTGGTTGACAGCCTTCAGAGCTGCCTGACGCTGTTGTTCCAGACCACCGAAAACAGAGAGATCACGACGACCGCGCACCAGATCTGAGACGCGAACGCGCAGAGCATCGCGGGCTGCATTGAGCCTGCGGGCATGCGCTTTCTGGCGATGACCACCAGACTTTGCCAGAACAGTCAGACCTGCTGCTTGTACCGCACCCAGAGCGATGGACGCCATTGGGGAGTACTGCCAGAGGATGACGAGTGTCAGACCAGTGATAATGGTTGCAGAAGCAAGCGGAACCACCAGACGCAGGAACAGGCCATCAAGCTGATCCACGTCACTCACCACGCGGGAGAGTGCGGTTGCAGAGCGCTGGCTTAAAGTACCGTTGCTTTCGCGGGCGACAAGGCCACGGAACACGCCGGAGCGCAGGTTTGCCAGAAAGCGGAAGGTAGCATCGTGGGTAATCACCCGTTCCAGATAACGCCCAAAGATGCGAATGGCAGCATACCAGCGAATGTGACTTGCTGCGGCACTGTTAAAGGCAATCGCGCCAGCAGACAGGCCTGCGATGGCCGTTGCGGTGATGAAGTAACCAGAGACGGCCAACAGGGCTATGCCAGCGGCAGCTGGAAGGAAGGCCAGAAACAAGCCGCCCCAGAATGCTAAAGGCTCTTCTTTTTGCAGGAGCCAGATGATGCGAAGGGATGATCTCATTGCTCTTCTCCTTCACGCTCATTCACTTCAACCAGCACGCCTTCTTTCAGGGTCAGCACGCGATCAGCAGACCCAACGACACGCGGGTCATGGGTTGCGACCAGAACCGGTTTGTTGTGCGCCAGCTTCTTCAGCGCGGCGACCACTTTCTGCGCAGTGGCACCGTCCAGATCAGCTGTTGGTTCATCTGCGATGATCAATCTTGCGTCTTTGCGCAGAGCTGCGCGCGCTAGTGCGAAACGGCGACGTTCGCCCAAAGACAGGCCTTTGCCATCTTCACCTATCTGACCAGACAGACCATCCGGGATCTTGATGAGCAGTTCCTCAACGGCTGCCAGCTTCAGAGCTTGGGTCAGCGTTGCATCATCAGCGGACTTGTCCGCGCGATGCAGGTTTGCACGCAAGGAGCCGTGGAACAGCTCTGGATTTTGAGAAAGGACTGAGATGGCTTGTTGCCAGTTGGTCAGGCCATAAGAGGTCAGCGGTAAGCCGCCATATGCGATCTGGCCCTGATCTGCTGGAAGGAAGCCGAGAATGCAGTCCATCAGGGTGGATTTGCCGGTACCACTTGGGCCTTTGACGACGACCAGCTCCGGTTCTCCCAGAGACAGATTGACGTCTGATAGGATCGTGCGGTGGTCGCGAGAAACACTGAGGCTTCTGATTGTCAGCGCGCCAGTTTCCGGCAGCGGCACAACATCAAGACCTGTTCCGACGATATCTTCCAGACCGTCTTTTTCCAGCTGCTTTTGCAGTTCAACAATGTGATCTGCTGCTGCAATGCCTGCTGCGCGGTCATGATAGGCTGCTGCAAAGGCGCGGAGCGGTGCGAAGTACTCAGGAACGATCATCAGCACAAACAGGCCGCCAGCCAGTGTCAGCGGCGAACCATATGTGCCGAAGTTCCAGTCGCCGAGCAAAGAGTAGCCAACATAGATCGCTGTGATAGCGATGGCCGCAGCGCTGAACAGTTCCAGTGCAGTGCTGGAAAGAAAGGCGATACGCAGAACGCGCATGGTGGAGGTGCGGAAGTCACCACCCAGCTTGCGGATGTCGTCTTCAGAGCGCTTAACCGCGCCGAAGAGGCGTAAGGTTTCCATGCCTCTGAGGCGGTCAAGAAGAAGGCCCCCCATATCGGCGAGAACACCGAGCTGTTGGTCACTGGCTTTCTTGGCGCGGATACCAACGATTGCCATGAAGACCGGGACCAGAGGCCCAAACACCAACAGACAAAGCGCTGCAAACCAGCTGACATAGGCAACTGAGGCGACCAAAAGCAGCGGAACAAGTGATAAGCGTGCCTGAATAGGGAGGAACCGACCAAGGTAAGGCCCAATGGCCTGAATATGGTCGACAGCAATGGAGGCCACCTTCCCGCTTGCTGGAAGTTCTGTCGCCGGGGACAGGTTGGTCAGATTGCTCAGCAGACTGGTTTCCAGTCTGTGGCGCGCCTTAGAGGCTGCGCGAACAGCAATCTCGCCGCCCTTCACCTTCAGCACATGGCGGATGGCGGACAGGATAAGAATGGAGGCTGTTGCATAAAATGGATCGAGGCCTGGTCCGTGTGGATCAATCAGGCCAGCAATTGCCAGAGCCAAAAGTGCAGCCTGCGGAATCCAAAGGAGTTCCGAGAGGCCTTGCAACAATGCGCCGCGCTTCACCAGTTTCATTTCCGGGCGAACCGCTTCCTGAAGCCAGATCTGACCCGCGGACTTTTTGCGTCCACGTTTCTTGGCGGTGGCATTTGCCTCCGCAACTTCAGCATCGGATAGCTCTGTTACATCTGCTAGGTTTTCAGTCATTCCGCTTGTCCGGTTCCCTCTTAGCCGGGGCATCTGCCTGTAACTCTAATCAGCAATTTCCGAAAAAACTCTTCAATTGCCTAGACTTGCTTGCGCAAAGGAATCGACCCGTCCGGTGTTCCACTGCAACATGCTCGTTAGAATTACTCCAGTTTTTTAATAAATCGCAATAAACTCAGAGGCGAAGACCCCCCATTTAGTATGGGACATAAGCGCACAGGTGCGCGCATGGAGAGATCTAAGGAGCCTCAAAGCGCCTTGCTTTTGCCGAGGTTTACGGGGTTTTACCGAAGAGCTGCCACGATAAAAATCAAAATGGCTCATGGATTCCCGAATTTTCGGGAATATTAACTGCTTTCCGCTAGGGTCCCCGGGTTCTCTTGTACATCTCAGCCTACATCGAACTAACGAATTGATATTGCTGAATAACAACAAAAAGGAGAGAACCTGCCATGTTTCGCTCTTTTAGCCGTCTTTTCCTGACGGCAATTTGGGGCCTGGGCCTTACCTCCGCATCCATTGCCTCCGAGAAGCAAGGTTTTACCGCCGAGCGCAGTGATGTGATTCCGCCGCTGGAGATTTTCCAGACGATGGCGGAGGACCTGCAACCACAGGGCTGGATCACGTTTCAGACGCTGGATGGCAAGCAGATTGTCAACTTCGCGCCGATCATGTCGCTGCGCTGCAGACTGAAGGAAATTAAGTATTCCATCGATTCCAAAGATCTCGATGAGAGCTTCCCCATTCCTGATTGTGATCCGGAGTATCCCTTCCGCGTGGAAGCTCAAAGCATTCATCAGCCTTACATCATCGAGTTTCCTGGTGGGACTGTGCAAGCCCTGGCTGTTCAGTTGACGTGGGATGATGGCAGCACCAGCAAAATCGCTTACTACGAGCCCTGCCGGGCTGTGGGGGCTGCGCCCTGCGCCTACCCTCTTGGCAGTCATGAATGAAAAAAGGCGCTCTGAAGAGCGCCTTTTCCAAATCTATGTCCCGAAGGCTTAGCCCATTGTTGGGATAGAGAATTCTGCACCTTCTTTAACACCTGAAGGCCAGCGGGATGTCACTGTCTTGGTGCGGGTGTAGAACTTGAAGCCGTCTGGGCCGTGCTGGTTCAGATCGCCGAAGCCAGAACGCTTCCAACCGCCGAAGGTGTGGTAAGCGAGCGGCACAGGGATTGGCACGTTGATGCCGACCATGCCGATGTTGATGCGGCTTGCGAAGTCACGTGCAGTGTCACCGTCACGGGTGAAGATTGCAGTGCCGTTGCCGTACTCGTGATCCATTGGCAGGCTCAGAGCTTCTTCGTAGTTTTCTGCGCGAACAACTGTCAGAACCGGACCAAAGATTTCTTCTTTGTAGATGTCCATGTCTTTGGTTGCGTTGTCGAACAGGCAAGGACCAACGAAGTTACCGTTTTCATAGCCCTGCAGTTTGAAGTCACGACCGTCTACAACAAGCTTAGCGCCCTGCTCTACGCCGGAGTTCACCAGACCGAGGATACGGTCACGTGCCTGTGGGGTGATGACTGGACCGAAGTCTACGTCGTCGCCAGCGGTGTAAGGACCAACCTTGAGGGCTTCAACGCGTGGGATGAGCTTCTCGATGAGACGGTCTGCAGTTTCCTGACCAACTGGAACAGCAACGGAGATCGCCATGCAGCGTTCGCCAGCAGCACCGAAGCCTGCACCAACCAGAGCGTCAGCAGCCTGATCCAGATCAGCGTCTGGCATGATGAGCATGTGGTTTTTCGCGCCGCCGAAGCACTGTACGCGCTTACCGGAAGCTGTACCGCGGGTGTACACGTATTCAGCAATCGCGGTGGAACCAACGAAGCCAACAGCCTGGATGATCGGGTCATCGAGGATTGCGTCTACAGATTCTTTGTCGCCGTTTACAACGTTCAGAACGCCGTCTGGCAGACCAGCTTCCTGCATCAGCTCAGCGAGCATCATAGGCACGGAAGGGTTACGCTCGGATGGCTTGAGGATGAAGGAGTTACCAGCTGCGATCGCAACACAGAACTTCCACATCGGGATCATTGCAGGGAAGTTGAATGGAGTGATACCCGCAACAACGCCCAGTGGCTGGCGCATGGAGTACATGTCGATGCCAGGACCAGCGCCTTCGGTGAACTCACCCTTC
Organism: Pseudovibrio sp. JE062; assembly: GCF_000156235.1. Classification (NCBI taxonomy): domain Bacteria; kingdom Pseudomonadati; phylum Pseudomonadota; class Alphaproteobacteria; order Hyphomicrobiales; family Stappiaceae; genus Pseudovibrio; species Pseudovibrio sp. JE062. Next base: position 15,902 of record NZ_DS996809.1, read on the forward strand.
ATCATGTGCGGTGCGCCGATGCAGAATTCTGCAACTTCGAGACCACGGATCACGTCGCCCTTCGCATCAGGGAAGGTTTTGCCGTGTTCTGCGGACAGCTTGGATGCCAGCTTGTCCATGTCGCGATGAAGCAGAGATACGAACTTCATCATTACGCGAGCGCGGCGCTGTGGGTTGGTTTTTGCCCAGCCTACCTGCGCTTTTTCAGCGATAGCTACTGCTTCCTGCAGTTCAGCTGTGGTTGCCAGAGCAACTTTTGCTGTAACTTCACCGGTTGCTGGGTTGAAAACGTCAGCTGCGCGGCCAGACTTGCCTGCAACGCGCTGTCCATTGATGAAATGACCGATCTCTTCCATGAGGTCCTCCCTCTCCAGGTCTATTCTTGCGGCCCGCAAACGCATGCGTTTTACAGGTCTGCGAGCGAATTTCTTTATGCCCCTAGCATGAACTATATTTTTCGCATATCAATGAGATAATATTCGAAACCGTTGTGCAAAAATTAAAGAACAAACTGCGCAGCACTTGGAATGGGAGCAATCAAAAATCATGAACTGGGATGATGCAAGAGTGTTTCTTGCTGTGGCACGCTCCGGACAAATTTTGGGAGCTGCTCAAAGGCTAGGTCTTAACCATGCAACCGTGGCCCGCCGCCTCTCTGCACTTGAGGCGGCATTGCAGGCTAAACTGATTGATCGCCGAACCACAGGCTGCGCCTTGACCAGTGAAGGTGAGCGGTTCTTTGAGTTTGCTGAGAGCATGGAAACGGAGATGCTTTCTGCTCGCGCTGAAATCGGCGGGACGGATGTGGAGCTTTCCGGTGCGGTGCGTATTGGTGCACCTGATGGCTTTGGAGTTGCGTTTCTGGCGCCACGCCTTGGGGCTCTCAATGAACGTTATCCCGATCTGACACTGCAGTTGGTTCCACTCCACAGGGCTTTCTCCCTTTCAAAGCGAGAGGCAGATCTGGCCGTGACAGTGGGCCAGCCAGAACATGGGCGTTTAGTCAGCCGAAAACTGACGGATTACTCTCTGGGCCTTTATGCCTCCCGTACCTATGCTGATCGCTATGGCCTGCCACAGACCGAAGAAGAGCTGAAGCAGCATCGCCTGATTGGATATGTGGACGATCTGATCTTTGCCTCCTCTCTCAACTACTCCGCTGAGTTCTCCAAGGAGTGGCAGTCACGTCTAGAGTGCGCCAGTGCTCTTGGGCAGACGGAAGCCGTACGCGCTGGCAGCGGGATCGGCATCCTTCACGGGTTTATTGCGGATGGAAATGATGACTTCGTGCCTGTGCTGCCTGAACGACGTATCTCGCGCAGTTACTATCTTGTGACCCATGAAAGCGCACGACACCTGCGCCGTATCAAAGCTGTCTCGGATTTCATCAGTGATCTGGTAAAGCAAGAGAAGGATCTCTTTAGAAACCACCTGTAACACACTGATTTAGAGTCGGTTTCAAGCCATTAAAATTATAAATTGTCATTTTTGATAATTTATAATATACAGTCGGCATACCCTCCTGACTGTAACTTGAAGGCAAAATGAGATGATTGGTAAGCTTGCGGAGTACGTTGGCGTTCCTTTGGTTGTTGTCACTATCGTGGCAACCTTGCTTTATTTTGATTTTGGCGGATATCTGACGCAGGAAAGCCAGGCTGCCGATGGTAAGGACCAGCCCAAAGTGCTGGATACGCTTATCGCGGACATTCCCTCTCTGCCCGTGATCAAGGGAGATTTTCCGAGTCTTTACAAAGACCTGCAGAGTCAAATTGAGAAAGAGATTCAATCAGGCTCTGATGAGCGGGTGTTGGCCAAGAGTTTGCATGACTTGCTCTATCGTGCCCTGCAGGTGTATCGGCCACTTCTGAAGTATGCTGATGACGATAAAATCATCGAGGTCCTGAAAGCCAAGCGTGCCCTCACCTTGAAGCTGAACAAAAGCAAGGGTGAGCTGATTTGTGCGCAGGTCTTTTCCGGGTCGACTGGCGCGTTTCTGGACAGCTACACAGAGGTGGAAAGCGAAAGCACCAAAGAAGGGCTGGTTCTCTTCCGCCTACTTGCAGATGCGCAAGTGAAAGCCAAGGATGACGGGCTTGTCATTCATTACCCGGCAGAGCCATTGAAGAAGAAAATCCGTGTGATTGGGCAGGCAACAGATAAGCCCACCGATACGGACTTGTATCTTCCGGTGAACGCAGCTTTTGACGCGCTTGTGAAAGTGTATCCGATGGAGTCACTGAGCCGTATTTTTGCTGCGGACCCAACAGATAAGCAACTCTGTGACAGTGAGATCCGCCTTTATGATGCGATCATTGGATTGCCGAAACCGCATGGCCCAGCGGTGCGCAAGTACATTGTCGATCTGCTTTACTTTGCAGGCTACTAGCCATCTCCCACCCCTTGTGCAAGTAGTCCCATAACAAAAACGCCGGCCCCATAAGGCCGGCGTTTTTAGCGTCTTTATTCTGTTTAGGCGTTAGGCCAGTTCAGCAAGTGTCTGGTTGTAGTCACCAACCTCTGGATTTTCGCGCAGGACTGAATCCATTGCTTTGAACATCTCGTGCAGGCGCTCTTCAGAAACTGGGCTTTCCACCACAACAACCAGTTCAGGTTTGTTGGAGGATGCGCGAACAAGGCCCCAGGTGCCGTCATCACAAACAACACGAACGCCGTTTACGGTGATGAGGTCATCAATGTCATGACCGGATACTTTCGCGCCTTCCGCCTTCATAGACTTGAAGCGCTCAACAACACGATCAACCACATCGTACTTGATCTCATCTGCGCATTTTGCTGCCATGGTTGGGGAGCCCCAGGTCTTTGGCAGGTCACGGCGCAGATCAGCCATGGTCTTATCCGGGTTGCGGTCCATCATGTCCAGAACAGCAACTGCAGAGACAACACCATCATCATACCCACGGCCAATTGGTGGGTTGAAGAAATAGTGGCCGGACTTTTCGAAGCCAGCGATCGCACCAAGCTCAGTCACGCGGCGTTTGATGTAAGAGTGACCGGTTTTGAAGTAGTCAGTCTTCGCACCATTGGCCTTGAGGACCGGGTCCGTGTGGTAGAGACCGGTTGACTTCACATCCACAACGAACTGAGTTTCCGGATGTAACGCGGAGATATCGCGGGCGAGCATGACGCCGACTTTATCTGCGAAGATCTCTTCACCTTCGTTATCAACCACACCGCAGCGGTCACCATCACCGTCAAAGCCCAGACCAACTTCAGCGCCGGTTTCCAGCACCTTGTCGCGGATCGCATGAAGCATCTTCATATCTTCCGGATTCGGGTTGTAGTTCGGGAAGGTATGATCCAGCTCGCAGTCCAGTGGAATAACATCCACACCCAGCGCTTCAAGAATACGAGGTGCGAATGCACCTGCTGTGCCGTTACCACATGCCACGACCGCTTTGATCGGGCGTTTCAGCTTCTCGCGTTCCGTCAGATCCGCAATGTAGCGGTCTGCCAGATCCGGGTGATACTCATAGGAACCACCACCACGCAGATCACTTTTGCCTTCCAGAACGATCTCCTTCAGGCGACCCATTTCTTCCGGACCAAAGGTCAGCGGACGGTTTGCGCCCATTTTTACGCCGGTCCAGCCGTTGTCGTTGTGGGAGGCTGTGACCATCGCCACGCATGGGACATCCAGATCAAACTGAGCGTAGTAAGCCATTGGAGACATGGCGAGGCCAATGTCATGCACCTTGATGCCAGCTGACATGAGACCAGTGATCAAGGCCATTTTGATTGAGGCAGAGTAACCGCGAAAGTCATGACCGGTTACGATCTCAGGGCGAACACCAAGTTCATGAATGAGAGTTCCGAGCCCCTCGCCCAGCGCCTGAATGCCCTTCAGGTTGATCTCTTCTTCAAAGAGCCAGCGCGCATCGTACTCGCGAAAACCGGTTGGCTTGACCAACGGTGTCGTTTCATAGGCCAAGGTGTTCGGCGTTAGCTTTGAAACCGGTTTAACTGACATATTTTCTCCTAGGTAAGCATCAGATCACTGGTAGTGCAGAGACGTGACGCTTTTATCAAACTCCGTTTGAATGTGTTTCGTTACCCACCAAACGGTTTTCAAATTCACGTTATACTCGCAGGATATCATCCTCGGCGATGTATGCGCCGGACTGGACTTCGATCATGCGAACCGGGATTTTTCCCGGATTTTGTAGTTTGTGCCTTGCTCCAAGCGGGACAAAGACAGACTGATTTTCTGAAATCAGCTCATCTTTCCCATCAATGGTCACTTCCAGCGTTCCACTCACAACAACCCAGTGCTCTGCACGGTGGATGTGGCGCTGCAGTGTCAGGCCTTTGCCAGGTTCGATCATCATGGACTGCACACGAAAGCGCTCGCCTTCTGAGATACGCTCGCTCCATCCCCATGGGCGATAAACGCGGCGGTGTTGAACAGTTTCAGGCCGGTTTGCCTTGTCCAATTGTTCCACCACCTTCTTCACGTCCTGCGCCTTATCTTTTGCGGCGACGAGGAGTGCGTCCTTGGTGTTGACGACCATGACATCTTCCAAGCCGACAACGCTGACGAGGGCATCTTCAGAATAAACGAGGCAATTTTTGGACTGTTCGAAGATCGCGTCGCCCAAAGCGGAGTTACCCTCATCATTCTTTGCCATGGACTCCCAGATTGCAGGCCAAGAACCCAGATCACTCCACCCCGGATCAGTGGGAACGCAGGCAACATTCTCTTCATTTTCCATGATCGCATAGTCAAAGGAGATGTTGCGCACCTGTGCGAAGGCTTCTTCTTCCAATCTCAGGAAGTCCAGATCGTGCCTTGCATTCTCAGAGGCCTTGGCCACCTGCTCCCAGATATCAGGGGCGTGCTTTTGGAAAGCATCGCGCATGGCAGCAGCTGAGTACATGAAGATGCCGGCGTTCCAAAGGTAGTTGCCGTCTTTGAGGAACTCCTCTGCGGTCGCCTGGTCCGGCTTTTCGACAAAGGCATCGACCTTGCGGACAGACTCACTGCCCTCGCATAGCTTGATGTAGCCGTAGCCGGTGTTGGGTTCGCTTGGTTCAATACCAAAGGTCACGATCTGCCCGGCATCAGCAGCAGTCTGCGCTGCGTCTACAGCGCATAGAAACTCTTTGTCATCTGCGACCAGATGATCTGACGGCAGCAGCAATACGATGGCGTTTTCATCTGTCTGTAGCGCCATAAGAGCTGCAAGAGCCGCTGGTGCAGCGGTGTTGCGTCCGCATGGCTCCAGCACGATGGCCTGAGGCTCAATACCGAGTTCTGCCATTTGCTCGCCGATCAGAAAGCGATGATCCTGATTGGAAATGACCAGAGGCGCGCGGAATTGCTCGGAACTCACTCGTTCACATGTCTTTTGAAAGAGGCTTTGTCCTGAAAAGATTGGCAAGAATTGTTTTGGCCTTTCTCTACGGGACAGAGGCCAGAGGCGAGATCCAAACCCACCCGACAGAATCACAGGTGTGATTTTGCTCATGCTATTGCCAGTCATATTTTTAGGATCACTTTCAAACAAACGAGTAGACTATTCGTAAACTCAGAAGGTGCAGGCAAAAACCCTCAAAACACGTGGAGTTTCAGTGTTCCACACATTCTCTCGAAAAGTAATTAAGGCATTTTACCAGTCTCTTTATCGTCAACTTACCTAGTACTTTTCAGGGGTATTCAGTCGATTTGGGACGGGTCACGATATTCGTTAATTCATTTAAGCATTTGATTGGGGGGACAATGCGGGATGAACTCAGGCAATCTGTCGAGAGCAAAGTAGAGGAGCTTGTGGCTCTGACACGGGATCTGATTGCGTTTCCAACTATCAATCCTCCCGGAGAGGCTTATCGCCCCTGTGCCGAGTTCATTGGGGAACGCTTGAGGCGCAAAGGCTTCCAGGTTGAGTATGTCAGAGGTGAAAGCACCCCTGGCGACTCTGATCGCTATCCGCGTATCAATGTCATCTGTCGCTATGAGGGACGCGGCCCCGGGCCTTGCGTTCATTTCAACTCACACATTGATGTGGTTGAAGTTGGATATGGCTGGACGGTTGATCCATTTGCCGGGGTTGTCAAAGACGGAAAGGTCTTTGGGCGTGGAGCCTGCGATATGAAGGGCGGTTTGGCTTCTTCCATTATTGCGGCAGAAACTCTGATTGAGTGTTTCCCCGAGTTTTGCGGTGCGATTGAGATCTCAGGCACCGTTGATGAAGAGTCTGGTGGGCTTGGCGGCGTGGCTTATCTTGCCAGACACGGATATTTTTCCAAGCCTCGCGTTGATCATGTGATCATCCCGGAACCACTGCATAAGGATCAGGTCTGTCTTGGACACAGAGGGGTCTGGTGGAGTGAGATCGAGACTCGCGGCTCCATTGCCCACGGCTCAATGCCGTTCTTGGGAGACAGCGCAATTCGTCACATGGGGGCGTTTTTGAATGTGCTTGAAGACGAGCTTTACCCTGCGCTCAGCAAAAAACAAACACAAATGCCGGTTATTCCTCCCGGCGCCCGATCATCAACGTTAAATATCAATTCGTTACATGGCGGGCAGGATGAAGGACATGACGGTCTTCCCTCCCCTTGTGTTGCGGATAGCTGCCGCATCGTACTGGATCGTCGCTTCTTGATTGAAGAGCCTTTGGAGGACGTGAAACAAGAGATAGTTGAAATATTAGAAAATCTGCGTAAAACACGTAGAAATTTCGAATATGAACTTAAGGATCTCCTTGAAGTTCTCCCTGTGATGGCCGACAAAGACTCCCCAGTCGCGCGCGCAGTCGCAGACGGAATTAAAGACGTGCTTCAAAAGGATGCGTCATATGTGGTCTCTCCGGGGACATATGATCAGAAGCACATAACACGGCTTGGCCATTTGCACGATTGTATTGCGTATGGCCCAGGCAAACTTGAGATGGCGCACAGGCCGGACGAATTTGTTGGAATTGAGGATCTCGTAGACAGCGCAAAAGTAATGGCACTGGCGGCGTACTCTCTTCTAACAGAGCCTGATGCAAGCCCAATAACAAGAACACAGTCTGATCACGTGCACTCTTAAAGTATAAGGGACGGAATGGAATGCATGCAAAGTCATTAAAAAGTCGGCTGCTTTGCCTTGCTGGAGGCGCGGCCCTCGTCCTTGCAGCACTTACAGGTGCGCACGGTTCTGCTGAAGCCAAATCATCCCTGTCTTTGGGAATGGTACTTGAACCTCCTCATCTTGACGCGACTGCAGGCGCAGCTGCTGCGATTGATGAAGTGGTTTATCAAAACATCTTTCAGGGTCTGACACGTATCGGGCCGGATGGTAGCGTTCAGCCTTCTCTCGCCAAATCCTGGGATGTGAGCGAAGATGGAATGACCTATCGCTTCCACCTGCAAAAGGGTGTTGTCTTCCATGACGGAACACCGTTTTCAGCTGAGGATGTCAAGTTTTCCATCGATCGCGCACGGGCGGAAGGCAGCGTGAATGCCCAGAAGCCTTTGTTTGCAGCGATTAGTGAAGTGGTGGTGGTTGATCCGGAAACCGTTGATATCAAACTCACCACGCCAAGTGGCAATCTTGCTTATAATCTGGCTTGGGGTGACGCCGTTATCGTTTCTCCTAAATCAGCTGAGAGCAACAAAACGAAACCGATTGGCACCGGACCATTCAAGTTCGATCGCTGGATGAAGGGGCAGGAAATCCGCATTTCCCGCTTTGATGGTTATTGGGGTGATCAGCCTAAGTTGGATAAAGCATCGTTCCGTTTTATCTCTGATCCCAACGCTGCTTTTGCTGCGATGATCTCCGGTGACCTTGATGCGTTTCCAACCTTCTCTGCACCAGAAACCATTGCTCAGTTTGAAGCTGATCCACGTTTTGAAGTTGCGATTGGGACCACTGAAGGTGAAACCATTCTAGCGATGAACAACACTCGTGGCCCGCTTAAGAACAAGCTGGTCCGTCAGGCTATTTCTCATGCGATTAACAAGCAGGCGCTGATTGACGGAGCAATGTTCGGTCTGGGCACTCCAATCGGCACACACTTTGCGCCGCACCACCCTGCCTATAACGATCTGACGGGACTTTATCCTTACGATCCAGCAAAGGCGAAAGAGCTGCTTGCCAAGGCCGGTTACGCTGATGGCTTCAGTGCGACACTGAAATTGCCACCACCAACCTATGCCCGCCGTGGCGGTGAATTGATTGCATCAGATCTGAAGAAAGTTGGCATTGACCTGAAGATCATTCCGGTTGAATGGGCGCAGTGGCTTTCTGAGGTATTTAAAGAGACCAACTACGACTTCACCATCGTCTCTCACGTTGAGCCAATGGATATTGGTATCTATGCGCGGGAGAAGTACTACTTCAACTACAACAGTGACGCCTTCAAGAACGTGATTGAAGAGCTGAATGTGACAGTTGATGAAGAGAAGCGTTATGAGCTTTTGAAACAGGCTCAGCAGATCATCTCTGACGATGCGGTGAATGTATATCTGTTCCAGCTGGCGAAGTCTGGTGTTTGGAATGCCAATGTGAAGGGGCTTTGGCGCAACTCTCCGACACCGGGCAATGACCTGTCGCAGGTTCACTGGGCAAATAACTAAAATCACCTAGCAAATACACGTAGATATTTGCACAGGGCTGCGGCTGCAACCGTAATCGCGGCCCTTCTCAATTGCTATTCCAGACCAATTGGTTTAAGCGATTTCAAACCGATAGTTACTCTAGGGGTAACCCTTTTCTCTCATTGTACAATTTGCTTGTGCGACGCAAGTTTGATTGGTTTTGCGGATTTGTCGAATGCTCTGGTTCGCGTTCCTTCGCCTCATAGGCTTACTGACAACTCTATTGGCCGCAAGCCTCGTAATCTTCGTTGTGCTTGAGGTTATTCCCGGTGATCCGGCAGAAGTGATGCTTGGGCTGAACGCACAGCCCGACACGCTGGCAGCGCTGCGTGCCGAACTGGGTCTGAACGCACCTGTCTCTACCCGTTATGTCAACTGGTTGTTCGGCATGCTGCAGGGCGATTTTGGGATCAGCTATACCTATTCCGTTCCAGTTGCAGAACTCATCGGTGAGCGTATTCAGATCAGCCTTCCGCTGGCCACCGGCGCTCTGATCCTTTCTACAATCATCGCAATCCCAATCGGCGTTTATTCAGCACGGTATCATGGCAAGGTCATTGATACGGGCATCATGTCTGTCGCGCAGATTGGTATTGCGATCCCGAACTTCTGGATCGCTATTCTTTTAGTTTACGTATTCGCGATTGTGCTTCGTGTGTTGCCATCGGGCGGCTTCCCCGGTTGGGAGGTGAGCTTCTTTGGCTCATTACAAGCGCTGATCCTGCCTGTTGTGGCTTTGGCCTTGCCGCAGGCCAGCATTCTGGCCCGTGTGATGCGTTCTGCTCTGCTGGATGTACTGCATGAGGACTATATCCGCACCGCACGCGCTAAAGGTCTTTCCAACAAAGCCACGCTTTGGCACCATGGTGTGCGAAATGCCCTTATTCCGGTGCTGACCATTCTTGGCCTTCAGTTCTCCTTCCTGATTGCGGGTACTGTTATCATTGAGAACCTGTTCTACCTGCCAGGACTTGGACGTCTGATTTTCCAAGGCATCACTCAGCGCGATCTCATTGTCGTAAAAAGCAGCGTGATGCTGCTTGTTGCTCTGACCATCTTCGTGACGTTTCTCGTCGACATCGCCTATGCAGCCATTGATCCAAGATTGAGGCGACGAGTATGAATCAGGAACTTCCAAGCTACCCGTCGCTTGCTACCTATGATGAAATCTCCATCTGGAGGAAGGCCCTGCATAGCCGCTCCTTCTTGATTGGTGCCTTCCTTGCCATCGTTATATTGATAGCTGGTGTGCTCTCCATCTTCTGGACGCCTTATGCAATCGATGTTCTGAACGTTGCCAACCGCTTGAAACCAATGGGCTCTGAGTTCTGGTTCGGAACAGATCAGTATGGCCGCGATATCTTTTCGATGCTGATGGTGGGTGCGCGCACTTCCATCATTGTGGCGTTGATTGCCGTTGGTATTGGCATGCTGATCGGTGTTCCGCTGGGACTGCTTGCAGCAGCACGCAAAGGTTTGCTGGAAGAACTGGTGATGCGCACCAATGACCTGATCTTTGCGTTCCCTTCCCTGCTCTCCGCCGTGCTGATCACCTCTATTTTTGGACCAGGTACGATCAACGCTGTGATCGCGATTGGCATCTTCAATATTCCGGTGTTCGCACGTGTGGCCAGAGGTGGTGCTCTATCCCTTTCAGGCCGTGAGTTTTTACTTGCTGCCCGGCTTTCTGGCAAGAACTCGTTCTTGATCACGCTGGAGCACGTTATTCCGAATATCGCTAATCTGCTGATTGTGCAGGCGACCATTCAGCTGTCGCTAGCAATTTTGTCGGAAGCCGGGCTTTCTTACCTTGGTCTGGGCACGCAGCCGCCGATGGCAAGTTGGGGTCGCATGCTTTATGAGGCGCAGACCATGGTCGCGTTTGCACCACAACTGGCGCTTTATCCGGGCTTTGCAATTATCTTCTCTGTGCTTGGCTTCAACCTGCTGGGTGATGGCCTACGCGATCTGCTGGATCCCAAAATGCGGAGGAGAGTGGCATGACTTCTGTCTTTTCCGCGACGGACCTTTGCGTTTCCATTGGCGACAAGGCGATCCTGCGCAATGTGAGCTTCTCACTTGAGCAAGGCAAAATTCTTGGCCTTGTAGGAGAAAGTGGCTCAGGCAAGTCCATGAGTGCGCTTTCGGCAATGCAGCTGCTACCAGAAGGTGCTAATCAGATCGGTGAGCTGATGTTTGAGGGCAAGAACCTCACGTGCGCCAGTGATGCTGAGATGACCCACATTCGCGGCAAAGACATCTCCATGGTGTTTCAGGAACCTCTGACAGCTCTTAATCCGACGCGCACTATTGGTGAGCAAGTGTCAGAAGGATTGCGCTGGCACCTTGGTCTTTCCCGCAAAGAAGCGATGGAGCAGACCGTTGACGTTCTGGAACGTGTTGGCCTTGGCCTTGAATACGGACTGATAGATCGCTTTCCGCACCAGCTCTCTGGTGGTCAGCGCCAGCGTGTGGTCATCGCTATTGCGATTGCCTGCAAACCAAAAGTTCTTATTGCCGATGAGCCGACAACTGCACTGGACGTGACCGTTCAGGCACAGATCCTGACATTGCTCAAGGACATCGTGAAGAAAGAGCAGATGGCAATGCTGCTCATTTCACATGATCTGGCTGTTGTTGCGGATATGGCGGACAATGTGGCGATCATGAAGGATGGTGTGATTGTTGAACGCGGCCCAACTTGCGAGCTGTTCGACAATCTCACTCACCCATATTCTAAGAAACTGTTTGAAGCTTCAAACCATGTACCAGTTCCGCGGCAAGAGCCAGTCGATGAGGTGACACAACCGCTGTTGAAGGTGAGTAATGTGCTGCGCGAATATCCACTTCCGCGCGCCAGCTTCTTCACGCGTCGGCAATGGCACCGTGCAGTTCAGCATGTGTCCTTCCATGTGGCGCCCCGTCAGAGTATGGGGCTGGTGGGCGAGAGTGGGTGTGGCAAGTCCACATTGGCCCGCACTATATTAGGCCTCACGCCACCTGATGGCGGGCACATTCAGTTTCTGGGACAAGACCCCTATTCTGTTTCTCGCAAAGACCGGCAAGATCTTCAGCTTGGGATTCAGGCCGTGTTTCAGGATCCGTACGGCAGCTTTGACCCACGACATACCGTTGAACGCACAGTGGGCGAGCCATTGCATTTGATGCGTAAGGAGCTGTCTCGCGCACAGCGCCGGAAACGGGTCCACGAAGTATTGGAGAGCGTTGGTCTTACTTCAGCTGATGCAAACAAATATCCTCATGAGTTTTCAGGGGGGCAACGACAACGTATTGCTATTGCGCGTGCGTTGGTGACCAATCCAAGCCTGATTGTGGCTGATGAACCGGTCTCAGCGCTGGATGTTTCAATCCGCGCGCAGATCCTCGATCTGTTTGCTGATCTGCGAGATCGTCTGGGGATGGCTTACCTGTTCATCTCGCACGATCTATCTGTTGTACAAGCTATTACAGACCGCGTGATTGTGATGAATGCTGGCCGGATCGTTGAGGAAGGACCAACCGGAGAGGTCTTCTCCAACCCAAAGCATCCGTATACACGTATCCTTGTTTCTGCTGCACCTGACCTAAATGAGGCCTTGCGCAGGCGTCGAGAAGAAGAGAACAAGGATACGCATTGAGCGCTATTGCCTAAGACGAACCGTTGCCACTAGCCTTGCTCACGTTTTGGCCGCAGCACACTGGAGAGGTGTAATGACAATTGCTGAAAACCAGCTTCGCCGAGAAATCATTGAGACGGCACGTGCTTTGCAAAGCACTGGTTTGACACATGGCACCTCTGGCAATGTCAGCGCACGGTACAACAACGGTATGCTGATAACTCCTTCTGGTCTTCCCTATGAGGACCTGGAGGTGGAGAAGATCGTCTTCATGGATCTGGAAGGTGGCTATTACGGAGATTATTTGCCCTCTTCCGAATGGCGCATGCATTTGGATATCTACCGCACTTATGAAGCTGCGAAGGCAGTGGTGCATAGCCATTCACCGCGTGCGACTGCACTTTCAACCCACAACCGGGGCATACCCGCGTTTCATTACATGGTCGCTGTGGCAGGTGGAGATGAAATCAAATGTGCGGACTATGCCACCTTTGGCACTAAAGCACTGTCAGATGCGATGATTGCAGCTTTGGAAGATCGCCGAGCCTGTTTGCTGGCTCATCACGGACAGATCGCTTATGGCCCTTCATTAAACAAGGCATTTGGGCTCGCTGGTGAAGTGGAAGCACTGGCTGATCAATATCTTTCTGCACTGGTTCTGGGAGAACCTGCGCCTCTTTCTCCAACCGAGATGAAAGAGATACTGCGAAAATTTAAATGCTACGGCAAACAACTGGATGCTCTGGATGGGGACGACGCGGGCGCATTTGAAATGCCCCAGCGACGCGACTAAACCAGAGAACAACAATAAATGCAGAGGCCATGGCCTCATATGCATGTAACGGGGGAATGATTGGAACATGCGAATTGGACTTGACTGGGGTGGCACCAAAATTGAAGCGCTGGCACTTTCTAACGAAGGTGCAGAACTGTTTCGCAAGCGTGTTCCAACACCCAAGAATGATTACCAAGGCTGCGTAGAGGCTGTTGTTGGACTTGTTGCGGATGTTGAAGCGGCTACCGGAGAGACCGGCACCGTCGGTATCGGGATTCCGGGCTCCATCTCTCCAAGCACAGGATTGGTCAAGAACGCCAACTCAACATGGATGAATGGCAAGCCGCTCGACAAAGATTTACGTGATGCTCTTGGCCGTGAAGTGCGCATTCAAAACGATGCCAACTGTATGGCAGTGTCTGAAGCCATCGATGGCGCGGGTGCGGGCTGCGGAGTTGTCCATGGCGTGATCATCGGCACTGGCTGCGGATCTGGCATTGCCATCAATGGCCGCCCGCATAAAGGAGCCAACGGTATTGGCGGCGAATGGGGCAACGTGACCGTTCCATGGATGCAGGAAAGTGAGTTTCCGGGACCACTGAACTGGACCGGACACCATGGTACTATCGATTTACTCTGCTCCGGCACAGGCTTTCAGTGGGACTATGAAAATGCCACGGGCAAAGCCTTAAAAGGCCTTGAGATCATTGAGTTGATGCGCTCTGGTGATGAAGCTGCTATGGGCACTTTTCAGCGTTATGTGAGCCGATTGGGCCGCGCCTTGGCGATGGCTGCCAACATACTGGATCCAGATTGCTTTGTGCTGGCTGGTGGCATGTCCAACGTAGAAGAGATCTACAAGGACCTTCCTGCAGCTATGCGTCCTTACATTTTCTCCGACGGTTATGATTTTGATATCCGCAAGGCCAAACACGGCGATAGTTCTGGTGTTCGCGGAGCCGCCTGGCTGTGGGGTAAAGGCGAAACAACGCAAGGGCAGGTCAACGAAAGCTCGTAAACGTACTTTTCCTTATGGATTTCTCTTTCTATAGTCGGTTCTCACGATTCTGATTTCCCGAAAGAAATTTCCATGACAATGACAAGCCAAGAAGTCCTTGCAAAGCTGGTTAGCTTTGACACGGTCAGCGCAAAAACAAATCTCCCCCTGATCAAGTGGATCGAAGAGTATCTGTCTGATCTGGGGGTCTCTTCTTTCACTCTGCCAGATGAGACTGGCGAGAAAGCAAGCTTATTTGCGACGATCGGTGGTGATGGAACGGATGGCTACGTTCTTTCAGGCCATACAGACGTTGTGCCGGTCGCAGGTCAGGACTGGACCACTGACCCATTCATTCTTCGTGAGCAGGAGGGTCTACTTTATGGCCGCGGCTCCTGTGACATGAAGGGCTTTGTTGCGTGCTCTCTGGCTAAAGTGCCGGACATGCTAAAAGCACCGCTGAAGAAGCCATTCCATCTAATGTTCTCTTATGATGAGGAAGTTGGGTGTATCGGTGTGCAGCCTATTCTGCACAAGCTGGCCGGTGATGACTTCAAGGCTGAGGCTTGCTTTGTTGGTGAGCCAACTGAAATGCAGGTGGTTGTTGCGCACAAATCCAAGTCATCTTACCGCGCAGTATTTACTGGCCTTTCCTGTCACTCTTCCCTTGCCCCTCACGGCGTGAATGCGGTTCACTACGGCGCCCGCCTAGTGACAAAGCTGGAAGAGATAGCACGTAAATTAGCTGCCGGCCCAAGCGACGCGCTTTATGACCTGCCCTTCTCCACGGCCCATACAGGCGTCATCAAAGGCGGTACTGCTCTCAACATCGTGCCAGAGCATTGTGAAGTGATCTTTGAGTTCCGCATGTTGCCTTCTGAGAGCACCAAGGCTTGCATGGGCGAAGTTGAGCGCTACGCCTTCGAAGAGTTACTGCCGGAAATGCGCAAAGTCTATCCTGAGGCCAACATCGAGTTCATTCCATTCTCAGAGATCCCGGGATTAGATACTGAGGTTGAAGCAGACGTGACTGTTTTGGCGAAGAAGCTGGCAGGTCGCAATGATCACGCCAAAGTCGCTTATGGAACAGAAGCTGGCCTCATCCAGAACATCCTCGATATCCCTACCGTCGTTTGCGGCCCGGGCAGCATTGAGCAGGCTCACAAACCAGACGAGTTCATCAAGAAATCCGAGCTCGACAAATGCAACGCCTTCCTTGATCGCCTGATCAAACACGCTTGTTCGTAGCGACTAAACGAGGCCACTTCACAATGGGTTGAAGTGGCCTTTTGCTTATTGGTGGGTGCAATTTTGTTTCAGGAGTTGCACCTATTCGCTCCTTAGGTTATGAAAATCGCATGATGACTATGCAAGCTCAAAACATGCTGTGGTGGTGGCGCCGGTGACGGTGGCTGATCACGCATGTCTTGAAGACCTGTAATTTCCAAGCCGCCGCATTCCCTGCAGGCGGCTTTGTTGTATCTACCGCCTCGCAAACATCGGAAACTGGTGTGCACGACCCGGAGGATTGACCATGCCGATCACGGCAGAACGGACTTATAAGAGCAAAGGCGGCGTTATCATCCGCCGCAAAAGCCGCAATGCTGATTATGCCGCTGGTACAAGCGAATGGATGGATAGACTGGATCGCCAGCGCGGTGCAGTTCTCTCCTCATCCTACGAATATCCGGGCCGTTATACGCGCTGGGATATGGCTCTGGCCAATCCGCCGCTGCTGATCGAGTCCAATGACCGCAAGATCACCATTCAGGCCCTGAATGAACGTGGCTGCGTGCTTATGCCAGCTGTTACTGGTGCTCTGGAAGGCCATGAAGATATCACAGAGTTTTCTGCGGATGAGTACCGTATCGATCTGACCGTAAAGACACCGGACCGTGCTTTTTCTGAGGAAGAACGTTCCCGTCAACCGTCGACCTTCTCAGTTGTTCGCACGCTGGTTGATCTATTTTCCTGTGATGATGATCAGCTCGGCCTTTATGGTGCGTTTGGCTATGATCTGACCTTCCAGTTTGAGCCGATTAATCAAAAACTGCAGCGTCCTGATGACCAGCGGGATATGGTGCTGTTTCTACCGGATGAAATCCTGATCGTTGACCACTATGGCCGCAAAGCTCACGTGCTGGAATACGATTTTGAGTTCAACGCCAAGACCACGGATGGTCTGCCGCGTGATGGCGAGGAAACTCCGTATAAGCCAGCGACTGAAACACCGCGCCGTGGTGATCACGAGCCGGGTGAGTACGCTGATCTGGTGCGTTCTGCGGTTGACTATTTCAAACGCGGTGATCTGTTTGAGACTGTTCCGGGGCAGGTCTTTTACGAGCCTTGCAACAACCCTCCATCCGCTGTTTCCCGACGTTTGCAGCAGATCAATCCATCCCCCTATTCGTTCTTCATCAACTTAGGCAATGCTGAGTACCTCGTTGGTGCATCACCCGAAATGTATGTGCGTGTTACCGGCGGTCGCCGCGTTGAGACCTGTCCGATTTCAGGCACCATCCGTCGTGGTAAAAATGCGATTGAGGATGAAGCGCAGATCCGCAAACTGCTGAACTCCACCAAGGATGAAGCAGAGCTGACCATGTGCTCTGACGTGGATCGCAACGATAAGAGCCGTATCTGTGTGCCTGAGTCCGTTCGTGTTATCGGACGTCGTCAGATCGAGATGTACTCCCGCCTGATCCATACGGTGGACCACATTGAAGGCACCCTGCTTGATGGCAAGGATGCTCTGGATGCTTTCCTCTCCCACACATGGGCTGTGACCGTGACTGGTGCGCCGAAACGGTGGGCTATGCAGTTTATCGAGGATCATGAGAAGAGCCCACGTGCTTGGTATGGGGGCGCCATCGGTGCTGTGTTGTTTAACGGTGATATGAACACCGGTCTAACCCTGCGCACCGTGCGCATCAAAGATGGTATCGCTCAGATCCGCGCAGGTGCAACACTGCTTTACGATAGCATTCCTGAGGATGAAGAGGCCGAGACCGAACTGAAAGCATCAGCAATGATTGCTGCGGTTCGTGAAGCTGGTCTTGCATTGAAATCTGAAGAGGAAGTGGTCAAAGCCAAGCCGGGTAAGGGCAAAAAGATCCTGCTCGTGGATCATGAAGACAGTTTCGTTCATACGCTTGCGAACTACTTCCGTCAGACTGGCGCTGAGGTTGTGACCTATCGTAGTCCGGTACTGGATGAGGTGTTTGATCGGGTTAATCCGGATCTGGTGGTTCTCTCCCCTGGTCCGGGCTCACCGAAGGACTTTGATTGCACGGCAACCATTGAACGGGCACGTGCTCGTAAACTGCCGATCTTTGGTGTGTGTCTTGGCCTTCAAGCGCTGACAGAAGCGTTTGGTGGTGAGCTGGATCAGTTGGATGTACCGGTCCACGGCAAGCCATCTCTTGTCTCCTTCACGCACAACTCCGTGCTGTTTGATGGCCTGAGTTCTCCTGTGACGGTTGGCCGTTACCACTCACTGTTTGCTAAGCGTGATGTGCTGCCGGAGTGCTTTGAGGTGACTTCAGAGACCAAAGACGGTGTGATTATGGCGATCGAACATAAGAGTGAACCTATTGGCGCTGTTCAGTTTCACCCAGAATCCATCATGTCTCTGGATCAGGATGGTGGCCATCAGATCATCGAGAATGTGATGACCAAGCTTCTTACAAAGGGTTGAAGCTGATCGCAGATCAAATTGAGTTCATCAATTGGACTCATTCTGAGGCCGGAGATGAGTAATCACTTCTGGCCTTTTTACTAGAGTTTTGTGCAGATGATTTATCGGAAAGAAACCTAGAAGCATCTTTGGCTAAGTCTTCTCGAATTTGCAGCATATAAATGCGCAGAGTTGCGAGTGTGAACCTATTCAGATTGAGAATATTGCAAGTCTCAGGTGTGCCGGGTTGCGTTATATGATTAATCTATGCACGATTGAACTGGTTGACGCGGTTGTCTCTCATAAAGATCAGACAGCTGCATTTGATTTATTCCTGCGTGTTACTGCCCGAAGACAGATTGCCACTTTTCGGGAAACGCTTTGATTGACGAGAGTTTTCTCTCACCGTTCACTTAAGAGGATAGAGATGAAAGTACGCGGTATTTTAAGCGGCGTTTTGATGGGCGCAGCAGTTCTGACCGGAACGTTAGCGACCACAGCATCAGCAGAAGAGAAGATCACCGTTGGCGCCCTGCGCTTTACTTCTCATGCCGCAAATTTTGTTGCATTTGAAAAAGGTTACTTCAAAGACGCCGGTCTGGACGTGGAATTCAAGTTCTTCCAGGCCGCGCAGCCAATGGCGCTTGCGATTGCATCTGGCGACGTTGATTTTGGTCTTACTGCAATTTCCGGTGGTCTGATCAGCCTTGCAGACAAGGGTGCTGTGAAGGTGATTGGTGGGGCGCTGCAGGAAGAAGATGGCATTGATGGCCAGATGATCCTTGCTTCCAAAGCTGCGTATGATGCTGGCCTGAAAACACCTGCAGACCTGAAGGGCAAAAGCTTTGGTGTGACCACTGCCGGTTCTTCCTTCCACTACATGGCGCACAAGATTGCTGACAAGGAAGGATTTGACCGCAAAGACATCAAAATCCGCCCTCTACAGAAGGTTGGGGCTGTGATTGGTGCGCTAAAGAGCGGTCAGATCGATGCATGGTCCATCGTTCCGCACATTGCCAAAGGCTTGGCAAAGTCTCCTCAGGTGGAAGTGATCGGTAAGGTGTCTGACTATGTGCCGAACTACCAGGTGACCACAGTTTTCACCTCCACGAAAAACACCAGTAACAATCCTGAGCTGGTTAAAACCTTCCTTGGCGCTTACTCCAAGGGCGCGGCAGATTTCAATGCGGCTCTGGTTGATAAATCCGCAGGTGATGCTGCTGCAGAGGACATGGTGAAGCTTATTCACAAGTACGTTTATGCAGATCGTCCATATGAGAAAGCTGCACCTTCCATTCGCAACGGTGCGATGCGTCTGAATGAAGGTGCTGCCTTGAACATGGCGAGTGTTGAAGATCAGCTCAACTGGTTCAAGAGCGAAAAGCTCGTGCCAGCTGGCGTAACACTCGACAAGCTGGTTGACGCGAAGTTCGTCGAAACCTTCTAATCCAACACGGGTATTGGCCGTTATCGGGCAATACCCCTTCCCCATAATCCGGTTGGATTACATGCAAATTTCCATCGAAAATCTTAGGCATTCCTACGGTTCTGTAGAGGTGCTCCAAGACATCAATCTGACTTTTGAGCCCGGTGAAATCGCCGTGATCATTGGTCCTTCGGGCTGTGGTAAATCGACCCTGCTGCGCTTAATGGGTGGGCTTGAAGAACCGAGCCAAGGCGCTGCCTACATTGCCGGGCAAGTACCTGAAGGCTCTCTCAATCCCCTCACCTATATCTTTCAGGATTTCGCATTGCTGCCATGGCGTACTGTGGCAGGCAACATCTCTCTTGTGCTTGAGGATCACAAGCTGCCGAAGAAGGAGTGTGAAGCTATCATCACCGATGTGCTTGCACGCACCAACCTTTCTGAGTTTCATGATGCCCTTCCTCGCCAGCTCTCTGGCGGGATGAAGCAGCGTGTGGCCATTGCACGAGCCCTTGCCGTACGCCCGGCTTTTTTACTGATGGACGAGCCGCTATCAGCTCTGGATAGCCAGACACGAGAACTGCTGATGGACGATCTGGTTGATTTGTGGGCGCGGGAGAAGTTCTCGGCTTGTTATGTGACCCACAATCTGGCTGAAGCGGTGCGTCTCGGACACAAGGTGATCGTGCTCTCGCGCCGCCCCGGAAAGGTGCGTGAGGTGGTTCAGATTGGCATGCCACTGGAACAGCGGCGCGAGCGGGCAGCAGAGCTGGAAGATGTTCAGCAGCAACTCTGGCACATGATGCGCGAAGAAGCTCTGGCAGCAGACAGGGAGCTTGCTGATGTCTGATCAGATAAATCGCAGAAAAGTTCCGTTTCGCGGTGGTGGCTTCAAACCGCGGCCTATCCGCTTTGTTGCGCCCTTCGTGTTTCTCGCGCTGGTGCTGTTCTGGGAGTTTGGTTCCCGCACTGGCTTGATCAGCAATCTGGTGTTGCCAGCACCTTCTGAAGCCTTTCAGGCGTTTATGGATCTCTATCACTCCGGACTGCTTTGGAAGCATGTGAGCACCAGCCTTTACCGTCTGGTTTTTGGGTGGAGCATTGGAACAGCGCTCGGTATTCTGGTTGGTTTGCTGATTGGGTTGTTTTCACTGGCACGAGCCAGCTTGCTGCCGCTCACATCAGCTTTCTTTCCCATTCCAAAGATCGCTTTGCTGCCGCTTTTCATCATCTGGTTCGGCATTGGCGAGGGTTCCAAGGTCGCAACGATCCTGTTTGGCACCTTCTTCCCCACTGTTATCGCGACCTATGGCGGCGTTGATAATGTGGAGCGTGGGTTGATCCGTATGGGGCAGTCCTTTGGGATGAGCTGGCTTTCTATTGTCAGGAAAATCATATTGCCGGGAGCCTTGCCCGCAATCCTCTCGGGCGCGCGTATCTCTGCCAGCATCGCTATCATCCTGTTGGTGGCGGCAGAAATGATCGGTGCCGAGTATGGCATTGGTGCCTACGTACTGATGGCAGGATCTTTGTTTGCGACTGACCAGCTGATCGTCGGCGTGGCTATGCTTTCCGTTCTGGGGCTCTGCGTGAGCTGGTTGATCGGGAAAGCTGAAAAAGCATTGTTGAGCTGGCGGGGATAGTCACTAAAAGAGAACCTCGCTGGAGATGACAGCGAGGTTTTACATATTACTCAGCGCTTGCGTTGCACGCGTCTTTGAAATGATGTTCAAACACGCTCACCCAGCCGTTGTTGTAGCTTTCACGCATTGTCGAGCCGATTTCGCCGAGCTTCTCCCAGTCATGGTGGCTCAAGACCACTTTTGTCCCCTCACCATCCTTCTCAAAAGTTACGTCAACGCAGGTTGCCATACTCTCAGGATTGTTGATGTGCCATAGAACTGAAAGCGCTTTAGGTGGTTGAAAGAGCTTGATGGTGCCCCAATCATGACGTGTACCATCACCGGCAATTTCATAGAGTTTGCCGCCTTCTTTTTGCTCGCAGAAGACATCTGGCAGCTCTCCGCCGCTCATTGCTGTGACTGAATGAGTTTGGGTCGGCCACCATTTGCTAAAGTCACCAGTGAAAACCTCAAATGCCTTTTCCGGGGTGCAGTTCACTTTGATCATTTTCACCACTGGCGTGATCATTCTCATCTCCTGTTGAGCGGCGATTTCATTGGTTTAGCCTATCCAATGCCTTTGCAAGCCATAGACTGCCTTAGATTTTCATCCGCAAGTTGTCAAACTAGGAGGCCTTCTGCCAAAACTCAATGATGGCCTGCTCTTGTAGTTTGCCTCTATTGTTTCGCGGAAAACTAATCTGAAGGAAGATAGTGGCGGGCCGAAAAAAGGCATATTGCGGTCTTATCTCAGTCCAGATGCCATATCAGAAGAGGACAAGTCATGGTTTTGCGCATAAACGATACGATCCCTAATTTGACCGTTCCTACTGATCATGGAGAGATCAATCTGCACGATTGGGTCGGTGACAGCTGGGCGATCATTTTCTCTCACCCCAAGGACTTCACCCCGGTTTGCACCACGGAGTTTGGCGCAGTTGCCCAGTTGGGTGACGAATGGGCCAAACGAAATACCAAGGTTCTTGGTGTTTCCGTTGACGGTGTTGAGGACCACAAGAAGTGGAAAGTCGACATTGAGGCCGTTGGCGGCAGCAAACCTGATTTCGCGATCGTTGCGGATGCGGGGCTTGAGATGGCAAAGGCCTTTGACATGTTGCCTGCAGAGTACGTTCTACCCGATGGTCGTACACCTGCAGATTCAGCTACTGTACGCTCTGTTTTCATCATCGGGCCTGACAAGCAGGTCAAGCTGATGATGACCTATCCGATGACAGTTGGCCGTAACTTCGCAGAAATCCTTCGCGCTTTGGATGGGCTTCAAATGTCCGCCAAAGGCGTTGCAACACCTGCTGACTGGACCGTTGGTGAGGATGTCATCGTACCACCAGCCGTCACTACAGAGGATGCTGAGAGCAAGTTTGGTGCTGTTAAAACCGTTCTGCCTTACCTGCGGTACGTGAACGCTCCGAACTAAGCGCTCGAATTTTGAGCTTAAAGAAAAAGCCCCGTGGAGCAGAACTCCACGGGGCTTTGATAATTCAGATCTGCTTTACGCTTAGTCGACCTTGCGGACCGCGCCTTTTGCTGCGCTGGTTGTCATAGCAGCGTATGCTTTCAGCGCGGTAGAGACCTTACGGGTACGCTTTTCAGCTGGCTTCCAAGCGTCTTTGCCTTTGGCTTCCATTGCTGTACGGCGAGATGCAAGTTCTTCATCAGAAACACGCATTTCGATCTTGCGGTTTGGAATGTCGATATCGATCATATCGCCTTCTTCCAGCAGACCGATGTTGCCGCCTTCTGCCGCTTCCGGAGATACGTGGCCGATGGACAGGCCAGAAGAACCACCAGAGAAGCGGCCATCGGTAACTAGCGCGCACGCTTTGCCGAGGCCTTTGGACTTGAGGTAACTGGTTGGGTACAGCATTTCCTGCATGCCCGGACCACCGCGTGGACCTTCGTAGCGAATGAGAACGATGTCACCCTCTTTCACCTTGCCGGTCAGGATCGCGCTTACAGCTGAATCTTGAGATTCAAAGATGCGGGCTGGACCGGAGAACTTGAGGATGCTCTCATCTACGCCTGCGGTTTTAACGATACAGCCGTCTTCAGCAAGGTTGCCGAAGAGAACAGCCAGACCGCCGTCTTGAGAATAAGCGTGCTCTTTGGAGCGGATGACGCCGTTTTCGCGATCATCATCAACGCCTTCTTCATAGCGAGAGCTTTGAGAGAACGCGACCTGCGTTGGAACGCCGCCCGGCGCTGCGGAGAAGAATTCGCGCACGCTAGCGCTGTCGGTGCGTTTGATGTCCCAGCGCTCCAGAGCTTCGGCCATATCTTTCGCGTGAACCGACTTCACGGAGGTATCGATTAGGCCTGCGCGGTCGAGTTCACCCAGAATGCCGAGGATACCGCCTGCGCGGTGGACGTCTTCCATATGAACATTTTCAACGGAAGGAGCGACTTTACAGAGGACTGGCACCTGGCGGGACAAGCGATCGATGTCGTCCATGGTGAAGTCTATTTCACCTTCCTGAGCAGCAGCCAGCAGGTGCAGAACGGTGTTGGTGGAGCCACCCATGGCGATGTCCATTGTCATTGCGTTTTCAAAGGCTTTGAAGTTTGCAATGTTGCGCGGCAGAGCGTTTTCGTCGTTCTGTTCGTAATAGCGCTTGGCCAGATCCACGATCAGATGACCTGCTTCGATGAACAGACGTTTACGGTCTGCGTGTGTTGCAAGCGTAGATCCGTTGCCCGGCAGGGACAGACCCAGAGCTTCGGTCAGACAGTTCATGGAGTTCGCGGTGAACATGCCTGAACAGGACCCACAAGTCGGGCATGCGCTGCGCTCGATGCTCTGAACATCGCTGTCAGAAACACTGTCATCGGCTGCGGCGATCATTGCGTCGACAAGGTCAACTTTGCGTTTTTCACCGTTTGCGAGCGTTACTTTGCCCGCTTCCATCGGTCCACCGGACACAAACACGGTTGGGATGTTGAGACGCAAAGACGCCATCAGCATGCCCGGGGTGATCTTGTCACAGTTGGAGATACAGACCATGGCATCAGCGCAGTGTGCGTTGACCATGTACTCTACGGAGTCGGCGATCAGTTCACGAGATGGCAGCGAATAGAGCATGCCGTCGTGGCCCATCGCGATGCCGTCGTCGACAGCGATGGTGTTGAACTCTTTTGCGATGCCGCCGGCCTGTTCGATTTCACGAGCGACAAGCTGACCGAGGTCTTTCAAATGCACGTGGCCAGGCACGAACTGCGTGAAGGAGTTTACGACAGCAATAATCGGCTTGCCGAAGTCACCTTCCTTAACACCGGTTGCACGCCACAGACCTCTGGCGCCTGCCATGTTGCGGCCGTGTGTGGATGTGCGTGAACGATAGTTTGGCATTGAAAACCCCAATCTGGCGAAATGTTATCTACGCGTTGCGGTATAGTTAGTTTTATCGGACTAATTTGGCAACTTTTCTTCAGCTTACACCACTAAAGAGAAAAAGAGTACCCGCCGGTACGCCTCTCCCCTTCTGTTCGCTTGAGCATTTCTCGGGTGTCGTCTGCCGGCGCCTCAAGTCTTCCTGGTTTTAGAAGCGGTTAAAGGCAAAACTGGAGAGATCGTGCCCCGCCAGTTTTCCTGTGAGCACGTCTGCCATAAGCCGCCCTATGGATGGACCGATTCCAAATCCGTGACCAGAAAAGCCCGTTACAATGTGCAGGTTTTCCTGAGCAGGTGCCTGATCAATCACAGGCAGGAAGTCGGGCATTGCGTCAATCAGGCCGCCCCAAGCTGATTGGAGCTTGGTTCCTTTGAGCTGCGGGAACCGGTCTGCGAGGGCATGTGTCAGCGCCGCGAGTTCCTTTTGATCCGGCATGGAGTTCAGGACACGCATGGCTTCAAATGGTGTTGTATCAGCTCCGTTCCAACGGCGCTTTTGCATCCAGTGGTCCGGATAGTTTTTCGGTGACCATGGTTTGATGCTGGTGCCCTTCAAGTTCTCCGCCATGTTTGGCAGCCACTGTTTCAGAAAGCGGAAGGAATCCAAGCCGATGTGGTGGGTCTGGTTGTTCTTGAGAGCCAGCGTGTAACCGCCATCCTGACGGCGGCGCATGGCGAAGGTGTTGTCAGAAGCATTGGCAGGGAAGACATCCGGCACCGCTTCGGTTGCAGCCACTGTCAGCTCTACAGAGAGCTGTGGCAGCTTAATGCCTGCGTTGGCTGCAAACAGAGAGGACCACGCCCCACCGGCCAATATCACCTGTCCTGCTTTGATCTCGCCTTGCTCTGTTACAGCACCAACAACGTTGCCCCCGGACTTCACCAGCGTGCGGACCGCTGTGTTTTCGCAGATGACAGCTCCGAGGCGTTGCGCGGCTTTGGCGATGCCCAGTGTCGCTTGTCCGGGTTCAGCCCGGCCATCAGTGGCGGTGTGCATTCCACCAATCCAGCGACCTTCTTTGCCTTTGATGTCTTCGTGGACCTGTGCTCTTGAAATCATGCAGGTGTCGAGATCGTACTTCCTGCCTAGCTGGACGAACTTCTCGAAGTTCTCCAGGTCCTCATGCTTTTCAGCAAGGTAGTAGACGCCCGTTGTGCTGTAGCCAAGATCTTCGCCAGTTTCTTTGCTCAGCTCTGCCCAGAGGCGGCGCGCTTCGATGGAAAGAGGAATTTCTGGCTCATCCCGGCCTTGCTGGCGGATCCAGCCCCAGTTGCGGCTGGACTGCTCACCCGCTACGCGGCCCTTTTCGCAGAGGGTAACACTGACGCCTTTCTTTGCGAGATAGTAGGCAGTGCAGACACCAATGATGCCTCCACCGATGATAAGCACGTCTGTTTCCTGCGGCTGCTCATCATGGAACTGCTGCGGTGTCTTTTCTGAATAAATCACGTCACTAACTCAAGAAACTTAGATAAACGGTCCGAGCTCAATCTTGGAGCCATCGGAGAAACGGGAGTAACGGAAGCGGGTCAGGTCATACCCTGCTGGTTTACCCATCAACATATCCGCCATGACGCGGCCTGCTGCAGGTCCGATACCAAAGCCATGGCCGGAGAATCCGGTTGCGATAAAGACACCTTGTTGCGTAGGCACTTCATCCATGATTGGGACAAAGTCTGGCATAGCATCAATCATTCCAGCCCAACTTTCTTCCAGCTGCAGATCTTTAAGCTGCGGGAAGCGATCGACCAGACGCTCCTGAATACGCTTCAAAGCTCTTGGACTAGGATCGGGATTCAGGACACGGCAGGTTTCGAACGGCGTGATTTCATCTCCTGTCCAACGGCGTTTGTGGCTCCAGGCATCCGGATAGTTCTTCGGCGCGTTCATGCCAAAGGTGATGCCTTTGAAAGATGCTTTGATTGCAGGAAGCCATTTGAAGAGGTGGCGGAAGGAATCCTTACCGATGTAGTGATCATGGATGTCACTCACTGCAAGGGTATAGCCCCCATCTACTCTTTTGCGGAATGCAAATGTGCCGTCTGCAGCATCGCCATTGAAGAGATCGGGCGCTGCTTTGGTCGCTGCCACAGTTGCACGTACGCACAGCTGCGGCATGGACACGCCGAGGTTTTGCGCGAAGAGTGATGACCATGCACCTGCTGCAATCAACACTCGGTCTGCTTTGATTGTTCCCTTCTCCGTCACAGCACCGGTCAGCTTGCCACCTTCAAACTCCAGTGTTCTGACTGCGCAGTCCTCAACGATAACAGCGCCGTTACGCTCGGCAGCTCGCCCGATGGCAGGTACGGCGACCCAAGGTTCAGCACGACCATCACTTGGGGTGACCATACCGCCAATCCATTTACCTGGTTTGCCCGGAATTTCAGCGTAGATTTCATCTTTGCTCAGCAACCGCGTATCGAGCTGGTGCTGTTTGGCGAGTTCCAAAAAACTCTCGTAGCCTTTGAGTTCTTCTTCTTTCTCAGCCAGATAGTAGACACCGTGCTGGCGGAAACCGAGATCCTCACCGGTTTCCTTCATCAGTTGCTGCCAGAGCCGATTGCTTTCCATGGAAATTGGAAGCTCAGCAGCATCCCTGCCCTGTTGGCGTACCCAGCCCCAGTTACGGCTGGACTGCTCGCCTGCAACGCGGCCTTTTTCGCAGAGGGTCACGTTCACACCCTTTTTCGCCAGCCAGTAGGCTGTACAGGTGCCGATAACGCCGCCGCCAATGATCAGAACATCCGTCTGCTCAGGAAGCTTGCCAAAAAACTGCTGCGGGGTGGAGCTGGTATAGGTCGCCATGAAGGTCTCGAGGAATCAGATCTGTAATTACAATCTGACGAACTTAGCAGGACTAAGATATCACTGCACGAGCGTGTACCTAAGCACTTAGTCGACCTTAGGATTAGACCTTATAGGTAGGTTTTGTCTTCAAGGACAAAAGCTGGCCTGAGAGCTGAGCGCTCCCAGGCCATAAAAACTTAACGCGGAGCCATGCGGATCGCGCCATCCAGACGGATAGTTTCGCCGTTCAGCATTGGGTTGGTGCAGATAGCTTCAACCAGCTGTGCATACTCATCACCACGACCCAGACGGGATGGGAATGGAACCTGCTGACCGAGAGAATCCTGCACTTCCTGAGAAAGGCCGCGCAGCATTGGGGTTTCAAAGATGCCCGGCGCAATGGTCATTACGCGGATGCCGGATTTGGACAGGTCACGAGCAACAGGCAGTGTCAGAGCTGCAATACCGCCTTTGGACGCGGCGTAAGCTGCCTGACCGATCTGACCATCAAACGCTGCGACAGATGCGGTGGAGATGACCACACCGCGCTCACCATCTTCTGTGAGCGGGTCAAGGTTTGCCATGCGTGTTGCAGCAAACGATGTACAGCGGAACGTGCCAACCAGGTTCACGTTGATGACCGTCTGGAACATGTCCATTGGGTGCGGTTCACCACGAGACGTGGTTTTGGCAACTGGTGCGATACCTGCGCAGTTGACGAGGATGCGCGTTGGGCCGTGCGCTGCTTCAGCTGCATCCAGACCTGCTTTCACGCTGTCATCGCTGGTGACGTCAACTTTTACAAACTGAGCACCGATTTCCTGTGCAAGTGCATTACCAGCTTCTTCGTTCACGTCAAAAAGAGTTACTTTCACGCCGTGGCTGGCCAATTTCCGTGCGGTTGCCGCGCCAAGACCTGATGAGCCGCCAGTTACTACGGCTGCAATTTCATTGTTAAGTTGCATGGAATCCCATCCCGATTCATTTTGTTTGCCCCGCGTCTTTCAAAGCTCCCGCCAAAATTCTTTGAAAGCTGCAAAATGCTGTTATGCGGGTCGGCATGAGAAAATCGTTCTCATGCCAAAGCCACAAGGTCTACTTTTCCGGTGATTCCTGCAACACACTCGGACTTTAAATCTAGCATATTTCCCTTATACCCTTGTCGTAGGGCCATGGAATAAGTCGCTCCGTCCGTCAGGAACCGTGTGCCTTGCACTTTGTTGGCAGCCTCCAACTTCGCTGCGCGGTTCACGGCATCTCCAATCACTGTGAACTCCAAACGGTCCCGTACCCCGACAATACCAACACTGACCGGGCCTGCTGCCACGCCAACACCGATTTCAAACTTCATTGGCCAGCCTGCGGCTTCCAGATCAGCACTTTCTTCTTCCAGAATGTGGGCTAGCTCAACACCTGCACGAAGCGCATCTGCTGCGTAAGTTTCTGTATCCGAGACGGCGCCAAAGGTGGCGAGGATACCGTCACCGAGGAACTTATCGATCTTGCCTCCCTCACCCAAAATCGCTTTGGCTGCCTTCTTTTGGTAAAGGCTGAGCACGCGCATGGTGGTTTCAGGAGGCAGCTTTGCAGCGGTTTTGGTGAAGGATCTGATATCGACCAGCAAGACGGCCACATCTCTGATTTCACCGGTACCAGCTTTGAGTCTGCTTTCAGATTCCACAATGGAACTGGCCACTTCCGGGGTGAAGAAGCGGCTCAAATCTTTCACCGCATTCTTCTGGCGAATTGCGGAAAAGAAGGTTCGGCGGGCTCTGAAGATGGACAGAGCGAGCA
This sequence comes from Pseudovibrio sp. JE062, assembly GCF_000156235.1. Classification (NCBI taxonomy): domain Bacteria; kingdom Pseudomonadati; phylum Pseudomonadota; class Alphaproteobacteria; order Hyphomicrobiales; family Stappiaceae; genus Pseudovibrio; species Pseudovibrio sp. JE062. Next base: position 44,613 of record NZ_DS996809.1, read on the forward strand.
ATGCCGTCACCGAGAGGATGATGATCAGCTTATCCAGCTCAGCTCCGATGAGTACAGCTTCGCCTGTGAGATACTCAATGTAGTTGCGGGTTATGAGCGTTGAACCGCCTTGATAAGTGAGGGCGTAGAACACCAATCCGAGCCACCCCAGCGCTCCGAAGACACCGGTGAGGATCACGTATCTTGGGTCAAAACGTAATGCTCTCAAGGCGATAAAGAGGAACAGGTACATCAAGGTTGGGGCCTTGAGGTAGAAGGTCGGGTGCTGGGCATACTGGATATGGAAGGAGAAAATCAGCCCAACCAGAAGCGCCACGTCTGCCATAATAGAGAGGACCAGATACCAGACCGGCAGAATGGTTTTGAAGGAGACGTAAATTCGGATGAGGGTAAAGACCAAGTAGCAGGAAAAGGCGATAGGGACAAAGTTGAAGCCCATTGTGCCTTCTGCGCGAGGGGCAAGCGCATAGAGGATCGCAAAGAAGATGATAACGCCAAGCTGGACGATACCAATGAGGCGCTCGGATGCTGCTTCCTGGCGGGCAACTTCGCGGCGGACACGCAGTGGGAGATCCCCTTCCGGGGCTTTGGGTCCCAAGACGCCGCGTTTTATCTGCTGGTAGAGGGAGGGTTCAGCTTTTTTCTTGTAGGAAATGCCGTGGAATTTCTCGCTCAAGTCCACATTCGTTTTTTTGTCAGATCCGCGTTTTTTTGAGGGATCGGAGTTTTCTGGACCACTTCCAACTGCCACACTTTCCTCCCGTCACACCATTTCGTTGGCGTTGCTGGTTTGCTCGCAATTTCATCAGATCAACAGCGAGCGACGGGTGCGTGAACTTTATGGTTTGAAGACCATCCCCTCAGAGGCCACGATAGCTCGTGGATGCATCTGTTGAGCGGCCAAACCGATTTCGTCCAGTTCATCATCCGTGCGCCGCGGATCGTGATGAAAGATCACGGGCGTTTTCACGTTGGCGCGCTGGCATATTCCGACCACATGCTCCCATGTGGAATGTCCCCAACCCTTATATTTAGGGTATTCAGCTGAGGTGTACATCCCATCCTGGATCACAACATCAGCATCACGGATAAAATCTAGGACAGCAGCGTCGTGATGAGCGCTCCCCATTTCGTGATCTGTGATGATGCACATGGCCTTACCATTGTACTCCATCCGGTAGCCACAGGCTCCGCCCGGATGGTTTAGCGCAACTGTTTTGATTATCAGGCCATTGTCTTTCTTCAGGGTGTCACCTGCATTGAAACTTTTAAAGGAAACAGCAGATAACGTGTTGGCTCCTACCGGGAAAATAGGGGGGGACATGATCCGGCAGATGATATCCTTCAGGTCGCAGGGATCACTGAAATGGCCTGCCGTCAGCCGGATGCGGAAGTTTGGATCGTAGGCAGGCTCAAAGAAGGGCAGACCACAGATGTGGTCCAGATGAGTATGTGTGAAGAGAAGGTCGATGTCGCGATGTGGGCCTCTCATCATTTCCTTGCCCAGATTGCGTGCACCAGACCCACAGTCGACCATCAACAGAACGTCCCCCGCCCGTATTTCAAAGCAGGTTGTTTCTCCGCCGTATCTAAGAGTTTCGGGACCAGCAGCAGCTGTTGAACCGCGAACACCCCAAATTTTAAGAGAAAACTCGTTCAAGTAATCTGGCCTTTCAAGTGGACGCAGGCCGAGCCTGCGCTAGTTCTCTGGTCGTCTTTTCCAATCGCAACGCCAACACACGCATGATTTCCAATGAGACTTTCGGGAACTCCGCGATGAGTTTCAGAAAGTCATCCTTAGATATTGCGAGGATATGTGTTGTTCCAACCGACTGCAGAGTGGCAGTTCTTGGTACATCACACAAAATCGCAATTTCACCAATGATGGCATATTGTCCGACCCGCGCAACCTCATTTTCATCAACAAACACAGCAACTTCACCAGAAAGGACAACAAATGCACTGTCGCCATCATCTCCCTGATGGCACAAATGTTCCCCTTCCTGAAACTCCATGCGATCACTAATGAACGCGAGGAGACGAAGTTTACTCGGTTCCAGTCCTTCAAAGAGAGGGACGCGGCTCAAAGCTTGGACTTCAGCATCTATAGTCACATTTCCCTCCCAATAACTTGATGAGCATAGCTGAACTCAATCCAGCAATCTGTGTTACAGCTCACACCATCTCGCCTTTGTTTCACCATAGTTCCCAAGACTATCTCTCGATAACCCTCCCATTTTCTAGGTGAACCGCCGTTTCAAACTCCTCAGCGACGGTCTCATTACTTACTCCAAACATGAAAATTTTATCTGACATCAGCTTTTTAAGGTCTGTGCGCAGCTCTTTGTCGGTCGCACTGGCGCTGTTTGCTGTCTCGTCCAGAATATATATATGAGCGTTTTTCAACAATGCGCGGACCAGACATATCAACCTACGCTGGTGTGAAGACAGCTTCGCACCGGCCACTCCCACGTGATAATCGAAGGCAGCGCGGCGGATCGGGACAATGAGATCGCGCTCCCGGACCAGTTCCTGCAGAACCTGCTGGATTTTCTGGCGCGCATCGCGGCGGTCCAGCCTTGCATGACCAAAGACCAGATTGTCTTCAATACTGAGCGTGGTCAGGTATGTTTCCGGATCAAAGAACTCGAAGCGCTCGTTGTCCTTGCCTACACTCTCAATAAACTGAGCGCGGGCGGCGACGATCTTGTCCCGCATCTCATCATCCAAAACACCAAGACGGTGCTTGGCGGGGATGAGTTTGAGTGCAAGGGCGATGAGGCGCGCTCTGTCGACATCCTTCAGTCTTCTGCGCTGGCCACCTTTCTGTTCATTCACAATACGACCAAATTCTGGCAGATCTTCGCGGCTGATGAAGGAGTATCTGTTTAACAGGTCACTGTCTGCACTGACATCTGCAAACAGTTCCACCATGGTCGTTGCGATTTTGAGGCCGATGTCGCTAAGAAGCACATCAAAGCCGGTTTGTTTGAGGAAGGCTGAGATCTGCGGATCGGTCGGGACATGCTCGATGGTCATAAAGTGTTCTTTGGGGCTGGCAAAGAACAGGTTCTGCGCCAGATTGGCCGACATGTTGAACTTTTCCGGATCCCAGAACTCAACCAGATTTTGTAGTCGCGCATCCCCCTTAATCTTCTCGCAAAAGGCTTTTCGGGCGGCGAGCAGGTTTGGCACCAGTTCGCAGTTCACTTCCTCGCAGTAACGCTGATCAATGACCGTTTCCACGCCTAAAAGATAGAGATCTCGCGAGAAACCTGCGACTTTGCAGAGTTCGAGGGCTCTCTCCTCCAGCTCTTGCATGGAGCTGGCGTTTGCCTGCTCAAAGTCTTCCCAGCGCGCCTTGAGATCAAAGAAGGGATTGAGCGTCATCTCCGCTTCTCGTAATTGGCGCTGGCGCTTCTTCAGGTCACTGCCTTCGTAGTCGATGGTCTCTTGCGGTCTGTGGCGCAGGCCGTAAAACAGGTTGTCGCGAATAGTCCCCGTCCAGACATGAAGGTGCCCACCCACATAGGCGATTTGCCGGCCCAGCGTGGATTCCGACAGGTTCTCAAAACTGGTTTGATTGACACTGACCGAGCCAGAGGTTGGACTGAGCAAGCCCGCTGCCATTTGCAGCAGCTCGGCCCGTCCTGACCCATCTATGCCTGTGACAGCCAGAGGTTTACCGGGTTCAACAATAAGTGAAACACCATGAACCTCCTGCCCTGTTCCTGCACCTGAAAGGCCAAGCTTATCGAGCGTGAGCGGACCGGATAGCGGAAGCGTTTCATCTTCCAAGAGGCGTTGCTTATCGTATAGATCTGGTGGATCGAAGTTCTCAACAACGGTCTGGTATTTGACTGAAACGTCTGCGGTCATCTGATAGTACGCCAACAGCTCTTTCCATGGGCCCGCCAGATCTTTGTAGGCTGCGATCACAGCAATCAGCGCGCCTATGCTGAGTTGGCCTTTGATGACCAGATAACCGCCGATGAAGTAGAAGAAGAACGGCGTCAGCTGGTTCATGAAGTTATTGACGAACTTGATGAAATACTTGCGATTGTAGATATCGAAGCGAATGCGGAAGTTGCGGTAGAGCCGATCAGATAGGTCCGCAGAATGCCAGGCCGAGGTGTCATTGCTATGGATCTCTGAAATACCGGAGATACTCTCGCCAACCTTATCCGCAATCACGCGCACATTCTTCACGCGTTGGCGCGACAGTCGCACGACCTTTTGCTGCAATTTGGGAATGATGTAGCCCTGCACCGGATATAGCGAAATAGCTGCCAGACCGAGCAGTGGATCCTGCATGAAAATGAAGCCAACCTGCACCACCAACATGCCGCCCTGATAGGCTGGCAGGGCAAAGGCCTCGCCAACAAAACCACCTACATCCTCGACCTCAGCGGTAATCATTGGTATGATCTCGCCGGAGCTGACCTTCTTAAAGTGAGGCAGGCGGAAGCGGAGTACGCGCTGAAACAGCTCAAACCGCAACTGGCGTAGCATCCTCTCGCCCAGTCTACCCTTGTAGATATTGAGGTAGAGTTTGATGCAGTTGCTAACGACAACAAGAACCAAGAACAAAATACAAAGCACCGCCAGGTACTCGATTTGCCCGAGTTGGACACCCCAAAACTCTACCGGGAAATTGCTACCCTGAATTGCTTCATTGGTAATTGTCTTAGGCAGATCCAGCAGGATGTAACTGACCGGATAGGACAATAAGGTGACTAGAAGAATCGCCACTTGATAGCGGGCCGAGTTCTTCCAGATGAATTGGAAAAGCGATTTTTCCATGTCCACTCCGATTAAGCTCAGGCCAGGCTAACCCAAACTGAGGCGATGCGATTTACACTTCAACTGACGCAAGGGAACTTTACGCTTCAAGATCTTAAAAAAACGGCACAAAACCCTCTTCATCCCTTGGATTTTGGGGTTCTGTTCTGACGCTATCAGCGGATGGACTGGTTTTGCTGTTGTCTGGTGGTCCTCCCCCACTTCTATGATCTGACGCTGAGGTTTGTGCGCAGCAGATGGAATAAGAAGCGCATGACGGTAATGACGCCAAAAATTCTGATTTACAGCCACGACACCTTTGGCCTTGGCCACCTGCGGCGATGCCGGACAATCGCTCAATCTCTGGTTGGCTCCTTCCCGGAAATGTCCGTCCTCATCCTTTCCGGCTCCCCTATAATTGGTAGTTTCGAGTTTCGCTCCCGAGTTGATTTCGTCCGCATACCCGGAGTGATCAAACTGCGTAGCGGGGAGTACACCTCCCTTTCGCTGCAACTGGACATCAATGAGACGATCGCAATCCGCTCATCAATCATCGAGCACACTGCAAAGGTGTTTAAGCCGGATATCTTCATTGTCGACAAAGAGCCTCTTGGACTGCGCAGCGAGGTTCTGCCTACGCTTCAGTACCTGAAAGGGCAGAAGACGCGCTTGGTGCTGGGCCTTCGCGATGTGATGGATGATCCGTTGGTGCTGAAGGAAGAATGGCTACGCAAACGGGCCTACCCTGCCCTCAATGATCTTTATGACGAGATCTGGGTTTACGGCCCATCCGTTATGAACAACCCGCTGGATGGACTTGGCTTTGACCAGTCTGTGATGCAAAAGACGCTGTTTACCGGCTATCTGCGCCGGTCAATGCCAAGTTCAGCTCAGGATTTCACAGCCCCGTTTGATGGTGCGCCTTATGTGCTGGTGACGCCCGGTGGTGGCGGAGATGGCGTTGAGCTGGTGGATTGGGTGATGCGTGCTTATGAAGCCCGGTTGCGTCCACTCTTCCCTGCTCTCATTGTGCTTGGCCCATTCATGAGCAAGGCGGATGTGGAGGCTTTTACAACTCGTGCTTCGCATCTGCGCGATGTTGAGATCCTGCGCTTCACACCAGAGATTGAGCCTTACATGGCCAATGCAACAGCTGTGATTGGCATGGGCGGTTACAACACTTTCTGTGAGGTCCTTTCCTTCGACAATCCGGCCTTGCTGGTTCCGCGTGTTGTGCCTCGCAGAGAACAAGCCATTCGTGCGGAGCAGGCCCAGCGGCTTGGCCTTGCGCAGATGCTGCCCATCGACTCCTACCCAAGTGTAGAGCTGATGGTAAAGGCACTCGCCAATCTTCCGTTTATTGCCCCACCATCTCACGCCCATTCAGAGAATTACTTGGGCGGGCTTGATGTGATCAATCTCAGAACCGCTGAAATTCTTGGCATGAGTGATCAGGCCTTGATGCAACGATTGAATGTTTCTGCTGATCCTAAACTGACTTGCAAGACGGGGTAGCGATGGAGAAAGGTCGTATTGCAGTCGTGGTTAAAGGGTATCCGCGTCTTTCTGAAACGTTTATTGCGCAGGAGATCTATGGCTTGCAGGAGCAAGGTGTGGAGCAACTCATTGTCGCTTTACGTCACCCGTATGATCCTTATGTGCATGACGTGCATGAGAAGATTACGGCAGATGTGCTCTATCTGACTGAGTATCTGAAAGACGATCCTCCACGCGTGAAGCGCGCTATGGACTGGGCAAAGACGCAGCCGACTTATGCTGCCGCCAGAGCTTGCTTTGAGCACGACCTGAAACACAAGAGGAATGCGGAACGGTTTCGCCGTTGGGGGCAAGCTTGTGTGATGGCTCATGAGTTACCCTCTGACGTCATCTGGATACACACGCATTACCTTCACAGCCCCTGCACAGTTGCCCGGTACGCAGCCATGCTTTCTGGCCGCAAGTGGTCGTTTTCCGCCCATGCGAAAGACATCTGGACTACTGAGCGATGGGAGCTTGAGACTAAGCTGGCGGATGCCGCCTGGGGTGTGACCTGCACCAAAGCTAACCTTGCTTACCTGCAATCTCTTTGCGCGGAGCCTGACAAGATCAGCCTTGTTTATCATGGTCTAGATTTTTGCGGATTTCCTGAGGCTCCGCGTCCTGCCACCCTGCGAGACGGAACAGGAAAAGACAGTGTTCAAATCATTTCCGTGGGGCGTCTGGTGGACAAGAAGGGCTACGATATCTTGCTGCGTGCATTCAGTGAGTTGCCCAAGGCGTTGAACTGGCACTTCACTCATGTTGGTGGAGGTGAGTTGTCTCAATCGTTAGAGGACCTTGGCAAACAGCTTGGTCTGGATGACCGGATTTCATGGCTCGGCCCACAACCTCGGGCACGGGTTTTGGACCAGATGAAAAAGGCAGACATTTTTGCTCTCGCTTGCCGTGTCTCCAAATCAGGAGATCGGGACGGATTGCCTAATGTGGTGATGGAGGCACAAGCTATGTCGCTGCCTTGTGTCTCGACTGAGGTGTCAGCGCTGCCTGAAATCATCGAGAGCGGGCAAACCGGCGTGTTGTGCCCTCCAGAAGATGTGCCCTCCCTTTCGGAAGCACTTCTCTCACTGATCACACAACCCGCAGAGCGCGAGCGCCTTGGCAGTAACGCGTTTCGAAGTGTGCATGATCGTTTCAGCGCCTCGCCCGGTCTGGATTTTCTGGAAGAACAGTTTTCGAGAAGCCTGGAGCCTTGCTCATGAAAGTTGCCTTTACCGCTCCCATGAAACCAATCGACCATCCTGTGCCTTCGGGGGACCGGACCATGGGTCGTCTGATTGTGCGGGCATTACAGCTGGCAGGGCATGAGGTAGATGTGGCGTCTACTTTCCGCAGTTGGCGGGCAGAGGGCGGCGAAGATGTTACGCGGGAAGTGAAAGAGCTTGCGATCGCTGAAGCCAAGGTAATCGCGGAACGCTGGATTGAGCGTGGTGATGTGCCGGATGTGTTTCTCACCTATCATCTCTATCACAAAGCTCCAGACTGGATTGGCCCTTACCTTTGCGCCAAGTTCAACATTTCTTATGTGGTGGTGGAGGCGAGCCGCGCACCGAAACGGCAGGCCGGCAACTGGGCGCTTGGGTTTAATGCAGCCGATGCTGCCCTAGCGCAGGCTAATCAGGTTGTTGCACTCACCAACGCAGATGCTCAATGTCTGAAAGAGGTGTTGAATGATGATGTTCTGACAGTGCTTCCGCCCTTTCTAGAGACTGCGAAGTTCGAAGTCAGCCACAGCGTTACCAAAGGCTCTGCGGACGGGAAGATACGCTTGCTCTGCGCCGGCATGATGCGTGAGGGGGACAAGCAGTTTTCTTACATGGTGCTGGCGGCTGCATTGAAGCAGATTGCAGATCTGCCATGGCGACTGACAATCGCTGGAGATGGCCCTGCCCGCGGTGAGATTGAGCCGCTGTTTGATCCGGAACGCACAGAGTTTGTTGGTTTGATCCCATGGCAGGAAATGCCACGGCTTTATCGCTCTCACGACGTGTTTGTCTGGCCCGCCATTCGTGAAGCCTTTGGTTTTGTGTTTCTGGAAGCCCAGTCCTGCGGCTTGCCTGTGGTGGGTGGACGGGTGTTTGGGGTTCCTGACATCGTAGAGGAAGGCACCAGCGGCCTGCTTTCTGATGAAGGGGATGCCTCGGCATTGGCGCAGAACCTGATGTCTCTCATCAAAAACCCGCATAAACGTGAGAACATGGGGCTTGCCGCCATAGAGAACATTCACAAGAACCACAGTCTGGAAGCTGGAGCCAGAGGGTTGGACAAAGTTCTCCATGCGGCTCTTGAACATCACCAGTTTAAGCGGAGAGTGCACGGAGGCCGATGATGAAAGCCTTCATTCATGTTCAGCACCTACTTGGCTCAGGTCATATTGTGCGGGCTGTTGCGCTGGCAAAAGCACTGGTCCGTCAAGGTATTGCTGTGACGCTCGCCACTGGTAACCGCATTCCTGCGACTCTGGACTGTGGTGGACTGTCTGTGGTGCAGCTGCCTGCAGTTCGTGCGGCAAGTGCCAAATTTGATGTGCTGCTGGACGAGCATGACAATCCAATCGATGAAGCGTGGTGGGAGAAGCGTATTGCGGCAACACTCTCGGCCTTTTCCTCTGAGCATTTTGATCTACTGATCACTGAGACCTACCCGTTTGGCAGGCGTATGTTTGCTGCTGAGATGACCCGGCTTCTGGAATGTGCTGGCACCAAGTCGTCTCCGCCGTGGGTGGTCTGCTCAGTCCGCGATATTCTGGTGCGTAAGGATGAGGCTTGGAAGGAAGAGTGGATGGCCTCGCAGGCAACGGCCTTTTACGACCGCATTCTTGTCCACTCTGATCCGCAGCTTATCACACTGGGCGACAGCTTCCCCTTTGCTTATCGGGTCAGCTCACATGTTCGGTACACGGGTTACATTAGCGATGATCGTTCGACAGAGGCGACTTCAGCGGATGGAACTGATGAGGTGATTGTTTCCTGCGGCGGCGGTGCTGTTGGCTCTGCTTTGCTGCGGGCTGCGCTTTCAGCTCCCAACCACATGCCCCCAAACACCACACCTAAGTGGCGGGTGCTGGTTGGACATGACATTCCCGAGGCAGAGTTTCATCAGCTTTCACGGCATTCGTCCTCTGAGCTGATCATTGAGCGGGCGCGTAAGGACTTCCCTGCTCTTTTGAAGAACGCCAAACTCTCCATTTCGCAAGCTGGCTACAACACGGTGGTCGATATCCTGCGCGCAGGCATTCCGTCTGTGCTGGTTCCCTTTGCGCAGGAAGCGGAGACAGAACAGACACAGCGTGCCATCAGCCTGATGAAGCATCGCAGGGCAGTGGCCGTGCCAGAGAAGGTTCTCAGTCCAAACACGTTGGCTCAAGCAGCTCAGAAAGCGCTTGGTCTTCCTGCCCCTGATCTGCATGTAGCGCTAAATGGTGCAGAGATTTCAGCGCAGATACTTGCTGCTGATCTTGGTATGGAGACGGCTTTAGACAGTACAGTTGGGATCATCTGGGAAAGGAATGTTTCTCGTGACCTCTAGCCCTGCTCTCACTGTTGAGCTCACCCCCACAAAAGATAAAGCTACCGACAGGGATCAGGAGATTTTTGAGCAGGCACTCATTCAGCATCTGGATTGGTTTGCAGAGCGTGGGCGCACTGTCAGGTTTTGGTGGCGCGATGATGATGCGGTTTCGCCTACGTCAGAACTGGATGAGTTGATTGACTTTTCTGAGCGGTTCACTATTCCGCTTTCGCTTGCAGTTATCCCGAGGTTTGCGACAGAGGCTTTGGCCCAGCGCCTGGCGGATACACACACTGTTCAGGTGCTTCATCACGGATGGCAGCATAAGAACTATCAGGATAAATCTCGTGGTGAAAAAGCCAGTGAGTTTGGTTGGCGGCGGACTGCCTTGGAAATGGAGAAGGAACTTCTAGAGGGCAAAGAGGTCCTGCAAAGCTTGTTTGCTGAGCGCTTTGTGCCGCTGTTTGTACCGCCTTGGAACAGGATTGCTCCACGCGCCGTGCAACTATTGCAGCAACAAGGTGATTATGGCCTCTCAGCCTTTACATGGATCAACCATTTCCGATTGCCGCGCCTGCAAAGCCACTTGGACATCATCAAATGGAAAAAGAACAAACGCTTTATTGGTTGGGACGCAGCGCGGAAGCGGTTGGACCTTCAGCTCTGCCGGCGGCGGACGAATGCGAGTGAGCCTATTGGCTTGCTGACCCACCATCTGGATCATGGCGAAGGGTGTTCTGAGTTTTTGGAGGTGTATTTCAAGATAACTTCCGCCCACGCCGCAGCAGTATGGCTCAGTTCTCAGGAGTCACTCGAAGAAGCGAAGCGCGACTTCAGCCAGTCGAGCGGACAGGTTTAACGAGGCGGAGCTTCCAACCGACGTTCTTTGAGCGGGAGTTCAGCTCTAAATCATCCAGCACTTGCCAGTGCGTGGCCTTGTCTGTTTCAGTCCAGACCTTTTGGAGTGATTTGTGCGCACCGGACTTTTCGCGGGCGGGTGTGTACATGGATATTGCGATGACACCATCGGGCTCCAAAAACTCCGCATATCGCTTGAGCTGTTGCTCCGGATCTTCGCAGAAATAAAGCACTTCATTGAAGACAATCGCCGTAAACTTTTGTCCGGTGTTGAGAGAGAAACTTTCCAGATCAGATTGAACCAGCTGTGCCTCATCTGGGTTCACTTCGGCTTTGCTCAATGCGGTTTCAGACAGGTCGACACCACAATAGTGTTGCAGGCCTGCAGCTTTGAGATAGTGATACAAGATTGCTTCACCGCAGCCTACGTCCAGTACGGTTTGTGTCGCTTTAGTCTGGCTCAGCCATGCGGAGAGAATGCCGTAGCGGGCCGCTTCTTTGATGTCATTGAGAAAATGCCAGCGGCCTTCTTTGTACTGGCGGTCCCAGTCCTCTGATTGCTCTTCCATGACACCCGAGGCTCCAGCTACTTGTATGGGTCCGCCGCGTCGCGTAGCCCATCCCCCATGAAGTTAAATGCAAGCACCACGATGATGATTGGAATAACCGGCGCCATCAACCACGGATATATGGTGACCACCGAGATATTCTGGGCTTCATTGAGCAGAACACCCCAAGAAACGGCAGGGCGCCTGAGGCCCAGATTGAGGAAGGACAATGCTGTTTCCCCCAATATCATGGCGGGCACAGACAGAGTTGCCGATGCGACCAGGTGGCTGGTGAAGCCGGGGAGCAAGTGTTTGACGATGATGCGGCTTGGACTGGCACCCATGAGAGCTGCTGCTTTAGCGTACTCTTCCTCCCGTAAAGAAAGCAGTTTGGATCTAACAGCACGGGCTAGCCCCGGCCAATCCAGCAGACCCAAGATGACTGTCAGGCCGAAGTAAATCCAGACAGGCGACCACGTGATGGGAAGTGCAGCCGATAACGCCATCCAGAGGGGGAGTTCGGGGAGTGACCGCATGATCTCGATGACGCGTTGGATTGAGCTGTCGATCCAACCACCAAAGAATCCGGCAAGCCCCCCCAGCAACACTCCCAGCACCATCGATATGCTCACACCAACAAGGCCGATGGTGAGAGATAGCCGTGCTCCATAGACAAGGCCGGAGTACTGATCCCTCCCTAACCTGTCTGTACCAGCGATGAAGAGAGTGCCGTCTTTTGCAGGGCAGACAACGTGAAACTTAGCAGGGAACAGGCCCCAGAACTTATAAGGCTCTCCCTCACAAAAGAAGCGAAGTTTCTGTACTTTGGTGGTGTCGGTTTCGTAGACCCACTTCAGGTTCTCAAGATCGACAGAAGGGTTCAGCCCGTAAACGAAGGGACCAACAAGTTTGCCCTCATGGAACAGATGGATGGCCTGAGGTGGTGCGAAGAGGAAGTCTACATTTCGTTTGGCAACCGGGTACGGGGCAATGATTTCTGCAAAAGGCACGCAGAGATAAAAGAAGAAGAGCACAATGGCTGACGCGACAGCCAGCTTGTGCTTGCGGAACTTCCACCAGATGATCTTCCATTGGGGAGCCTGATAGTAGCGTTCCTGCTCTCTGGTCAGGATCTCCACTTCTTTGGGATCGAAGCCCTTAGGATTGACGTAGTGCTCTACTTTGTCTTCTCCGCGATCTCCCTGGTTCATTGTCTGACACCCTCCTTGCCGAGGCGGATGCGAGGGTCGAGATAACCAAGCAGGACATCAGAGACCAGCATGCCGATGAGTGTGAGGATGGAGACAAAGAGCAGGATAAACCCAGCAAGGAACTGATCCTGCGATTGCAACGCGCCCAAAAGAACCGGACCAACTGTTGGCAAGTTCAGAACAACGGAAACGATCACAGAGCCCGAGACCAGCGACGGGATCAGGTTGCCTATATCTGCGATGAATGGATTGAGGGCTACACGGAGTGGGTACTTAACAAGGAGCTTGCTTTCTCGCATGCCTTTGGAACGCGCCGTCGTGACGTACTGTTTGAAAAGCTCATCGAGTAGGTTTGCACGCAAACGGCGGATCATGGCTGCTGTGCCGGATGTGCCGATGACGATTACCGGCACGACAAGGTGAGCAACAATGGAAAGGGCTTTGCCACCGCTCATGGGTTCGCCGATGTAACGCTCTTCCATGATGCCGCCAACAGTCAGGCCAAACCAGCTGTTGGCCAAATACATGAGCACGAGAGCAAGCAGGAAGTTGGGTGTGGCAAGGCCGAGATATCCGATGAGGGTGAAGGAGTAGTCGCCAACGGAGTATTGGTGTGTTGCCGAATAGATGCCGATTGGAAAAGCAACGCAGTAGATAAAGAGGATAGTTGCAAGATTGAGAGCAATTGTAAGCGGTAATGTTGGGCCAACAACCTCCCCCACCGGCTGATCATACTCAAAGGACCAGCCCCAGTTGCCCTGAATGAGCCCATCGAACCCATTGGGTCCAGGCCAGAGGCCGACCCATATGCCGTAGCGCTCGACAAAGGGGCGGTCTAAGGCGAACTCTTTGCGGAGAAATTCCAGTCTGCCGATGGAGGCGCTCTCTCCGGTTGATCGCAGCATGGAAATTTGGTTGGAGATGTAATCTCCTTCCGGCAGCTCAATGATGAAGAAGATGAGGAAACTGATGGCGGCAAGCGTTGGTATCATCACCAAAAGCCGCCGCAGGATGTAATTGAGCACCCGCTTCCCTTTCTTCTCTCACACCACTCGTGGGTGAAGTGTAAAGGAGCACTCTTGGCTTTCTCTGAGAAAATCTAATCAGGTTTGAGAAGCCCCATTAGCGGGCGCTTAAGCTTACATCGGAGGTTTATTTTTTCAGCTGTCTTCATCCGGCAGTAAGTCTTTGAAGAAGAAGAGATCCATGCGATGAATGCCGAACTGAGCACCCGGATCCCACCCATAGATGCCCATCTCTGGAACATTGAGCAGGCCCTTCACAACAACCGGATGCCGAACACCGTTGACCAGACCGATGTGAATGGTTTCGTCCGCATGAATCTGAAGGATCTGCTCCCAGATCATATCCCGCTCTTCAAAGCTGCTGCTGACGAGCCATTGATCAAAGAGTTCGATCAGCCGGATGGCAGGTGGCCAGTCTGGTCTGACACCTGCATGACCATCACTCTCATAGTAGTTGCCCCATGGTGCCCAAGAGAGAAAATCCTCTCGTGTCGGAGCGTAGTCTACGGGAGGCATGTCAGCCGTCGGGACGCCATTTTCAAAACCCGACCAGACAGACATCATCAGAGCACCTGATAGAGCGCGAGCGCGGATTGTATCGCGTTGGCTAGGACGGATGAAAGCGGAGACACCAATCTCTTGCCATGTTTCGGCAACCAACTCCAAAGCATCATCCTGCTCGGAACTCTCACCAGTGATCTCGATAATGAGCTGCAATGGGCGCCCATCTTCCAAAAGGCGAACACCGTCTCCTCGCCTGTCGGTCAGGCCGATATCATCGAGCAGTTGGTTTGCAAGGTCAGGATTAAACTCGGCCCATGCGGTCTGGAAGTCAGGTTGGAAAAGCGGAGAGATGTTGAGCACGGTGTCATTGCCGGCACGACCTAAGCCGAAATAAAGCACCTTGTTGATGAGCTCACGGTCTATGCCCAAAGAGAGAGCGTGGCGGAACCGGCGATCCTGCATGAGTTTTCGCCAAACAGGGTCTTTGACGCTCAGATTGGGCAGGATTGAGATTTCAGAGCCTTTGGAGTTGAGCCAGAGACGAGTGTCATAGTCCTGTGTTTGCTCGCCGCGTTTTAGTACTGAGATATCGGAGAAGCCCAAGCCGCGCGCCTGCAGGTCACTCTCACCTGCCAATGTCTTTGCAGGGATGAGTTTACCGTCCACCACATCCATGATGATACGGTTGATGTAGGGCAGTTGCTGGCCAGCATTATCAACACGGTGGAAGAAGGGATTGCGCTCCATCACAGCCCGGCGTTCACCTGAGGCTGTGCGCGGTACCCAGGGCTGCAATGTGGGGATGTGCGGATTGGAGGCGCCGTACATATCGTCCATGCGATTAAACAGAGGCGCCCAGCCACGGACTTTTTCTATGCGGGCGATCTGGCGGATGAATTCAGGGTTTCCATACTTCTCATGGAACTGCTTCATATACGCGGCGGGCCGATAGATGAATGGCGGGCGCGCCTTTGCAAGTTCTTGCAGAAACAGTGGGTTTGGCGCATGCCATTCAAAGCGAACGGCGGTTTCATCGATCACCGTGAATTCTGGCCCCTCCCCATCCACCAGCATAAAACCTGGCAGACCGATAGGATTGAGTTCGTCATTGAGGGCCACGTCTTCAAACCAGAAGCGAAAATCTTCTGCCGTAAATGAGCTGCCATCGGACCATTTGTGTCCTTCCCGAAGGTGCAGCGTGAAGACTTTGTCGTAGTGATTGTCGACACTTTCCAGAATATCCGGATTGAGCTCGAGGTTTTCGTTGTAGCCGACCAGGCGCGCATACCCCCATACGTTGATGAGGCGGACATCCTTGGGGCGTGAAATCAGTGTATGCAGAGAGCCCCCCTGCACACCAATGACACGCCCCATGTCTTCCGGATAGGTTACGAGCGGCTCTTTGGGCACTCGGTCGACAACAGGAGGTAAGCCCGGAGGGATGCCGGGCGTTTCTTTCAGAACCAAGGCAGATGAGACTGATGGGAACGCGAGGGCTGCGAGGACAAGCGATGCATTCAGGAAGCGTCGGATGATCATATGTGACTGCCTCCCAGTCCCACGATGTCACGCATGGCTTCCATACCAGGGGCACACACCCAGTGGTCTGTTTCCATCTCCACCAGATATGGCACTGTTGTGTAGCGCATACGATATGGAGCTGGCCATTGGGTTGGATCGGAGCTGCTTGTTCCTTCCAGTGATCCGAAGTCCAGTTTGTGATCCAGAGAGGGTTCCGGCACCGCCTTGAGAAGTGCTTTTGTATAAGGATGAATTGGGTTGTCTATGATTTGGCGTGTCGGACCGACTTCTACCACTTTGCCCTTACACATAACGGCCACGCGATCTGAAATGTAATCAACCACCGCGAGGTTATGGCTCACGAACACGTAAGTGAGGCCGAGTTCGTCCTTCAGATCCTTGAGGAGGTTCAGGATTTGCGCCTGAACGGACACGTCAAGTGCGGAGGTTGGTTCATCACAGATCAGGAACTCCGGGTTCAGGGCCAACGCTCTGGCGATGCCAATACGTTGTCGCTGACCACCGGAGAAGGAATGCGGGTAGCGGCGCAGGTATCTGGGAGACAGGCCCACCAGATCAATCAGTTCCCGAATACGGGCTGCCTGACTGAGGCTGTCGCCCATGCGGTGGATGACGAGAGGCTCCTGCAGGATTTCGTTGAGGGTGCGTCTTGGATTGAGAGAAGAAAATGGATCCTGAAAGATGATCTGCGCGCGTTTGCGGTATTGGAAGAGTTCTTTTTCGTTGAACCCCTGAATGTCACGCGGACCTTCTTCCGTTGTGTAGGTGATCTTGCCTCGTGTGAGTGGAAATGCACGCAGCATAGCCAGCGATGCAGTTGTTTTTCCTGAGCCCGACTCTCCCACTATGCCAAGGCATTCGCCTCTGCGCACAGTTAGCGAGACATTGTCGAGCGCGGTGGTCATACCTCTGCGTTTCTTTCCGCGCAGGTTTTTGAACGTGAAGGTTTTGCTGACGCCTTCCAGTTCGATCAGAGAGGTTCCACGAAAAGCATGCGCTTTGCCGACGGGATGTGGATGCAGGTCCGAGGGGTGTGTTCTTGGTTTGATTGGTCGGATTGGGACCAGGCGCTCTTCAGGCTCCATGGAAAGAGACGGAACGGCGTTCAGGAGCGCTTTCAGGTATGGGTGTTGGGGCGTGAGAAAGAGGTCTTCAACACTGCCCTTTTCCATGATCTCGCCGTTATAGACCACGACCACTTCATCGGCCATATTGGTGACCACACCAAAGTCGTGGGTGATCATGAGCAGTGTCATGTTCAGCTCGGCCTGCACCTCTTTGATCAGTTTCAGTATCTCTGCCTGAATGGTGACGTCCAGAGCTGTGGTTGGTTCGTCTGCTATGAGAAGTGATGGGCGACATATAAGGGCCATGGCGATCAGAGCACGTTGACGCAAGCCGCCGGACAGTTCGAATGGGTATGTACGGATTGCACGTTCTGGTTCTGGGAAATGGACCAGTCGCAGCATGTCTTTGGTCAGTTCAAGCGCTTCTTTGCTGCCCACAAAGCGATGCAGTTTGGCAGCTTCTGCGATCTGATCTCCGATGGTATGTAGCGGGGAGAGCGAGACCATGGGTTCCTGAAAGATCATTGCAATCTGGTCGCCGCGGATGGCACGCATGGCGGGCCCAGCGGGTGGGAGCTTTGCGATGTCTACGAAGTCGCCATTTTTGCGGTTGTCGCGAAAGAGGATCTGGCCTGCAGTGATGCGAGATTTGGCCGGGAGAATGCCCATAACCGCTCTGGAGATGACGGTCTTACCAGAACCAGACTCGCCAACAAGCGCAACGCATTTATTTTCCGGAACGTTGAAGGATACATCGCGGACAACATCGTGACGCCCCTCGTCTCCACGAAACTCTACCGACAACCCTTTGACGTCAAGCAGGTTCACGTGCGTCCCTTCCTCATTGACCAGCTGCTGCGTGCGCGAGAAAGGTCTTTCCCGGCTCTCACACTAGAACAGGGCTTTCTTTCAATGAGGTTGGGTTTCGGAGCACACTTAAATTAAAGTAGAAGACAATGCCGGAATTATTGTTCGTCGCATATGGTGGAGTTGAGCTGCCAGACTTCGACTTTGCCCTTACGGCCCCGCACTTCGTGGCTGCCGCGATAGGTCACATTGTCCGGATGTCCCGCCTTTTCAACGGTCTCTCCGCTCAGAACGACACATGCCCCCTTCACGGTAGAGATGGTGCCGCCGAGGCTCTGAAGACGGCTGCAAACGTTCACTGCGTCACCAACGATTGTGTAGTTCCAGCGTTCAACCGCACCCACATTACCAACGATGACCGGGCCGGTATGAATAGCGATGCGCACGTGTATTTCGTTTTCCGGCGCTGCTTCATTGGCCTGCTGGATGGCTCGGGCCATGTCTTCGGCTGCTGCGATGGCGCGCTGAGCGTGGTCTTCCATTTCATCAGGGGCGCCCCAGAATGCGAGCATGCCGTCGCCGACAAACTTATCGACGGTACCCTGATGAGCTTCGACAGCAGAAACGAGAAGTTTGAAGTGGTTATTCAGCAAGCTTGCCACTTCACCTGCGCTTCTGTGTTCGGAAATGGAGGTGAAGCCCTCAATATCCGTAAACAGGATTGTCAGTTCAGCTTCTTTCGCCTTCGCGGCGCGGTCAATACCAAGCGCCATCAGCTTTGCGTAGAGGGACTTGGGTATGTACCGGCTCATGGCCTGCAAGCCACTGGTACTTGCATTCATGGCAGAGGTGATCTGGTCCACTTCACGGATGTGGCTGCGTGGCAATGGGTCCAAGTGCTCGAACTCCAGTGCTCCAAACTTTTGCGCACGTGCCGCAATGCCTTTCAGTGGAGATGCAAGGCGGCGGGCAAAGAAAATTGCAACGAGCGCGGATAAAAACACAACTGCAACGCCTGCGAAGACTGAGTTGATCAAGCGAGTAAACTCGTCATAACGAGAGTTGGCCAGCTGATACTCGCCCACATAATAAACTTCTCCATCAGGAGAGATCAGTTTCTGCATGACGAGGACGTACATATCCTCACCATCGTAAATGAGGTGGAGCTCCACACCACGTTGACGTGCGCGCTGACTGAACGGCTGTTTTTTGCTGGTTTCCAGTTTTGCAAGCACCGGATCACCGAACTCTGAGATCGAAGCCAACAAATTATGTTGCTGCAGCTCGTTAGTCGGAGAGGAATAAGCCAGTACGCGGTTCTTGTCTGTCAGAATAAACCGGGTGACGTCTTCTGCGTCTATATCATTGCCTACGCCATCTTCATCGCGCGAGGCAAGAACAGAGCCGACCCCTTTCATCGTTATGATCGCCGAAACATACCCAATAGTTTCGCCATTAAACCTAATTGCGCTTGTCGCAGTCGCAAATGGGTCTTCTCCCGAAGCATAAAAATCGCCCCAGAACGGATCTTCATCTGTTTCCGCATCGATGGCCTGCATTCTGGAAAATTCAAAGAGAGACTGTTCTGGATGAAACGAAACCAGGTCTTGTCGGTTTTTGGCGTGCTTCAAGCCCCAAACAGTCTCATTTGGAAGCGAAAGCACCAAGCCTTCAACACTCTTTACCCCGAACAGCACTCCCCGAAAGGTTTGGCGGGCGCGAAAAATCGCACTCTGCGCGGTTGGCTGCACTTCAGCATATGTCTTGATTGCATAAACCGAGGAGAACGCAGGCGTCATGTAAGCAGCCAGTGCGTTGTTGATCGACTCGGTCGACATGATCGACGCTTTTTCGATGAGGCTTCGGGTATTCTTGAGGTTGGTGTGAACGGACATATACAGCACGATACCGCCGCACAGTGTTACCACGGTCACAAATGTGAGACTGACCAACCACGTCAATGACAGCTTGTAATAGCATCGCCGAATGCCGATTGCCTTACGCCTGATCCTATTCCAAAGCTTCAAACCGTGACCCACCTGTGTGAGGAATGTCAGCCCGTTAAACCACTCCCCGGACCGAGGGTCAAACTGCCTTCCTGCACATGGTGTAGCTAGTCTTTATTCTACTGCTTCTTTGCCTAATTCTCTCAATATCTCATTTCTATGCTCATCGAGAGCTGGTGCGCCCTTCTCCAGTTTCAGCTTAGAATTAGTAAACTGAATTGGTGTGCGCACATAGGTTTGCTCGCCCTGATCCTTAGAGGATGTTGGTAGATTGACCTTCATCTGGCGGTGTTCAATTTGCTGATCCTGTAAAACATCAGCAACTGTATTAATCGGGCCAGCCGGAACGCCGCGTTCTTCCATTTTAGACAGGAGATCATCTCGGTTGAAGGTCAGCACCAGCGCCTGAAGCTTTTCTGTTAATTCTTCACGATGCTTTACGCGAGACGGGTTTGTGGCGTAACGCTCATCCTCCGCCAGAGCAGGCTCTCCGAGAATCTTACAGAAATTAGCAAATTGAGAGTCGTTGCCGACAGCCACGATAAGGTGACCATCCTTCACCTCAAAAACCTGATAGGGAACAATGTTTGGATGGGCATTGCCCATGCGGGTCGGGATGTTGCCGCTGCTCAGGTAGTTCATGGCCTGATTGGCAAGAACACCCACTTGCGCATCCAGCAGAGCCATGTCGATCCATTCACCTTCTCCGGTCAAGTCCCGGCGGCGCAAGGCTGCCTGAATGCCGATGACGCCATAAAGGCCAGTGAAGATATCGGCAAAAGCCACGCCAACTTTTTGGGGTTCGCCGCCTTTTGAACCGGTCAGATCCATAATGCCGCCCATGCCCTGGATCATGAAGTCATATCCTGCACGATGGGCATAGGGGCCATCCTGGCCAAAGCCGGTTACAGAGCAATAGATCAGTTTCGGGTTGATCTTTTTCAGGCTGACATAATCGAGACCATATTTGGCGAGGCCTCCAACTTTAAAGTTTTCGATCAGTACATCACTCTGGCGCACCAGATCATAAATCAGCTCAAGATCTTCTGATTTAGAGAAGTCTGCCGTGATGGAGCGCTTGCCGCGGTTGCAAGCGTGGAAGTAGGCTGCGCTCTTTGTGCCGCCCTCTTCCTCGATGAACGGAGGCCCCCATGTGCGGGTATCGTCGCCGCGCGGGCTTTCCACCTTGATGACATCTGCCCCCAGATCAGAGAGCGTCTGTCCAATCCATGGACCTGCCAAGATGCGCGCTAGTTCCAATACTCTTATGTTTTCCAGGGGAGCCGTCACGGAAGCAACCTCAGTCTTTTGTGCAGATCTGTTTCTGGAGCACAGTGCTACCTGTTTTTTTGGAATAGCGCTTACGAGGATCTGTCATGAACTCGTTCCAGTCCTTCCACCTGCTTGCCTATTTGATTTTTGGGTGCAAAAGTGATGTGGTTTTCATTTCCTGCATTTGACCGGAACCGTTTTCAAAGGTACCGCCGATCTACATAAAAATTTGGAAGCGCTGCGCCAAGAGGCGAAGAAGCTGCTTCAACACCTCTTGGGAGAACAGGCATGCGATCTGAGACTGCTCAGCTCATCAAATTGGAAGACTACAAAGAGACACCCTACGTCATTGAGAATGTTTCTCTGATCTTCAAGCTTCAGCCAGAAGCGACTGAAGTTATCTCCACACTGACCCTTTCGAGACGCGAAGGCACCGAGATTGGTGCTCCACTTGAGCTAGATGGTGATGATCTCACACTTGTTTCTGCCGCGATTGATGGAGCGGTTCTGGCAGAAGAGGCTTATGAAGCTTCTCCGGCGAAGCTGGTGGTTCACACTCCGCCAGCAGACACCTTCAAACTGGAAGTGGTGACCAAGGTCAATCCAACAACGAACACCAAGCTGGAAGGTCTTTATCTTTCTCAGGGCATCTATTGCACCCAGTGTGAGGCCGAAGGCTTCCGCCGGATCACTTACTATTATGATCGCCCCGACGTTCTTTCTGTGTTCACCACACGCATTGAAGCTGACAAGGCGACCAACCCAATCCTTCTTGGTAACGGCAATCCGCAGGACGCTGGAGATATTGAAGGAACAGATCGCCACTTTGCCGTTTGGCATGATCCGCATCCAAAGCCAGCCTATCTGTTTGCTCTGGTCGCAGGTGATCTGGCCTGTACTTCAGAAAAGTACACGACAGCATCCGGCACGCCTGTTGATCTGAACATCTATGTTGAGAAAGGCAATGAGGATCGCACGGACTGGTCTATGGACAGCCTGATCCGCTCCATGCGCTGGGACGAGAAGGTGTTTGGCCGCGAGTACGATCTGGATGTGTTCAACATCGTAGCCGTTTCTGCGTTCAACATGGGCGCAATGGAGAACAAGGGCCTCAATATCTTCAACGATAAGTACATTCTGGCGGACAGCGACACTGCGACCGACGTGGATTACGAAGGCATCGAGACCGTTGTTGCGCACGAGTACTTCCATAACTGGACCGGTAACCGCATCACCTGCCGTGAATGGTTCCAGCTGTGTCTGAAAGAAGGTCTGACTGTTTTCCGTGATCAGGAGTTTTCTTCGGATGAGCGTTCCCGTCCGGTGAAGCGTATTGCTGACGTGATCCGCCTGAAGTCCCGTCAGTTCCCAGAGGATCAGGGCCCGCTTTCACACCCTGTTCGCCCGACAGAATATAAAGAGATCAACAACTTCTATACAGCGACCGTTTACGACAAGGGCGCTGAGCTGGTTCGTATGATCAAGACTATTCTGGGTGCGGATGGCTTCCGAAAAGGTATGGATCTTTACTTCGAGCGTCATGATGGGGATGCGTCCACCATCGAAGACTTCCTCAAGTGCTTTGAAGATGCAAACAAGCTGGATCTGTCTCACTTCAGCCTCTGGTATCACCAGTCCGGCACCCCATTTGTGAAGGCCAGCGGCTCTTATGATGAAGCTGCAAAGACCTTTACTCTGGATCTAGAACAGAACACCGCAGCTACTCCGGGTCAGGATGAGAAGAAGCCATTCTTCATTCCAATCCGCTTCGGTCTTGTTGGGCCAAATGGGGATGACCTTGCTTACACCAGCGTTGAAGGTGCACAAGTTGATGGTGATCTGTTGCATCTGACAGAAGACAAGCAAACCGTTGTCTTCCATGGTATCGGCAGCAAGCCTGTTCCATCTTTGCTGCGTGAGTTTTCAGCGCCTGTGAAGCTGGAAAGCACCCTTTCCCGCGAAGATCAGATCTTCCTGATGCGTCACGACATTGATCCGTTCAATCGTTGGCAGGCTACTCAGACACTGATGACAGAGCTGTTGATCGAGCTAACCAACGGCGAAGAGCCAGCAGGCAAAGATGCCTTCATTGAAGCTCTGGGTCACATGGCTGAGGATGAAAACCTCGATTACGCCTTCCGCGGCTTTGGTCTGATGCTGCCAAGTGAGCAGGACATTGCACTGGAAATTGGCAAAGAAGTCGACACTGACGCGATTGGCAAAGCACGTGATGCCTTCTCCAAGGAGATTGGTGTGAGGCTCTACGACACCTTCAAACGCATTTATGATGCAATGGAGATGCCTGCCACATTCAGCCCGGATGCCCTCTCCGCTGGTAAGCGTGCTCTAAAGCTGCGTTGCTTGTCGTATCTTGGAGCTGCGCAGACTGAGGAAAGTGCGGTACTGACGAAAGCTCATTTCGACAACGCAGATAACATGACAGATCGCATGGGTGCGTTGACAGTTCTCGTCATCTGGCAGCTTGCCGGGGCTCAGGACGCACTGAAGGCATTTGAAGCGCGCCACAAAGATACTGCGCTGGCAATGGACAAATGGCTGAGCATAGCTGCTCGTGCACCAAGCGAAGACGCGATTGCAGCGATACGTACTCTTACCGAACATCCTGCATTTTCTTGGGATAATCCAAACCGCATCTACGCGCTTATTGGTGGCTTCCTGGGTGGTAATACCAGAGGTTTCCACGCAGCGGATGGTTCAGGATATGACTATCTTGCTGAAATCACGTTGCAATTGGATAAGACTAACCCTCAGGTTGCTTCCAGA
The DNA here is from genome assembly GCF_000156235.1 of Pseudovibrio sp. JE062. Lineage (NCBI taxonomy): Bacteria > Pseudomonadati > Pseudomonadota > Alphaproteobacteria > Hyphomicrobiales > Stappiaceae > Pseudovibrio > Pseudovibrio sp. JE062. Next base: position 68,086 of record NZ_DS996809.1, read on the forward strand.
ATGGCCAAAAGCTTTGGCACATGGAAGAATATGAATGCAGAACGCAGAGTAAAAGCAGAAGCCGCATTGAAGCGAATTCTTGCAGCAGACCAGCAACTCTCTACTGATGTGAAAGAAATAGTTGAGCTTTGCCTAGACTAAAACAGTCTACTTTGCTTCTCGCGAAGTCTCTGAGAGTCCTATGAAAATTAACGGCAGCAAAAAGTGCTGCCGTTAACCATTTTTTTGTGTCGAGACTCTGGACAAGTTGATTCGGATAGATTCAAATGAATGTGATTCGGGTGAATTGCAACCCGGATTATTTGCGGCGGAATCTGACACATGGGGGCATTCATGGCACGAGCCTTTGCGGGGGGCGCGACCGCTCGACGACTCTTGAATTCGACCAAACGGACTGGCAAAAAAGATGCTCTGACCGGGCATATCAAGTTGCTTGCCCAACCGGCCTACCAACGTCTCCTGACAACTGAACCGATGATGCGCAGAATTATTCCAGCGCTCTGTATCGTGTTCATTGCCTGCACCGCCATTTTCCGCGGACTTGAGATTGCATACAATTATGAGAGCGTGAGCCAGAAGGCTCAGGACGATCTCACCCTTATTGCAACTGCCCTGACCGCCAGCATTGATGTTTCCGAGCAAGAGAAAGGCAGCGTCGGCCTTACTTCTGCTTTGCAGCGTGCCCTTTCTGAAGCCCTGCCCCCTCGGGCCACCAGTCAGAGCCGCCAAATTCTTTTGACAGATCCGAACGGCACCATCGTTGCCAGCGCCCCTACCCGTCCAGACATGGAAGGCCTGAAGATCACCAGTTTCCTTGGTGACACTCAGCCAATGACCTTCTTCGGCAAGCGCGCCGGTGTTTTGACAATCAACGAAGGCACCAAGGACGCGACCCGCGCGACTGTCCATCATCTGCCCAATAAGCTTGGCATGGTTGCAATCATGCAGCCGGAAGACGCGATTTTCTCTTCCTGGCGCGCAGAGCTTTCGGCCAATGTAACGATCTTTGTGGCCACCTCCATGGTGCTGCTGGTGATTATCTACGCCTACTTTGCGCAGGCAACCCGCGCGCAGCAAGCTGATGGCATTTATGCTGCAACCCGCTCCCGCATAGATGCTGCTTTGAACCGTGGTCGCTGTGGCCTGTTCGACTGGGATCTTTCCCGTGGCCGCGTGTTCTGGTCCGCCTCGCTCTATGAGATGCTGGGTATGGATCCTCGAAATGACATCATGGGCTTTGCGGAGATCCAGTCTCTGACGCATCCTGATGATGTGGATCTGTATGACCTTGCCAAGAGCCTTCTGGACACTGGTAAGAGCAATGTGGACCGCCAATGGCGTATGCGCCACATCGATGGCTCCTGGGTCTGGCTGCGTGTTCGTGCTGAAGTCCAGACCGATGCTGGTACCAATGAACCACACCTGATCGGGATCTGCATGGATGTGACTGAGCAGAAGATGCTCGCTGAACAGAGCCGCACCGCTGATTTGCGTCTGCGAGATGCGATTGAAAACATCTCTGAGGCTTTTGTTCTGTGGGATGCGGACAATCATCTGGTGATGTGCAACTCCAACTATCGCAAGCTGCACCAACTGCCGGATCATGTTGTTCAGGCAGGCACGCCTTATGCGACCGTTATGTCTTCAGCAAGCCAGCCAATCATTTCTGAGCCTGAGGAGGGCGACCATATCGACAGCGATATGGAGAGCTCCTACAAGGTCGAAATGGAAGGCGGCCGCTGGCTTCAGGTTTCTGAGCGCCGCACCAAAGACGGTGGGTTTGTTTCCGTTGGAACCGACATTACCGAGCTGAAGCGTAAGGAAGAAAAACTGCTGGAGTCCGAGCGTGGTCACATGGCAACCATTGCCGACCTGCGCCAGTCTCGTCAGAAGCTTGAACTTCAGGCTCAGCAACTTGTGGAGCTGACCGAGAAATACGCGGATGAGAAGACCCGGGCAGAAGACGCAAACCAAGCGAAATCTGAGTTCCTTGCAAACATCTCCCATGAGCTGCGCACGCCTTTGAATGCGATCATCGGTTTCTCCGAGATTATGGATCAGGGCATGTTCGGTGATCTGGGTTCTGACAAGTACAAGGAATACTGCAAGGACATTCACTCCTCCGGTAACTACCTGCTGAACGTGATCAATGACATTCTGGATATGTCCAAGATTGAAGCAGGCCGGATTGAGCTTTCCGTTGAAGATGTTCAGATCCAGCAGATTGTTCAGGATGCAGCACGGATCATTTCTGCGACTGCTGCAGAGAAGAACATCAAGGTTGTGAACGAGAACTTGCCGCACATGCATCTGCAGGCTGACCGCCGTGCTGTGAAGCAGATCCTTCTCAACCTGCTTGCTAACTCTGTGAAGTTTACGCCTGAGAACGGTGAGGTTCGCGTCTCTGCCCGCAAAGTGGGCGCATTCGCTGAACTCAAGATCACCGATAACGGTATCGGCATTGCGAAGAAGGATATCGATCGCCTCGCCAAGCCATTTGTTCAGGTTGAGAACCAGTTCACCAAGACCCACAAAGGATCTGGCCTTGGCCTCGCAATCGCCCGCTCCCTCAGCGAGTTGCATGGCGGTTACATGGAAATCGACTCCGAGGTTGGCAAAGGTACCGAAGTCACCATCAAGTTGCCTCTGAAAGCTAAGGGCCGTGATAAGGGCCGCCTCTCCGGCATCAGCAAACTGAACGCAGCTTAAGAGTTCATTCTACAGATCAAAGAAAAGGCCGCTTCCTGAGCGGCCTTTTTTGTTGTTTGTTGTAGGAGGATCAGCTGGTTTTCTCAGCTTCTTCGACTTTGCCGATCAGGTGCTCGAAGGTTCTGCGGACCATGATCTGTTGCTCCTGCATGTAGATGGTCAGGCGTTCGAAGTCTGGCTCGCCCCCTGCATTCACCAGAAGATCAAGCAATCCGCCCGGCGCTGTTTTAGGATCGAAGTGACCTGTCTGCGCCAGCTTGAGGATTTGTGTCAGATCCTCATAGTTACGCAGTGCCGGAATGAGCGTGTCTGCATCTTCTTCATGGAGCACTCCGAAGTCGCGTGCTTTGAGCAGAGCGTCTTCCGTTCGCGTCTGAAGGATCTCCGGATGGTCTACACCATGGGCCAGTTGGAGGAACTGGGCAATGAACTCAATGTCGATAAGACCACCAGGAATGCCTTTGATCTGCCAAGGGCTCTTGGCAGGCTTTTCCTTCTGGATACGGGCACGCATATCACAAACATCAGTGGCCAGCTTTTTCAGATCTCGCTTCTCCTGCAACAGTTGAGAGACTGCACAGTCGATCTGCATCGCGAACTCAGGGCTGGAGCTGGTGATGACGCGTGCGCGTGTGAGCGCCATGTGTTCCCAAGTCCAGGCATCGTTGGACTGATAGTCCTTGAAGGATACAAAACGCGTTGCAAGCGGCCCTGAGTTGCCGGATGGGCGCAAGCGGAAGTCAACCTCATAGAGGACCCCTTCTGCTGTTGGCGCTGTCAGAGCGGAAACGAGGCGCTGTGTGAGGCGGCTATAGTACTGACTTGGAGCCAGAGGGCGTTTGCCATCGCTTTGCACCACATCCTCAGGGAAGTCGTAGAGCAGGATCAAGTCAAGATCAGATGCACAGGTGATCTCTTGTCCGCCCAGCTTACCCATAGCGACCAGAGCCAGTTCTGCACCTGGAATTTTGCCGTGTGCCTCTTCCAGCTCTTGTTGGACGCGTGGCAGCAGCTGACATAACACGGCGTCTGCAAGAGTTGATAGGCCTTGTCCCAACTCTGCAGCTGTAATTGTGCCTGTGATCAGACGCAGACCGAGCAGGAACTGCTGCTCCTGTACGAAGATACGGGCCCGATCCAGTGCCTCTTCATAGTAGCCCGCCTGATCAAGCGTAACAGCCAATGCGCTTTCGATCTGTTCAGCCGTAGGCGCTCCTCCGAAGAAGGCAGGGTCCAAAAGCGCGTCCAGAACGTGGACACGTTTGGAGACGATTTCCGCCATGCGTGGCGCATTGCCCATGACCATGGTGAGCAGGTTGAACAGGTGCGGATTTGACTTGAGCAAACCAAAGAGCTGAACGCCCATGGGCAGCTTAGAAAGGAAGGCATCAAATGTGAGCAAGGCCTGATCTGCATTCTCTGTACGTGCCAACGCATCCAGCAGGATGGGCGTGAACTCAGTCAGGCGTTCCCGAGCCTTTGGCGCTCGCACTGCCGGATATCTGCCGTAGTGCCATTGACGAATGGTACGGATGGCATCGACCGGACGCTGGAAGCCGAGTTGCATCAGAGTTTCAAGGGTGTTCGGGTCTTCGTCATCTCCGGTAAAGACCAGATTGCCGAGGTTGAGTGCGAGATCAGGCTCGTGCTCAAACAGACCTGAGTAATGCTTCTGCACCAACTCGAATTTACTGCGTATCTCATCTGCAAACTCTGAGCGACCACGTATACCCATCAGATGATAGACGCGCGCCAGTGCCTCATCATCCTTCGGAAGGATGTGGGTTTGCTCGTCGTTGATCATCTGAATGCGGTGCTCAACTTCGCGCAGATAGCGATAGGCCGCTTCCATATCTTCAGCTGCGGACTGATCAATCCAGCCACAATCGGCCAAACGTTCTAGCGTGATGAGCGTGCGGCGATCCCGGAGCTGCGGGTTTCGGCCACCTGCAATGAGCTGCTGGGTTTGGGCGAAGAACTCAACCTCACGAATACCACCGCGACCCAGTTTCACGTTGTGACCGGCAACGGTGATCTTGCTGAACCCTTTGTGGGCGTGGATCTGGCGTTTAATTGAATGCACGTCTGAAATTGCGGCATAGTCTAAATATTTGCGCCAGACGAATGGACGGATTTCCTCAAGGAAAATCTCGCCAGCTTCAACATCACCTGCGCATGGCCTTGCCTTGATGAGCGCCGCGCGTTCCCAGTTCTGACCGAGGCTTTCATAATAAACCAGCGCAGCAGGAACAGAGATTGCCAGTGGTGTGGCACCTGGATCAGGACGTAGACGGAGATCAGTACGGAAGACATAACCATCGCCAGTACGCTCATTCATGAGCTTTACAATGCGGCGAGTGATACGAACAAACTCGACTGGAGCCTCCGCTCCACCGATCAGGCGACTGCGCTCGGGATCATAGAGAACGATCAGATCGATGTCGGAGGAATAGTTAAGCTCCCCCGCACCGTGCTTGCCCATGGCGAGGATGAAGTAGCCTGCGTCTTTTTCAGGCTCATCATGGTCTACCGGAATGAACTTTCCGCGTGTCTCCAGCTCGCGCAAACAGAAGCGCAAACAAGCTGTCAGGGATGCATCTGCGAACTTGGTGAGAGCGCCTGTGACGTTCTCCAGCGGCCAGGCGCCTGCGATATCGGCGAGCGCAACAGTCAGAGCCAGTTCCTGCTTTGCCAGCCGCAAGGACTGCATGAGCTCGGCTTCGCTCTCAGGTCTTGCATTCAAGCAATCCTGCAGGAGGATGGCGATGGTCTCTTCTGGTGGCGTATTGAGTATGCGCAGGAAGCGCTGTACATCACGCAGCATGGTTTCGCGCAGGAAAGGCGCGTTGACCATGAAGCCCTTGATGAAACTGCGCAGATGCGGAGCACCCTGACAGAGCTGTTCAAACTCAGAAATGAGATCCTTGCGTTCCAGCTTCTCAATCAAATCTTTCAGATGCCGGTTGCCCAGATCATCATCTGCGCAAATGGACTGGCGTTCCAAGCGCTCAAATAAAGGGGCCAGTGCACCTTCTCTGTGTTCGCGCTTCAGAATGCTGCTTTTTAGCTGGTGGCGTTCTTCTTCTGAGCCTTGTCCCATGCTTCGTTGCCCTCTCCCTCACCTCTTTGCCCCTTTGTCAGAGGCAGAACAATCCGGGCACACAGGCCTGATTGCTCATCACTTCCAGAATCATCTACTGAACCAGCCGATGTTAACTGCAATTCTCCATGATGGAGAGTTACCACCGCCTTGATAAGTGACAATCCAAGTCCAGATCCCGGTGCATGACGAGAGCTGTCGAGCCGGACGAACCGATTACACACCCGCTCGCGATCGGCTTCTGCGATCCCTGCACCGTTATCTTCCACGCTGAGTATAGCTTGCTCATCGTTTGCAGACAGTACGACTTTGATTGCGGGTTTAACATTCTCTTCGGTTGGACGACCGTATTTGAGGGCATTTTCAATCAGGTTGGCCAAAGCCTGAGCTAAAAGCTCGCGGTCACCTTCGATGGTTGGCTCAGCTTCTGTTGAAACAGAAAAGGTAACACCATCATCTTCAGCAACAGGCTCATACAGTTCACAGACGTCATTGACGATGGTGTTAAGCTGCAATGGTTCCAGTTGGGCACCAGTAGAACCGGCTTCAACACGAGCGATACGCAAAAGGGCATTGAAGGTGTTGATCAGCTCGTCAGTCTCAACAAGAGTATCCTCCAAACACTCACGCCCCTCTTTTGCATTGAGGTCGCGACGCAAGGCAGCTTCAACACGACCACGCATGCGCGTGAGAGGGGTTTTGAGGTCGTGGGCAATGTTGTCGGAAACTTCCTTCAGGCCCTTCATGAGCTCTTCAATTCGATCCAGCATCACATTGAGGTTGCTTGCCAGACGGTCAAACTCATCGCCATTGCCAGTTACATCCAGACGGCCAGCAAGGTCACCCTCCATGATCTGGCGGGAGCTCATGGACAGGTTGTCGATACGTTTCAGGATACGGCGGTTAAGGAAGAACCATGTGATACCAGCCAGCACCACCATGCCGACGAGCCAGAGGGTTAAAGCGTCTCCGAGCAGACTTTTCAGGTGGACCTGATCCTCAAGATCCCGCCCAACCAAAAGCTTGAAGTTACCCGGCAACTCGAAGATGCGCACGATTGCCTTGGCTTTGTTTTCATCCGTTTCAGGAAGGCCAAGCGGCGTGTAGCTGACAAACTGAATTCTGCCGTCTGACTCCGACAGTACCTTTTCAGGCAGGTAGGCGATATTGCCGGTGATGACGTTACCGGAATAATCCAGAATGAGGTAAAGATTGGAATTGGGGCTTCTGACGCGTCGCTCTACGCCCACCACGAGGCCATTGATGCCGTTTTGGGCGTATTGCTCAGCAAGGCCCTGAATCTCAGCATCAACTGTTTGCACGACCTGTTTGTTCATCAGATCATCTGTATTCTGCGAGATGAAGATGAACAGGAACACAGAAAGCGCCGTAAACGACGTCAGATAAATAGCTGCCAGCTTGAAGGCTGTGGTTGAGAGGATCCTAGTTAGAGCTGTCACGGATGGAATATCCTGCACCACGAACAGTATGAAGCAACGGGAAATCGAAGCCTTTGTCGATTTTGGACCGCAGTCTGGAGATGTGAACGTCAATCACATTGGTCTGCGGATCAAAATGATAGTCCCAGACGTTTTCGAGCAGCATGGTACGGGTCACCACCTGTCCGGCATGCTTCATAAGGTATTCGAGCAGGCGGAACTCGCGAGGCTGTAGCACGATCTCCTGCCCTGCGCGGGTTACGGAGTGTGCGAGACGGTCCAGCACCAGATCGGATACCTGCAATTTGGTTTCCACCTGTGGGCCAGCTTTGCGGCGGCTCAGCACTTCAACACGGGCGAGCAGCTCAGAAAAAGCGTAGGGCTTGGGAAGATAATCATCTCCTCCAGCACGCAGTCCGGTGACGCGGTCGTCTACCTGTGACAGTGCAGAGAGGATCAAAACCGGGGTTTCATCGCCAGAGGCGCGAAGTGTTTCGATGATGGACAGGCCATCGCGTTTGGGCAGCATGCGGTCGACGACGAGCACATCCCATGTGTTGGAGATTGCCAGCTCAAGTCCGTCTTCGCCATTGTCTGCGTGATCAGGTGAGTGCCCTGCTTCTTTCAGTGCTTTGAGCAGATAATCTGCTGCTTCCCGATCATCTTCAATAATCAAGATTCTCATTCTTTCATTTCCCAGAGCAAGGCATTGGTCGTTTTCCTCACAATGAAGGGAAACGATAAAAAAATGCAAATGCTGTTGGGGGCAACCATCAGCATTTGCATAAGTTTTATAGGTGAAGTTGGCAGATGGTCAGGTCTCTGCCTTTTCTTCCAGCATTGGTTTTGGGGGCTGACATCAAGTTGAGGGCTTCTCTTGTTATCAGCCCCTCAAACAATCGAGGCACGTGTGAGAGTTTTCAGTGCTTCGATAAGGGATCACGAGAGGGGGCGTTTCCCGTGATCCACATTCTTGTCGGTGACTTATTCGTCACCCTTTTCCAGTGGGATCGCAACGAACAGAGTGTTCTCGCCGCGGGTCACACGAAGCAGAACTGCTTTGCGGCCTTGCTCACGAGCTTTTTCAACCTGCTCTGCAACATCCGCTGGAGACTGAACTTTTACGTTGGCAACTTCGGTTATGATTGCGCCTGGTGCGAGGCCTTTGTCAGCAGCTGGTCCATCCGGATCAACCTTAGTGACAACCACGCCTTCTTCATCAACACCGGCTTCTTCAGCTGTTGCGAGTTCCAGACCAAGGCTGTCTACCAGTGCGGTGTTGGCATCTTCGCTCTGCTTGGCAGAAGCCTGCTGCTTTTCTTCCGGAATGGTGCCGAGCTTTACAGTCGCGGTGTTAATTTCACCATCACGCCAGTACTCAATCTCAACTTCGGTGTTTGGTGAGTAGCCTGCGATGACTTTTGCCAGCTCACGTGGGCCATTCACTTCTTCACCATCCACTTTCAGAATGATATCGCCAGCCTGGAAGCCTGCTGCTTTTGCAGGTGTATCACCCTGCACTTCAGCAACCAGTGTGCCGTTTTCGTTGTCGAGGCCGAGAGATTCAGCAATGTCCTTGGTGACTGGCTGGATCTGAACACCAAGCCAACCACGGGTCACTGCGCCATCTTCCTTCAGATCAGAAATGATCTTTTTGGCGGTCTGTGCCGGGATCGCAAATGCGATACCTACGTTACCACCACTTGGAGAGACAATCGCTGAGTTCACGCCAACAACTTCACCCTTCACGTTAAATGCAGGACCACCGGAGTTACCGCGGTTCACAGATGCATCAATCTGGAGGAAGTCATCGTAGATGCCTGCGCCGATGTCACGGCCACGAGCAGATACGATACCAGCAGTCACAGTGCCGCCCAAGCCGAACGGGTTACCAACTGCAACAACCCATGAACCAACCAATGGCGCATCATCAGCAAAAGCGACGTATTCGAATTTTTCTTCGCTTTCCACTTTCAGGAGAGCCAGATCTGAGCGTTTGTCGGCACCGACCAGAGTTGCTTCCAACTCATCACCTTCACTGGTGACGATGGTGAACTCAGTACCGCCTTCAACCACGTGCTCGTTGGTTACAACATAGCCATCATCAGAGATGAAGAAGCCGGAGCCCTGAGACTGGTCGAAGCGCTTGCGTGGTGGAGCTTTTTTCTTTTGCTCACCACCTTTACCGCCGAACTCACGGAAGAATTTCTGCAGTGGGTGGTCATCCGGCATATCGCGGAACATTGGAGGAATGCCGCTCAGACGGTCGTGTTCTTTTACTTCGGAGCGAACCCGAACAGATACAACGGTTGGCTGCACGGCTTCTACCAGACCAACAAAGTTTGGCATGGCAGGCACGTCAACACGTACAGGTTCAGCCTGAGAGGTTGCCGGGACGAGTGTCAGGGGAGCAACCATTGCACCAGCAATTGCGAGTGCCATTGTACCATTGAGAAGACGGGAACGACGTTTGGAAGTAGTTTTTGCAGCAGACAGGGAAACAACGTTGGAACTTGCGTTCTTGGTCAACTTCATTTGGCTCAACTCCATTTAGTCAATCTCAGCCCAACTGGGGGAAACGGGGCTTTTGCATTTCGTTGAGGATGACTATGACAGAGCGAACCTTACAAACACCTATCTGCTACATTAATCTTCTGTAATGATGGGAAAACTTCATAGGCCTTCCCATCTGGACATTCTTAGTCCTTCATATAACGGCTGGCCCAAGCCGCAATCACGCGCGCTGCGTAATCTGCATCTTTGTATTTGAAGAGCAGATGGTCAGCATCATCCAAAGAGATGAATGATTTTGGGTGCTTAGCCGCTTCAAAGATCTGCGCTGCATTTTCAATACCAACGGTGGCATCGATTGGGGAATGGAGAACAAGTACCGCTTTCTTCAGGACAGCAACGCGCGAGCGGACATCCTGAGCTTCAAGATCTTCGATAAACTGGCGTTTAATCTTAAACGGGCGTTCACCAAGCTGTACGGTTGCTTCGCCCTTCTCTTTAATCTCATCAAGAGACGCGCCGAAGTTATGAATGACGTGATCTGCAGAGGCTGGTGCACCGATGGTCGCAACAGCTTTGACCTCAGGAACTTCAGAGGCAGCGGCAAGCACTGCCGCACCACCCAAAGAGTGGCCAACAAGCAGTTTGGGCGCTTCAAAATGATCACGCAGATAATTGGCTGCGAGGATGAGATCTTGAAGGTTCGACGAGAAGTTAGTGGAAGCAAAGTCACCACCACTGTTGCCGAGGCCAGTGAAATCGAAGCGCAGGACAGCGATGCCGTCTTTGGTCAGAGCAGATGCGATGCGGCGGGCAGCTGAAAGATCTTTGGAACACGTAAAGCAGTGAGCGAACAGAGCATACGCCTTGGGCTCTCCCTCTGGTTTATCCAGACGCGCAGCGAGATGCGCTCCTTGAGAGCCTTCAAATTCCAATTTAATGGGATCGTTTGCCATTTGAACTGTTCCTGTCGTTTCTGCGCAGCTGGCACATTCAGAATATATATTAAAAGACAGGTATCTAGTGCGCGCTTACACGCGTCTTTACAATTCAACTGGTTGCAAGAAGATGTGATTAAGCGTGAGCCCCACAAACGAGGTTTGCGGGGCTTTGCCTGAAATGTCTTATTTGGAGGACATGAGCTTATCAAGCTCTGCCTGCTCTTCGTCCGACAGCGGCTTGACGCCGGCTGTCTCGGTTTTGAGTGGTGCGTACTTTTTCTTTTTGGCTGCACGCCACAGGAAGAAGCCGCCAATCAGAAGTGCAAGAGGTCCACCACCCCACAGGAATATGGTGTGGAATGCAAAGCGTGGCTTGAGGAGCACGAACTCACCGTAGCGCGCTACGAGGTAGTCCATGACTTCCTTATTGGTATCCCCTTCCACCAGACGCTCACGCACCAACAGGCGCAGATCTTTTGCAAGCTGAGCGTTGGAGTCGTCGATGGACTGGTTCTGACAGACCACACAACGCACTTCCTTGGAAATCTCGCGGGCACGTTCTTCCAGAACGGGATCCTTGAGAACTTCGTCCGGGTTTACGGCGAACGCAGCCGGTGTGCCCAAAAGAATGGACGAGATTAAAACCAGTATGAACTTCATCTTCATGGTCATTACTCCGCCGGTGCTGCAGCTGTTGCAACGCCGCCAGCTTTGCCCTTGCGTTTGCGGGCAGATACCGGAGCACCAACACGCAAGCGACGATCAAAGAGTGCGATACAGCCACCAAGCGACATGATCAGAGTGCCGATCCAGATCAGCGTGATCAGAGGCTTGAAGTAGATACGTGTCACAATACCACCGTTCTCGTCAGAGTCACCTGTTGCGAAGTAAACCTGAGAGAAGCCGAAGGTTGCGATAGAGGTTTCACTCATTGGCATACCGCTGGCAACATAAGCGCGCTTGGATGGTTCCATCACGCCGACAACGGTATCACCATTACGGAGCGTGTAGCGGGACACGAGTTCCTGATAGTTTGGTCCGTCCTGGGTCCAGCTCTTTTCATAGGTGATATGGTAGCCATTTTGCTCCAGCGTTTCACCTGGATGCATCACTTCTACGTGCTCAGATTCAAAGGCCAATGTTGTGACGATACCAAGGACAGTAACGCCAAGACCAGCATGACCCAGAACTGTAGACCAGACGGTTGGCGTGAAGCCCTTGATACGGGACATGGCACGACCAAGGCCGATTTTGAACAGCTGCGAACGGTCAACGATTTCCCAGAGCGAGCCGAAGATTGCCCAGAACGCAAGACCGAAGCCAAAGGCTGTCATGATGCTTGTTGTGCTGGCACCCATGAACCAGACCAGACCGACAGTCGCAAGTATGGACAATACAAACGCGGTGGTCAGGCGCTGAGATACCCCCCATGCATCACCGCGCTTCCAAGCCAGAAGCTGACCGAAAGGCATCAGGATCAGGACCGGGATCATGATTGGGCCGAATGTCAGGTTGAAGAATGGCGCACCTACGGAGATCTTATCGCCGGAGAACGCTTCCAGAACGAGTGGGTAGAGTGTCCCCACAAAGACTGCCGCACATGCTGTGGTGAGGAACAGGTTGTTCAGGACCAGAGAACCCTCACGGCTGATTGGTGCAAACAGGCCGCCCTGACGCAGCAGTGGTGCGCGCCATGCGAACAGAGTGAGAGACCCACCCACAAAGATCAGCAGGATCGCGAGGATGAACAGACCACGGGCCGGATCAACTGCGAATGCGTGTACAGAGGTCAGAACACCGGAACGAACGAGGAAGGTGCCAAGCAGCGACAAAGAGAATGTCAACAGTGCAAGGAACACAGTCCAGACCTTCAGTGCGTCACGACGTTCCATCACGATTGCGGAGTGCAAAAGTGCGGTGCCGGTGAGCCATGGCATGAAGGATGCGTTTTCGACCGGATCCCAGAACCACCAGCCACCCCAGCCGAGTTCGTAGTAAGCCCAGTAGGAGCCCATGGCGATGCCGAGGGTCAGGAAGATCCAGCTTACAAGGATCCAAGGACGAACCCAGCGCGCCCAAGCGGCATCAAGCTTGCCAAGGATAAGGGCAGCTGCTGCGAACGCAAAGACAATGGAGAAGCCCACATACCCCACGTACAGGATTGGCGGGTGGATCGCCAGACCAACGTCCTGCAGCATTGGGTTCAGGCCGGAGCCCTGCATCGGGGCCGGGCTGATGCGCTGGAACGGGTTGGAGGCGACGATAACGAATAGCAGGAATGCGAAGGATACCCAGCCCTGCGCGCCGAGCGTTGCTGCTCGCAGGCGCTGCGGGATGTTGCTAGAGAACACTGCAACCAATGCGCCGAACAGCACCAGAATAAGCACCCAGAGAAGGATGGAACCTTCGTGGTTGCCCCATACGCCAGAGATCTTATAGATCAGTGGCTTATCGCTGTGGGAGTTCTGATAGGTGTTCAGAAGCGAGAAGTCGGAGGTCAGGTACGCCCAAGTCAATGCGCCAAAGGAAACGCAAGTCAAAAGGAACATAATTACGGCTAGGCCGGGTGCCATACCCATCAGACGGTGGTCTGATTTAACTGCACCCCACACCGGAAAGACCGACTGAACAGCCGCGACGACCAATGCCAGGATGAGCGCATAGTGGCCAAGTTCAATTATCATTAGGTTATCCTAGTATCCATTTGGCGCTGGATAACCGGCTCTTTCGGCAGAGCCGGTTTCTCGTAGTTTTTTAGTTTACTTTGGAAGTCTGCTCAGCCGCAGCCTGCTCTTCTTCCATCCAGTGGCCGTCTTCCTTCAGGGTCTCGTAGACCTCTTTCGGCATGTAGCTTTCATCGTGCTTGGCCAGAACGGTATCAGCAATAAAGACACCCTTCTCGTCCATGTAGCCTTCTGCGATGATGCCCTGCCCTTCGCGGAACAAGTCTGGCAGAATGCCTTTGTAAGCAACCGGAATAGCTTCGGCCTGGTCAGTTACGCGGAAATGGACGACTGAACCCCGGCTCTTGTCAACGGAGTCATCTTCCACCAGACCACCAAGACGGATGCGCTGCCCAACTGCAACTTGCTGTTCAGCGATGTCACTTGGACTCTGGAAATAGGTCACGCTGCTGGAAAGTCCATAAAGGACCAAGCCGACTGCCGACCCCAGCACCAATCCTGCAAGACCAATAAGCCCGAGTCTTTTCTGTTTACGTGTCATACTCGCAGTTCCGTAGATACGTTGCCAACGATACGTATTCTTTTCCGAAAACCGGTTCCCACTTTTCGGGAATACGCTGTAGTGCCTTTCGGCAGTTCATGTTTTGCAGCTCGTCAGAGCATCTTTCGATGCGCTGACTATTTGTTTAGCATATCATTTTCCAAAAACCGGTAGCCGCTTTTCGGCGATATGCTGTAGCTGCCTGCCTTATTCGGCAGGGCTCAAGTTCAGACTCGCGGCCAACTGGTCGATCTGTTCCAGAGCTTTCGCATCATCCTTAAGGTTCTCTTTGGCACGAGCTACCGCTTTTGTAGCTTCTGCCTGTTCACCCAGAATAATGCGGGCCTGTATCAGTCGTCCCCATTCGGAGACAGAACCGCCCTCTTCGTTCAGGCGTTCGTCCAGCTGTATAACCATCTGGCTGATCATCTCATTGCGATCTTCTGCACTCATCTGCGCAGCCGCTTCAACTTCTTCAGCAGAAGGTCCTGCTGGCTGCTCAAGTGCCGGGATCGTTTCTGCTTCACCAGATACTACGGCGCCTCTTGCGATCAGTTCGTCACGCTGTGCCTTTGCAGCATCCACCCAAGGAGCATTTGAATCTGCTGTCTTCAGTAGTGCATTCCAGGCGGCCAGCGCTTCGTTTATCTGACCCTTCTGGCCCATAGCCATTGCCAGATAGTAGTAGGGTTGCAACATTTCAGGCTTGGCGAGATTGATCCGGCGCAAAACCTTTTCAACTTCTTCGGAAACCTGACCTTCATTTGCAAAGATGCTTGCTTCAGCCCAACCTACCATCAGGTCGAGGTTCTCAGGAAACTGACTCAGCGCCTGCGCATAAGCGCGACGTGCTTTGTCAAACTGGCTGGTGCGCATGTAAACAGGCGCGATAACCGCCCAGCCCTGTCCGTCTGTAGGATTTTCTTTGAGGTGATCTTCTGTTCTTGCGATCAGAACTTCAAGGTCTGCCTCGCCGGTTGTCGCGGCTAGGCGCTCAGCCCGTGGCTGATCAGGGATTTCCGGAGAACCGTATTGTAAATACATACCTAGCGCGGCCAGCGGCAGCAGAACAACCGCTGTCAGCTGCACAGCGCGCAAGCGCATTTTGGAGGGAGCCTCCTGGTCGTCACCCTCGTTTTGCTTGTGTGCGGCCAACAGGCGACGCGACACTTCAATTTTGGCGGCTTCGGCCATGTCCGGCGCGATGACACCGCGCTCGAGATCTTTTTGTATTTCTTCGAGCTGGGCGCGAAACACAGCTTCATCATTGCGCTCATCAGGATGAACCTTAGGAGAGCGAGCCAATGGAACGAGTACGGTCAATGCGACCGCCGCCGTCAAAATTGCGAGAACTAACCAGAATGTCATAGTGGCTTAAATAGACAGGTTCTAAATGTGAAAGGCAACAGTTCCCCCCCTGCGACGGGCAGTCGCACAAGCCATATACCCACAAAATACCTATGAAGTTGCACTTATTTTCTAAAAGACGCAGGCGCTACTAAGGGGTTAGGCCGCATCTTTCATGTATGTCCGCTGCCTGCGAATGAGGTTCGCAGTGTCTTCCGGCTCCAATGAGATCTCGCTCATCGATATCAAACGGCTCAATTTTCTCGAAATTTCGCCATAATTCGGAGGGTTTTCGGTCTCGTTTTGCTCTTCTTTAGGAGCTGCCAATAGCTTCTCAGAATTGCGATCAATGAAGCGCTCGACATGATCTCTGGTTGAGCTCTGCAACTCGTTCAACCCAAGCACACCTGCATATTGTGAGGCTAACTTGGCGAGTTTTAATCCCCTCAAACATTTGTGATAGGAGCGCTGAATCTGCTCAAAACGGAAACCGCCTTGCAAATCGGCCAGATCAGGCTTGGTTTCTGAGGCGATTGCTTCTTCCAAAAGAGATGGCAAGTTGCGAATTTCATCACGCAGTAATCGGCATAAACGATTCTTTAGCTGAACCGCACGCTGTTGCCACTGATCGCAAGCATCGAAGCCTTTCAGTTCTTCCAGCTCTTCAAAGTGCAGTAGACAGGCATTGGCGGCCTCAGGCAGGCCAACGATGGCCTCCTCTTCCAAACGCCAGCCCTCGACAACTGACACGCTCAGCTCCAGTGATGACAATGCAAACTCAACAAAGGCAGCGTAGGGCGTGCCCGTGACATCTCGCAGTGTTGGTACTGCGGCCAGTGCCTGCGCAAGCTTCATCAGCTCTACAGGGGCTTCATCGAGACGAAGGAACGCCAATGCGGCAAGGTAGTTCACCTCGCTGCGGTTCTCTTCGATATGGGCGCGCATGTTCTTCAGATCACTTCCCGAAGACATGGTCAGGATATCTTCAGCAAATGGCGGCGTGCGGACCATCACCTTTTCCCAGGCAGGTGCACGTTCAAGGATCACCAGCGCATCACGGAAGAAGTCAAAGTTGACGTGGCCGCCGACCTTACGGCGCAGCTTGGTTTTGATCTGGATGTCCTGATCCGCTGTTTCCAGCTCTTTCTTAGCTGCTGCTACCAGCCTTAAGCGCAAACCTTCTGCGCAGGTGGAGATTGCCTTTTGGATGGTCTCGTGCGTGGCTGGCAGATCCTGATGCTGGCACAGCTCTTCCAGAGCGGCGACGGCTTCATTGAACTCACTGGAGAGCAACTCCTGCCTCATGTAAGCCCAGAGCGTATCCATCACAGAGGCATCGATGCGACCCGGTTGAGGCGTGGTGAGCGGTGTTACGATCAGGAACGGTTGCAACGGGCTTAGGATTGCGCGCTTTAGCGGCGTATCAAGAGACAGCTTTTGCTCGGGAATGTAAGAGGCCTCACCCAGCAATCGGCGAATGGTGAGCAACATGAGGTCTGAGTTGGGAACAGATTTACCGCATTGAAGCGAGTCTTCGACAGACCGTTCCAACATTCGCAGAGCAGGCTGAGACAAGGCGCTCAACACCTTCTCCATTTGCAATGCTTTATGGTTGACCTCGTGCATCCAAATCTCTCTGGTACTCAGCTTTACTCTGACCGGACAAACACACGCCCGGCTCTCAATCCCTCAAAGCTCACTAGATCCGCTTAACGAGCTCTGGTTTCTTGTTTGAGCGCCTCTTCTTCCAAAACGAACTTGCTTTTCGGAAACGCGCTCTAGCAGACAACAACCGCTAAAATTGTATTAGTTGATCAAAACTATCGGCGGAATTGCTTAATCAAATCTTGATAAGCGCGACTTTCCGCATGCGAAAGATGCGTTTCCTTCAGCTAAAACATGTGGTTTGGGAAGTTGGATTAGTTGAGCGCAGCCCAGCGTTCGCCATCTTTACACGCAGCGCCTTTGATTACCTGCGTTTTTTCATCGTAAGCGATGGTGTGCTGGAAATCGCGGCAGCGACGATCGTTGACGTAATATACTGGACCGGACTTCACAGTGCCCTGCGCGCCAGAGAATCGGTTGCGCCAGACTACCTTGTTGCCTGCATCGGATGCGTTGAGGGCTTTGCTTTGTGCTTTGTAAACGGTGTCCAGATCACCACTTCTGAGTAGCTGTTTCAGCTGACCTTCCGTGGCACTGTCAATTGCAGCATGGGCCGCTGCGTTCTGCTCGCTATCAGACGACCAGAAGCCGAAGATGGATGAGGAGGAATCATCGGCACTCGCGCTGGTGACATGGTCAGATGTAGCGCAGCCAGCTAAACCGCTAACGACTACAGGCAAGACCATCAGTTTTTTCCAGTTTCGCACCAACATGCATCCTCATTGTCGCTTCTGCGACTTATCAGTTTTGCAGAAAGGAACTTTTGTCCTTTCCAAGGTCTCTCAGCAGAGGCCTCAAACCAAAGCAGCGCCATTAGCTTGAAAACACTTCCTTGGAGCAACCCCTTAAAACACAGTTACACTTACTATCAGTACTGTTTGAAACAGATGCAACCCCTGCCCCAAATCAGTTCAGATTGTGAGAGACGGCAAGATCACCGTTGCTTTCAAGCCGCCTAAATCACTATCGCCCAGTTCAAACGAACCACCGTAAATCCCTGCAATGTCAACAATTATGGACAAACCCAAACCTGTTCCCGGTACGGTCTCATCCAGTCTTTGACCTCTGCGCAGCGCACGTTTTTTCTCTTCAGCACCCAGTCCCGGCCCATCATCTTCTACGATCAGACTGATAAGTGACGCAGAGGAATTGTTGTTTTTCAGCGTCACTGACACTTTTTTATCACACCACTTGCAGGCGTTATCCAACAAATTCCCAAGGATTTCTTCCAGATCTTGCTGCTCACCGCGGAACAACAGAGTCTCATCCATATCGACCGTGATTTCTGGCTGTTTGTCACGATGGATTTTCTCCATCGCCCGTGCCATGCGTGTCACCACAGGAGCGGCTTCACAGGACACACCAATCACACGGCGCTGTGCCGCCATACGTGCCTTTTCCAGATAGTGCTGAACTTGGCCCCTCATTATATCTGCCTGCTCGGAAACCTTCAGAGCGAGTGGTTCATCTGAGCTTCGGGCTTCGTTGGTAATGACAGACAGAGGCGTTTTCAGGGCATGAGCAAGATTTCCAACCTGAGTTCTGGAATGTTCCACGACTTCCCGGTTGGAATGGATCAAAGCATTAAGTTCAACGGCAAGCGGTTTCAGCTCTTTTGGCAGATCTTCCTGAACTTCCTCTTCTTTTCCCTGACGCACTCGGCCAAGACTTTCCTGAAGTTCGGTCAAAGGACGCAGACCGAAGCGGACCTGCAGGAAGATGGCTGCAACAAGACCAAGCCCCAGAACGCCAAGGGTGATCGCAGCCTGCCAAGCAAAGGACGCAGTGCTCTCACCCAGTTCTTTCGTGCTGCCTGCCACTGCGATTGTGACGGGTTGAAGTCCGCCAAACTGGATGCGTTTTTGCAGTACACGCAGCTCTCGGCCAGCAGGGCCAATAATGTTACGTGTCAACGCCAGCTCACCGTTCATGGGCTTTAAGCTGAGCGTATCACCAAAGAGCGAGTCGCTCTCATAGAGAACTTTGCCATTGCGCTGGACCGTCCAGTACCAACCGGAGAGCGGCATAGAGAAGCGTGGGTCACCAATGCGGCGCAGGGCGGAGTACTTCTGTGCTTCGTCGGCAGCAAGCGCACTGACGATTGCTGTCATATGCACTTCAAGGCGTTCATCGAGCGCCTTTTCACCAGCTTCACGGAACAAGGCAACGAGGATGGCACCGGCAACAACCAGACTGACCAGCGCCCACAGGCCAGCAACAAAAATCAGACGCCATGCCAATGACGCCTGCTGTTTCTTGCGGATGTAACCGATCACATTCCAACTTAAGGAAGCTTGCGACTGGTTGCTGTCTGGGCTGGGCTTATCAGGCATCTTCTTCCTGTAACCTGTAGCCCAGACCACGCACGGTCTCGATCAAGGAGCTGCCAAACTTCTTGCGCAGGCGGCCTACAAACACTTCAATTGTGTTGGAGTCGCGATCAAAGTCCTGATCATAGAGATGCTCGACCAACTCGGTTCTGGAGATCACTCTACCTTTGTGGTGCATGAGGTAGGAGAGCAGGCGGAACTCGTGAGAGGTGAGCTTCACGGACATGCCGTTTTTCGTCACCTTGCCTGCTTTGGTGTCCAGAACAATGTCACCGATTGAGATCTCGTTGGAAGCGAGGCCAGCAGCGCGGCGGACCAGTGCCCTTACCCGCGCCAGCACTTCTTCCATATGGAACGGTTTGGCGACGTAATCATCAGCGCCTGCATCAATGCCAGCGACCTTATCACTCCAGCGATCACGGGCTGTGAGGATGAGGACCGGCATGGAGTGACCGTCCCTGCGCCAGCGTTCCAGTACGCTGAGACCATCCATCTGCGGCAGGCCAAGATCCAGAATGACAGCGTCATAAGGTTCGGTATCGCCGAGGAAATGACCTTCCTCGCCGTCATATGCTTTGTCGACAACGTAGCCAGCATCTTCCAGTGCTTCGCATAGCTGTCTGTTCAAATCGCGATCATCTTCAACGATCAACATTCGCATAAGAGGTACCCCGCACCAGCATTCAGGCCTATATCGCCGTTTAAATTCGTTCAAATTCGGGCAGAAAAATCTCTATCCAGAGTTCTTCGCGGCGCAGTTACAACCGGCGCCCTGTTCGTGCATCCAATGTCACTTGCGAGACATTGCCGTTGTTGAGCACGGAGAGCACATAGACCAACCCACCGCCTCGCTCACACAGCTTGGCTGAAAGGATCTGCCCGTTGACCCGCAAGGAGCCGAGCGGACGCGCCTGACCGCTGGCGACGGCTTGCCGGGTCTGGCTGGAGGACAAACACGCTGCCTGCGCAGGTGCAGACCAGGTGAAGACCGTTGTCGCCAAAGCCAATGCCATCAATGAGCGAGATAAGAGGTTGTGGAGTTGGTGTCTCATAAGGCGTCTTCTAACCGGCACTGGCTGAACCTCACATGAACGAGGTGTTATTTATTTCAAAACAAAGACCTAGCAGATTCTCTGGGGTCTGTGATGTTTCTTGGCTTGCTTTGCAAATAATCCGGTAAAAGCACTTGTTAAAGTGTTACGCTTGCCAAGCAATCTGCAGTTGTCCCCAATCCGAATTTAGTCGATTTTTGAGCAACTTCGCAGGTCAAAGCATGCGTTCCAGTCCCCAGCATCTGCAACAGATCTGCTTTCGGAATAACGAGCTGATCTGTTGAGGTTTCGTAGGTTTGCAAAAGAACAAGATCCGTTTCACCTGCGGGTTTGTGCGAGATCTTAAGGGAAAACGCCAGTTTATCTTCTTGCACCGGAATATCTGGTGTGGCCCAGCTGTCCCCCTCCCACCTTGTTCTGCGAATCCAGTTGAGAGCAAGATCGCCGTTCTCCTGAACGGTCGCCTTGAGGTGGACTGGCGCGAAGGGCATCA
The DNA here is from genome assembly GCF_000156235.1 of Pseudovibrio sp. JE062. Taxonomy (NCBI): domain Bacteria; kingdom Pseudomonadati; phylum Pseudomonadota; class Alphaproteobacteria; order Hyphomicrobiales; family Stappiaceae; genus Pseudovibrio; species Pseudovibrio sp. JE062. The sequence continues at coordinate 88,898 of NZ_DS996809.1, forward strand.
GCGCGGTTTGACTGCCTTCGTGACTCAGTTTCACCGCCCATTTGAAGCCCAATGGCTTTCCAGCAGGAACCACACGATATGAAAACGCCACACCTGCCTTATCGCTGGTCCATGGCAATTTGAGCAGGGATTGATTGAGCAGGATGAACTCGGCATTGGTGGGGGCTATTATCCCGACAAGATGCTCAGTGCCTAGCTGGCCTCTGAGCAGCTTGCTGAGTTTGTAGGTCATGGGCGCGATCAGCTCTGCATTACAGAACTGTATCACCTCCCATTGATCACCTTTGCGAACCGCGCAGGCATTTGCTCCTGCCAGCACATCCAGCAGTTTGCGGCTCTGCATCTGCCCGCCATAGAGTTTCACGATGATTTCTGAGGTGGTATCCCAACGCCAGAGTGGGCCGCTTTCAAGAGATGCCTGCAATGTGCCCATGACGGCGGGCTCTGAGACTTGCATCAGGGGCGTGAACTCTTCTCCTGAACTGGAGGCGTAGACCTGATAAGCACTGGGCCAGTTGCCGTTGTAAATGGCAATGACAGGGCTGCCGTCATCGGGGCCTTCGCTATGGAACCGCGGCAGGTCCAATATGCGGACAATCGGCGGGCCTGAGGTGGTGTCGTTAAAGGATGGCTGTGTGGTGTTGTCTGGGCTGGAAGAGATGGTGACTGTTGGTTCCCCGAGGAGCCGAATGGCTTGCACATCCATATGAGCGCCTGAGGAGATCTCGGTGATGCGGCATTGGATTGCCGCGTTGTCTTCCTTCAACAGCTCAACGGGCAACTCGATAATGTCACCCGGTTTCAGGTCCATGTTGTTTAAGGCGAGTTTGAACTGGAAGGTTTCGCGATCCAGCCAGAGCAATTGGTGCATCTTTTCGACGAGTTTTCGGGCCACTGGCAAGGACATGGTGATGGGGAGCTGAAGGGTTGAGGTGCGGCGGTCCATGCCTTCCAGTCGGCGGGATGTCACCACTAGAGCTTCGAAGTCGTTGTTGGGATCCATCCCCCGCAAGCGCAGTTCTGCGGGCAAATCGCTGCCATCGTTGCGGTTTATGGAGATGTAGCCCTCTTCTCCTTCGTCAGCCTCCAAAAGATCGCCAAGACCCAGTTTGCCGTTTTGTGCGGTTGCCGCGTATCTGGGGAGCACAGCCAGATGGGTGCCGCGATCGACGGCGATGCCGCCAGTCAGTTGCAGGATGGGTGTTAGCGCAGATCGCAGTGAAGTGGGGCCGGAGACGGTCAGACCTTCGATGGTTTCTCCCAGTTCTGCGATTTCAGTGAGGTCTTGTGTATGGCCGAAGTCATCACGCATGGCGCGGATGAGGCCAGAGGCAGACAATGCTCCCAGTCGACCTGTGAGCCAGTGGCCGAGCTGCCAGTTTTGACCATCTGCCCAGATATCGGCATAGGTTGGGAACTCGGGATACGGGCGAGCATCCCATGTCCAGAGGAAGGTGTTGTCGGCCTCTACCATGTTCCCTCCATAGAGGCTCGAGGTTGGGTTATCGCCCTGAGGCCAGTCGGGGTGGTCATTACCCCAATAGCTGAGGCTTGCTTCCTGAGCACGGCGCTGGACAAGATCATCCTGCTGTCCGTTGGAGAAATGCGGCAAAGCACTTTCTGCGGATTTGGGATCAACAAAAACATTGGGCTGATTGGTGCCTTTGTCGACGGCAGGAAAGCCAAGCTCTGTGAACCAGATCGGTTTGGACTGTGGTGTCCATGGGGTTGGCGTGGCTTGCTCTGCGTTTCCGGCGCGCTCGAAGTGCTGGTTTTGCCACCAGTTCTTCAGGTCTTTCTGGCGGAACACCCACGGCTTGTTGTGGGCGCCATCCGTGATGAGACTGCGGGTTTTAGCAGTACGGTCTTCATCGCTTGCGTAGTACCAATCGTAATACTCGCCCGAAGCTATTCCTGCTCTCATTTCACTCAGGTCGTAGCTGGACTGAGTGCTATCTTCTTTTCGTAAATCCGTGAGTGGCAAGTAGTAGTCGATGCCGACAAAGTCTATGTCTGCATGTCCCCACAAAGGATCGAGAGGGAAACGCAGGTCGCCGGATTGGGGGCTGTAGCCAGCGTACTCGCTCCAGTCTGCAGCATAAGAGAGTTTGGTTTCGGTACCGATGATCTGCCGGACTTCAGTTGCCAGTGCTTGCAAGTGGTCTACGAAGGGGAATAAGCCGCCGCCTGCCCAACATTGAGTAAGGCCGCGTAATTCTGAGCCGATAAGGAAGGCCTCCACGCCACCTGCTGCTTTCACCAGATTGGCATAGTGCAGGATGAAGCGGTGAAAGCGCCAATCATTACCGTTGCCTACGAAAGCGTCTATCTGAGATGTGACGGCGCTTGTGCCCTGAGGCGTTCCAGACTGGCCTGCTGCTATATCTGAAGTAATACGTCCGCGCCAAGGGTAGCTGGATTGTCTGGTTGCACCATAGGGGTCAGGCAGTTGATTGTCTTCGGGAATGTCCATCATGATAAACGGATAGAACATGACCTTGAGGCCCCGACGCTTCAGTTCCTTAATGGCTTCTGTGACAGAAGCGTCTGAGGGTGTGCCACCGTAAGCTGGTCTGTCGTTGATGCGGGAGACTTCTGGTACTTCAGATCGGCTCAGGCCTGCGACACTCCAGTTTTCGGGCAGGTGCTGGGTGGTCTGGTAGGTTACTTTGGGCTGAATGGTGCAATGAGAGGCGCGCAGGTCATCACCGAACCATGAGACGACCAGCGCCACGCTTTTTAGATTGGGACACAGCGCCTGCAGCTCATCTAACGAGCGGACCAGGTCAGTTTCCTCACCCTTGCCGTGACGGTTCACACTGCGTGTGTTGCCGGGGGAGATTTCTTCAATGATCTCCTGCGGATGATAGGCAAATTCGCCAGCACCTGGGATGAGCGTGACGGCTTTGATCTGCTGCTCCAGTGGCTCGATGGAGCGGAGTACCTCAAAAGAGAGTTGCGGGATGCGATTGCCAAACTCGGCCAGCGGCAAGCGCTCAAACACCACATAGGCGGTTCCTTTATAGGCTGGTGCAGAGCCTTGCTTGGCTTCAATGAGCGGATCCGGCTGCTGGTCTTCAGCTCCCAGATAGATGCGCATGTTGATTGAAGAGGTGTCCAGCTGCTTGCCATTGGCCCATACGCGGCGAACAGAGGTGATGGGGCCTTCGCACAAGGCGACAGCAAAGTTGGCGAAGTAGCTGTGGCTGGTGACCGTGGTGGAAGAACCAGTTGACTTGCCACCCTGCTTTTCTTCGGAGACCACCTCTTCTAGACGCGTTGCCCAGGTGATGTTTCCGGTGACACGGACGCGGCCATAAACAAACGGCAGCGAGGCGCCTTCTGCTGCGGTTTGCAGTTGCAAATCACCCAGTTTGCCGACGGAGACCTCTCGCGTTTCTCCGAAGATCTGCTGGTCAATCCATGCACCACCCACGGCACCCAGCGTCTGCCCCACGATGGCACCGATGGGGCCGCCGAGTGCGCTGCCAACGGCTGCACCAACATTTGAGAGCACCATTGTTGCCATGGCTTTGTCCTTTCCGGATCAATCAATTGGGAAAAATGAAAAACGCCCTGCGATCTTATTGCGCCACATGGGCACCAGAGGGCTTTCAACCACACCGACCGCTTCATAGGCGTGGAGGAAGTGGTCTTTGCTGCTCATAAGACCAAGGTGTTTGCATGGGCTTTGAGGAGCCCAGCGGAACACGATAACCTCTGCGGGTTTTGGCTGATGTAGCGGGCCTTTCACCTCATGGAGGTATCGATGCGCAGCTTTGAGCAGCAGGTCCTCTCCCTTTAGCTCTGCCCATTCCGGGGCATAGTCCGCCGGAACAGCTGGTTCAGAGCCGTGCAAGAGGCGGTAGAGGCCGCGAATGAAGCCGAGGCAGTCGCAGCCTGCGCCTTTGCGGGAGGCCTGATGTTGGTAGGGGGTGCCGATCCAGCTGTGGGCCTCTCGCAGGAGTGCTTGCGGGTTTTGCTGCATGTCACCCCACCAGCTTTTCGCCATTGTTGGCGGCGGATTGAGTTTCAGGGCCTTTGAGGATGAAGTCGTTACCCGGCATGTGCGGGAAGCCACGGAAGTTTTCGCCATTTTGGAACTTTGCCTGACACGTGCCCCAGCCTTTGTCACAGCCCGCAGAGATGCTTGCCGTCACCGGATAGGTTTGCTCTAGCACCAGCGGTGCCCAGAGTGTCAGCTTGTGTTTGCTCTGCTCAATGGTGTGATTGGCTATGCGTAAAGGATGATTGGCGTAAGCGCCGGTTTGGAACACGAGTTTGCCGAAAGACCACCAGCCTACTGCGATGTCGGTATTTCCTTCGATGATCAACCGATTGGCGGTGTCCTTGCCGATGATACTCACTTGCCTCGTATAGGTGGCAGTGTTCAGATCAATCCCGCATTTGGAATCTCCCAGATCTGCGTGACATTGGTGGGAGAGTTGTCGACCTTTGGACTCTGAGAGCTTGGCGGCCAGTGAGCGAAACTCCGCGCGGAAGACATTGGTATCTCGCGTGACTTCGCCTAGCGTGCCTCGTCTTAGAAGCTGGTGTTGCTCCGAGTTCTGCCAGTTGACCAGATAGACCTCGACCTCCGCATTGTCCCAGAGGCCTGCGCGTAGATCTTTTTCACTCAGGCTCTCTGAGGAAAGAAAGCCCAGCGCTTCTTCCTGTCCGGCCTGAAAATCTGACTGGGCCATGGCCTGCGACCCATCCAGCCCGAACCCTGGCTCATATGTTTTGCCGAGCAGCGTGATGGGTTGATCATGCGTGGTGAAGCCGAGGCTGAGGCCGGAAGGCGCTGTTAGTCGCCAGCAGTAGGCCACAGTGGTGCGTTCACCATTCAGGTGTTCTTTCAAAGCAGCGTTGAACATGAGGATACTCGTGAGATTGAGTTAGCTGAGGAGTTCGACAAGCGGGATGGATGGCACCTGCCCTGCCTCAAAGTGCAGGAGGTTGATTTCCAGCTGATCATTTTCAAATCGAGCGGGTGTATCGAACAGGAAACCTGCGGTGACCACCTGATGGTTGGTGGGAATGTGACCGGCTTGAAACTGAAGAATGCCTGTCAGCGGATTGAGCAGGACATCACTGCCGACAGTTTTCAGTTGGCCAGCCACTGCGACTGAGAGGGTTCCGGCCACTGGCTTCGTGATCTTGCGTTGCCATTCCACGCCAGGAGCCCCCACCTGTTTGATTAGCTGGAACGCTGCGGTGGTGCCATCGCCGGTGCCGAGGGTGACGTCGGTTGCGGAGGGTGTTCCGTCAAATGCACAGGATTTATGGTCCATAGGGTCACGGAATCTGAATCCACACAAACGGCCACCTACTTTTTCGAAGAAGGAGAGGACGCGGTGCAGGTCTGCTGCGCTTCGCAAGCCGGTGCCCACATCAAAATGCCGTCGCGTTCCCTTCCAGATGGCGTTCCGCGTTTCGGCGCCATTGAGTAACCGTGTGACCTGACTGCGTTTTTCTACTCTGACAGAAGCCCCTAGGGAAATTCCAAGCGGGAATGATTCATCAACAAAACTTGGTGGCATTTCCCCCTCCTGTTTGACTTGGCTCAAGGCTGCCCCCCAACGAAGCATCTAATAGGTTTGACATGGGAAAGTTGTTTGCGTGATTTGCGCAGGCCCGTTGTTCATGCTCCTCCCTCTTTGCAAAGCAACGGTTTTTTCCAAAAAGTTTGCTACCACCGTCCGGTAGCAAAACAACGTCGGTCCTTGAGTCCCTCCTCTTCAATGCCGACGTCATAGCCCGCGTCGCCCCCGTCCGGTGGCGCGGGCCATTATCATCGCAATCTGTCCCTGAGATCTTTCAAAGCTGCGCACATCCTGTGTTGCCACGTTTATGGTGACGCTGGGCTGGTTGCTGCCTGCGTTCATGGCGACACCGAGCCGGCCATCACTGCCGCGCTGCAAAGGCAGGATTGCTTCTGCGCCAGCCTCCCCCATCACCCCCAGACCTGTGCCGTTTGCTGCAAACATTGTGGGGCTGGACACGACACCACCTTTTGCGAACGGTGTGACGCTGCCAATTGCAGATGAGATACCAGCCGACAGCAAGCCTTCCAGCGGTTTGAGCGCATTATTGAGAGCGGAGCTAGAAAGGTTCAGCGCGACTTGCGAGAGGATGGATTGCAAGTCCTTGCCTGAGGTGACAGCGCTTTGCAGGCCTTTGCTGAGTTCGGAGGAGAACTCTTTTGCCAGTGAATTGACCTCCTGCATGGTCACTTCCAGCTCGCGGGCATCTTCCACGTTCAGCGGTTCGTTGAAACTATCAGTCATGATGGTGCGGTTCCTGTTCGTCGGGGAACTGGCGGAGCAGACTATCCAGCGTGGTGCGAGAGAGGTTGTGTGGGTCCTGATGACCTGGTGGGTTCAATGCCATTTGCAGCTCTTTTGGGGTCGCCTGCCAGAATGTACGTGACGACCAGCCCAGCTCACGGCAGGCTTTGTGCAGCAGTTCATGCCAGGGCAGCAGTGTGTCGGTGATACGGCCCTGTTTCACGACTGACCGGGCTTTGATGGGGCATGCGGTTGCTGCGGGGAGAACGTGGCAACGAGCAACTCACCAGCCAGTTTGGCAAGGGCTGCTACGCCGCCTTCATGGGAGAGTTCGGCGACTTCCTCATTCTCAATGATGAGCCCACCACCACGTAGACCTGCTCCCAGCACTTTGATGATATCGGCAGCGCTCAAGTGCCCTTCTGAAAAACGCTCGGTCAGCTGTTGCAGGGAGGTGCAGTTGAGTGTGTCTTCCAGCTCTGCCAGTGCGCCGAGAGTGAGCACCAGAATGTGTTTTTGGCCGCCGAGTTCTGCGAGAATTTCGCCACGTCTGCGGTTGACGCCGCGGCTATAGGTTTTCAATGGCATTGTGTACCTCAGGTCAGCGGTGTGAAGGTGAGTTCTCCGGCGGATTCCAGCGAGATCTCGAAGGTGACTTCGGAGCGGTAGTCGCCCGAGTATTCCAGAGCAGAGAGGTGGAACGGACCTTCCAGAGTGCCGAAGCCGGGCAGGACAATCTGCCAGTCCCGCAGTTCTCCGGCGAAGAAGGCGGTGCGGACTTTTTCTGCTGAAGCTTTGTCGCGAAACAAGCCACTGCCAGAGAGCGATGCATGTCGGGTGGAGGCACCTGCCAGTAGTTCCCGCCAACGACCTGTGCTTTCTGCATCGGTGATATCGATGGGGTTTGCGTTGAGGGCGAGACGCCGCGAGCGCAGGCCCGCCACGCTTTCAAAAGTGCCTGTGCCTGCTGTGTCGAGTTTCAACAGCAGGTCTTTTCCGGCCTGTGCGACCATCTGTTTTCCTTTCGGGTGTTGGCTTTAGTCAGATTGCTGCAGCAGGACGGAGAATTTGATGCGTCCGTACCATGTGCGGCCATCGCTCAGGCGGCGGCAGCTGGTTTCGGTCATAGTCAGGCCTGCGGCTTCAGTGCCTGTTGCTGGTATGATCCCTGCCTCGAGCAGCTCGTTGAAGATCTGCAGGATCTCTAAGGTCTGGGCACGGTCCGGATGGCGGGAATAGATGCCGATGGAACCGGTGAGCTTGCCGCCCTCATCCAGATGACCTGTCAGCAGCTGTGTGGTGACGGCTTCCAGCGTGGCGTAGGGCAACGTTGCACCTCGTGGCACGCCATCAAACAAACGTAGAGGATCACCCAGATAAGGTTTGAGCGATGCTTTGGCGTGGATGGCCTGAAACAGGGCTTTGCGGAATTCAAGCTCCCCCATCATCGCCCTCCTCCTGCTCACAGAGGATTTGTATGAAGGCATCTTGCTCTGAGTTGGGACGGATCGCTTTGACTCTCAGGCTCTGCCCGTCCCGCTCAATGCGCCAGCCCTCAGCCACATCTGTGCGGCGGCGGAGGGTGATGGTAAGTGGATAGGAACTGGCGAGGCGACCTGCTGTAGTGGCCTCTGAGCCAGAAGAGGCCTCCACCTGCCCCCAGACCATGGCCACTTGCTGATAACTTCGGGTGACGGAGCCGTCTGTGCCATGTGTGGTTTCGGGGCGGAGCAACAGCAGAGGCTCGTTGAGTGTGCCTGCTGCTCTCATATTCTGAGGACCTTGTAGGGAGACAGAGCAGCCTCAAAGCCGTGGGGCATGAGGCCTGTGAGGCGGGTTTCTTCCAGCATGGAGCGTCGCTCATACCAGAAGCCGACCAGCATCAGGATTGCGGTTTGCAGGCCCGCGGGAACCGCCGTTGCTGTTGATCCGTAACCAGCCTTGAAATCAATCTCGATACCATTGAGGTCACGAAGTGGTCCGACCGCTCCTGCCTTGAAGCGCAGGCGGGCGGGGTTTCCAGCCAAGTCCACCTGATAATCTGAGGCAGGCACCTGATGTTGGTTGCCTTCCTTATCATAGGTGTAGACCTGCAGAACTTCCGCGACCGGGGCGACCGGCAGGCGGATCAGACGGTCTGGCGGCAAGTCATCCAACAGCAGCCGCCATTCCTGTTCTATGAGAGCCCGCCGTGTGAGTGTCTCCACCTGTTCCCGCGCGGCTTTGATCAGACGTTCGATCAGATCGTCCTCGTGGGTATGAGACACCCTGAGCTGCGCATGCGCCTGGGCGAGCGAAACCGGCTCCAGAGCCGGTGGCACTGTGAGTATAGCCGTCACGGCGGCCCCTCCTTGATTGTGATGGAAGCTGGTTAGGCGCTGAAGTTCAGCAGTTTGTAGGCATCAAAATCCATGATGCCGCCGCCGACACGTTTGGTGATGTAAAACAGTACGTTCGGCTTGCTGGTGTATGGGTCGCGCAGTACGGAGATGCCGACACGGTCCACCACCATGTAACCGCGGTGGAAGTCACCAAACGCGATGGCATAAGGGTCAGAGCCCGCTGTCATATCTGGCATGTGTTCTGCCTCTGTGACCGGAAAGCCCATGAGGCTTGGATCAGCACCGGCGGATGCTGGTGGCTGCCAGAGGTAGTTACCCTGCCCGTCTTTCAGCTTACGGATGGCGGCCTGCGTTCTGCGGTTGAAGAGGAAGCGGGCATTGCGGCGGATGGCGGTTTTGACGCCGTAGATCAGCGAGATCAGCAGATCTCCGCCATTAGAGGAGGGAAACGCACCTGCCTCACCGGTCTTGATGGAGCCAATGGAAAGGCCGGTGTCATCCAGTGAGCCATGGATGGTGCCTTTGAGCAGGCCTTGCGGCTGGCTGGTGCCATTGCCGTTGATGAAGGCGGCAGACTCTTTTTCCGCAAAGACGGTTTCCACTTCTTCTGCCAGAATTTCGCCGATGTTGACGGCGGCATCATCCAGCAAGGTCTGGGTGACGGCAGGAAGGGTCGACAGCTCAAAGATCTTCACTTCCCGCATTTCGAACTTCATGGCGTTTGTTGGCGTGCTGCGGGCATCGGTTTCGCCTTCCCAGTCTGCATCTGGATTGGCAGAAACGATGGGGCGGCGATAGGAGGAGCCGGAGATTTTGCGGTTGGAGGCGATTGAGCGGATGGGCGATAGCGCTGTGATGCGGCGCAGGATGTCTGTTTCCAGCTGCTCCGGCACCAGATACCCGCCATCAGCGGCTGTGCCAGAGGACATGGCTTTCTGTTCCAGCGTTTTCAGGCGGCTTTCCTGCCCCTCACGCATATAGGTTTCAAAGGCGGATTTGTGTTCTACCTCCGCCGTTGGACTGCTACCAGCATCCGGCGCAGATCGCGGCAGGCGCTGGGATTTCAGCTGAAGTTCGTTGAGATGGCGCAGCTGGCCATCGATGATCTCGTCCAATCGGGCCAGTTTTTCGTCCAGCAGGACGTCTGAACCGGACTTTTGCTCCAGCTCGGCCAAACGCACGTCATTTGTCTGAGTATACTCAGAATAAGCATGATTGAGCTGATCGAAGCTGTCAGAACGCCCCATAGCAGAAGCAAACTGCCCTGTTGCGGAGCCGGAAATTATGGGTTCCGCTGATTTTCCTGCAGCTTCTCTGGCGAAGTCTTTGGTTTCCAATGCTGGATTGCATGTGCTTTTCATAGGACTATTTTCCTTGAATTAGATAATAAAAAACTGCGGAGCCAAACGGACACCACAGTTCGTCGGTTCAGAATAAAAGGATCGTCAGGAGACGACGGTCAGCCGCGCAGATGGAAGCAGAGGGAACGTGACCAGCGAGATCTCCCAGAGATCGACTGCCAGTACATCCCGTCTGCCGGTTTTGCTGTTGCGCTGGGCGCGGCGGGTTTTGAAGCCAATGGACAGCCCATCCAAAATACCTGCCTGCACCATGGCAATGGCCTGTCTCCCCTGTGCGATCCCTGGATAGAGCAGCCCTTTGACAAAGAGGCCGATGCCGTCTTCCTGAATATGCAGCCACTTGCCGATGGGGTGTGCCGGGTCATGCTGCCAGAGCATTTTCACATCCGAGAGCTTTTGTTTTTGTAAGGTGGTGTGAAATGCACCTTTGCGCATAACATCCCCGCCCTGATCGCTCAGCTCAAACCGGCTGGCATAACCCTCAATGGCGATGGGGTGATCTGTGTTCAAATTGCTTGCCTCCTTTAGTGAACTATCAGTTGTTGTTTTTGTTAGTCCTGTTGATGCCTTCTGCCTTCGCCGCACGACGTTCTGCCAGCGCTCCGGCAAGGGCCTGCGTGAAGGTGGCAAAGGTTTGTGCTGGCGGTTCTGTGCGCCGCTCGGTGAGCTGTTGCTTTCGCTCCTCCGGTGCAGCAGCTGCTTTGTCATTTTGAGTCAAGAGCTTCCCTCAAACCATTTATGTCAGCTCAACATTTTCTGTGCGTATGTTTCAGACATCCATGCGCAGCAGTTGGTTGAGTTTTTCCAGTTCGCACATGAACTCCTCAAAGCGGCGATTGAACCGGATGACCTGTTTCAGTGCCCATAGAAGCATGGAGGTGGACGTGCCTGCCCAGGCACCAAGCACCACATGGGCAAGATCTCCTTTTGCGGCGAGTGCTGTCATTAACTCACTCATCCGCGCCCTCCGCGCCGTAGCCCACGGCCGTGCGTTTTTCATCGCGGCTGAGGAAGTCAGCGGTGGTGATGCGATCCCACAGTGCTTTGCGTTCCTGTGCCAATGCTTCGACAGCATCCAGATCCAACTCCAAGGTGATCTGCTCACTGTAAGCTCCCGAAAGCCAGTTGGAGAGTTCAGAGAGAACACGGGCAGCGAGTGGCACCACAGTCAGCCGCCAGAAAGCACGATTGGCCTCCTGATAATTGGCGTAGGTGTTGTCACCCGGAATGCCAAGCAGCATGGGCGGCACGCCGAAGGCCAGCGCGATCTCTCGGGCGGCCACGTTTTTCAGCTCGATGAAGTCCATATCCTTTGGTGACATGCCCATCTGCTTCCAATCCAGCCCACCTTCCAGCAACATGGGTCGGCCCGCATTGCGCGCACCCTGATAAGAGCTTTCCAGTTCTTCCTTGAGGCGGTGGAACTGGTCGTCGGTCATGTTCATGGCATCGCCTGCGCCATAGACTAGTGCGCCCGTTGGGCAAGCGGCGTTGTCCAGCAAGGACTTGTTCCAATCACCGGCGGCATTATGGATATCCAGCGCAACCTGCGCCGCCTCGATGGGGGCAAAGCCGTAGTGATCGTTAAGTGGGTTGAAGAGCTTGATGTGCAGGACAGGCTCAACCTTATCGCCCGCTACCTTGCGCAGCTCTACTTTGCGACCGGCCACCTGATATTCGTAGGCCTCCACCCAGCCCGCATCATCCACCAGCACCTTCATGCGATCAGGCCGCAAGGCGTGCAGCTCGCGCGGTTCGCCTTCCAGCGACACGGCCTCCACATAAGCATTGCCGGAGACCAGCAGGAAGCCGTAGAGCTCCTCCAGGAACGAGCGCCGTGTTTGTGTGGGGGTGGGCTGGTTCAGCAGGTCCATCAAAGGGTGCGTTTCCAGTTCCTCATCGCCAGCCTTGATAGTCAACGAGATATTCGCTGCACTTTCTGAAATGAGGCGGACACATCTGTAGGCGATAGTATTTCGTAAATATCCTTGATTTATAAGTGATTCATAGTTGCGCGGGGTCCAGACGGCCCCTTCACCAAACCGCATGAAGGCCACGGACTTTGCCCGTGATGCTTTCTGCTCCGCTGCTGGTGAAAAAACTGATTCAAGAAGTCTGCGTAACCCCATGAGATCAGAGTCCTTTTTGCTCTAACTTAATGTTTTGATTCAAGTAATCAGATCGCATAAGCAGCTGACTGTTCAGCCTGTCTTGAGAAACTGCTTTAGCTTTTGGCCTCGCGGATCTTTGTTCCGAAAACCGGCGCCCGCATTTCAGCAGTGCGCGCAGGTTTATTCCTCACAAACAGATTCAAGTTTGCGAGCTAACCTTTGATGCTATTGATGTTTTTAAAGATTGCGCAGGCGTGGTTTGCCTGTGGGGCGGCGGTTCAGTTCCGTGATCGCCCAGACCAGTGCATCGAGCCTGTCCGGCGATTTTCCATTGCTCAAACCACCAGAACCGAAATCTGCAAGTTCATCTTCCAATTCCGGAAACACACCGCAGTGGTGCACGCGGCCCTGCTCATACAGCAGCGCTACGGGTTCCGCCCTGCGGCGTTTGCTTCTAGTGGCGTGGACGGATTTGACGGGCACACTGGCATCCACGCCTTCGATCACCTCGCGTACCATTTCCCCGCCCTGATTAACCTCCGCCAGCAGGCAGTCTGCTTCCAACTCATGATAGAGCCGGATGGCCTGATCTGCCCATGCAGCGGGGCGCAGGCCCTGGGCGGTTCTGTCTCGCAGGACGAACAGTTCAGCTGCTTCCGTTATGCCTGCCGCGATGATGCCACAGGCATCTGCCGATTTGCCTGATGTAGCAGGCGGATCGATGGCAACGACGATGCGCTTGAGCTCTGGTACGTGGCGGACGCGGTTCATCTCGAACCATTTGCGGGCGAACAAGGCGTCTTCGCGGTCTTCGATCAGCTCACCATCCAGCTCCTGCCTGCCTAATCGGGTACCGCCGTATCGCTCTGCCATTTGTTGCAGGAAGGCTTCGGCCAGAAAGGCGGCGTTGGACTTGGTGCCCGCTTTTGTCACCACCACTCGCTGATCCTGCAGCAGCATTTTCAGCAGTGGAGTGGATTTTGGCGTTGTGGTCACCAGCTGCTGCGGCTGCGTGCCAAGGCGCAGGCCGAACTGGAGCATGTCGAACGTCTCTGTTGCATTGCTCCACTTGCCCGCTTCATCACACCAGGCCGCATCGAACTGTGGGCCGCGTAGGGCCTCCGGATCCTCAGAGGAGAAGGCCCTCGCAATTGCACCGTTGGGCCATTCCAGACGACGGCGCGATGGGTTCCACTGTGGCTTTTGGTTGGGTGGATGCACGGCGAGCAGGCCGGAAATTCCTTCGATCATCACCTCCCGCACATCCGCATAGGTTTGTCCCACAAGTGCAATATTGCCAGCTGGTGGACCTGCCCATGGCTCGCCCGCAGTCTTACCTCGCACCCATTCTACCCCTGCTCTGGTTTTGCCTGCACCGCGCCCCCCCATGAGCAACCATGTGGCCCAGTGGCCTTCTGGTGGGCGTTGATGGGCATGGGCAAAGACCTGCCAGTTATATTGAAGAAAGCTCAGTTCAGCTTGGCTCAGCGACGCGATGAACTCATGAAGTTTGCCCTGCGCCACACAAGCTTGCAATGCGCTGCGAAAGCTGTTGTCGCATCTGGTCATCACTCACCTCTTCCGTGTTGTCCGCACCATGGGCCTCTTGCAAATCAATCAGCATATCCAGCGTTTTGGCGAGGCTGGTGATTGCCTTTGCGGTGGCGTCCATCTCACCCGCTGCCGATTGTGGATCTCCGCTGAGCTTTTTCAGCTTGGCCTCCAGCGCGCTCACCTGTTTCTCAAAGGCAGTATAAAGACGAGCAATCAGGCGTTTGCGCTCTTCTGTTCCGGAGCTGGCCAGTTGCTGGGCCAGCTCCCACTTGCGCAGCCACCCTTCCCGTCTGATCTTGCTGGTGATGGTGCTGCTTGGCAGGCCAGTCTTGCGGGCGATATCAGCGATGGATATCGCCTCCTCTTCCACCATGCGGCGGACCACCTGCCAGACCTCTAACGGCACACGCAGCCGCGCTGCCTGTTCTTCATCCTCTTGAGGTTCCTGTTCCTCTGCCATCTCCCCTCCTTTAAATCAGCTCGCGTATCGTTCTCCGAAAACCGGCATCCACTTTTCGGCGATACGCTGTAATCAGGCACAAAAAAAGCCGCCCGTTGAAACAAGGAGCAGCTGGTCAGAACTTTAAAATGTCGTGCGATCAGAAAGCTGTAAGAGGCCTCGTCGGCGTCACTCACACTTTCTCTAGCATGCCAAAACCCTATCAAAACAGCGGTGCGCTGTCAAGATTATATTCCTAAGAGAAGCCACCCAAAGAGGCATGGACACTTATCCCCGTTTCACGTTAGGATCGAATTTGTTCAACTTTGAATAAAGAAAGCTGTAAGGCTTTGATGGGACACTTAAAAAAGCGCAGAGCAATGTGGCCCTGCGCTGGCTTTACAGTTTTTGAATTTCGACTTATTCCCGCTTCTCCCCTGTGGAGAAGTAATTGAAAATAAACGTATTTTGCAGGATCAGTCTCTGGTATATTCCTCATCAGGCCAGTCGACGAGATAATTTTCGAACTCTTCTGGCTCCATTCCATCTTCGCTGATGGTTTTGTCTTTTACGGAGATTCCAGCGTCATGCACGCTCTGCGGATCTTTGGAGACAAGCGGATGCCACCAGTACAGGTCCCTGCCCTCACGGATTAGACGATACGCGCATGTTGGCGGTAACCATTTCAAAGTTCTTACAGTTTCCGGCGAAAGCTGAACGCAGTCGGGCACGGTGTCGAAGCGCCGTTCATAGTTTTTGCACCTACATGTGGTTCCATCAAGCAGAGTGCACGCGACGTTTGTCCAGTAGATTGCGCCAGTGTCCCAATCTTCCAGCTTGTTCAGGCAGCAGCGTCCACATCCATCACAGAGGCTTTCCCATTCTTCATGGGTCATCTCATCAAGGGTTTTGGTCTGCCAGAAAGGGCGGTGACTCTCAGAGTTTACGGATACCATTTATGTCGTTCTCATTGCAAAATTCCGATGGGAATATCGCGAGTAGGTCATTTTGAAGCGTCTTCTTTTCCGAAATTTCGGAAATACGCTGCGCTTAGTTCTTCGGTTTGGTTCATTGTCCCCCTTGCGTATTCAGGGGTGTGACCGGTACTACGGGTAATCAGTTTGGAAGAGAACTCTGATAACAGCGAAAAGCAGAATGTCACGGAAAATTCTGCTGAAAAGGTGAAAAAAAAGGGTAAGGAGCGCTCTTTTACCCTTCAGGATCTATCCCAGCGCATGCTTGCAACCGATGCCTGGCTGGATTCTGCTTTGTGGCACACCTCCCAGTTTCTGGGTGTTTTCTTTCGCGAGTACTCCGCTTTCATGCGCCGCTTTTCGCTGCGCGGACCAGCCAAATACATCGCCGGCCTTGCTTCTGAAGGCCTGACCTACTGCGCCTTTGGTTTCCTCATCGTGCTGACCTTCGCTCAACCGGCCTTCAAGGCGACCGACCGCTCCGACTGGAGAACCACCTCCGATTTCTCCGTGAGCTTTTTTGATCGGTTCGGAAACCCACTCGGCAAACGCGGCATCTTGCTGAACGATAAAATTCCGCTGGACGAAATTCCCGACCACGTGATCCAGGCCACCCTTGCTACCGAGGACAGGCGGTTTTTTGATCACTTGGGAATTGACTTCGTTGGTACCTTCCGAGCCATGGTTGCCAACGT
Organism: Pseudovibrio sp. JE062; assembly: GCF_000156235.1. NCBI lineage: Bacteria > Pseudomonadati > Pseudomonadota > Alphaproteobacteria > Hyphomicrobiales > Stappiaceae > Pseudovibrio > Pseudovibrio sp. JE062. The sequence goes on from NZ_DS996809.1 coordinate 104,664, forward strand.
GAAAGCCCGCTCTGTTGTGCAGGGTGGTTCGTCAATTACACAGCAGCTCGCTAAAAACCTGTTCCTTTCAAACGAACGCACATTACAACGCAAAATCAAAGAGGCTTATCTCGCCCTGTGGCTTGAGATGAACTTGACGAAGCGAGAAATCCTCAAGCTGTACCTTGACCGAGCTTACATGGGCGCGGGGACATTTGGTGTGGCAGCGGCTTCCGAGTTTTACTTCGGCAAGGACGTACGCGAAATTTCTCTGGCAGAAGCTGCAATGCTTGCAGGGCTTTATAAGGCGCCGTCCAAATACGCTCCGCATAAAAACCTGCCGTCCGCCCGTGCCCGTGCCAATGAGGTTCTGACGAATATCGTGCAGGCTGGCTTCATGACCGAGGGACAGGTTATTGGCGCTCGCCGCAACCCGGCAGAACCCGTTGACCGGACAAAGAGCCAGGCACCGGACCATTTCCTCGACTGGGCGTTTGAAGAAGTGAAAGACCTTGCTGCGCAGTACCCAGAGCTTAGTAATGACAGGGTTATTTCCGTTCGCACCACTCTTGATCCGGGCTTCCAGCGCGAAGCAGTCAGCCAGATCGAAAGCATTTTACGCCAGTACAGTGATCGTTACGGTGTAGAAGAAGCGGCACTGGCAGCTATCACCACTGAAGGTGCCGTTCGCGCCATGGTAGGTGGCCGTGATTATGATGAAAGCCAGTTCAACCGTGCAACAGATGCGCTGCGCCAGCCGGGCTCTTCATTCAAGCCGTTCGTTTACATGGCAGCGTTCCTGAACGGGTATGAGAGCGAGAGTGTTGTCCCCGATCGTCCGATCAGTATTGGCGGCTGGAGTCCGCGCAATTATACCCGCGGTTACGCTGGCCCAGTGACGCTGAAAACGGCGCTCACAAAGTCCATCAACACCATCCCGGTTCGTCTGGCACAGGCCATCGGGCGCGATAAAATTGCGACCACTGCTTACATGATGGGCATCAACAGCGAACTGAAAATCACCCGTGCGATGCCGCTTGGCGTTTCTGAAGTGACGGTTCTGGACATGGCAAGCTCATATGCGTCCTTCGGAGCTGGCGGGAAGAAGGTTGACCCTTACGCGGTGCTGGAGCTGCGTAACTCCAAGGGCGAGCTGCTTTACAATCACGACCGCGATGCAGGCCCTTCACTTAGAATTCTGCCATTTGAGAAGGTGGCCATGATGAATGATGTGCTGGTCAACGTGGTGGAACGTGGCACAGGCCGCCGTGCACAGCTGGAGGGGATTACGGCTGCGGGCAAGACCGGCACCACACAGGCTTACCGCGATGCGTGGTTTGTGGGGTACACAGGCAATCTGGCCGCCGCTGTCTGGTTTGGCAACGACGACTTCTCCTCCACCCGCCGCATGACCGGTGGCAGCCTTCCGGCTATGACCTGGGGCAACTTTATGAAGTATGCGCACCAGGGGCTGGAGCTGAAAGCTATGCCCGGTGTGGAGCCACCTGAAGGCAAGGACGTTATTGCCGCCAATGGTCTTAGTGATGTGGAAGTGACCGGCCCACCGGAGCTGCTCAACAGAACTTCACAGCAGGTTCTGGAAGCGCTGGGTGAACGACTGCGTTCGCTTCCATTCAATAGTATTTCTCAGTCAAACGTGCAGGCTCAGCTGGGGTCTGGCGCTCAGGCGGATGTGACTTATACCCGATGACACACACCCCTCACATGCCTTTGGTGGCGGTTCCTGAACCGGAAACCACCCAGATTTATGATGCTGAAACCTCCTGGCAAAAGCCTTGGCCTCACATCTCGCCATTGCTTTACAAAGCGCCCTTCTTCTCGTTCGGGCCGTTTTTATTCTCGATCCTCATCGCACTGGTTGTGGGGATAGGCAGCGCTTATCTCTCTCTAAACCGTGGCTCTCCATTCAGCGCACTGGAAAGTGGCGTGTGGGTTGCTCATCCGCATGCAGGCACGGTGGACAGCGATCCTTACAGTACGGCGATCTTTGCGCGGACGGGCCGTGTTCCACTTGGCAGCGGTGAAGGCATTGCGTTTTACGCCGCTTTTGATGACAGCGGACGAGCGCTAGACCCCCAGTGTAACTACAGAATTGCCGGCAGAGTGCCTGCTACACGGCTCTGGACGATCACCGCGCTGAACAATGCTCTGGAGCTGCTTGCGACAGATGCGGGGCGTGCATCCCTGCACAGTCATGGCATCCTGACGGATCACACCGGTGCGTTTGCTATTCAGGTTTCTCCTGAAGCACGTCCGGGCAACTGGTTGCCGACCGGGGGGAATAACGGGCTGGTGTTTGCCATGCGGCTCTACGATATCCCCTATACGACGGGTGCCGGTTTGAGCGCTCCTGTGATGCCTGCTGTTGAACTGGTGAGCTGCAAATGAATGACTTCCTGAAAAAGCTGCAGGACCTTTACATCTCCCCACGCTGGATTTTGTGGGGCTTTGGCGGCTTGCTTGTTGCGGGGATAATCCATGTGGCGATTGTTCTGAGCGTGCCCGCTTACGTTCCTCATTCCCCTTATGAACGTGTTGGTGATTTTGGCGCGGATCGCAGCTTCCAGATGTTGCCGCCAATCCTGCCGCGCAGTGAGCCACTGCCGGACCTTGATCCATCTATGCGCCATGCGATCTGCCGTTATTCCCTTGAAAATGGCCCACTGATCATCCGCACCTACGCCCCCTCTCCGTTCTGGTCTCTCGGCCTGTTTAACGAAAAAGGACAGGTGACTTACAGCCTCAACGACAAGACCTCTGAGGGCGAGGCTGTACGCATGCTGGTGCTGACACCGCAGCAGCTCTCTATCCTGCGTGAGAACCCACCTGAGGATCTTGAGGAGATGATTGTGGTTGAGACGAATGAGCTAAAGGGCTTTGCCCTGTTCCGCGCGTTTGTGCCCTCCAATGCGTATCTGCCGCAAATCTCAGAGGCATTGCGCTCTGCGACCTGTTCAGACTTGCCGAGAGTTTAACCGCGAGGTTATTTCTGCGGTGCGGCTCGTTCCAGTCCCCAGCCGGAGAAAATGCGGGATGGTCGCTCGACCTTTTCCGGCTTCCCTTTGACTTCCGCGTAGCATTTGGACGGCAGCTCTTCGTAAGTACGGCGGAGCTGCTCGTAGCCTTTGCTGGCGTCCCAGATCTGCTGAGCTGACGGGGTTTCCACTTCCAGCGCGTTGATGGCGATCTGGTAGGCTTGCAGGCGTCGTCCGGTGGCGCGCAGGACCCAGTCCACGAATGACTTGTTCTCGCGTACCCGCGCCTTTACGCCCGTTGCAAACTCTGGATTGACGTCCTGTTGGCGGTTCAGAGCTTCCAGCCGTTCATGGTCGCTGACAAGAACCTGCCGCGCGATCTGGCAGAACGGCAGCAAGAGCTTTTGATCAGACTTCATGTCATCGATTAACCGGGTATAACGTGTCTCGCTGGAACGGTATTTATCTGAGCGCAGGTAGACGTAATAGTTGGCCGGATTGACTGCAGCATATGGATCATTCAGAAACCCCTGCCGCTGCAACTGTGCTTTGTTCGCTCCAATCCAGTCCTCAGAAGCCGGTGGTACCACAAGTGTCCAACCACGGTCCCGCAGCTCTTTTTCCTGATCGGTCAGATTGAGGTTGGAGACGTCTTGCTTTTGGGAGTAGCGGTAGAGCATTCCCAGATCTTCAGCAACACGATCATGCAGGATATTGGGTTTGGCCCGGCCAAAATCGCCCGTAGGTTTGGCACATGCGCCCAGCAGCAGGCTGGTTGAAGACAGGACCAGAAGAGTGGTCGCTAGGGCACGTTTGGGGCGCATTGGTGTTGCATAGCGAACTGCATCACGAATTAGATATGCAAAGTTATCCCCCTTGCCCATCAATTCTGATTTCCCGATTTCGCCCATGACTCATTTCCCACTGCCAACAGCAATGGAGATACAGGCAAAAAACGTGAGAAGCTAGTCCCTCTCGTATTCCGAGTGTTCTTCTACAACACGAATAGTACCCATCCGCTTGCGGCAGGTCAGTCCGGACGGCATCTGATAGACACCGGGAAAGATATGGATCTGAGCAGATGAAGCCTGTCGATCATAAGCGCGGCGTATCTGCAAAGGCTGCCTTCGCGAGCGCTCGGTGACTAGATCATGAAGTGTACCCATCGTTTGTCCTCTGGCACATTTACCGGTCAATCTCTTGGTTCTTCCAGCCTCCAGTTAAGCGGAGTTTCAGTTAATGAGCTGTAAAGCATTTGCCCCTAAATTTAGCTAGTAATTCTGTTCGATGTCATATGCGCCGCCCCGTATTTCTGGCGGAAGCGAAAAACATCGATGAATCAATTGTTTTGCGTATACAGGTTCCTTCACTCATGGAAGACAGGTCTCAACTCTTAATTGCAGCAACAGAGGCTTTTGCTCAAACCGGCCATTCTCATGCAAGCTCTCATATGTATGAAGAGTTAGCGCTGCAGCACCTGTCATCGGTCTCTGCGGCCAGTCGACTGAAGGTAGCGCACCTGTTGTGCCCGATCTCTCATGCTCCGGAGGCCGTGATGAAAGCACTTGCAAATGACCATGACCAGATGATCGGAGAGTACGTTGCTCTCAATTCCAAGAGCAAAGTTACTCCTCTGCACCCTGCAGCACCTGCAGATGAAGCTCAGGATGATCTGGTAGACCTCTTTCTGGAAAGGGCACCGATTTCCTCCTTCGCGGATCTGAAAGAGAGCCTGACAGATCCTGACGCTTCAACAGACGTTATTGAGCCGCTCTCTGAAGAAGAGTGCTTTGAGTTGAGCCAACGCGGATTGAAGTACGGGCACACCAGCATGGTTGGCCAGCTTGCGCATACTTGTCGGCTCACACCGGAACAGGTGCACCAGTGCTGTACGCATACGAACCCTGACGGATTTATAGTTATGCTCGTCGGGCTTGGATTTTCTTCCCGTATGCTAGATCAGCTGCTTGTACGTTTTTGGGGAACACTCGTTGATACTGATCGCATGAGAGATCTGCAAAAAGCTGCCATTGGCGTGAACAAAAAGCTTGCGCGACAGCTCATCAGCAGTTGGAGTGGAACGGTTGGTCAGCCACGCTATCACAGCATCTTTGAAGCAACTGAGACGGTTGTTCGCGAGCTTAAAGCGCAAGGCACATCCTTGACGCGGCCTTCTCATTATCATGCTGAGCTTGCAACACTAAAAGCCTGAGAACAGATCCTCAGGCCCCGGCTCTTTCGGTAGTGACAGGAAGCTGCGTGCTTCCTTATCTTCCACTTCAACGACCCAGAAGTCAGGATCCATGCGTTCTTCGCGTGTGAGCTTGGATTCAATATCCTCTCGGGATGCCTTTTCCATCAGGCATTCGAATTCCCGATCCAGTGGCTTTTCTTCATCAAAGAAAGACTGCGGCGCAGGACCGTAGAAGTCATATGTGGAATCCAAGCGATCGACAATGATGAAGATGGCTCCAGCTTCCTGCGCCCCTTTGCGGCGAACACCAGCGAACGCACCTTCTGCAAAACAACGGCGCGTGTAGGCTGCGACCCAGAACTCAGAGGTTACTCGCATCAGATTGTCTTTCTTCTTGAAACTGCTGCTTAAATCCGCGTGCCACTGACTGCGGCGAGCTTGGAGAACAAGGCTTCACTCATCTGGCCATCCACTTTCAACGCATTATCACGCTGAAAAGCGGCGATTGCGGAAGACGTTTGTCCGCCAGGAATACCGTCAATAGTGAGCGGGCCGTATCCCAAATCAGCCAGAGTTTGTTGAAGCTTCTTGATGCGCTCTGTCATCACATCGGTCTGGCCAGACACCTGAGTCAGATTAGAGCCACCTTGCGTTAGGGCCTGAATCTGCTCAGGACTTGCGCGCGGAATAGGGATTTCGGCACTTTCAGCAGCGGACGCATTGGGGGACGGAGTGAAGGCATCAAAGTCCATGGTCAAGCGCGCAAGCAGAGCTTCGGTCACCTGACCGGTTTCGCTCATGGCGCGTTGTCTTTGGTAGGCACGCACAGCGCGTTCTGTCGCCGGACCGAACTGACCATCCAGACTGCCGGGATATACGCCGAGACGGCGGAGTTCTTTTTGAACTTCAGCCACAAGCTCCTGTTGCTTCAACCTCTGCGTCGCTCTGACGAGCTCTGAACTGTCCAACTGACTTTCGGAGACGCGCGTTGCCATGATTGGAGATGGGTGCTTGGTGTCTTGTAGGAAGGCGGCATTGACTGCAATGAGTGATGCCATACCAACAAACGCCATAAGGACGAGTGTTGACAGCTTGCTCATGCCTGCCGACTTTTTGGAGGCAGCATTCGCGACGGCAGCATGGTCAACTTCACCATTCTCATAAAAAACGCCGTCTTCATCGTAGTGCACGTGCATCTGGTACTCACCATCTGGCTGAGCTTGTGCTGCACCCGCAGGAACCGCAGCTTTTCTCGCTTTTTTGCCGTTTGGCTTTCGCCCCACCATTAAGCACTACCTCTTTCAACGCTTTTTTGTGTTACCAGTATTGTCAGCAACTACCAATTCTAGCTGGTGTATTCCTGAGGAGTTAGAGATATCGCCCTCCTCTTTACAAGTCCACTTTGAATAGGCCGCTGCCCACCGAGAACCATCATAAAACCTTGGGTTAAATTAGGCTGAGTTTCGGTTTTCCAGTCCTTCTGTTCCTATCAAGTTTTGCTTAAAGAAACGCTTATTAGCCGCACAGGTTGAACTTCAAATGACATGTTTCTCTGTCTTCGCGTGAACTTAACTGCCCCAGCGAGAAATTTTATTTACTGCCTGTTAATTATATCTCAGCTTCCCCAAAGTCTGTGTAGACGAGAAATACGCATAAAACTCAGCAGGTTCTCAATTTAAATAAAATTTGATTCAATTTTATCGAGAACAATATATGTTATATTTGAGAGTAAACCCTATGGTTTCAATAAGTTAAGCGACTATGTAAAAGTTACCGGCCTTTTCGGCGTGATTGAAACCTTTGGGCGAAGCCAATGTTCTTTTTGCTTAGAACTACATTTTGGATTGGACTTGTTCTCCTTCTGCTCCCTATCGGGACCGGAAGTGATGAGGACGCGCCTTCCATCGGGATCGTTCAGGTCTACCTTGCTGCGCAGTCTACAGTGCAGGATCTGGGTGGCTTTTGTGATCGCAACCCGAACGCCTGTGAGATGGGAAGTTCAGTCATTACGATCGTTGGATTGAAAGCCAAGGAGGCTGCCCGGCTGACCTATAACTATCTCAGCGACAGTGATAGTGAAGGCCTTCAGCCAACCCAGTATGCAGCCCTGCCTTCCGCTCAGGACGCTATTGAAGCGATTCCGTTTGATGAAGTTGCCGCTGGTCAGCTTCTGCCAAGCCTGAACAGTGCTGCAGATGAACCTGTCCACTCTGGTGCGCTCACCTCTGAGGATCTTGA
>NZ_DS996809.1:112734-169444 GCF_000156235.1 Pseudovibrio sp. JE062
ACAAAGGCGATAGCGATGCGCATATCGTGCGTGGTTTGGTTGCCATCGTTCTTGCGCAGTACTCTGGTGTACCCGCAAAAGAGATCCTTGAGACCGACATTGAGAATGTCTTCAGCAAAATCGGCCTCAAAGAGCATCTTACACCACAGCGCTCAAATGGCCTGAGCTCAATGGTCCAGCGCATCAAGGATGATGCGTCTGCTGCACTTGCTCTGAACTAAGAGCTGTCCAATTTACAATTTGTGAGGTTTCAGGACCGACCGCGCGTTGGCGTGAGGAGCCATAGTGCTTAGATAGTCGATCCAGTGCTAATCCCAGTACCACCTTTGCTGTGCGCTGTGGCCATTGCCGTTCGCTTTCGACGTGCTTGAGGGCTTTGAGAAAACAACAAACATCCATGAGAATGCCTGACAGCTCTGGCCCTACCGCAGCCAGTGCTTTCTGGACACGTTCTCTGGCGTCATAAACACTGTCGCTGACGTCATCGACTTTGCAGGCTGATTTGGGCGCTCGTTCGCTTCGCCAATTGGACTTAACTGTTCCCCAGTACTGAGCATAAGTGAAATCTTCTCTCAGCCGCTCACCAGCCTCATATTGCAGTTCTGTGATGTAGGCCCTCCCCGCTTTGTCCCTTCGGCTTTTAAGCCAGGCGAGAGGGCTATCAGCACATACTGCTTGCACAGGAGCAGGTTGCGTCTCGAGCCCACCATTGCTGAGAGTCTTTTTGAGCCATTGCTTCCCGTGTTTGGTTAGCCTTGGCCCGTCTTCGTGATTGATTACAAGTTTCAGGGCGATTGCATGATTTAGCGTTTTTCTGGCAACGGCCGCCTTTAGGGAACTTCTATTTGGCCCAGAGAGTCGTCTGCATAGGTTGATCAGCTCTTTCTCAGGGATTTCAGTTTCAGGCTGTGAAGACATCAGACGGGCCTCCAGCGTTTATGGCCGGGTGCATGCGAGCACTGGCAACAGATGCAGAGAGCTGCCCTTCAATTTCAGAGAGAACAGCGTCGAATCTGGGATCTTCACGCAAATCTTCAACAACCTTGCAGGCGTGGGCTGCTGTTGTTCTGTCCCGGCCAAAGGCTGCTGCTGCCTGAGACAACGTCATGCCCATACAGACATGGAGGATGTACATGGAGACTTGCCGAGCTCTTGCTGCTTTTGCATAACCACGAGATGCGGAATGGAGTTCTTCGGGCTTTAATCCAAATGCGAGCGCGACGCGTCCTGTTGCCATCCAGTCCACCGCTGACAAAGGTTTGTTCAGCAGGGCGGAATGAACCGGAGATCCCAAACGCGGACTTCTGGACATTTCGTCTTTCTCCCCCTCAGAAATTCTTGGCATTTAATTACTCCAATGAACTGATTGGTTATCGTCAAAGAACAATTGATTGTTGCCCTAGCGATACTCGGGGGGGATAAGATTGAGACTGAGCGCCCTCAAAACATAAATTTTTCTAAACAACTGGTAAAATCAGGTGGGTTCAGCGTGCTGCCTGGGCACAGCAATCGTGCTGCCTAAAACCTTATCAAATTATATTTTTGAATTAACTCTTGAGACTTGCAGGTATTTTGAAATCACAACTGTGGCAAGCGCAGTAAAATTAGAACTTAAGCTCTAGTGTTCGATGAGCCAAATTTACCTTTACGGAAAGCAGCGTTCACCAACCTAGGGCGATATACACAATGCACGCACCCTTAGGGGAATTCATCGATAACGGGAGCATAAAAAATGAAGGAAGGGGAATAAAAAAAACCAGCCCCGAATGAGGCTGGTTTTCGTTCAGGATATATCCCGAAATTACTTAGCGCGTTTACGCTGCTGGCCGAGACCCATTTTCTTAGCAAGCTCAGAACGAGCTGCTGCGTAATGAGGAGCAACCATTGGGTAGTCAGAAGGAAGACCCCATTTCTCACGATATTCCTCAGGGGTCATATCGTAGTGAGTGCGCAGGTGGCGCTTCAGGGACTTAAACTTCTTACCATCTTCAAGGCAGATGATGTAGTCGTTCGTGACAGACTTCTTAACCGGCACAGCTGGCTTCAGTGGCTCTGGCTCTGGCTCAGAAAGATCACCGCTGGTTTTCTGCAGAGCGACGTAAACGTCGTTGATCAGCACAGGCAAATCAGCGGAGGCCACAGTGTTATTACCAACATAGGCTGACACGATATCAGCAGTCAGTTCCATCAAATTGTTATCTGCAGGGATCTCGCTCATCTCAAACCTGTCATCTTGTGGATCTAAATTTCATACGTGTGCTTGTTTACTACTGAACCAATACTTCGACCCGAAGATCAAAGATAAGATCCATACTTACCACAGCCGAAATTCGACTCTAAACAAGCAAAAACCATAGGGGGCTGTTATAGAGACAGGAAATAAGGATAACAAGTTAAATCCGGTCAAAAAAATCAGATTTACTATGGTTTTTTGTGCATTGTGATTTAGAAGGACCTTACAGACTTCTAACAAACTTGAGAAATTATAGAAGTGAGCTAGATAAACTGCGGGCTCTAATGTACAGACAGAAGAATGTGACTGTACTGTGTAATCGGCTTTTAGAAAGGCGAAGCAGTTGAAACTTCAACTCCTAGTTTTTCGCCTTCCTAATGGTCATTGTCGATTATATTGTATCTTTGCTCAGCACTAAAACGCAAAAAGCTTGGCTGAGGCTGACACATTATTGCGGAGCATCTGGCTCTGCTGTTTTCTTCGTCACACTCAGTTCATCAATTGTGGTCTCTTTACACGGCTTATAGCCAACCACATAAGCTGCGCGTGCGATGAGTGTGCAGACACTGGTGCGGTGAGCAGAAGAAGCAGACAGTTGCCACAGCGCGCATGAAGTCATCCCATTGCTGAGAGTATAACCCCAGCGCCAGGACCATCAGACCAGAGCCAAGCGTACCAGCCTTAGACGCTGCGTGCATGCGCGTATAGACATCCGGCAAACGGTTTATGCCAAGGGCCGCACCTGCAGCAAAGATTGCACCAATGATCAACATGATCCCTGTCAGGATGGAGATAACTGCTGACATCATTCCTGCTCCTCCAGTCTTTCAGAATCTTTGATCTCTTGCATAATGATGAAGTCCTTGGCTTGTCCACGGTTCAGAATGAAGCGCGCGAAAGCGACAGTTGCCAGGAAGCCAACAAGGCCAAGAGCCAATGAGATGTCGATATACAGCGTGTAGGTCGATCCTACGCCTACGGTCGCAATCAGACCGATTGCAACGACGACCAGCAGATCCAGTCCCACGATGCGGTCAGGCAGCGTAGGCCCTTTGATAATGCGATACACGATCAGCAGAAACGTCAGGCCCAGTATAAAGAGTGCGATGCTCACACAGGCGTACAGAAAGTCTGCAGCAAAAGCTTCAAATCCGCTCATCGAAACGCCTCCAGAATCTGACGCTCAAAACCGTTCTTAATGCCATCAATCGTTTCTTCAGGGTCCGGCACATTCAGGCAATGCACAAACAGGACTTTACGATCCTCTGAGACATCAACCGAGAGTGTGCCTGGGGTCAGTGTGACCATGTTTGCCAGCAGAGTAATCTCAAAGTCCTCTGTAACTGACAGCGGTACAGCGATGATACCCGGATGCAGTTTTATCTTAGGGCGGATGACGATCATCAATACCCGCCATGAAGACAGCACAAGTTCCTTGAAGAAACTGCCTGCGAGAATGACGACCTTACCACCGCGCTGGAAGTAATCTCTGAATGCGATCTGCTCCCGGATCAGGAACAAGGCGATGCTAGAGAGCACAAAACCGAAGATCAGGTTGAGCGGTGTAAATGAGCCTGTAACGGCACCCCATGCTGCAGCGAGCAGCAGGTTCATTAGAAAGACCCTGTTGTTCATCGGGAACCTCCAAATACGGAACCGATATAGGCTGTCGGATCAATCAGCGTTTTTGCTCCATAGTCAGCTACAGACATCATGCTTTCCGGAAGTATTCCAATCAGAACAATAAGCGTCGTCAGAAGGATCAACGGTAGCCAGATGCTCCAGGAGATCTCAGAGGCTTCTGCACTGCCTGCGATTGGAAGAGCCTGAATACCGTCCACGGTATGCTCGTTCCCTCCCCGCCAGAAGGCGAAGATCCAGAGGCGACCAACTGCGATTGTGGTGAGCAGGCCGGACACCAGAATACCGGCAGCAACCCAGCCACGATCTGCTTCCAAAGCACCTGCTACGAGCAGCAGTTTTGCCCAGAAGCCTGAGAACGGCGGCAAGCCTGCAACAGCCAGCAGAAGGATCAAACCAATGACGGCTCCCAATGGCGTGCGGACATAGAGCCCGCCGATTTCGCGCAGGGAAAACGTACCACTCATCTGGAACATAAATGCGACCAGAAGATACAGCGCGGTCATGATCAGCACGGAGTGCATGGAATAGAAGATCGCACCAGATACAGCGACTTCGTTGCCAACTGCGATACCAGCCAACATTGCGCCGATACCCGCAATCACGAGGTATGCCATCAAGCGGCGGATATCCGTTTGAGCCAGTGCGCCGAGAGAGCCTGTCAGCATGGTTGCGATTGCGACGAGACCAATCAGGGTAGCAAGCCAATCACGGCCTTCCGGCATCAGAAGCACCATCACTCTGAGCAGTGCATAAACACCGACCTTTGTGAGAAGACCAGCGAAGATCGCTGCCACGACCAGACGCGGCGTGTGGTACGACGCAGGAAGCCAGAAATTGACCGGGAATGCTGCTGCCTTCATTGCGAATGCAAGGAAGTAGAGAGCTGCGAGGCCAAGAACAGGTCCTGAGCCATCAAAGGCCTTCAGCTTGCCAGCAATGTCCGCCATGTTCAGCGTGCCGACCAGACCATACAGCAAGCCAGTTGAGGCAAGGAACAATGTGGTGGCGATCAGGTTCAGGACGGCATATTTAACAGCACCATCGATCTGGACTTTCTCATTGCCTAGGATCTGCATACCGAAGGATGAGATCAGCAGCACTTCAAACCAGACGTAGAGGTTGAAGATATCACCTGTCAGGAATGAGCCGGTGACACCACACAGAAGCATCATCAAAAACGGATAGAAACCGTATCGGCGTTCACTCTCTGCAATGGAGTTCATCGCAAAAACAGCAACACACAGCGTTGCGATAGACGCCGTCAGAGCAAGCAGTGCTCCGAGTGGATCAGCTGTGAATGCGATACCGAATGGTGGCAGCCAGCTGCCCATGACCATGGTGACAACACCATTGTTGAGGACGTGGGTCAGCAGGCCAATGTTCGAGAGGATAACGAGCGAAATGATCGAGATCGCGATCCATGGTTGGGTCTGAGGTTTCTTGCGGAAGATGATAGAGATCGCACCGCCTGCCATTGTCAGCAGGACTGGCGCAACCAGAAGCCAATCTGCAAGCGGCACCGCCTCGGTAACCATCGCCGCTGTAATATCAACTGTAGTTTTCGTTGCAGCCATCTACTTAGTACCCCAGCGGCGGTTCATTGTGTTCTTTTGGTTCCGCGACGCGCATTTCCAGCAGATCATCTGTTCCAAGTTCCTGATAGGCCCGATACCCGAGGACCAGAAAGAACGCGAGGAAAGAGAAGGAAATCACGATCGCAGTGAGCACCAATGCCTGAGGCAATGGGTTCGCTGTTGCTTCTACGGGGAGATAGCTATGGACCGGGATGATTGGCGGCACATCTCGTGTCAGTCGACCTGCAGTGAAGATCAAGAGGTTCACTGCATTACCGAGAATAGCGATACCCAGCAGGATTCTGACCAGCTTGCGAGAGAGCAGCAGATAGATTGAGCCTGCGAAGAGTACGCCTACAAGTACAGCAAAAAGCGTTTCCATTAGTCTGCCCTTTCTTCCAGAGAAAGAGCGATAGAGGAGATCGCTCCTACAACAACCAGATACACGCCAATATCAAAGAATAGCGGTGTCGACAGATCGATCACCGTGCCTAGGAATGGCAGTGCCAACCACTGACTGGTCATGGCTGGCTGACCGAAGAAGATGCTCGGCAGCACAGACAGGACTGCCAGAAACAGGCCGGATGCTGCAATGGACATTGGATGGAACTTCATTGCGCGGCGCACAGCCGATACGCCACAAGCGATGCCGTATATGGCGAATGCGGAAACTGCGATAAGGCCGCCAATAAAACCACCGCCGGGCTCATTATGACCCCGCAGCAGCACAAAGACGGAGAACAACAGCATCAGTGCTGAAAGGTACGGAGCGACCGTTCTGAATATAAGCGTATTCATTAGCGATTTTTCTCCGTATTCGAGTTTCCATTTGATTTAGGACGAACTCTGATAAGTGCAAGCACCGCAAGGCCAGTTACCATCACAACAGAGATTTCACCGATGGTATCAAAACCACGGAAATCAACGAGGATGACGTTCACGATGTTGCGGCCATGCGCAATCGTGCGGCTGTACTGGGTGAAGAACTCAGAGAGTGTCGGATCAAATGGCAGCTGAACAATGGACATGAGCAACATGCTGATGCCAGCGCCACAAAGCACAGCTATGCTGATGTCAAAGGCCTTGCCACGGGACGAGCGGGCATCCGTTGGCTTGAGGTTCAGTCGTGTCATGACCAGAGCAAGGATGACCACAGACAGCGTTTCAACCATGAACTGGGTGAAGGACAGGTCTGGCGCTCCAAACAGCAGATAGATCAACGCAACCGCAAATCCCTGAATACCAAGCAGGACGATCGCAGTTACCCGATAGCGTGCGGTCAACACTGCATAGACACCAATGACGGCTATGGCTGCGATGAACCACTCATAAACGTGGAGACTTCCCAAGCCTTCCAGCTTTGGCCAATTGCCTGTGAGGATCATTGGCACAAACAGCATCAACGCGATCACAGTAAACGTGGCCCGCATGTAGGTGACCATGCTGCCAGTCTGAACCATTTGTGTCAGCGTCGTCGCGAAGCGGATGATCGCTTCCAGAACTTGATCAAAGCCTTTGTCTGGTCCCCATCCGATTGTGCGCAGAACATCAGCAACGATGACACGGAGACGATCCATGTACATGAAGATGATGATGCCCAGACCGATAGTTGCTACAGACAAGTACAGCGCAGGAGACAGGTAGGTTGGGAACAGATGCAGTTCTTTATCAAACGGCTGGCCAAGGATTGCTGAGGTCATCGGCGACAAGAGCTGATGCCCTACAGAAGCTACAAAGGCACCCGCCACTAAGCCCAAAACAGCCAGTGTGATTGAACCGGCAATCAGCAAAACTGTCCCTTCATGAGCAGCTTTTGGCGTTTTCAACTTAGCGCCGAAGAACGGTTTGATGGCAACAGTTGCGGCCAATGCAAACATCATGGCGTTGCCCAGTACAGCGAAGGCTGTCCATAATCCGCCGTTGGTGGTGTACCAGGTGCCGTCGTAGAGGACTTCCTTAGCAACAAAGCCGATAAGTGGAGGCAGACCAGCCATAGAAAGAGCCGATAGAACTGCGGCAGTGCCTGTGATCGGCATCGCGGAGAACAGTCCCCCCACTCTGTGCAGGTCTCGCGTGCCAGATTCATGGTCCACCGTACCGACGACCATGAAGAGCGAACCTTTGAAGAGAGAGTGCGCAAACAGATAGAGAACCGCACCCTGAATAGCGATCTGATCAGACGTGCCGGTCAGCATCACCAGAAGACCAAGAGATGCAACGGTGGTGTAGGCCAAAACAAGCTTTAGATCTGTCTGGCGAATACCGAGGATGGTACCAACCAGCAATGTGATACCGCCAAAGATTGGCAGAACTGTCATCCAAAGCTCGGTTCCTCCCAGAACCGGATGCATGCGCATAAGCAGGTAAACGCCAGCTTTCACCATGGTCGCGGAGTGCAAGTACGCGGAAACAGGTGTTGGCGCTTCCATTGCGTTTGGAAGCCAGAAATGGAACGGGAATTGAGCGGATTTCGTGAAGGCACCGAGTACGACCAGAATAAAGATCGCGGTGTAATATGGGCTCTCACGTAGCACATCACCTGAGTTGAGCAGCTCACTCATCTCGAAGCTACCGCCTTGATAGCCTGCAAGAATAAGACCTGCCATCAGGGCAAGACCACCGCCGCCAGTCACAACAAGCGCCTGCACGGCAGAGCGGCGCGAGGCACGGCGCAGATGGTCAAAGCCAATCAGCAGGAACGACGTGATGGACGTCAGCTCCCAATAGACGAACAGCGTGATGACATTATCGGCCACGACAACGCCAAGCATAGCGCCCATAAACAGGAACAAATAGGACAGGAACTGCCCGAGATTTTCATGCCCTTTCAGGTAACCACCAGCGTATAACGTAATGAATGTGCCGATCCCGGAGATCAGAAGCGCAAAAACGACTGACAGGCCATCCAGATAAATCGAGAAGTTTACGTTAAAGGTGGGAACCCATTCCAAGCTTGCCTTGTAGGTTTGCCCCTCAGCAAGACCCGGCACGAATGAGAGAAACTGTAAGAAAGCCAATGCAGGAATTATAGCCAGAAGCCATGATGCATTGTGTTTCAGAGTCTTTGCCAGAATGGGACTAAGCGCAGCGGCAACAAACGGGCCTAATAACGCCCAGAACGTTGCCTCGACACCGAATAAAGGCATGTAGCACTCCGTGAATTATTTTCGTGGTTGAACCTATAAGACCGAGTCGAATTTGCCAAACACGCTCCCCCGACCACTCCAAAGACATAATCTGCCCACCCATGCGGGGCAAGTTCATCACATTCTAGTTTTGTCAGGTTTCAATAAACTCTAACCTCACCTATTTGTAACTTGCCTTTTAGACATCTGCTGTTTGTTTATGTCTTGGTAAACTTAACATGGCCCTACCATTGAGCCCGTTGAATAAGGATTTCTATCATGTTTAACAAAAAATCACCTAAGGACATGACCGAGGCGGAATGGCGGGAAAAACTGACTCCGGAACAGTTTCGAATCTTACGCGAAAAAGGAACTGAACGCGCATTTACCGGTCCTTATTGGAACACCTTTGAAACCGGCACTTACAGCTGTTCTGCATGTGGGTCTAAGTTATTCAAATCAGACACAAAATTTGATGCAGGCTGCGGCTGGCCAAGCTTCTTCGAAGCGGTCGCTCCAGACGTTGTAACCGAGCATAAAGACACGACTTTGGGCATGGTGCGTACGGAGATCTGCTGTGCAAGTTGTGGAGGACACCTTGGACACGTTTTCCCAGATGGCCCGCCACCTACAGGACTTCGCTACTGCATGAATGGTACTTCGATGACATTCACACCTGACGAGTAGTTTTGATAAAATCTAAGATAGGTGTTGTCGCGGAGCGAAAGAGCGACGTTTTGAAGCTGTGGAAGAACAACTGAATTTACACTGAAACAATATTATCAGCTCCACATCGATAGACATATGAGCATGAAAATAATCGGTGTAAAAAGCTTCGCCTTCAAATTTATACCTTCGATACGGCACATATCTTCTGATGGATAAGTTTTAATCGGGAACTGGCTTTATGTCAGTTCTCACTTAAAATGCAGAGCCAACAGAGCTTAGGTCTCAAAATCATTTGCGAAAACTCAGTCAGGTATAATGAATAAACCAGTTCCACCACGCGCTCAGATGCGCACTCACGAAACCAGCCATCACGGTTTTACCCGCAACGAGCCTTATGCCTGGCTGCGCGCAGACAACTGGCAAGAGGTTATGCGCGATCCTGAGGTACTTGATTCAGAGATCCGCGCGTATCTGGAAGCCGAGAACGCTTATACCACAAGCGAAATGGCAGATACTGAAGAGCTACAAAAAGCTCTGTTTGCAGAAATGAAGGGACGCATCAAGGAAGACGACAGCTCGGTTCCCTCCCCTGATGGCGAGTATGCCTATGCCACCAAGTTTGTTGAAGGCGGGCAGCATCCCAAGTTCGTCCGCAGCAAGCGAGATGGCAGCGACCCTATCGTGCTGGTTGATGGAGACCTTGAAGCAGACGGAAAAGCCTACTTCAAGTTTGGCGGCGCGTCTCACAGCGACGACCACAAATACCTAGCCTGGGCTTATGACGATAAAGGCTCTGAGTACTACACCCTCAAGATCCGCGATACCGCAACTGGCGAAGATCTGGAAGACACCATTCCGGATACTGGTGCCGGAGGTGTCTGGTCCAAAGACGGTCAGTATCTGTTTTATGTTGAGGTAGATGCAAACCATCGCCCATCCAAACTCTTCCGCCACAAGCTTGGCACACCACGCACCGAGGATGCGCTGGTTTATGAAGAGAAGGATACGAGCTTCTTCGTTGGGCTTGGCCGAACCCAGTCTAGCCGCTTCATCTGCATTGGTTCAGGAGATCATGAGACCACCGAGGTCTGGCTGATCCCGGCTGATGATCCTTTGGCAAAGCCTACGCTGGTGGCTGAGCGTGAGACCGGCGTTGAATATTCCGTTGAAGACAATGGTGATCGTCTGTTGATCCTCACCAACGCTGGTGAGGCGGAAGATTTCAAGATCGTGAGCGTGCCGCTCGTGGCGCAGTTGGCAATGCCGGGTAAATCACATTGGGTGGATCTAATCGCGCATAAGCCGGGCCGTCTGATCCTGTCTCATGACGTTTACAAGGACTACATGGTCTGGCTGGAACGTGTTGACGGCTTGCCGCGCATTGTGGTGCATCGCTTCATCGACGGCATTTCTCATGTGATCGAGTTTGATGAGGAAGCTTACAGCCTTGGTATGGCAAGCGGGTTTGAGTACGATACCAGCACCATTCGCTTCACCTACTCTTCCATGACCACACCAAGCGAGGTTTATGATTATGACCTTGCAACACGTGATCGCGTTCTGCGCAAACGTCAGGAAGTGCCTTCTGGCCATGATGCTTCTGAATACATCACCCGCCGGCTGATGGCTCCGTCCCATGATGGAACACTGGTTCCGGTGTCCCTGCTGTATAAGCGATCCACCGTTCTGGATGGTAGTGCACCTTGCCTGCTTTACGGGTACGGCTCCTACGGCATATCCATTCCGGCCAGCTTCTCTACCAATACACTATCTCTGGTAGATCGCGGCTTTGTTTATGCCATCGCTCACATCCGGGGTGGCAAGGACAAGGGCTATGCCTGGTACAAGAATGGTCGCCGTGAGTTCAAGAAGAACACCTTCTATGATTTCATAGCCTCCGCCAAGTTCCTTGCCAGTGAAGGCTTCACATCACATGATCGGATTGTTGCTCATGGTGGCTCTGCTGGCGGTATGCTGATGGGGGCCTGTGCGAACATGGCACCAGAAGCATTTGCTGCGATGATCGCTGAAGTGCCGTTCGTAGATGTGCTCACAACCATGCTGGACGATACTTTGCCATTGACCCCGATTGAGTGGCCGGAATGGGGTGACCCTATCCGCGACAAGAGCGCTTATGGTTACATTGCTTCCTACTCACCAATCGATAACGTGGACGCAAAGGACTATCCAGCCATCTTTGCTCTTGGTGGCCTGACTGACCCACGCGTGACCTATTGGGAGCCTGCCAAATGGGTCGCGACTTTGCGCGAGAAAAAGACCAACGACAACCTCACCATGCTACGCACAAACATGGACGCTGGCCACGGCGGTGCTTCCGGTCGATTTGATCGCCTGAAAGAGGTCGCACTGGTTTATGCTTTTGCCTTGAAACAGACCGGCAAAGCTTAAGAACGATAAGTCTTACAGCAAAAAAGGCGCCTCACTTCGGGGCGCCTTTTTTCTATTCAATAACGCTGCAAGTTTACCTTAACCTTGTTCTCAGTTCGAAAAGCTCTGTTAGGAATGCCGGAACCAAGAAAGAGCTAGAATTTGCAGGTCTAATGAGGAGTGAAAGCTCCTCTTGGCGCTCAATGTTAAAGACATAAACAACAATAAAAGTCTGGAACATCCTGTGCGTGCCGTTCTTGTCATTCTACTCTTGTTCGCCTTCCCACCTGCGCAAGCATCCGCTCAGGTCAACAACAAGCTGTATCCTTTCAATCATTTAATCCCGAATGATCTGCGGTCGGCGCCGCGGATTTATGGGTCGCAGTATGATTGTCGGATACGGGTGAAGGAGGATGGGGCTGAGAATGTTTATCAGGCGTTTGTGACAGGGTACTTCAGCGATCCGAGCCGGAACATTTCCAGCGTGGCGTGTTTCAGGACCATGGAGAAGTGTCAGGCTTATCTGAATTTTATGCGTGGCTATTTGGAGCTCACGCGCAGTGCCAGTTGCCAGCATGGTTATTACAAAGGACTTTTCGGCTGGTTTTAAAACAACATTGACAGAAGAGGCCGTTAAGGCCCGAAAGCGTTGAGTACATGAAGACGATTGCCCCCCTCGCCTGCTTTGCTGCGGCGTCTCTCTTTCTTGTGAGTTGCAGTCAACCACCCAGCACCAACTATCTGGAACGCCAGCTTATTCCTCGCACTGGACCTATCATGCCACGCGTGAGAGGCACGCAATATGATTGCTCCATAGCCACTGCTGAGCATGGCGCTGCCAATGTTTGGCAGGCGAATGTGGGTGGGCGTGTCTTAAGTGATAACCAGCCTTACAACGTTTCGACAGAGGCTTGCTTTACAACTCAAAGTGAGTGCGAAGCTTTCCTCTATCTGATGAATGGGGTTCTGGACCAGATCATCACTTCTCGCTGCCAGATGGGTTACGAGAAAAGCTTCTTTGATAAGCTTTTCGGCTCCTGATCTATCTGAAACTGACAAATAACTCCGGCGTTGTTGCATATGACTGACAGGTCAGGATTGCGCCTTTGGCGACCTCTGCGTCTTCCAATGCCATTCTGGCCTGCATATGTACGGCCCCACTCTTGATCTGTGCCTTACATGCGCCGCAGATGCCGGACTGGCAGGAGTATGGTGGTTCCAAACCTGCTGCGCGAACTGCGTTCATTATGGACTGACCTTCCGCCACTTCCAGCTCAATGGCCTCTCCGTAATAATCGAGCTTGAGCAGTGCCGGAACGCTGCTAACATCAACTGGAGCGCCTGTATCACTACCAAAGCTCTCTGCGTGGATTCGATCAGCCGGAACGTCACAATTATGGAGAGCACCACGGACGTCGTTGTTCATAGAACCCGGACCGCAAATGAAATATTGGGCATCCTGAGCAATCGGGCGACATTCAGACAGGTACTCCAGAATGACATCCTTGGAGATCCGGCCAGATTTCCAGGGTGAGAACATGGACCACATGGATGGTTTTGAGAGAATATGCCTGACTTCAAGCTGAGCTGGGTAGCGTTCAGCCAACTGCTCCAGATGATCCTTAAAGATGATGTCGTCAGCAGAGCGGTTTGCGTAGAGCAAGTACAATTTTGAACGAGGCTCATTTTCCAATACAGCTTCAATCATTGCCATCGCAGGTGTGATACCGCTGCCTCCGGCAAAGAAGTAGAGCGTGCGCTGATGGTCTGAACGCGGCTCAAGCATAAAGCCTCCGAACGGTGGCATCACATTAAGCTGCTGACCTGCCTTTACCGCAGTGCATAGGTACTTAGAGACAATGCCATCAGGATTTAGTTTCACTGTAATTTGCAATGCCCTGCGGTTGCCTTGTGCTGCTGAGATCGTGAAAGGGCGGCGTAGTTTCTCGCCGTTTGCTTCCAGCTCGATGGTGATGTGCTGACCAGGTTGCCAATGAAACTCATCTCTCAGCTCAATCGGCACATCAAACCTGATGGTTTTCGCCTGTTTGGTTTCCGAGATAACCTCAGAAACCCTTAGTGGATAGACAACATTTCTCACTGATCGCTCTCCATCCACTTCGCGACCACGGACTGATGGTCTCTCACCGGCTTCTCGCCGTGCTTAGAGGACGGGCCATGCTCAAAGTATGGGCTTTGCAATGATTTTTGCTGTTGTTCGCAAGCGTAGATATCTTCCAGCATGAAATCTCCGGAGGACATTGGATCTACATTTGGATCACCGTTGTACTTGGCACTTAGATGCTTATCCCAGAACGATGCTGAGGCCATGGCCGCCTTCGTGAAAGCCCAGGTTGACTCATTTGCGACACGCGTGCGGATCTCGACGATGGATCTGTCTGGAGCTACTGGTGTGATGTGGAATGTAGACCAAGAGTTCTCAGATTCACCCAGCCCAATGCCGGGAAACAGCATTGGCACCCAAGCGCCCACCCTGTCTTTCGGGATACCCGGGATGAGTGGCATCGGGGTTACCTTTTCCACCTCAGCTGCATAGAAGTCAGCCAGTGGCTCCCAGAAAGCAAAGTGTGGACCGATGAACTCGCATTCGATCTTGGAATGATCGTACATATTGAGCGTGTGAGAATGAAGGTGAGCCAGATGATAGCCGTCGATATAATTCTCGACGATGATCTTCCAGTTGGCCTTGATCTCGTGTTTTGAGTAGCCCTCCTCAGTCTCGATTAGTCCTGCAGGATCATAAGGCGCAAGGTATGGCTCCACGTCACCAAACCAGTTGACGATGGACGGTGCGTTTTCATCTGGATGGACCCAGAGCATGCCGCGCCAGATATCGACCGAAGCTTTCTTCAGGCCGTTGCACGACAGATCAATTCCTGGGAACTCTTTTTCCTGCTCCGGCACTGAGATCAGGTTGCCTTCGAGGTCGTAAGTCCAATCGTGGTAAGGACAGGTGATCGCCTTTTGCGTTTTCCCCTCAGCCCTCAAAAGCTGCGTGCCTCTGTGGCGGCAGATGTTGTGAAACGCGCGCAGGCGGTGGTCTCTACCCATCACGATGAAGATATTGTTCAGGCCTGCCTGAACTGAAATGTATTGACCCGGCTCTGTGATATCTTCCTGAAACCCAGCAAGTGCCCAGGTTTTTGAGAAGATCAGTGCTTGCTCACGGTCAAACCATTCCTGAGAGGTGTATGCCTCCTTCGGGAGGACTGGCATACCGTTGCTATGAGTAGACATGGGGAACGCCTCCTAGCATCATTATTAGATCTGCGAAGATGAGGTAGAGCGATAGCGTCGCCCACAGGATGATGATGATCCAGAACAGGAACGGATGGTCATCACGTGCGAGGGCCTCGACGACATAAACTGAGTTGGTCCGCCACGCTCTAAACGTCCAGAGAAGGAAAAGCGCACCCCAGACCCATTGCCAGCCGTAGTAAAGTGAGGCGGCAATCAGGATCAGAGCGAAAATGGTTCGCCACTTGCTGTAGCTGATTATCGTTCTAAGTAGCTCTTTGAGTACTTGCATTCGTTTCCAAGGACCTCAGAAGCAGCAATGCTGCATTTTTTGCATATCGCCTCCACTCATGTGGCGGCTTTAACGGGGCCAAGGAATCAACGTTGAAGTAGATCGCCACGATGCCATGGGCAACGGTTTCGGCGGCTTCAGTTTCTACTTCAGGAAAGTCTCGTTTAATTGCCTCGACTATAACTGCTGTAAAGTCGCCCACCCATTTCAGGAGAGCCTCTGATTCCGCCGGAAACCTGTCCGCAGCTGCCACGATGGATTGGAACACCATCATCTCAGCAGGATCAGAATAGCCATGATCATCAAACAGATGATCAACAGCGGCGTAGGAGCCACGTTTTTCAGGTAGTGCTTTGGCGAACATGGTTGTCACTTCGGCAAAGCCTGCAAGAACATGGGTTACAACAGCGTTTATTATCTCTTCCCGATTACCCGCATGGTGGCGGATAAGCGGTCGTTTCAGTCCTGTTTCTTCAGCAATGCGTTCCAGCGTCACGCCTTCCAAACCATATTGAGCAACGCATTTTGCTGCTGCTTGTACGATCTCATTAAGTCTGGCGGATTGAACACTCGGACGCGGCATGGGTATGTGCTTTCACTCAACGGACGTAAATAGAGATAGGCAACAATCAATAAACTGTCAATAGTGACAATTTAAAAAATCGAAGCAGTCGAAACAAAAAAGGCGGCACAAGGCCGCCTTAATTATAATCTGTCTGTGGGATTAAACAGCTGCAGAGTACAGCTCTTCCACGTATTCCCAGTTGATCAGGTTATCAACGAACGCTTCCAGGTACTTAGGACGCGCGTTGCGGTAATCGATGTAGTAGGAGTGTTCCCATACGTCGCAGCCAAGAATTGGGGTTGCGCCGTGTACGATTGGGTTTTCGCCGTTAGGGGTTTTCATCACTACGAGCTTGCCGTCTTTAACTGCAAGCCATGCCCAACCGGAACCGAACTGGGTTACACCAGCGTTGATGAAGTCAGCGCGGAACTTGTCGAAACCACCGAGATCTTCGTCAACTTTCTTTGCCAGAACGCCTGGGAGAGAAGAACCGCCACCATTAGGCTTCATCCACTTCCAGAAGTGAAGGTGGTTGAGGTGCTGACCAGCGTTGTTGAACAGACCAGCATTGGTGCCGTAGCTTTCTTTAACGATCTCTTCGAGGCTTTTACCTTCAAGACCTGAACCTTCGAGCAACTTGTTGCCGTTGGTTACGTAAGCCATATGGTGTTTGTCGTGGTGGAACTCGAGAGTTTCAGCAGACATGTAAGGGGCCAGAGCGTCGTATGCATATGGCAGGTCTTCAAGAGCAAAAGACATGGTATACCTCCATGGGAAAGGAAACTTTAGGCGCAGTGCTTTTCAGTTTTACAACCAACCAGCGCTGCAACTCATGGTGCAAAATAGTGATGTTTTTGCGTATGAGCAACGGGTGAAGAGCATAATTTGCAAATATTTTTCTTGTTTTTTTGTAAGTAGAACTTCTAAGTTGAGAATTGCAGGAGCTTTTTCGCCTTATAAATGGCTGTTTTCTGCGGGTTATAAGGAATCAATTTGTGACAGATACCTCCGAAAAACTCATGAAAGCATCCACCAGTCCTGAAAAAGACCAGTTTGCGTTCCTTTCAGCGGTGGGCGGCTGCCTTGCCATGGCGGCCGTCATGGGCATCGGACGATTTGTTTATACGCCAGTGCTCCCGTTTATGTTGCAGGACGGCACTTTGAACGAGGTGAATGCGGGGTTCGTAGCGTCCTCCAATTATCTCGGTTACTTGCTTGGCGCTTTGATGGCCGCACGCGCTCCCCTGCCCGGTGGTCCCTACCGGATCTTCATGGTGGCGTTGATCACCAGCACTGTTGTCACGTTCCTTATGGCGTTCAGCCTTGGTGTGTACTGGTTTGTTGTGATCCGCTTTCTGGCGGGTCTGGCAAGTGCCTATGCGTTTGTTCTGGTCGCGAATATTGTTATGCAGCGTCTTGCTGAGAAACACAGTCTGCATCTCTTCCCGATCCATTTCACCGGCGTCGGGATTGGCATTGCAGGCTCTTCGCTCATGATTGAGTGGCTTGGAACGAACTTAGAGACATCCTCTCAGCTTTGGATTGCCAGTGGGGTTTTAAGTCTGGTTCTTTCGCTCTGCATTCCCTTTCTGCTGCCGCCTCGCAAAGAGGTGCCACCACAAGCTTCGATGCAGTCCGTTCAAACTAAAAGAAAAACCAAACCGTTAAACTTGAGCGCTTGGCGGCTGATCTTTGCATATGGCTGTTTCGGTTTCGGTTATGTCATCACGGCAACGTTCCTTGGGGCATTGGCCAGCCTGACGCCGGAGCTTGCTCCCATGAAATCACTTGGTTGGCTGCTGGTTGGTCTGGCAATCATCCCATCCGTCTTCTTTTGGGAAAAGCTGGGTGTGCGCATCGGCTATGGTAGAGCAATTGCGGTTGCGTGTACGCTGGAGGCCGTTGGGGTGGCTCTCAGTGTGTTGATGCCTACGATCGCTGGTCTTTCCGCTGCTGCAATTCTGCTGGGGGGGACTTTTGTCGGGATTACATCCATTGGATTGGTCGAGGCACGCCGGATTGCCAGTTCTAACCCACGCCAGATTGTTGGCTTGATGACAGCTGCTTTTGGTCTTGGGCAAATGTTCGGACCAAGTTTCGCAGGCTACCTTTACGAGCTGAACGGCGATTTCATGCTCGCCTCTCTCGTTGCAGCTGGTGCTCTTATCCTCGCAGCGCTGCTGACCATAAAACACTTTACACCCGCATAAAAAAGGGAGGCGATTGCCTCCCTTCAAAACGTGCTTTTTGGCTCTGGTTTAAGCTGGCACTTTAGCGTGTGCGAACTCCCAGTAAAGCTCTCTGGCTTTTGCAGCTACTGGACCGTGATCCATGGTGCGATCATCCAGTTTATGGACTGGAACGACTTTACCGTAGTTGCCGGTCGAGAAGATCTCATCCGCCTCATAGAAGTCTTTATAGGTCAGCGTGGTTTCATGGACATTGTAGCCCGCACTGCTGAGCAGCTTGATGATACGCTGACGAGTAATGCCATTCAGGAAGGTGCCATTCCAGTAAGGAGTGAGCACTTCACCATCCTTGGCCATGAAGATGTTCGCAGAGGTCAGCTCAGCAACATTGCCGAGGGCATCCAGCATGATCGCATTATCAAAACCGCGAGATTTTGCCTCACGAGATGCGCGAGCGTTGTTTGGATAGAGACAGCCTGCTTTTGCATTGACTGGCATGGACTCCATTGTTGGCCGACGGAATGGAGACAATGTCAGGCTGTTTGACGCGCCTTTTGGTGGCATCGGAGCTTCGAACAGACACATGCAAAAACGGGTGGATTCTGGGTCGCCATCAATGATGCCCGGACCGTCGTTTTCAGCCCAATACATTGGGCGGATGTAAACAGCTTCATCGGCTTCAAACTTCTTCATGCCCTCTGTCGCGAGCTCAACCATCTCTTCAAAGCGCATGGTTGGCTTCATGCCGAGGTTTACAGCAGAACGGTTCAAGCGGGCGCAGTGCAAATCAAGGTCAGGCATGACGCCTTCAAAACCACGAGCTCCATCAAATACGTTTGAGCCCAACCAAAAAGAATGCGTACGAGGACCGATCAGTGGCGGATTTCCCTCGTACCATTTGCCTTCAACCCATGTACGAGTCTTCGACATTTCGGCCATAATAAATCTCTCCTCAAAAGTCGGCTTATGAGCCAAACAGGCCCCGCCCTATTATCTTTTGTCAGTCGACCTGAGAATTCAAATGGGGTCAACCATACTCTCGACAAAGAAGATAAAGCACCTGAGCGCAGACATCATGCCCAATACGGAAGCCCTAAGAGTTATCGTGGGCGGCAAAATTAAGCTTGAAACGCAACTAAATGTCGTTGCAACCAGATATCAGGCAAGAATACGCAATTACATTGCGAGCCGGGACGAGCTTGTATTTTGCGGGCGTGAGGCCTCTTCATTGTTCTTTTGCACAGTTTTAACGCATTAACGTTTCAAGGACTTTTGAGATTGCCGCAACCTTCCTCAGAGCTGGCTAAAGATTCTGGAATTGTTTTGTGCGTGAACATGGGTTTTGAGAGTGAAATGTTGTTTTCAGGAGACAATTGTTAAATTTATGCACCCAAAGCATAGGGAACACGTATTTCCCATGCCTTGACGAAACCTCATCACATCGCTTTCTTAGGGGTATTGGAATTTGCCAATCTTGACGCTTGGTGTGGAGCCGGAGAGCAGAGATGAGCCACTCAGTTTATGTTTTTGATGCCTATGGAACCCTTTTTGACGTGCATGCCGCCGCCAGAAAGCATATGGGTGCCGTGGGGCCTGAAGGCAAAAAACTCTCATCCATCTGGCGTGAGAAGCAACTGGAATATTCCTGGGTACGCTCTTTAATGGGGCAGTACGTTGATTTCTGGGAGTTGACTATTCAGGCATTGGACACTGCATTTGCGCTGGTTCCTGAAGCCAACAAAGGTGCTCGCGACGAGCTTCTGGCTGCTTACTGGGAGTTGGATTGCTATCCGGAAGTTCCACAGTTGCTGAAGGATCTGCGTGAGCGCGGTTCCAAGCTGGCGATCCTTTCCAACGCACCTATGAAGATGATGGACGGTGCGCTTAAGAATGCAGGCATTACGGATTGTTTTGACGAAGTTTTCTCTGTTGATCCGGTACAGACCTACAAGCCACATCCTGACGTTTATGATCTGGTGACAACGCATTTCCGTTTGTATCCAGAAGCGATCTCCTTCCAGTCCAGCAACCGGTGGGATATTGCCGGTGCCACAAAGTATGGCATGCGCACAGTCTGGATCAATCGCTCGCAGATGCCCGATGAGTATGCCGACCTTTCTCCGTCTGCAGTTCTGAAAGATCTGAGCGGGCTGCCTGCTCTGGGGTAAACCTTGAGTGCAACTGACTTCAGGCTGGCATAATCAAACATGTAGTGCGGTTTTCTGTGGCCATCTGAACTCAAACACTGTTGATCTGGCAAATAAACTTGCTCTTAGCTGCCTCAGGTTTCATATTTGTGGCGGCTTTAAGGCCAGCAGTTTTGAAAGAGCAGAAGCAGTCGACGTTACTTACACTTCATGTTTCATGGATTTAAAAGTGAAGGCACTGGCCACAGAATTGTGAGCCTGATTGCTTTGGGTCTGGGCGCGGTTTGCTTTGGTAGCATTCCCTACTTTGCCAAGATCGGCTTTGCTGCTGGCATTTCTCCCGGTGCTGCTGTTCTCCTGCGCTACATCCTTCCTGCCGTTTTGCTGGCTCCATATCTGCCTCAAGCGCTCAAATCTGGCCCAAGCAGCCGGCAGTATGTGCTTTTTGGGATGATCATGGGACTGGGAGCATGGAGCTACTTTTATGCTCTGAGCGTTCTGCCGATCTATCTCGCAGCCAGCCTGTTCTTCTCCTACCCTGCTCTGCTCGTGATCTTGCGGGCTATTGGAGGAGCAAAACTGCGTGGCAGTGACAAACTGACACTCGGATTGGTGTTTGGCGCTCTGCTGATCATCATTGCCTCGACACCTTTGCCTGACGTGGATTTTGTTGCAGTAGCAATCGGTTTGGTTGGGCCGCTGTGTTATGGCGGCTTGCAACTGGTTAGTCGCAAAACTCCGAGTTATTTGCCATCCCTTTCCATCGCCGCCTGCATCTTTGCTGGGGCTGTTGTGACAGCAGTTCCATTTGCACTGGTGGAGTTGAAGCTTTGGCAGAGCGTGAGCACTGCTCCGAGCACATTGCCGATTTTGGGATTGGCATTGATTGCGGGTTTGTTGCCGCAGCTTTTGCTTGCCTATGGAAGCTCAGATCGTTCTGGTCGCAAGACAGCCTACACCACTGGCTTTATCGAGTTCGGCCTCGCCATTTTGACCGGCTACTTGCTGTTTTCAGAGCCATTGGGCATCGGACAAGCCGTCGGCTTTGCCTTCTTGCTGGGTGCTCTTTATCTGACCAACGAACCTTCACGTTTACCAAGATACTTGCAGGACTAACGCTCGAAGATCAGCCCTGCACTTACGGTGCTTTTAGGTCTCAGCACGGGTGATCCACTTGTGACCAATTGGAGCCTGATAGTTTTCAATCTGGTCCAGAAGCTGCGTTGGATTGTCGCCGACCAGAAGCATGTCGCGGTGGGTCTTCTTCATGAATGCTTCTTCCTCCATGAAGTCCAAGAATGCCAACATGCGACCATAAAAACCGTTTGCGTTGTATAAACCGCATGGCTTGTTGTGGTAGCCCAACTGGCCCCATGTCCAGACCTCAAAAAGCTCTTCCATGGTGCCAATGCCGCCTGGCAGCGCGACGAACGCGTCTGACAGATCTGCCATCATCGCCTTACGCTCATGCATGGAGCCGACGACATGAAGGTCTGTCAGGGATCTGTGCGCCAGTTCTTTTGCGGCCAGCGCTTCTGGCAGAACGCCAACCACTTCTCCGCCCGCCTCCAGCGCTGCGTTTGCAACAACGCCCATCAAGCCAACTTCCGCACCACCATAGACCAAACGGTTGCCACGCTTAGCGATTTCGGTACCCAGCAGGCGCGCTGCTGCTTCATATTCCGGGCGTTTCCCGATTGATGATCCGCAAAATACGCAGATAGATGCCATTTCAATTCTCCAGTCGGCCGAGCCCAAAACACATATTCAATTATGAGGTATCAGCCCCGAACAGAGGATGTCCGGGACTGAAGATGGTCAAAAGCAGATTACTTGGCCAGCTCTTCCAGAACGCGCGCCCAGGAACGGATGCCTTTGTGGAAGCTCTTCAGCTCATATTTCTCATTTGGTGAGTGGATTTGATCTTCGTCCAGACCAAAACCGATGAGCAGGCTGTCCATGTCCAAAGTGCGCTTGAAGCTGCCCACGATTGGGATGGAACCACCACAGCCAACCAGTGCTGCTGGCTTGTCCCATTCAGCTGACAAAGCCGCACGGCCTTTTGCCAGAGCAGGTGCGTCAAAATCCATGCGCAGAGCACGATCACCGCCGTGTGGGTGCAGTTCCAGCTCAAAGTCTGCTGGTGTTTTGGACTTCAGATAAGAACGGAATGCATCTCTGATTTTTTCAGGATCCTGATCACCAACAAGACGGAAGGACACTTTTGCGTGCGCTTCAGCTGGGATAACGGTTTTGAAGCCAGCGCCGGTGTAACCGCCCCAAAGGCCGTTTACTTCGCAGGTTGGACGCGCCCAGATCTGTTCCAAACCAGAGCGATCTTTTTCGCCGCCCAGATCCTTCAGACCGATACCACCGAGGAACTCCTCAGTTGAGAAGCCGAGATTCTGCCACATCTCTTTGACGTCTTCCGGCAGTTCCGGAACATCATCATAAAAGCCTGGTAGGGTGATGCCGCCGTTTTCATCACGGAGGCCAGCAATCATGTCAGACAGCACATGAAGCGGGTTGCGTGCAGCACCGCCGTACATGCCGGAGTGTAGGTCTTTACTTGGACCTTTAAGGGTGATTTCTTCGCCAACCAGACCGCGCAGCATAACGGAGATCGCTGGTGTGTCCTTGTCCCACATGGAGGTGTCACATACGAGGGCGAGATCTTTTGACAGCTCTTCTTTGTTTGCATCCAGGAATGGCTGCAAAGACGGGGAGCCGCTTTCTTCCTCACCTTCCAGCAAAACGGAGATGTTGATAGGAACATCGCCGGTTTCTTCAACCCAGGCACGAACAGCTTCCACAAAGGTCATCAGCTGACCTTTGTCATCGTTAGCACCACGAGCAACGATCATTTTGGAGCCATCTTTGCGGGTCACAATCTGCGGATCAAACGGATCAGCGTTCCAAAGCTCAATCGGATCAACCGGCTGCACATCATAGTGGCCATAGAACAAAACGTGTGGTCCCGGCTTGCCATCTGCTACGCGGTGACCGACGACCATTGGATGGCCGGTGGTGTCTCTGACCTCAGAAGGAATGCCAATTGCAGTCAGCTCACGTGCCATCCACTCGGCTGCTTCGCGGCAGTCACCCTTATATTCAGGATCGGTAGAAATGCTCTTGATGCGCAGGAGTTCAAACAACCGATCGAGACTTTGATCCAAATTTTGATCAATACGATCAAGGACTTTGTCGAGATTCGACATGATTCATTCCTTTGTAGTGCAGGCTCGTGTTTATCACCTGTAGGATGGGATAGTACGCAGATCACTGCGTAGATATGAGGCTGTAAGAAGCTCTAACATAGTTTCCAAAGTCAAAGCTATGGCTTTGCCCTAGTAACCACTTGTAATTCGGCAGACTGTTTAAACAGGTCGGTTAAACTCTTTTAAGGTGCGTGGGCGATACTTTGAAGAACGAAGGCACGCAAGAGGCCAAGCAACGCAGAATCTTTTTGGAAACACACGGGATTAGGCCCGGATTTCGAACTTATGAAATCACCCAATGCGAATGAGCCTGTTCCGTTGTCCCTAACATTGGACCCAATCGTCACTATATTAGATTTATTGGGGGACTGGAGATCACGATGCATATACTTGTTGATCGCATTACCGAAAAAACCGGGTTGGATCCCGAAAAGGTAGAACCTGCTGTAGGGATCATGCTGAACTTCATTGCAAAGAACAGCACCAGAGAAGAAGTCGAGACCTTACTGGAAGCTTTTCCAGCTGCGGAAGGTTTTCTGGCCATCGACGAAGCCACCGAAAACAAAGGTCTCTTTGGCGGTCTGGCCAGTAAGATGAATGCCAGTGTTGGTGTGCTTGCTGCCTTGAACGAAATGACCAGCCTTGGGCTCACTGTTGAGGATATTCAAAAAGTCGCGAAAGAGACTGTTGAGTATACTCGCGAAAAAGCAGGACCGGAGTTCACGGATGAAATCGTAGCCCGTGTGCCGGGGCTTGCTGAAATCACCTAGCAAAGTGGTAACCGATGCTATTGGATCAAGATTTTGGGTGCTCGATAGCTGAGTGCCTAAAACGCAAAGAAGCAGGCCCATCGGAAATGAGCCTGCTTTTCTTATGCCTGCGATAAGCTTTGTCAGATTTTGATCTGACCGTACCGCAACGCTTCAACCACCGTGTGGGTTTTGTTGGATGCGTTGAGCTTGGCGCTTGCGTTCTGCAAGTGCGCGTGAACTGTTCTCTGGGAAATCTCCAGAAGCTCTGCGATTTCGTGCGCTGTCTTGCCCAGCGCTGTCAGTTCCAGAACACGACGCTCGCGGGCTGATAAATCACCCGGTCTTTGGTCTGAAATTACACCTAGCTCAAACAGACGGCGGAAAGCTGCGGAGCAGACGATTTCCAATGATGCCAGATCATATGGTTCAGCGGCGATCTGATGCCCAGCGCCGACCACCATTGCCTGGAATGGATGAAGCGCATCTACCGGTATCACCATGACCCGGGCACCCTCGCCTATTGCGGCGAAAAGCTCTGAGTTACCGGTATCTGTGCCGGAAACTGACCAGACAACCGGACGGTTGCCGGACAGGCCGAGCATAAGAGCACTATCGCCAGCGCTCAGGGTTGTCCGCTCAACACCGCCATTTCTCTCATCCGGCCAACGGAACCTATGAACCAAACTGTCAATTGTTCGGTTTGGCATAGGAAGACCTGTGATGAGGATATGGGATGCACCCAATCGTCTTAGATAGGACTCCACAATGTCCAGAACGGGTTTCGCTGCCCGTGCTTCTGAAATCGCTTTTACCTTTGCTTCGATATCTGAAGTATCGTTCATTTGCCCTGCCTTCCCGTTTCTATCCGCGCAGCACTCGCTCTTGTGTCGCCGGATTGAAGACGCACTTGCCCACCTGACATACCAGAGGCATGCCAACTCACTTTCGCAAACCCATTGTTTGCGCAGGTAAATTCGAAAACTCTCAGTCTTGAATGGCGGCTCAGCGCAGGAGGGCGACTTTACGGAGCATGGCCTTGGCCAGTTCTCTCGTATTGAGTAGTTGTTCGCACGCCTGTTAAACGCTGTCTTTGTTCGTCACGGGCAATTCTTTGAGTTGCCTCGCGCTGACAAGATGTCACCATCTCATGTATGCTTGTATTACTCTCAGACCACTTGTTCTTACAGCAATCTCGGCAATACCGTCATTCTCATTTTCGGAGGTAGATCAACTAACCTCTAAGTATTCAGAGCACCTGTAAATAGTGCCCCCACTGTTGCCCCATAAAACTCACTACTCCAACAGTTTTACCTAGGAGCTAATTGGCAGTAATTCCGAAAAATCTATAGTAAGAGTACGAAACTACTGCTTAGCTCTCGGCAATAGTAACAGCGTTACATGCCCTAGGGTCAATTGCGACAAGTTTAGGATAAATTAAGCTAATGCGAAATCTATCCAGCCTTTGTCACATCAGTAGTTCTGCAATTTACGCAGTGTTTGGGCCAGTTGTTTTCCAATCTCGTCCTAACGCATAGCTTGAAACCATCAAAGGTTCCTTCGTATAAAGTTACCAGAAGGACATGGGATAGACATGCAAAACATTGATTTTCCAAGCGATTTCCTAGAAGCAACACAAAGTGACTGGGAAGCATCTGCTCTGCGTGCCCTTAAAGGCGCCGCTCTGGATGCACTAAACACACCAATTGCAGGTGGCCTTGAGAACAAGCCGCTATACCAAGGACGCACCGACAGCGCTCCACTGCAATTGAGGGAGAGCTCTCGCCCTTGGAAGATCATTCAACGCAGTGATCATCCCGTCATTTCCGAGGCCAACACCCAGATGCTGGAAGACCTGGAAGGCGGGGCTGATGGCATCGAGCTGGTTTTGCCTGCTTCTCCGCGTATTCTTGGCGGCGGACTGAGCGTTCAGCGTATTGATGACATGCTGAAGCTGCTTGACGGAGTGAAGCCTGATCTCATCGATTTCCGCCTTGAATGTGGCTATGAAGGCAGCGCGACCCTTGCTTTGCTGGTTGAAACCTGCAAGCGGTTGGGCGTTCCTTCTGATCAACTGACTGTTCAAGGTGTCTCTGATCCTCTCAGCGTGTTTGTCAGCTCCGGTCGTGTTCGCAACTCCTTTGAGCGCCTTGAGCAGCGCGCTCAGGACCTTACGGGATACGCTCGCAACAACGGTATTCAGGGCAGCTTGTTGCGCGGTGATGGCCGTTGCTATCACGACACGGGCGCCAACAGTGTTCAGGAGCTTGGCCTTACTCTTTCCAGCCTGCTTTACTATATGCGCATACTGGAAAAGGGCGGCATTCCTGCTGACGATCTGCCCAAACACGTTTCTGCCTGCCTGAGTGCGAGTGCGGACCAGTTTGGTACCATCGTTAAAGCGCGTGCGATGCGTCAGCTGTGGGCCCGCCTGCTGGATGCTGCGCAGATGCCATCCCAAAAGCTGCATCTTCATATGGAGACCAGCTGGCGCATGATGAGCAAGCGTGATCCATGGGTGAACATGCTGCGCACCACAGTGGCTGCGTTTGCAGCCGGTATTGGCGGCGCTGACAGTGTGAGCGTGCTCCCATTCACCAGCGCTCTTGGTCTGCCAAATGCGTTTGCGCGTCGTATTGCCCGTAACACTCAGCTTATTCTGGTGGAAGAAAGCAATCTGGCGCAGGTGAGTGACCCAGCTGCCGGTAGTGGTCTTGTTGAAGAGCGCACAGAAGAGCTGGCCAATGCGGCTTGGGGTTACTTCCAGAAGATTGAGAAAGAAGGCGGTGTTCTTGAAGCGCTGCAATCTGGTGTGATCTATGCTGATGTTACCGCAGCACGTGCTGAAGAGGATAAGTTGGTCGCCACTGGACACCACCCTCTGACGGGTACAAGTGCCTTCCCGAACCTGGGAGAGGCAGATGTGGAAGTTCTGAAGGCAGACACGGATCAGATCGGTGAGATTGCGACCCGTAAAGACCTTCCGGAACCAAGCCCCGATGGACAGCTGATTGAAGCTGTTGCCAAAGCGCTGAGTGATGGCGCCGGATTGGTCGATATTCAGGCAAGCCGTAAGCAGCTGGGTGATAATGATTGTCACGCCCTGAAGCTGACACGACTGGCGACACCGTTTGAAAGCCTCCGGGACAAGGCTGAGGCCTTCAAGGAAACTCAGGGCAACCCGCCAAAGGTGTTCCTGGCAACTTTGGGTCCTGTGGCTCAACATACTGCCCGTTCAACCTTCACCAGCAATTTTTATGCGGCTGGCGGGTTCGTCAGCGGTGGTGGCAAGCACTTTGAAAGCCTTGATGATCTGATCTCCTGTTTCCGTATTAGTGATGCGAAGATTGCGTGTATCTGTTCCTCTGACAAAGTTTACGAAGAACAGGCTGTTGCTGTTTTGAAAGAGCTTAAAGCAGCTGGCGCTAAGCGTGTGACGCTGGCGGGTCGCCCGAAGGAGCTTATGGCGGAACTGACCGAGAATGGCCTTGATGGGACCATATACCAAGGCTGTGATATGCTTGCTGAACTGAAGACATGTTTTGAAGTGGTTGGCGTTTCGCTGGCTGATGAAGTGGAGGCAATTTGATGAGCTTGTTTCCTGACTACACCCAGGTAGATTACAACGACAGCGCGGCCACCGCTTCCACTGATACGCAAGCGACTTGGGACACGCCGGAAGGCATTGCGGTTAAGCCAGCGTATGGCCCACAGGATCTTGATGGCCTGACGCACCTGAACACCTGGCCGGGATTGCCGCCTTTCATGCGCGGACCTTATCCAACCATGTATGTTCAGCAGCCATGGACCGTGCGTCAGTACGCTGGTTTCTCCACGGCTGAAGATTCCAATGCTTTCTATCGCCGCAATCTGGCTGCTGGTCAGAAGGGTCTTTCCATCGCGTTCGATCTGGCAACTCACCGTGGGTATGACAGTGACCACCCACGTGTTGCCGGTGATGTGGGCATGGCCGGTGTTGCCATCGACTCTATTTATGACATGCGCACTCTGTTCTCCGGCATTCCGCTGGATAAGATGAGCGTGTCCATGACCATGAACGGTGCTGTGCTGCCCGTTATGGCGCTTTATATTGTGGCAGCGGAAGAGCAAGGTGTTTCTTCTGAGAAGCTTTCCGGAACCATTCAGAATGACATTCTGAAAGAGTTCATGGTTCGCAACACCTACATCTATCCGCCTGCTCCATCTATGCGGATCATCTCGGATATCTTCGATTACACCTCGAAGAACATGCCGAAGTTCAACTCCATCTCTATTTCCGGCTACCATATGCAGGAAGCGGGTGCGACCGCAGATCTGGAGCTGGCATTCACGATCGCTGATGGCATCGAGTACGCTCGTGCAGGTGTGGCTGCTGGCCTTGATATTGATGCGTTTGCTCCTCGCCTTTCCTTCTTCTGGGCCATTGGCATGAACTTCTTCATGGAAGTTGCCAAGCTGCGCGCGGCTCGCTTGATCTGGGCGAAGCTGATGCAGGAGAACTTCCAGCCGAAGAATCCGAAAAGCCTGTCTCTGCGCACGCACTCGCAGACCTCCGGCTGGTCTTTGACTGCGCAGGATGTGTTCAACAACGTCATCCGCACCACTGTTGAAGCAATGGCGGCTACGCAGGGGCACACTCAGTCTCTGCACACCAACGCGCTCGATGAAGCGCTGGCGCTGCCGACAGACTTCTCTGCCCGCATTGCCCGTAATACTCAGCTGTTCCTGCAGCAGGAAAGTGGGACGACAAAAACCATCGATCCATGGGGCGGTTCTTACTATGTTGAGCGCCTGACTGCGGATCTGGCAGCGAAGGCCCTCAAGCATATCGAAGAAATCGAAAGCCTTGGCGGTATGGCGAAGGCCATTGAAAAAGGCATTCCAAAGCTTCGTATTGAAGAAGCTGCTGCTAAAACACAGGCACGCATCGATAGCGGACACCAGACTGTCGTGGGCGTGAACAAGTTCCGTCCTGACCGTGAAGATGAGCTTGAAGTTCTCAAGGTGGACAACGAAGAGGTTCGCGCCAAGCAGATCGAGAAGCTGAAACGCCTGCGTGAAGAACGCAATGAAGACGAGACACAGGCAGCTTTGAAAGCGCTGGAAGATTCTGCTCGTTCTGGCGAAGGAAACCTGCTGGATCTTTGCGTGAAAGCAGCCCGTGTAAAGGCTTCTGTTGGCGAAATGTCTTTGGCCATGGAAAATGCGTTTGGTCGCCATAAGGCTGAAATCAAATCCATTGCTGGCGTTTATAAGCGCGAGGTTGGTGAAATGTCTGAGAGCATCTCCAAAATTGAGCAGCTGGTTGACACGTTTGAAGAAAACGATGGTCGCCGCCCGCGCATTCTTGTTGCCAAGATGGGACAGGATGGTCATGACCGCGGCCAGAAGGTGATCGCCTCAGCCTTCGCTGATCTTGGCTTTGACGTGGACATCGGGCCGCTGTTTGCAACGCCTGAGGAAGCTGCTCGTCAGGCAGTTGAAAACGACGTGCACATCGTTGGCGTTTCCTCCCTTGCTGCGGGTCACCTGACCCTTGTGCCTGCGCTTAAAAAGGCGCTGGCAGATGAAGGCCGAGAGGACATCATGATTGTTGTGGGCGGCGTTGTGCCTCCGCAGGATTATGATGAGCTTTACGCGTCCGGTGCGTCTGCAATTTTCCCTCCAGGAACTGTGATTTCGGAAGCTGCTGAAGGGTTGATCCACGAGCTGAACGAAAAGTTAGGCTATGAGCCTCAGCAGGCTGCTGAGTAAACACCTCTGCAGTTGATGATTGTTTTTGGCGAAGGCGGGACGCTTGTTCTCGCCTTTTCTTTTTTGTGCTCGCCTTGCTCGATAGGTGGAAGGGTAAGACAGGTTTGCCGCTCCCTCACTCATCATTCGCTATAGGTGGCTGGCTTTAACCGGCTAGCAGATGTCTGCAAGTTGTGCTGCAATGAACCCTTAATGTTTCAAGCTCATATAGGTGAGGTGAAGGAAACAGGTCTCCTTCCATATTTGAACTCCCAGTCATCAGGCGAATAACAATGTTTAAAGAAGCTCTTGAACTCGGTGGTTTGGCAGTCGTTACAGGTGCAGCAAGTGGGGTGGGCAAAGTTGCCGCCCTTCGGTTTGCTCAGAGTGGGCTCAGCGTGGTTCTAGCAGATCTTCCCGGACCACGACTTGATGCGGCAGTTGAAGAGGTTCGTTCTGTTGCGTCTGAGGGTGCTACCATGATTGGCGTTCCGACGGATGTATCTGATGAAGCCCAAGTGAACGCTTTGGCGGACAAAGCCTTTGCGGCTGGCGAGGTCGCCGTTCTCATGAACAACGCTGGGATTGAGATACCCTCTTCAAGCTGGGGTGAGATGGAGAACTGGAAAAAACTCATCTCCGTGAACCTGTTTGGTGTGATTTATGGTGTTCATGCTTTTCTACCACGCATGATGGAAGCAAATCGTCCAGCTGTTGTGATCAACACCGGTTCAAAGCAAGGGATCACAACACCTCCCGGTAATCCAGCATACAATACGACCAAGGCGGGTGTGAAAGTCATCAGTGAACAGCTCAGCCATGAGCTGCGAGAGGCAAATGCTCCGATTTCCGTTCACCTGTTCGTGCCGGGCTTTACTCACACAGGCATCAACATGGCCCAGTATCCGGATAAGCCCGCAGACGCGTGGACCAGTGAACAGACGGTTGACTACTTCCTTGAACGCATGACTGAGGGCGACTTTTATGTTCTATGCCCGGACAACGCTGTAGATTCAAAAACCGACAACCTCCGGGTCTCCTGGGCAGCCGGTGATATCATCGGAAACCGCCCTGCTCTCTCTCGCTGGCATCCAGACTATGCTGAACAGTTTATCAGCTATCAGAAAGCGGGGAAGATCTCTTAAGCGCCGTGTTTGATTTGGAGAAACAAGCATTGCAAACTCTGGTATTTTCCTAATCCATTCCTACATGAGTTAAGCGCTCATAAATTATTTGAGCTCGGGCACTTCGATCTAGGCTTGTTGCTGCGGATCGGGATTTTTGGCGTGTGTTCTGCACAAGCAGTGGAGCGCACATTTGAGGATGAAATATGCTTACTACGACCACGAACACCATCGAGGGCAAAGAGATTTCCGACTACAAAGGTATTGTTCACGGTGAAGCAATCCTGGGTGCGAACGTTTTTAAAGACCTGTTTGCCGGTATTCGGGATATTGTCGGTGGTCGTTCCGGCGCCTATGAGGATGAGCTGAAGAAAGCCCGTCAGATTGCATTGCATGAGATGACCGAGGAAGCGGCCCGTTATGGCGCAAACGCTGTGATCGGCATCGACATTGATTATGAGACTGTTGGCAGCAATGGTTCCATGCTGATGGTGACCGCGACCGGTACTGCTGTTACCTATCGCTAACGCGTTTTTGTCTGCGTCTTCTTTTCCGAAATCCGGAAACTACTTTTCGGAAACGCGCACTAAAGTGTGAGCAGGGTTCAGCCCTGCCCCACAACTTCTCCAAGTCGCTGACTTGCAAAGGGGCGCCATCTGTTCAAGGTTGGCAGAAGAGATTCTTCTGACCGGACTTATTTGAATGAATGCACGCCTCGCTTCTTCCAGAGACAACATTGATGATCTTGCCGAGCGGCTGCTGAATGGGCAGCGCGCAGCGCTTGCACGCGGCATTACGCTTGTTGAATCCAAGAAGCCTGCCCACCGGGAGCAAGCGGAAGCCCTGCTGACCAAGGTGATGGGCTCCACCGGAAATGCATTCCGCATTGGCGTGACCGGCGTTCCGGGTGTTGGTAAGTCCACCACCATCGATACGTTTGGCTCCAACCTGACAGCTGCGGGACACAAGGTGGCCGTGCTGGCAGTTGATCCTTCCTCCACGCGTACAGGCGGCTCTATTCTAGGTGACAAGACCCGCATGGCGCAGTTGGCTGTAGATCGCAATGCATACATCCGTCCTTCCCCGTCTGCCGGTACACTTGGCGGTGTCGCTGCCAAAACCCGTGAAAGCATGCTTTTGTGTGAGGCTGCCGGGTTTGATGTGATCCTCGTTGAAACTGTAGGCATCGGGCAGTCTGAAACGACCGTTGCGCAGATGGTTGATTTCTTTCTCGTTCTGATGTTGCCGGGGGCTGGAGATGAGCTGCAGGGCATCAAGAAAGGCGTGTTGGAGATTGCAGACCTGATCGCCGTGAACAAGGCGGAAGGTGACGGGCTGATACGGGCACGTTCAGCAGCATCCGAGTATCGGGCTGCGCTGAATATTCTTGCGCCACGTTCCAAGCATTGGTCACCTCCTGTTCTGACCATCTCCGGCCTTGCCAATGAAGGGCTGGATGATTTGTGGGGCCAGCTGGGTATTTTCAAAGAGCGGATGCAGGCCAGTGGTGACTGGGAGAGTAAGCGCGCAGAGCAGCAGTTGGCGTGGATGTGGGGTTTGCTCAATGAGAAACTCCAGACGGCCCTGAAGGCGAACCCGGAAATCAAAGCTGCGCTACCGGATGTTGAGAGTGCGGTGAAGTCCGGCCATCTGCCTGCCACAGCTGCGGCGAGCAAGCTGGCGAGCTTGTTCGGGATCTGATCAAGCACAGGGGGACGCGATGGCAGAGGATCAAGAGAAGCTTTCAAGACGTACCCTGCTTGGTGCTGGTGTTGTGGCAGGAGCCGGAACACTGGTTGCCACACAGGAGGCGCAGGCTGCCACTCCCTTAAAACCGGTTGTTGTTGAATTCCCCGCTCCTTCTTTTCAACGCGATGTGTCAGAAGAGCTGCAAGCGGCGATGGCTGAGGCTGCTGCTCAAGGGCATATCCTTCAGTTGGGTGCTGGTGACTATCAGGTCTCCGGGCTTTCGCTGCCCAGTGGTTTGAACCTGCGTGGTGTGTCCGATCATACACGTCTGGTGTTCAGTGGGCACGGCTTGCTGCTGCAAGGAGTGCAGGCAGATGACGTTACTCTCAAAGACCTCATTTTTGATGGTGGTGATCAGCCGCTTTCTGACGAGGTGCCTGCTCTGTTGTGGTTCTCACAGTGCTCTCGGCTCAGCCTGACGTCCTGTGAGATAACCAAGAGCAGCAAGTCTGGTGTGGTGCCGGAGCAATGCTCAGGATCCATCATTGGGAACCATTTTCATACACACAGCGATGTTGCTCTGCTCAGCTATAATGCTAGCGCACTGCGCATTGAAGGGAACATCGTTTCTGATTGTGGCAATGGCGGCATACTGGTGCATCGGTGGTCTGAAGGGCATGATGGGTCGATCATATCGGGCAACCAAGTCTCCAACATCCGTGCCAATAGTGGTGGGACTGGGCAGAACGGCAACGGCATCAATGTTTTCCGGGCGGATAATGTCACCATCTCCGGCAACAAGGTGAGAGACTGCAAATTCTCCGCGATCCGGGCCAATGCTGCATCTAATGTCCAGATCCTTGGCAACACCTGCCACCGTTCTGGCGAAGTGGCCTTATTTGTGGAGTTCGGCTTTCAAGGGGCTATTGTCAGCAGTAACCTGATTGAGACAGCCGCCAACGGAATTTCGATCACCAACTTCCGTGAGGGGGGGCGTTTGGCTGTGTGTTCCAACAATGTGCTGCGGGACATCACCGGTACGGGGCCTTATGAGAAAGACAATCCAACCTTCGGTGTCGGCATTGCGGTTGAAGCGGATACTAGTGTGACCGGCAACGTGGTGGAGGATGCGCGGATTATTGGCATCAATTTAGGCTGGGGGCCGTATATGCGTAACCTGATTGCAGCTCAGAACACTGTTCGCTCAGCTCCTGTCGGCATTGCAATCAGTCTTGCTGCGGATGATCAGAGTGCTCTCATTTCCCAGAATATCATCGCGGGATGCCCCGTGAATATCGCAGGCTTCAAATGGGATGAGCAGGCCAGCGGTGATCTTGCGCTTTACGCGGAGGATCTGCCACGCTCCATTCGCGTGACAGACAATCTTGTAAGCCCCGTTTAGGGAGCTGGCAGGAAGAGACCTCCCTGCCCTTACCAAAATCAAATGGTGTTCAGCAGACGTTTGAAGTCAGCAACCGGGCGGACTTCACCGACGAGGATATCGCGGCGGTTCTTCAGCTGCAGATGTTCCCAGGTGCGCAGGCCTTTTTCCTCTTCCTCAGAGAGGTTAAGCAGTGATCTGACAGTGGCTGCCATCATGACTTCCGCGCCGCGTACGGAACCGTCTTCACACTTCAGGGTCACTCCAAAGCCAAGTTCCGGCAGGGCTGCACAGAAGACACCCTCTGCGCCCACTTTCACGAAGACGCGGCCTTTGAAGATGTCCATGATCTCAGTACAGAAGCGGTTCTTACCGGCGACCATGTAAGGCTCGTTTACGCAAGCCTCATACAGTACTTCTGCTGCATTGGCGCGGATTGGATCAAGGCCGACACCGGTTGCGAAGCGGGCAAATGCCAGAGCGGTTTTCTGCTGGTCCATGGCATAGGTCGGGATAGAGCAACCGTCCGTTCCGCAAACATCATGGGCCAGAACTCCACCGCTCATCTGTTCCAGCACATTGCGTATTTCCGCCTGGACCGGGTGATCAAAATCGATGTAGTTCTCGGTTGGGATACCAAGGGTTTTGGCCATTGCCAGGAAGCCAGCGTGCTTGCCGGAGCAGTTGTTGTGCAGCTGGCATGGGCTGTCGTCGGTTTTAACGATCTCAACACAATCATCCATGTGCTTTGGCCATTGCGGGCCACACATGAGGTCTTGCTCAGTCAGTCCAGCTTTGAACAGCATCATGCGGGCGGACTTGGCATGGACGTCCTCACCGTTGTGGGAAGCGCACGCCAGAGCCAGTTCGGCATCGTCAAAATTCAAAGCTTCTGCGGCACCGGATTCCACCATTGGGATTGCCTGAAGGGCCTTGATGGCGGAGCGCGCAAAGATGCCCTGCTCTACATCACCTGCACCAAACGCCAGTTTGCCATCAGCATCAACGATGGCGATTGAGCCACGGTGGCGGCTCTCGACAGTGTTGCCTCGCGTCACTTCGACGAGTACGGGATTATCCATTCACTCAAACTTCCAAGGATTGGCTCTCAGGCCCTATGATTGATCGCGGCAGCGGGCTGTCGTCCTTGCGTGGCAGGTCCGCTCCGGCTCTTTATGTCTGCATACTCT
This sequence comes from Pseudovibrio sp. JE062, assembly GCF_000156235.1. Lineage (NCBI taxonomy): Bacteria > Pseudomonadati > Pseudomonadota > Alphaproteobacteria > Hyphomicrobiales > Stappiaceae > Pseudovibrio > Pseudovibrio sp. JE062. Next base: position 147,903 of record NZ_DS996809.1, read on the forward strand.
ATTTTTCAGGGCAGAGCTACATTTGTGATTTTGCCCTTGTTGTGCAAGCCGTTAACCGGGCATTGTTGGTGTTGCTCGGCTTCAAAGCCTCAAGAAACGGCCATTTCGCCCATCCATGCCTGCAGGCGGCCCAGTGCTTCGTTTAGCACTTCATCCTTTTTGCAGAAGCAGAAGCGAACGAAAGTTTGCGGGCCTTTGGTGCCGTAAAAGGCGGAGATCGGAACGGCGGCGACACCGGCTTCCTCTACCATCTTCTGGCAGAACTCGACATCGTTGCCTTTGAAACCAAGCGGTGAGAAATCGCAGGTGACGAAGTATGTGCCTTCACATGGAAGGACGCGGAAGCCCATATCTTCCAGTGGCCCTGAGATCAGGTCGCGCTTGGCTTTCAGCTCGCTTTCAAGAGAAGCGTAATAATCGTCGTCCTTGTTCAGTCCGTAGGCCACTGCCTTTTGCAGGTTTGGTGGGGTGGTGAAGGTGACGAACTGGTGCGCTTTGGCGATTGGTTCCAGCAGGTTTGGAGCGGCAGTGATGTAGCCGACTTTCCAGCCTGTCAGAGAGAAGGTTTTGCCTGCGGAGCCGATGCGGATGCAGCGATCACGCATTCCTGGAAGGGTCATAAGCGGTGTGTGCTTGTCATCGGAAAACACGATGTGCTCATAAACTTCATCGCAAATGGCGTAGCAGTCAAACTCAAGGCACAGGTCCGCGATCAGTTGCAGCTCGTCTTTGCTGAAGACCTTGGCGCTTGGGTTCATGGGGTTGTTGAGCAGGATGGCTTTGGTCTTGCTGGAGAAGGCTTTGCGCAGCTCTTCTTCACGCAGCTCCCAGCTTGGCGGGGTGACTTCGACAAAAACTGGTGTGGCGCCTGCCCGTTTGACCAGTGAGAGATAACAGTCGTAGAGCGGCTCGATGAGGATGACTTCATCGCCCGACTCAACCAATGCGAAGATGCTGTCGGCCAGCGCTTCGGTGGCGCCGGAGGTGACGAGCACTTCGGTCTGCCAGTCCACATCCAGATCGTAAAAGCGCTTGTTGTTGTCGGCGACGGCCTGCCTCAGGGCTGGAACACCCAGCATAGGCGGGTATTGGTTTGGCCCTTCCAGAAGCGTATCGGCTGCAACCTGCCGCACATCCCGAGGGCCATCGACATCAGGAAACCCCTGACCAAGATTGATGGCCTTATGCTCCATTGCCAGACGGGACATACGCTCAAAGACGGTCGTTTCCAGTCCCGTAAATATGGAGTTTGTTGGTTTCATCAGGTCTCTCCCTCACATGCCGCGGATCGCATCACGCCAAGCTAACGGCCCGGCTGCATCCTGCAAAGTCTGCAATAGATGCATTTTCTGCGTATTTCCACATAAAGGCGCCGGCAATTCAGCTGAAATAGATGAACTGACTGCACCCATGAAGCAGGTAGGAGAGAGTAACACGAATAGCACCGCATGGCCTTCCATGCAGTGGTGAAGCTGGAGGTCCCGAGTTAATCGGGGAGAGCAAGGCGGCAGGCAATACCTGCGCTACTTATTGAAACTAAATCTTCGGCATTGGCTACTCGCCTTGCCCGGGCTTTCTTGGGATGAACAACGTCGCCTCTTTTGCCTATAAGGCACGATAGCCGGTTTCCCGGAAAGACAGTGGCTTATCCAAACACGTTTCCATGCCCAAACAGTTCCTCCGTCTTTGACAGACACATCAGCAAAAGCAGGTTACCTCTGCCGGCACATCAACACCCGTCACCGCGTGATACCCTATATTCCTGGGCCCTTCCCCTCAAACCATGCGGCCACGTTTGAAGTTCGGTTCACCGGACCACCGAAAGTTGCGTTACCTCTCCCGATAGCCCCGCCCAGCCTACGACACACTGACGGTCGCTCCGCCAGCAGCCCGTTACGTAGGCATGCGATTAGTATGGGCATGGTTTCAAGCGAGGGGGATAAGTTTTTTGGGCAACCCGCCTAACCCACCGGCGTCATCCCGGCCATCGAGCCGGGATCCATACCCCCTTGCCTCGCTGTTTAACTAAGGCCTTAGCCAATCTCAGACACCGGGGTTATGGGTCCCGGGTCTACGCTGCGCTTCGCCCGGGATGACGGCGGTAGAGCTTTGCGATACTCAAACCTCTACATGAACACGATCTGATTGCTTGATAATCTCACGGAAGTATTCTTCCGCACGAGCAGTTGTCATTGGAACATGGCGTGGTTTGTCAGTGTTTTGCGCCCAATCGAATGTGTTCAGCATTAGAGCCTTCAGCTGCGCGATGTTAGGCAAGGCTTCCAAATGCTGCTTTTCCTTAAGCTGTGTCTTGGCTCTGATAAGATCTTCCATTTCCGCTAAGACCTCTGAGGAGACAGAGAGTCCAGCAGCGAGCTCTTGCACATTCATCGGAGGTGTCCGGCCTGGGTTCTGCTTAAACCAGAGAAGTGCGAGAGCTGGGCGCAGAGAATAGAAAAAGCGCTTTAAGTTCATCCGTTGTTCGGTCGCATTTGCTTTTTCCCAATAACGAACGCCGAGGTTTAGATAATGGTGGATGCAAGGTGTCTGACTTGCTGCATCTTCCGCAAGTCCTCGCAGAGGATCTGCCAGTTGCTCACGCCAAATATACTTGATTGGGCTGTGTAACCATTCCAACAAAACAGGGTTGGACCTGAGCATCAGGTTTAAAGCTTTACGGACTTCCCAACCACTGATGTCTAGTTCATCATCGATCGGCAACTCGATTACATCCCTGCCGGTCTCCAATGAAAGGTACCAATCCAGTTTATGCATGTAGACAAAACGAACGTCGTAATCACTATCTGGCGATGGGAAGCCCCATGCGCGGCTACCACTTTCGATCGCGAATAAGATGGTAACGTCGTGCTTTGACTCTATGAGATGGAGTTGCTCCGTAATTCTGGCGCGCATACTCTCAGAAATGCTTGGCTTGAATGGTGTTAAAGTAGTCATCTGAAATTTCCTTGCAATAGCAGAGACATATCACACTTTCAGCCGAACGGAAGAGACACATTTCCCTGAGGACCTGCTTCCCAGACAGAAGCTCTTTTTGTATCTTAACGCGGCACTTTGGAAGTTAACCAAATGTCTGCCCAACCACCTCGCGCATAGCTATTATGTGTGGGGGGACTGGTGTTTTTGGCGGGTTTCGCTTATAAGCGCGTCAAAAGGGAGACAAAAGCCGCTCAAATTTTAGCGGTGTCCTAGCTTGTAAGCTCTTGTCCTTGACCGAAAACACTTGGTTTCACACGGACTTCACAGTGCGTGCCTAGGATTCGCCCCGTATTCAAAAAAGTACCGATAACCCCATTGGAGGTGCTCCTTGCATTCGTCCACGGAGGCGCTCGCGCCCGCAAAGCCCGGCTTTTCAGCCAATACTGTCAAAGTAGAATTGCTTTCTGGTCTTACCGTTGCTCTTGCTCTGGTGCCGGAAGCAGTTGCATTCGCATTTGTTGCAAAGGTTGAGCCGCTTGTTGGTCTCTATGCAGCGTTCATTGTTGGCATCATCACCGCTGTGTTTGGTGGCCGTCCGGGCATGATTTCCGGCGCGACCGGCGCACTTGCTGTTGTGATGGTTTCTCTTGTTGTGCAGCACGGTGTTGAGTACCTGTTTGCCGCTGTTGTGCTGATGGGCATTCTGCAGGTTTTCTTTGGCATTATGCGCTGGGGTAAGTTTATCCGCATGGTGCCGCATCCGGTGATGCTAGGCTTTGTGAACGGTCTTGCGATCGTGATTTTCCTTGCCCAGATGGGTCAGTTCCAGACTGTTGATGCGACAACCGGCGCAACCAGCTGGCTGGCTGGCATGGATATGGCGCTGATGCTTGGCCTTGTGGTTCTGACCATGGCAGTGATCTGGTTCCTGCCAAAGATCACCAACGTCATTCCTGCACCTCTGGCTGGTATTTTGGTGGTTTCCGCCATCGTGATCGGCCTTGGTCTGAATGTGCAGACCGTGGGTGATCTGGCTCCTATCGCCGGTGGCCTGCCTGAGTTTCACATTCCAATGGTTCCGCTGACCATGGAAACTTTCATGATCATCCTGCCATACTCCGTTATTCTGGCAGCGATTGGTCTGATTGAGAGCCTTCTGACGCTGAACCTTGTTGCTGACATGACTGGTACACGTGGCGGTGCTTCCAAAGAGTGTGTGGCACAGGGTGCTGCAAACGTTGTGACCGGCTTCTTCGGCGGCATGGGTGGCTGTGCGATGATCGGTCAGTCCATGATCAACGTGAAATCTGGTGGTCGTACCCGTCTTGCAGGTATCGCTGCTGCGCTGTTCCTGCTGAGCTTCATTCTGTTCGCTGCTCCGCTGATTGAGCAGATCCCTCTGGCAGCATTGGTTGGTGTGATGTTCATGGTGGTGATCGGCACCTTTGCGTGGAACACCTTCAAGATCTTGCACAAGATCCCACGGACCGATGCCATCGTGATTGCACTGGTGACCGGTGTGACTGTTTACTCTGACCTTGCTGTGGCTGTTGTGGTTGGCGTGATTGTTTCTGCACTGGCTTATGCGTGGAACGCGTCCAAGCGTATTGATGCGCAGACAACAACCAACTCTGATGGCTGGAAGATCTACAAGCTGGAAGGCCCGCTGTTCTTCGGTTCTGCGGCTGGTTTCCAGGAGATCTTTGATCCTCAGTCTGATCCAGATGACGTGATTGTCGACTTCATCAATTCCCGCGTGGTGGACCATTCCGGTCTGGCTGCGATTGATGCACTGGCGACCCGTTATGAGCAGGCTGGCAAGACACTGCATCTGCGCCACCTGTCTCCTGACTGTAAGGATCTGCTGCACAAGGCTGGCAGCATGGTTGAAGTCTCCGTTATGGAAGATCCGCATTACGGTGTTGCTGTAGACTATGATGCTGAGATGCAAGAGACCAAGCCAGCGACCAGCTGATCTTGCTGATACATATTGAAAAAGAAAAGGCGGAGCTGTTGGCTCCGCCTTTTTTATTGGTCAACTGCGGGTGGACTTAACCGCGCTGACCATGACCGTGACCGTAGCCACCTTTGCGGTCCTTCTGACCTTTGCGCCAATCCTTCTTCATCTTTTTGAAGTCAGCTGATGTGATGACGCCGTCGTTGTTGCGGTCCATGCGCTTCATCATCTGGGCAGTCGGTGCGAAGAACTCTTCCTGAGTGACTTTCAGATCGCCATCAGCATCCAGACGCTGGAAGGAGCGGACGTACATTGGCTCTTTGAACTCAGCGGCAATTGTTCTGAAGCCAGCCAGATCAACCGGTCCGTTTGCGAAGAGCTTGTCGGCCAGTTTGCCCAGTTCTTCAGATGAGATCTTGCCGTTCTTGTCCAGATCCACCTTAGCAAACATTGCGCGCATCATTTCACCACGCATGCCTTTGCCACCGTGCTTTCCAAAGCCCATCATGCCCTGCTCGCGTGGGCCATCACCCCAACCGCCTTTGCCTTGCATGCCATCGCCCTGCTTGCCATCACGTGGGCCTTTCTGCCAGCCATCTTTGCCTGGTTTGCCATCACGAGGGCCATCGCCCCAGCCGCCTTTACCGCCTTTGCCGTCCTGCATCTTAGCCATGCGGTCGCCCATGCGCTTTTTCATCTTGTCCATGCGCGCAGTCATGCGTTCAGCCTGCGCGAGGAACTCTTCACGGGTGACCTGACCATCGCCATTGACGTCAAAGCGCTGGAAGATGCGGACGGAGCGGTCTTTGCTGCGCTCAGCTGCGCGATCTGCTGCGAAGACTTTCCATTCTTCCAGAGTGATCACGCCGTCGCCAGCAGTGTCTGCTTTTGCAAAGTCTGCTTTGCGCTTGGTTTCAATTTCGGCAGCAGTGACAGAGCCATCTTTGTTTGCATCAAAATTTGTAAAGAACTGGGAAGACATTTTCTTGCCGAAGCCACCACCGAAACCCGGAGCAGCCATGGCAGGAGACAGAGCGGTACCAGCAATGATTGCAGCTACAGAACCAGCCAAAATAGTTTTAAAATTCATCATGTCGTGTTCTCCTAATCATCAAAGCCTAAAACGAGGGGAAGGTTTGTGTGAGTGTGCTTCGATGAACACAACGTAGGAGGCATCTGTCGCAAAACTACACCAGAAAACACATTGTTTTGTCACAGGATTTACCAGAGTATCGGGTTGTGACAGTTTGATACATTTTTGAGTGCCCAGCCACTTTCGCTGGCTTTGGGATTGCGGCATAAGTTAGGCATCCCATAGTCTATTGTTTCTCACCGCGCATGAGAGGCGGGGCACAAAGCGAGGACGCATGTCTCAAAGTACAGCACATATTCTTATCGTCGACGATCATCGTGATATCCGGGAGAGCCTTGCCCGCTATCTGACGAAGAATAATATGCGTACCACTGTGGCTGAAAGCGCTGCTGCTGCCCGCAAGGTGCTCAAGAACTCCTCCATTGATCTGGTGGTGCTGGACATCATGATGCCGGGTGAAGACGGGCTTTCCCTGTGCCGCCATCTGGTGGAGACCAATCAGGCACCGGTTATTTTGCTGACAGCCATGGCTGAGGACACGGACCGTGTTGTTGGCCTTGAGATTGGGGCTGATGACTATGTGACCAAGCCTTTTAACCCGCGTGAGCTGCTGGCCCGTATCCGCGCTGTGCTGCGCCGTGCCACCAGTGTTCCACGGGAGCGTGACCCCATCGAGACTGAAAAGCTGGCGTTCAACGGCTGGATGCTGGACACTGCACGCCGTGAGTTAATTGACCCGGAGCAGGTTGCTGTGCCGCTGTCTTCCGGTGAGTTCCAGTTGTTATTGGCATTTTTGAAGCGGCCACGGGTGGTTCTTTCCCGCGAGCAGCTGCTGGACCTGACCTCAGGCCGCTCGCTGGGTGTGTTTGACCGGTCCATCGACAATCAGGTTTCTCGCTTGCGCCGCAAGATCGAGATTGATCCAAAAAGTCCGGAATTGATCAAAACTGTCTGGGGGGGCGGTTACACCTTTACAGGTGAAGTCAAAGAAGTCACCGCATGAAGTTTTTGAAATACCTTATCCCTCGCCGCCTTGCGCCTCAGCTGATCCTGCTGCTGCTGGCTGCGCTGATCTTTTCGCAAGTGGTCAGTTTTGTGTTGCTTGGCCGAGAGCGTCAGTATGCCCTGGCCAATCTGGCCCGTGACAATGCGCTGTGGCGGACGGCCAATGTGGTCAAGCTGCTGGAGGCAACCCCTCCCCGTTTGCAAAAGCAGGTGCTGCGCACGGTTTCCAACACCCGCACACGCTTCACCATTGGCGATACGCCTGTAGTGGCGGACACGGGTGGTGATGAGCGCATGGAAGCGCTGCTTGCCAATTATCTGAAACGTAGGTTGGATCATGACAGGCAGGCCCGTGTTGCGGTGGTCTACAACGACCGTGCTCCACCAGACTTCAAAGACAAGTTTCGTGACAACGGGCGCCCACCTCCAGAAGGACGAGACCGGCCATCCGAAGGAAGAGACCGGTCACCCCATGACAATATGCAGGCCATGCATGATCGCCGGGACGATTTCTTCAAAAAGTATCGCTGGTTTTCGCTCAAAGGCGTGCAGCTGTTTGCTGCTATTGAGCTGATGAACGGCAAGTGGCTGAACATCGAGAGCAACTTTCGTCTGCCGAAAGCCTCTATTGTGCCAATTCTGCTGCCAATCTTTATTATGGCAGGGCTGACTATTCTCATTGTCTGGGTTTCAGTCTATCGCCTGACGAAACCGCTCAGGACGCTGGAAACCGCAGCCAATGATCTGGGCCGCGGCGCGGATGTGAAGCCATTGAAAGAGGCTGGCCCTGCGGAAGTGCGGGCTGTGACCCATTCCTTCAACCAGATGCAGGAACGTCTGACACGCTTCATCTCTGACCGCACCCGTATGCTGGCCGCAATCAGTCATGATCTGCGCACACCAATCACCTCTTTGCGGATCCGTGCTGAGTTCATTGAGGATGATGAAGACCGCGAGCGCATGATCGCCACGCTGGATGAGATGCAGGCGATGGTGGAAGAAACGCTCGCCTTTACCCGTGAGGATTCCAAACAGGAAGAACTGCGCTCTGTTGATCTGGGCGGTTTACTGGAAAGCATCGCCAATGACCAGGAGGACATGGGCAACCATGTGAATGTGGAAGCACAGAGCCGCGTGGTGCTGAAGTGTCGTCCGGTTGCTCTGAAGCGTGCGTTCCAGAACCTGATCGGCAATGCGATCCGATATGGCGAAGAAGCTGAGGTGAGTTTCCGCGTTGATGAAGCCCATGCTGAAGTCCGGATCTCTGACAGAGGCCCAGGCATTCCGCAGAACCGGCTGGAAGATGTGTTTGAGCCATTCGTGCGCCTTGAGGAATCCCGCAATGAGGAAACCGGCGGTATCGGGCTTGGCCTTGCGATCACCCGCAGCATTATCCACGCTCAGGGCGGTACCATTCGTCTCGAAAACGGCGAGGAAAAAGGTCTCATTGCTATCGTGAGACTGCCGCTTTAAGGGCTCTGTCCCCCAATTACATTGTAAGTGAGATTAAAGCTTCTGTTACTCTAGCAGAACGCTTTGTCTCACATGTCTGCTGACCTCTTCGTCACTGCTCTGCATAACAACAAAAAGCAGAGCACATGACAGATAAAATCTCCCCCAAACTCTTAGTCCCAGCACTTGATACAGCCTCAAATGCCGGTACTTCCGCCACAACACTGGCACAAGCCGGATACAAAGCCGTTGGGCGTTATTACTCCCGGTACAGCTGGAAACAACTGACCAGAGCTGAAGCTTCAGAGCTCTTCACCGCAGATATGGACATCTTTGTGGTCTACGAAGACAACAATGATGCTCCCTCTTATTTCTCAGCTGACATTGGAAACCAGCAAGCGTTGCGGGCGCTTTATCAGGCAGATGCAGTTATCCAACAGCCCCGGCAAACCGGTATCTATTTTGCTGTCGATTATGATGCCTCAAGTTACGACTACACTCATTACATCAGGCCATATCTGAGAGCGATCAACGAGGTGTTTGCCTCCTTTGGTTACCCGTATCATGTCGGTGTTTATGGCAATGGGATCGTTTGCTCCTGTGCCAAAGATGATGGCCTTGCGAAGCTGACGTGGCTTTCTCAATCAACCGGTTACTATGGCTATCAGGAATACAAAGAGTCTGGCGACTGGAACATCCTTCAGGGTCCATATGTGACAATTGCCGGTACTCAGTACGATCAGGACACGCTTAATCTGAACCAAGGCTCCTATGGTGGCTTTGGCAGTTTTGCAACTTCCTCCTGCTCCAACTGAGGCGTAAACATCCCTCAACCCGCCCTTCCATGCGCAGCGTATAACTTCGCTAACCATTGGAACTGATGGGCTCTCACGGCCTTTCTCTCACGTTCGTCATCACTCTGCATAACAATAAGAAGCAGAGAAGCCATGACTGACGATAAAGGCATCAAGACCGAACCTGCCGTTGATACAGCTACAATTGTGGAAGTGCTGGCGAATGCAATCGCCAAGAAAGGGTATAAGGCCGTTGGGCGTTACTACTCCTTTTCCAAATGGAAGCAACTGAAACCAACTGAGGCCCAGCAGCTGATTGCTGCGGGCCTTTCTATCATCACCGTTTACGAGGATAGCAACGACAGGCCCTCGTCCTTCACCGGAGCGACGGGCTCACAGCAGGCACATCAGGCGCTGCATCTTGCGCAGGAGGTGATCAGACAGCCCAAAGGCTCCGGCATCTACTTTGCCGTCGATTACGATGCCTCTTATTACGACTATGTCCACTACATCAAACCCTATTTTCAGGCGATCCAGTCCGTCTTTAAGGAGGCAGGCGATCCTTATCGAATAGGTGTTTATGGGAATGGGTTGGTCAGCAAAAATGCACTGAAAGATGGTCTTGTTGAGCTGACGTGGCTCAGCCAGTCCAAAGGCTTTCGAGATTATGAGGCGTTTCGCAAGAGCAGGAAGTGGAACATCCTGCAGGGTGATAGTGTCAAAATCTCTGGCACTGAATTTGACAGTGACACGATCAATCTGAGCAATGGAGACTTTGGCGGCTTCACAAACCTTACGCCTAAGGCTGATAGCTAATCTCTGCCAATATAGGGAAGAAGCCTGCGCAGCGTCACAGAACTGCGCAGGTGGTGTTTTATCAGGCTGATGCGCCGAACTTTGCCTTGGCTTCAAGACGGCGTTTGTGCAGCACTGGTTCGGTATAACCACTTGGCTGGATGCGGCCTTTGAAGACCAGATCACACGCAGCCTGGAAGGCGACGGAGTTGTCAAAGTCAGGCGCCATGTTGTGGTAGGCCGGGTCGCCTGCATTCTGCTCATCCACCACAGCGGCCATACGCTTCATGATCTCCAGCACCTGCTCTTCAGAGCAAACATTGTGATGCAGCCAGTTGGCGATGTGCTGCGAGGAGATGCGGCAGGTTGCACGGTCTTCCATCAAAGCCACATTATGGATGTCTGGCACTTTGGAACAGCCGACACCATGCTCTACCCAGCGGACAACGTATCCGAGGATGCCTTGTGCGTTGTTTTCGACTTCTGCCTGAACATCTTCCGGTGTCCAGTTTGGATTGGTGGCGACCGGAATGGACAGGATATCGTCCAGCTTTGCAGGTTCGCGGGTAGACAGTTCTTCCTGAACGGCTGGCACGCAAACCTGATGGTAATGCATGGCATGCAGGGTTGCTGCGGTTGGAGATGGCACCCATGCGGTGTTCGCACCGGCTTTTGGATGGCCGATCTTCTGCTCCAGCATGGTGTGCATCAGGTCTGGCATGGCCCACATGCCTTTGCCGATTTGCGCATGTTCACGCAGACCACACGCAAGGCCGGTGTCTACATTGTGGTTTTCATAAGCACTGATCCATGTGGCCTGCTTCATGTCCGCCTTGCGGATCATTGGGCCAGCTTCCATGGAGGTGTGGATCTCATCACCGGTGCGATCAAGAAAACCTGTGTTAATGAAGCATACACGGGACTTGGCGACGCGGATGCACTCCTTGAGGTTGACCGTGGTGCGGCGTTCCTCATCCATGATGCCCATTTTCAAGGTGTTGCGTGGCAGTTCCAAAACATGTTCCACGCGACCAAACAGCTCGTCCGCAAAAGCGACTTCTTCCGGGCCGTGCATCTTTGGCTTCACGATGTAAACGGAGCCGGTGACGGAGTTCATGTTGCGTGCAGTCGAGCCTTCACGCAGGCCGATATCATGGATCGCACAAAGGGAGGTCACCATGGCGTCCATGATGCCTTCAAAGACCTCGTTGCCATCCTCATCAAGGATCGCCGGATTGGTCATGAGATGGCCAACGTTCCGCACCAGCATGAGGGAGCGGCCCTTCAGCGCCAGAGCATCACCCTGTGCATCGGTGTAGTGGCGGTCGCCATTCAAGGCACGGGTGAAGGTTTTGCCGGTTTTGGTGACTTCTTCCTTCAGGTCGCCATTCATCAGACCCAGCCAGTTGCGGTAGGCCAGTGCTTTATCTTCGCCGTCTACAGCTGCAACAGAGTCTTCGCAGTCCATGATTGTGGAGATGGCGGATTCAAGAATGATATCGCTAATGCCTGCTTTATCAGCAGCACCGATCGGGCTGGAGCGGTCAAACAGTACATCAAAGTGCAGGCCGTTTTTCTGCAGCAGGATGGACTTTGGCTCGTCCTTGTCACCAGCATAGCCAACAAACCCGAGAGGGTCCTGCAGGCCTGCCATGTCGCCGTTTTCAAGCGTCAGAGCCAGTGAGCCACCCATAATGGCGAACTCGGTGACGTCAGCCCAGCTGCCTTCATCCAGCGGCAGAGCTTCATCCAGCTTCTTGCGGGCATAGGCGATGACTTCTGCGCCGCGGGCTTCATCGTATCCGCCAGCCTGAGGGGTGGAGCCCATGGCGTCGGTGCCGTAGAGCGCATCATACAGGGAACCCCAGCGCGCATTGGCAGCGTTGAGGGCGTAGCGCGCGTTCATGACAGGCACAACAAGCTGAGGACCGGCGATCTCTGCGATTTCCGGGTCAACGTTGGCTGTATCAACGTCGAAGCTTTCACCTTCCGGCAGTAGGTAGCCAAGTTCTTTGAGGAAGGTTTTGTAGGTTTCCAGATCAATCGTGCCCGGGTTGGCTTTGTGCCAGTCGTCGATCTTGGTCTGGATGTCTTCACGGATCTGGAGCAGTTCGCGGTTGCGTGGTGTCAGATCCTTGATGATCTGCGCGAAGCCTTCCCAGAACTGGTCGGATGCCACTCCGGTACCCGGAAGAGCCTCCTTCTCTACGAAATTGTAGAGTTCCGGTGAAACCTGAAGTGATGCAACGCTTACTCTTTGCGACATGGGTCCCCCTCGTTTTGTCATTTTTAGCAGGATATGCCGTCACTTCCTGCCGCTGAGTTTTCCAGACCTGACCCTTGCAAATTCAATCTCAAGTTTCAATGCATCAATTCGTTACCGCGCTGCTCAAAACACAGGTGATTGATTGGGTTGGTCGAGTACTCTTTAATAAGGCTTTGATTTTGGCGGCATTTCGGCAGGTTTTGCAAGCAGCTATAGAAGGCTGGTACATACTTGATGAAACCTCTACAGCCCTTGCGGAAAATAGCCTTGCATTTATTTGGGGCAAGGTGAAGTCTGTTTGCACCTTTCCTGCGGGCACTCCCACCCGCCTTTTGACAGTGAGTTTACATGCCTATCCTTAGTTCCCTGTACAGCAGACCGATGCTGCTTCTGGTGTTGACTACGCTCATGTGGAGCGGCAACGCAGTGGCGGGTCAGCTTGCGGTGGGACACGTGTCGCCCATGGTGATCGTGTTTTTAAGATGGGCGATTGTGGCCGGGCTGATGAGCATGATTGCATGGCGTGATCTTGTGGCTTCATGGGCACAAATCCGCCCTCACCTGATCAGCATTGCCCTGATGGCTGCCTTCGGCTTTTCTGGCTTTAACGGCCTGTTCTATCTAGCAGCTCACAACACCACTGCGGTGAACATGGGCATTTTGCAAGGCTCCATTCCGATGATCGTTGTGGTGGGGGCCTACTTCCTGTTTGGATCCAAGGTGACGCTGATCCAGTTCATCGGTATTTTGCTGACCTTGCTGGGTGTGTTTGTTGTAGCTAGTCAGGGCAGTCTTGAGGTTCTGTTGAACCTGCACATCAATCCGGGTGACGCGCTGATGCTGGTGGCTGCTGTGTTTTACGCTGGCTATACGCTTGCGCTGCGCAACAGACCCAAAGTGCCTGCGCTCGCCTTTTTTGCGGTGATGGCGTTTGTTGCAGCTTTGGTTTCCGTACCGATGCTGGCGATTGAGTACAGTCAGGAAACACTCGCATGGCCAACATTCCAGGGCTGGCTGGTTATTCTTTACATCTCCTTCTGCCCATCCTTCCTCGCACAGATCTTCTACATGCGCGGGGTTGAGCTCATCGGGCCGAACAGGGCGGGCGTGTTCGTCAATCTGGTGCCGGTGTTTGCCTCCGTGATGGCAATTATTCTGCTGGGCGAAGTGTTTGCATTCTACCACGGTGCCGCTCTGGCGCTGGTGCTGGGTGGCATCTGGATTGCGGAGAAATTCGCCTGGGAGAAGCGGTTCACAAAAGCGAAAGCCTGATCTTCGACAAGAGGATCGTTACAACATAACAGGTGCATTACTCACAGACTGCAAAGTCTACTGTTTTAGTAGACTTTGTTTTTGTGCTAAATAACGCAAAAGTGTTGTTGTGTCGTGTTCAGCCACCTGTCAGCCAGACATGCACGCCTCGTAACTATAAGTTCCATCGCGCTCTTTGCCTAAATCCGATCATTACGGTGCCTCAAAAGCGCAATTGTACATCCAGAGGTTTGCGTTGGCTGTGTCTACCGGTCTTCCACCTACAGATATTCCCGCCTCAGAACATGCGGGCATCCCTGCGCGCTTTGCTGGGCTGATTGCTGCAGCCCATCCTGATGGGGGCGAGCTGGTTTCAGCGCGGGCAATTACTGCACCTACTGAGCACGTGGTGGCAGCGGAACTGCGTGAGTTTTCTGGCTTTGACAGCAACTTTGCTCTGGTTGCCAAGCACATGATCGACTTCATCAAGGAAGATCGCGGTGCACCAACCACCAAGATTGCGGCCAGTCTTGCGTTGAAGACCATGTGTCAGACACTGCTCAACCGGATCTCGGTGACCTATCTGCTGACCGGGCGAGCTCCACGCATTGATGAGCTGCGGTTTGTGCTGCATGGCAAAGGGCCTTGGGTTGAGGTGTTCTTTGATCCGCGCCTTTCAGAAGAAGATTTTGAGCTGAACCCGGATCAAGGTCCGGCGGAGTTATTTGCGCTTTCCATCTGCCTTGAGGAGATCATTCGGGTCTTCCACCGCGAGCTGGGGCGGCGGAAAGTAGCGCCTTCAGTGTTTTACTCCACCGTAGCCATCTCCATCACCTCACCATTTCTGGTGTTACGGCGCCATGGAGCCAAGCCCACTGAGGTGGCCAGCATTATGCGGGCTTATCTGGCGAGCCTTGGGAAGAAGATCAATGGTGGGATTGTTTGGCGGCAGCGCGAACATGAGGGACGGATTGAGTATGCACCGCGCCGCAAAGCTTGCTGCCTGAAGTATGTTCTGCCCTCCAAACCGCATTTGTGCTCGACCTGCTCGCGCAGCACAGAGACCACGTTCTTTGATGAGGTCGAAGGCCCGGTGGGCGGCCATTCCTTGCCGGATGGCCGCTGAACAAAGCTTACTTGGTTGCGGTTTGCTTGCCGATGTCTGGCAGTGTCACGATACGGTTTCCACGCAGATCACTTGCACAGATGATGAAGCCCTGCTCTTCCATATGGGTGAGCAGCCAACGGGCGCGGCCCGGTGAGCGGGTGCCATAGGCTTTTGCGATCTCCAGATCTTCCGGGCATGGTTCGTCCGCAAATGCAGCTTTTGCCAGCAGCAGATAGACGCCGCGCATTTCTTCTGGAAGCTGTCCGGCGATGACCTCGGCCTGCTGCCAGTCACCCTCTTCCACTTCCTTCTTGTCCACGCCAGCGCGGGCAACAGAGAGAAGCTTGCGGAACTTTGCGAGGTCCTGAGACTTCAGACGTTCAATACGACAGCGGACCTGGAAATCCTGATAGAGCTGGGAAACCGGCGCGAAGGCTGCTTCCGGATCTTCAAGGATCTTGGCGATGATTTCCTGATACTGCTGGTTCTTTTCTTCCAGATTGAAGAGATCTTCCGGCTCGGCTTCAACCACTTCCCTGTGCTGCGCCTGCATGTTGCTGGCGGCGGTTTGGGAGAGCTGCAACATTACGTCTTTTGCGGAAGGCGCAGCCACGCGATTGTTGTGCAGCACCGGATCATTGTCAGACGCGGTAAAGATCAGTTCAGCCGCGGTTTCAACGGGCTGGTTCGGCATTGGCATCAGCTTTGGAGACCCACCGCGGCTACCGGTCACAACTTCACCGATCACCACTTTTTGCGGGCGGCGGGTCATTGCTGGGCCGAGGGAGATGAACTGGCCACGTTCCAGATTTCGGAACTGTTCTGCCTGACGGCGGTCCATGCCCAACAGGTCGGATGCACGGGCCATGTCGATATCAAGGAAGGTACGCCCCATCAGGAAGTTGGAAGCTTCTGCTGCCACGTTCTTGGCGAGCTTCGCCAGACGCTGAGTGGCGATGATGCCTGCCAGACCACGCTTACGGCCACGACACATAAGGTTGGTCATGGCCATCAAAGACAGGCGGCGCGCTTCCTCACCAAAGTCACCAGAGGCGGCAGGTGCAAAAAGCTGCGCTTCGTCCACCACGACGAGAACGGGATACCAGTACTGGCGGTCGGAATCGAACAGGCCGTTCATGAAAGCGGCGGCAGCTTTGAGCTGTTTGTCCGGCTCCAGATGTTCCAGATTAAGCACCACGGAGATGCGGTGCTGGCGTACGCGAGCGGCGATCATGGTGAGTTCGCGATCATTCATGGTCGCTTCAATCACCACGTGCCCGAACTCATCAGCCAGCGATACGAAATCCCCTTCCGGATCGATCACAACCTGCTGAACCCAAGGCGCGCTCTGTTCCATAAGGCGACGCAGCAAGTGCGATTTACCCGATCCAGAGTTCCCCTGGACGAGCAGTCGCGTGGCAAGCAATTCTTCAAGATCGACAACACTGGAGGTACCATGGGGGGTGACACCCATTTCGATGCTGACCGTCATTCAAAATCTCTTGTTGTGCCGTTTCAAGGCAGTGATTAACCGTGGTTCCGGCAATATCGGAGTGCTGGGAGGCGCACCAAAATCCATGATTCTTGCGGAAATAGCAAAGCCCGCAGCAGCGTTCTATTGCTTTCCCACAAGTGGTCGGTGCGGCCATCAGACCAGCGCAATATTGGCAGTAAAGTCCTGAGAGCCAATGCCACATCTGAAGGATGGAGGCAATTGGATATGCCCGATTTCCAAGGGGCAACCCACCCTGCTCTGTCAAATGCCCATATATTGACCAGTTTGCACAGTAGTTTCAGTTGAGTTGAGATGCTAAGGGCGGCATTATGTAGTTCAACATAGTTCGGGTGCATTCGGGGGGACAGCCTGCGCATGAGAATAGAGACCTACGCGGAAAAAGTGGCTGATGGCGTGATCCATGTTTTGGGAATTGCCTTTGGTGCAGCTGCTACCACTGCCTTTGTGATGGTTTTGTGGGCGGCTGACGACTATGCCCGCCAAATCAGCATTTACGTTTACACAGCCACACTTCTGGCCATGCTGATCTGTTCTGCGACCTACAACATCCCTGAAAAAGACAACAAGCTGGGTCTGCTACGGCGCTTGGACCACTCCGCGATTTACTTCCTGATTGCAGGTACTTACACGCCGCTGTGCCTGATGGTGTTGGGCGGTTGGCTTGGCATTTCCATGCTGGTCGGCATCTGGGTCTGCGCCATTGCGGGAGCGGCCATCAAGATCTTGCATATGCGGCAGCTGGATAAGCTTGCGGTGCCGATCTATCTGGCGATGGGCTGGGTTGGTTTCTTTGCGGTCGTGCCGATCTACAACGAGCTTTCCGTGGCTGGCTTTACGCTGCTGGTGACTGGCGGCGGTCTCTACACTGTTGGGACGCTGTTTTACATCTGGAAGAACCTGCCGTTCCAGAATGCCATCTGGCATGGTTTTGTGCTTTCAGCCGCAGCCTGTCACTTTGCCATGATCATGGTGGATGTGGCCCTGCCCGGACTGGCTTAACACCCAGTGATCTTTTGCGGGAGGGGCCGTGCCCCTTCCCTGTCTGCTGGTTCAGACACTTCCCTCCGTTTCTACCACCAGCACGCGCGCTTCGCCCTGCGGATGAGCGACATGTTCTGTGCCGATAGCGGCGAAAAAGATATCTCCCGGCTGCATCATTGCAGAGAGCTCTTCTCCCTCCTGCCGGTACTTCATCTCAACTGTACCATCCAGAACCACGAAGACCTCCTCTCCGTCATTGATGTGCCATTTGTATGGTTTATCGGTCCAATGCAGGCGCGTTGTAATGCCGTTCATTTTGGCGATGAGCTGTGCGCCCCACGCCTTGTCTGCCGTAAAGTCAGAGCCTCTGATAACTGTCGCCATTGCGCCTTCCCCTCTCAACACCACTCAGAAAGTTGGAGTGATCCTATTGATTTTAAGGGTTTAATATTTAACAGTGTAGTTTCAAATTCCGCCAATGTGACCTAGCTTTCTGCCAGAAGCCCTGGGTTTGCGTAGATCCCAGCTGTGTTTCAGCATTGGCATTTTTCATAGTGATATTTCTATTTCCCGGAGTTCTTCATGACAGATACTGCCCCGAACCTTGTTCCGGTCTTTGACGGCCACAACGATACGCTCCTTTCACTGGAGCGCCGGTCGCAAACGCCGAAGGAACGCAGTTTCTTTGAGGAGGCCAGTTACGATCACATTGACCTTCCGCGTGCTCGCAAAGGCGGGTTTGCCGGTGGTTTGTTTGCCATGTTCACCCCATCTGTCAGAGCCAAGCCGAAGGAAGGTGAAGAGGTCGACTTCAAGAGCCCTGAACACTTCAAAACGGTGCCACAAAAGGAAGCACTGGACTATACGCTGAAGCTATTGGATATCGCCGAAGACCTGGAGGCCAAGGGCGACGGTGCGGTGAAAATTTGCCGGACAACCGGTGCGATCAAAGACGCGATGGATGCAGATCAGCTTGCCATGGTGCTTCATGTTGAAGGCGCTGAGTGCATCGATAAGGACTTTGAGGCCCTTGAACTGCTTTACGAGCGCGGGCTTCGCTCTATTGGTCCTGTGTGGAGCCGTGAGACGATCTTCGGTTATGGCGTGCCGATGGAGTTTGAGCATAGCCCAGACATTGGACCGGGCCTGACTGAAGTTGGCAAGGAGCTGGTGCGCCAGTGTAATCAGCGCGGCATTCAGCTGGACGTTTCTCACCTAAACGAAAAGGGCTTCTGGGATCTGGCAAAGATCACCGACAAGCCTATCGTGGCAAGCCACTCCAACGTGTTCAAGATCTGCCCGATGAGCCGTAACCTAACGGACAAACAACTGGATGCAATTGCAGAGTCCAAAGGTCTGGTGGGCATCAACTTCGCCGTATTCTTCCTGCGCCCGGACGGTCAACTCAACTCGGATATGCCGCTGGATGTGATCCTGCGCCATGCGGACTATCTGATCAACAAGCTGGGTGAAGATGGGGTTGCCATTGGCTCAGATTATGACGGCTGTCTGGTTGCCAAGGACATCAAGGATGTGACTGGTCTGCCTAATCTGATCAACGCATTCCGCAAGGCTGATTTCGGTGAAGAGCTCATCGCCAAGATTGCACACAAAAACTGGATCAGTGTGCTGGAGCGTGCCGGGATTTAAGCTAACCTTCATAGCGGATGGCCTTTCCGATAAGCACGCGCTTAGATTGGCCATCCGGTGAGCGGTTTTAGTTCCTTCAGCACGAAGTTGCTTTCCATGGCTTTGATGCCCGGCAAGCGCCGTAGGGTGTTCATGGAGAACTCTGCATAGGCGTCAAGATCTTCGCAGACCACCTGAAGCACAAAGTCCACCCCTCCGCCGACAGAATAGCAGGCGATGACCTGCTCAAGCTTCAGCACTGCCTCTTCAAACTCGACAGCCTGCTCCACATTGTGTGCATCAATCTGGATGGTGACGATCACGAGCACACCAAATCCGAGGGTTCGGCGATCCAGCCGAGCTGAGTAGTCGCTGATCACCCCTTCTTGTTCCAATCGTCTGACACGCCTCCAGCAAGGTGACGTGGACATTCCCACCTTTTCAGCAAGCTCTGTGTTGGAGAGACGTCCTTCCTCCTGAAGAACCCGCAGGATCTTCTTATCTGCGGCATCTAATTGAACAGCTTGCTTTTGCATTTCGCTCTTCGCCAACGTCCTTCTCCATTCTAGGCAGAAGCTACCTTATAATTTAACAATATGGGTAGATCCTACCTGCTCAACAATCATCGCAGGTCAAAATAGATCAGATTGTCTCTACTCGTCCAGATACTATCCCTTGAACAGGAGGTAGTATGTTTATGAGTCAAATCGAAAAACAGCCGTTGCGGGGTGAGCAGGATTTGCGGCTGGCTGTTGTGGTAGATCCAGATTTGCCAGTTGGTTTACTTGCCAACACTGTAGGAGCCATATCTGTCGGGATCGGAACTGCGAATGCAGGACTTGGTGGTGTCACTCTCACAGACGGTGATGGTGCGTCTTTCAAGAGCAGTGCAGATCGGCCTGTGCCCATACTTCAGGCCAATAGCGATCAGATGCGCGTCGTCCTGGAGAAGTCTGCTGCACGTCTCGATGAGATGACGTTGGTTGTCTTTCCAGCCTTTGCAAGATCCATTCATACATTCGCGGACTATGAAGCGCTGGTGCCGACACAGGCCCTTAAGAGCGAGAAGATCGATGGGATCGGGCTTTGTGGCCCCAGCAAATTGGTGCGCTCGCTGGTCGGTTCACTAAAGCTGCTTCGGTAGACCTCAGAGCATCAAAGCAAAAACCCCGGCACATGGCACCGGGGTTTTCTTATTTCAGAAGATCTGATTGCTTAGCTTATGCTGGTTTCAGAGCCGCCGCTGCAAGTAGTTCTTTGGTGTAGTCTTCTTTCGGATTGGAGAAGATCTCTTCTGCCAAACCCTTTTCAACCACTTCACCCTTCTGCATCACCATCACGGTATCGGACATGGCGCGAACCACTGCCAGATCGTGAGAGATGAAGAGGTAGGTCAGGCCATGTTCTTTCTGCAGGTTGCGCAGAAGCTCAACCACCTGCTTTTGTACGGTACGGTCCAACGCGGAGGTCGGTTCGTCCAGCACAACAAGCTTTGGATTGAGGATCATGGTGCGTGCAATCGCGATACGCTGACGCTGTCCACCAGAGAACTCGTGTGGGTAGCGGTTGCGCATTGCCGGATCCATGGACACTTCTTCAAGCGCCTGAATAGCCCGCAGATCACGTTCCTTCGCTGAAAGCTGAGGCTCATGCACCAGCAGACCTTCGGTGATGATCTGGCCTACGGTCATACGTGGAGACAGAGACCCGAAAGGATCCTGGAAGATGAGCTGCATTTCTTTACGAAGTGGCTGCATCTTCTTTTTGGTTGCACCGGTGATGTCACTACCGAGGTAAACCACACGGCCACCTGCTGTTGGCAGAAGCTGAAGTACAGCACGGCCAAGTGTGGACTTACCGGAACCGGATTCACCCACAATACCGAGGGTCTGGCCTTCACGCACTTCCATGGAAATGTCGTTTACGGCACGCAGAACGTGGTTTGGCTTGAGGAAACCAGTTTCGGTTTCAAACTCAACGCGCACGTCCTTTGCATCCAGAACAATCGGGTTGCTGTCAGGCACTACAGCTTTCGAACCGGTTGGCTCTGCATCCAGCAGCATCTTGGTGTAATCGTGCTGAGGGTTACCAAAGATTTTTTTGGTGTTGCCCTCTTCAACAACTTCACCAGACTTCATCACGTACACACGGTCGGAGATGCGCTCAACGATACCCAGATCGTGGGTGATGAACACAACTGCCATGCCGAGGCGTTTTTGAAGGTCCGCCATCAGCTCAAGAATCTGAGCCTGCGTGGTCACGTCGAGCGCAGTGGTTGGCTCGTCCGCGATCAGGATATCCGGATCGTTTGCGAGCGCCATTGCGATCATGACACGCTGACGCTGACCGCCAGACATCTCATAGGGGAACGCTTTTACCTTACGAGCCGGCTCAGGGATGCCAACGAGTTCGAGCAGTTCAACCGCACGTTTCTTCGCGGTTGCCCAGGTGTACTCACCGTGCTCAACCATTGGCTCACAGAGCTGGCGCTCAATGGTGTAAAGCGGATCCAGAGACGTCATTGGCTCCTGGAAGATCATGGTGACTTTCGCACCACGGATCTTGTTGAGCTTGCGAATGGAAGAGCCGAGGATGTTGTTGCCACGGTAACGGACTTCACCATGCGTGATGCCGTTGCCTGCCAACAGACCCATTGCTGCCATCATGGTCTGGGATTTACCAGAACCAGACTCACCCACAATTGCGACTGTCTCGCCGGAATCCACATGGATGTTCACGCCTTTAACCGCGTGAACCA